>NZ_JAMYUL010000016.1:0-147014 GCF_040322955.1 Mesorhizobium sp. M0077
TTTGCGTCGGCTTTTTTTTTTTTTTTCAGTGGTTGTGGTGCGGGGGGCGGGGTTTTTTTGGTGGCGGTGGCGGGCCCCCGGCGGTGTCTATTTGCGCGCCGCGGCCGCCCCGCCCCCCCCCCCCCACCGCCGATGATGAAGGTCAAACTGCGATCAGGCAAAGCTGTCGCGCAGGCTGGTCGCGGTGCCGGTGAAGCGCGCGCGCACTATGCCGACAACTGCGCCGAGCACCAGCCAGAACACCAGATTGGTCAGCGTCACCGCCACCACGAACTGATGATGCAGGCCCTCCGGGATCGGCGTTACGAAACTGTCAGGCTGCGGCGCGCCGACAATATGCGGGGCGACGATCAGGACGACGGCGAGCACGGTCAGGGGCGCCGACGTGCGGAAGGTGATAAGGGCAAGACCGATCGCGGTTGCCATCACCGTTGCCCACCACCAGATCTGGCGCTGTATGAGATCGGCCGCCGGCATTGCCGGCAGTTCCGGCGGCAGGCCGAGCCCCGGCGCCAGCGTGAACACGGCAAAGCCCGCCAGACCCCAGAACACGCCCTGGCGCCAGCTGCCGATGCCGCCGGCGAATTCGGAAACCGCCACCAGGACCAGCGCGAAGCCGATGCCGGTGACGATATTGGCGACGACACTGAAGGCGAAACGCTCGAAGCCGTCGGCCGGTGCCCAGCCTTCGTCCTCCGCCGGCGCGGCTGCTTCAGCCGGTGCTGCGCTGCTCACCGCATTTTCCGCCGGCGCGGCGGTGCTCATGGCATTGGTGTCCGCAGCGTTGGCGGCGGGCACCGCGGCATGCTGATGCTCGTGGCCGCCACCAGCCTTTTCGTAGACCTCCGCCTTGAGGATCAGCGGCACGGTGGCGTAGGCCTGCATGCAGGCGAGAGCGACACCGGCCACGAGCCCTGCGATCGCCGCGATGAACACGACGTTGCGAAACAGGTTCATGATGTCAGATCCTCGTCAGTGGCAGGGAAACGCCATCGAATGGCGATAGTCGTGCGCCGCATTGTGGACCGCATCGATGTGCGAGAAACCGACAACGCCGACGACGAAAATGCCCAGAAACGCGCTAAGCACGAGCTGCATGAAGCGCGACTGCGAGGAGACGGAAGCGCCGAGGGAGACGGAAGCGGTATTCATATCTTGTCCTTTCGCCCTCCACCCGAGGGCATCGAAGTCAGTTCCCTGTCGCCGGCAGGTCTCCTGGCTCGCGGATCAGCGCCCTTCCCCACCTTCCCGAAGAAAAAATCCCCAGTGGCTTGGAGAGGACTACCGCACACAGTTGCGGGGGCAGCCACGGCATTGGGCAACAAGTCAGCCCTCACCGCATTCCCTCTTGGTCCCTAACGGAACCGACGACATGCATGACTATAGGCTGAAACGGCCGCATCCGGCAAACCAAATTCCGCCGGCCAACAGCGCGAATGCGCCATGCGGCGTTACGGGTTCAACGCGGTGATCCGCTCGGCAACCAGCCGCTGCAGCCGCCACAGATGGCGATCGTGAATGCCGCGCTCTTCAAGGTTTTTCACCGTGTTGTAGAGATAGTCGGCGCCCGACCCCCAGTGCCCGCAGGACGTGGCCAGCCTTTCGACGACCTTGCCCTCGTCGAGCGGGCCGGAATAGGTCAGGCCGTTGCGGTTGATGACGAAGGCCAATGCCCTGAGCGGTCCGGCCTCGCTTTCAAGCTTCAGCATGCGCGGCCGGTAGCTTGTCGGCTTCAGCGTGACTTCGCGCCGGAAAAGCCGGCCCAACTGCTCGCGCCGGTTATTGTCGGTCAGCCGAAAGGCGACGCCCTTGCATTGTCCGCCACGGTCCAGCGCCATCATCAGGCCGGGGCTGTCCTTGGTGCCGCGCCAGCGCGTCATGTTCATGCAAAAGGACCGATGCCAGCCGCGCGCCAAGGCAACGCGGTCCTCGACATAATCTATTTCCGGTTTCCAGATCAGCGATCCATAGCCGAACAGCCATAGCGGTTCGCTGTCCGGGAGTTCGACCTGCAATTCATCCAGCAGCGCGTCATAGTCGGCTTCATCGAGATGCATCGCGTCCGGATCCGGCCCGGGGTCCCTGATCTCGCGCCAGCAGCGCGCGACCAGCTCCGGCGTAAGCGACATCTGTCGTGCGGCCACGTCCGAATCCCCCCAATTCCGAATGTCCCATGTCCACGACATGATTATGCGCCGCGCCTGCAACCGGCAATGCGGCACTCTGATTGACAAACGATTTGCCGGGGTGTCGGCTGACGCTTCATAGGAAGCCAGCCATGCATCCCAACCCGAGCGAGCGCGACCCCTATAACGGCCTGAGCCGGGCCGAACCGACGCTACCGTCATCGGCCTATTGGGATAGCGAGGCTTACCAGCGCGATCTCGAGGCCATCTGGTACAAAAGCTGGCTGCTCGTCTGCCGCGAGGCCGATCTTGCCCAGCCTTTGGCATTCAGGACATTCCGCGTCGGCACGCAGGAAATCGTCGTGCTGCGCGACGACACCGGCGAGTTGCGCGCCTTCCACAACACCTGCCGGCATCGCGGCTCGCAGCTTTGCCAGGAAAGCGAGGGCCGGCTGAAAGCGCGGCTCATCACTTGCCCCTACCATGCCTGGTCCTACTCGCTGCGCGGCGATCTCGTGCGCGTTCCCTCGAAATCGCTGCCAGATGGTTTCGACAAGGCAGATCATCCGCTCTACCGGGTGGCGCTGTCGGTGTGGCGCGGCTTTGTCTTTGTGAACCTTCAGCAGGCGACGGCCGGCTCCGCCGAGACCTCCTTCGATCCCGCATCCGGCGACCTCGCCAACTGGCCGCTGGAAACGCTGGTATCAGGCCATGTCCTGCGCAAGGTGATGAACTGCAACTGGAAAATCTTCTGGGAGAACTTCAACGAGTGCCTGCATTGCCCAGGCGTCCACAAGGACCTGTCTCGGCTGGTGCCGATATACGGCCGCGGCCTGATGAGCCGGCACGACGACCCCGACTGGGTCCGCCATGCCGACAATGACGCACCGGAGTTTTCGGGTGGCCTGCGCGCCGGCGCCGAGACCTGGTCGCGCGACGGACACGCCCATGGCCCGGTCTTCCCGGGCCTGACGCCAGCCGAGCGTGCGGCCGGACAGACCTATGCCACCAGCCTGCCCTCGATGTTCATCGTCGGCCATGTCGATTATGTCAGGACGGTGCGACTGATGCCGCTCGGTCCCGAACAGACCGAACTCACCGCCGAATGGCTGTTCGCGCCCGAGGCGCTGGCTGAGACCGACACCGACAATGTCGTCGCCTTCGGCACCCAGGTGCTGGAGGAGGATGCCGCGATCTGCGAGATCAATCAGAAAGGCCTGCGCTCGATGCGGCACCGGGCCGGCGTGCTAATGCCGGAGGAGTACGATCTGCACCGCTTCCACAACTGGGTGCGCGAGCGGCATGCAGCGCTTGAGGCAACCGCCTGATCGGCGACTAAAGCGACTTCGGCAGATAGCGCCAGGTGATAAAGCCGCAAACCGCGGCCAGGATGCCCAGCGTCACGAACACCGAGCCGAGGCCGAAAAACGCCAGCACCACCGAATAGACCAGCGGCGGCGTCAGCTCGGAAAAGTCGAGATAGGTGCGGTAGACCGCGGCCATCTGCGCCCGCTCATAGGACCGCACCGAGCGCATGAAGGCGGTCGAGCCCAGTGCATCGAGCGCGATGGTGAAGAAGGCGCCGCAGAGCAGGAAAAAGCCCGTAAGCAGCGGCGCGGTAGTGCCGACCGCGCCCGCCGCAAGCAGCGTCGCCGACATCGCGAAATAGGCGAAGGTCATGGTGCGCCGGCCGCCGAAGCGTTTTCCCGCTTTGCCCCAGAAGATCGCCATGAACAACAGCGCATTGCCGGCCGAAACCAGCAGGCCGCCGGCAAGCTTGCCCTCGCCGGTAATCACCATGAACAGCGGCCCGTAGACGAAGAACGTCGTCCAGAAGCAGGAGCGGCCGAAGGCGATCAGCCAGGCCAGCCTGAGCCTGGGTTGTGCTACGAAGCGGCCGATATTGGCCAGCGGATTGGCCGGCCGCGTCTTGCCAGGCCGGATCGACTGGTTGTCGCCCAGCCTGTAGGTCCAGAACAGCGCCAGCAAGGCCAACGCAAACACCGCCACCGCGCCATGCGCGGCATAGATGCCGTAGCGTGTGTAGAGGAAGATGCCGAGTGTCGGCCCGCCGGTCCAGGCAAGCATCGACCACGCCATGCGCAGCGATTCGGCCTGCATGAAATCGGTCTTGCGGATGTGATCCATGATGTAGAGGTTGAGCGTGATCGACAGCGCGCTCGCCCCCATGACGCGGCACAGCATGCCTGCCAGTTGCCCGGCAAGCGTGTGGGTGACGAAGAACAGCGAGCCCATCGCCAGCAGGCAGGCGCCGGCGGTATAGACCCAGCGCCGGGCAAACCTGCGGATCAGCATCGGCATGAACAAGGTCACCGACAGGCCGAGCAGCGCCACGATGGTGTATAGGATCGAGACGATCTGCTCGTTGTGCAGAATCTCATAGGCCTGGATCGGGATGACGCTCGATATCGTGGCGCGGGCGAAGGATTCGACCGCATAGAGCGAGGCAAAGGTGCGGGCATCCGCCGGACGCAGGGCCGGAAGCCAGATCGGATGGCGCACATGGGTGGACATTTGATCCCCAAATCAGACTCGCGGCGTCAAATCTGCGCTGGCGCTTCCTCCGCCGGTAACAGGAAACCGACCCCTTCCCGGCAAAAAGCGAATTCGGCCAAAGGCTTTCCGGCTCTGGCCTAAAGCGCCGCCCGATGCAGCCGCACGGCGCGACCCGGAGCGTAGAGGGCGGCCTTCTTTTGTCCGGTGCAACCGTGATAGTCGTCTTTGGGGCTGAATCAGATCGCGAGACCATGAGCATCCATACCGCACCCCCTGGAGATCAACTGAAGCGAGATCAACCGAAGCGCATCGTCGCCATCGATGTCGTACGCGGCATCGCGCTGATCGCCATGGCGAGCTACCACTTCACCTGGGATCTCGAAAATTTCCACTACACCGATCCCGGCCTCACCGCCGTCGGCTGGTGGAAGATCTATGCGCGCTGCATCGCCTCGACCTTCCTGTTCCTGGTCGGCGTCAGCCTGTTTCTCGCGCATGGCAGGCAGATCCGCTGGACCGGCTTCTGGAAACGCTTTGCCATGGTCGCCGTCGCGGCCGCCGCTATATCGGCGGTCACGTACTTCATCACGCCGGACAGCTTCATCTTCTTCGGCATCCTGCAGGAGATCGCGCTGGCCAGCCTGCTCGGCCTTTTGTTCTTGCGGCTGCCGTCCTTGCTGACGCTTTTCGTGGCAGCTTTGGTGATCGCAGTCCCCCTCTATCTCCGATCCGAAGCCTTCGATCATCCGGCGCTGTGGTGGGTCGGCCTGTCGGCGATCAACCCGCGCTCCAACGATTACGTGCCGCTGTTTCCCTGGTTCGGCGCCGTACTTCTCGGCATCGCCGCGGGAAAGTTTGCGTCCACCACCGGCCTGCTGGCGCGGCTGGCCACGCTGGGATCAGGAAGCTGGACCAGGCCGCTCACCTTCATCGGCCGCCACAGCCTGGCTTTCTACCTGATCCACCAGCCGCTGCTGTTCGGCTGCGTCTGGCTGTTCTCGCAGATTGCGCCGGCGCCCGTCGAAACAAGGGAAGTGGTCTTCCTCAAGGAATGCCAGGTATCTTGCGAACAGCAGCGCGACACGGAGTTCTGCACCAGCTATTGTGTGTGCATGCTGGACACGCTGCAAAGCGAAGCGGCATTCGACCGGCTCTACAATGGCGACCAGACCCCGGAGTTCAAAGCGCATCTCGGTGAACTCGCCGGCATCTGCACCGCCAGGACGGAGGAGAGCCCGATGACGCAGGGAGGGCAACAATGACCGACAAGCTCACAAAACCCGGGCTGGCAAAACCCGATCTATCGAGACCACGGCTGATCCCGTGGCCGCCGGTGATCTACATCGCCGCCATCGCCATCAGCATCGTGCTCGGCCTGTTCTATCCGCTGCCCTGGATCGGCGACCTCTTGGGCGACCTTTTGTTTGCCGCCGGCTTTGTGGTGCTGTTTGCCGTTGCAGCCCTCTGGTTCACCGCTATCCGCACCATGATCCGGGCCAAAACGACGATGAACCCCAATGGCGTGCCGGAGCATCTGGTGACGTCTGGCCCGTTCGGCGTCACGCGCAACCCGATGTATCTGGCCAACACGCTGCTTTTGATCGGCGTTGCCTTCGTCTCGGGGATCGTATGGTTCCTGCCGCTGGCTTTGATCGCGGCATTTGCAACGCAGAAGGTCGCCATCGAGAGCGAGGAGAAGGTGCTGTTCGCCAAATTCGGCAAGAAGTACCGCGACTATGCGAAGCGGGTCAGGCGCTGGATTTGAGGCGGGGGTGGTCTGCAGACCGCAGCGATTAGCGGAAGCCTTGGCAACTTCGTCATCCTAGGGCGAAGCAGGAGCGAAGCTCCGTCGCGGAGACCCTAGGGATGACGACAGGGTGAGCGTTTTCGGCTAACCCCAAACGTTGGCGATCGCCGCTCAACGCGCGATGAGCCCGCTCAGGTATTCACACCCAGCTCCACCAACCGCTCCACACAAGACTCCTCCGCCTGGTCGAGCTCCGCCAGCGTCTCTTCCAGGTCGCGCCGCTTCTGGCGCAAATCCTCGCGCTTTTCCTCGATGCGCTTGATCATCAGGTTGAGTTGACCGACCTCACCGGGCGGCTCCTTGTACATCTGGATGATTTCGCGGATCTCGTTGATCGAGAAGCCGAGCCGTTTTCCGCGCATGATCTGACGGATCAGATGCCGGTCCGACGGGCGAAACAGCCTTGTACGGCCACGCCGCACCGGTTGCACCAGCCCCTCGTCTTCGTAAAAGCGCAGCGTCCGCGTCGACACGTCGAATTCGCGGGTCAGTTCCGTGATCGAATAATATTCCCGCATTCTCGCTCCAAATGTCGGAACATCCGAAAACGGCCGGTCGCCCAGCATTTCCAACGCGTTCCGATCAACCCCGTTCCAGACCGGACTCGGCATGGAACCCCGCGCAAGCCTCGCACGGCATTTACGTAAAAGTCAATTGAGACCGCACGCCTAGTTTCTTCAAGGTATAGCGAACCACCAGGTAGCCAGCCCCAGAAAGGCGAAAAAGCCGACGACATCGGTGACCGTGGTGACGAAGACCGCCGACGCCACGGCCGGATCGATCTTGAACCGGTCGAGCAGCAGCGGGATCAGGATGCCGGCAAGGGCTGCCACGAACATGTTGATGATCATCGCAGCCGCGATGATGCCGCCCAGATTGGGATCGCGGAACCAGGCTGCCGCCACGATGCCGATCAGCACGGCGAAGATGATGCCGTTGATGGAACCCACGCCCATTTCGCGGCGGATGATGCGGCCGGCATTGTAGATGTCGAGGTCCTTGGTCGCCAGCGCCCGCACGGTGACGGTCATGGTCTGCGAGCCCGCATTGCCGCCCATGCCGGCCACGATCGGCATCAGCACGGCCAGCGCCACGATATGCTCGATCGTGCGGTCGAACAGGCCGATCACCGAAGCTGCCAGGAACGCGGTCAGAAGATTGACGAGCAGCCAGGGCACGCGCGAGCGCGAGGTCGACAAAATGCTGTCGGACAGCTCTTCGTCGCCGACGCCGCCCATGCGCAACAGATCTTCCTCGGCCTCCTGCTGGATGACGTCGACGACGTCGTCGATGGTCAGCACGCCGACCAGCCGCTCATTCTCGTCGACGACGGCGGCGGACAGAAGATCGTATTGTTCGAATTCGCGCGCGGCCTCTTCCTGGTCCATCGTGGCCGGAATGGCGTGCCTCGTCTCGTGCATCACGTCTCCGACCTTGGTCGTGCGCTTGGTGCGCAGGATCTGGTCGAGGTCGATGGCGCCGAGCAACTTGAAGCTTGGATCGATGACGAAGATCTGGCTGAAGCGCTCGGGCAGGTTCTTGTCTTCGCGCATGTAGTCGATGGTCTGGCCTATGGTCCAGAACGGCGGCACGGCGACGAACTCGGTCTGCATGCGGCGGCCGGCGGTCTCTTCCGGGTAGTCGAGCGAGCGGCGCAGCCTGATCCGCTCGGTGAACGGCAGCTGCGACAGGATCTCGTCCTGGTCTTCCTTTTCAAGATCTTCGAGAATGTAGACCGCGTCGTCGGAATCGAGGTCCTGCATGCCCTGGGCAATTTGCTCATTGGGCATATTGTCGACGATATCGCGGCGGATCGCCTCGTCGACCTCGGTCAGCGACGAGAAGTCGAAGTCGGCGCCGAGCAGTTCGACAAGGGCGCGACGCTGTTCGGGGTGCAGGGCCTCGAGCAGATCGCCAAGTTCCGACTGGTGCAGGTCGTCGACTTCGCGCTTCAGCGTCAGCGTATCGCGATCGGCGATCGCCGCCCCGATCTGGGCGAGGAATGATGACAGAACGGCGCCGTCCTCGCCATAGATGTCGGCGTGGGCATCGTCAGCGGCTTTGGCGCCGGTCGTGTGGTCGTCCTGGCGTTCCACCAGCGGCTCCCGCCATGGGAATTTCGGAAAAGGTGCCTGTCAGGTCTAGCGCGCAACGCACGGTAATATCAAACGAAATGCGCCCCGCCCTGCATATGGGCGAGAGCGATTTCATCAGGATATGACGCCGCCCAGGATTCAGGCGGCGCGACAGCGCATGTCGCTGGGGAAAGAGCACCCCAGCACGGTTGGGGCAGAATTGTCATGATGCAGGTTCAGGCAAAGGCCGGACCCGCCCAGGCGACAACCAGAACAGCCGGAAGCCCTTGAAGATCAGGTCGCAGACGCAGAAAGCAATCGAGGAACGGCGCGTGCGCGTGGTCGTGGCCGAACGCAATCCGCTCGTGATATCGGCGCTGCGCGACATGCTGGACTGCGACGGGCGCTTCGAGCTCCTGGCCTGCGTGCAAAGCGGCAGGCATTTTCTTGAGTTGGCAGCGGAAGGCGAATTCGACGTCGCAATCATCGGGTGGAAGCTTGCCGACATGGACGGCGCCGATGTGCTGGCCGAGGTTCACAGCCGCAAGCTCGGCGTGCGCATCGCGGTGTTTTCCAACGACCACGACATCGGCATCCTGAAGCAGTGCGTGCGCCTCGGCGCCCAGGGCTACTGCTTCCAGTTCGACGATCCAGCGATCATCTTCGAGACCATCCTGGCCGTCGCGCATGGACGCATCTGCATCCCCTACATCGACATCAATAAGGTCAACGACACGCCCTTGTCGCTGCTCACCGTGCGCGAGCGCGAACTGCTGGCCGTGCTGTCCGACGGCTGGACCAATTTGCAGATCGCGACGCGTACGGGGATTTCCGAGAACACGGTGAAGTATCACCTCAAGAATCTCTACGACAAGCTCGACGTCCGCAACCGGGCGATGGCCGTCGCGCTCTATGCGCGCGAGCGGCGTACCCAGAAGCAGCCGTTCGGGTAGGAAAGCGATGAGCCGCGGGTAGGTCACCCGGGTAGGCAACCCCCACCCGCGCGCGGCAAGATGTTACCTCTTGAGGTGTTGTTGCCATTAGCCGTCGAAACGAAACTCCCCATCACCGCTTTGCTGGATCAGGAGGAGTTCGCGACATGGCCGGTTTCACCCATCTTTTCATTCCCGGACCGACCAACATTCCCGAACAGGTCCGCCAGGCGATGAACCTGCCGATGGAGGACATGCGTGCAGCATCCTTCCCCGATCTCACGCTACCGCTGTTCGAAGACATCAAGACGGTGTTCAAGAACGAGACCGGCCGCGTCTTCATCTATCCCTCCTCCGGCACCGGCGCCTGGGAAGCGGCGATGACCAATGTGCTCAGCCCCGGTGACCGCGTGCTGATGTCGCGCTTCGGCCAGTTCTCGCATCTGTGGGTCGACATGGCCGAACGGCTCGGCTTCGAGGTCGATGTCATCGACTGCGAATGGGGAACCGGCGTGCCGCTCGAGCTCTATGCCGAGCGGCTCAGGGCCGACAAGGCGCACCGCATCAAGGCAGTCTTCTGCACCCAAAACGAGACCGCGACCGGCGTGACCAGCGACGTCGCCGGCTGCCGCGCCGCGCTCGATGACGCCAACCACCCTGCTTTGCTCTTCGTCGACGGCGTCTCGTCGATCGGCTCGATCGACTTTCGCCAGGAGGAATGGGGCGTCGATTGCGCGGTCAGCGGCTCGCAGAAGGGTTTCATGCTGCCCGCCGGCCTCGGTTTCCTCTCCGTCAGCAAGAAGGCGCTGGTGGCCTCGCGGAGCGCCACCCACCGCCGCTGTTTCTTCTCCTTCGAAGATATGATCCGCGCCAACGACGCCGGCTATTTCCCTTATACGCCGGCTACTCAGCTGCTGCGCGGCCTGCGCGCCTCGCTCGACCTGATCGCCGAGGAAGGGCTAGAAAACATCTTCGCCCGTCACCATCGCCTCGCCGAAGGCGTGCGCAAGGCGGTCGACGCCTGGGGCCTGAAGCTCTGCGCCAAGACGCCTAAATGGCACTCCGACACCGTCAGCGCCATCCTGGTGCCGGACGGCGTCGACAGCGGCGATGTGGTCAAGCGCGCCTACCAGAAATACCAGACCGCGCTCGGCGGCGGCCTCAACAAGGTGATCGGCAAGGTCTTCCGCATCGGCCATCTCGGCTGGCTGAACGAGGTGATGGTGCTGGCCTCGCTCTCGGCCGCCGAAATGGCGCTGCTCGACTGCGGCGTACGGCTGGCGCCCGGCTCCGGCGTCGGCGCCGCCATCCAGCACTTCCGCGCCTCGGCCGCCGTGCCGGTCGCCGAAGCCGCCTGAGGAGCCGACAATGAGCCACACCATCAACCACCTCAAGAAATTACGGCTGCAGCGCAGCGAGCTGGCGGTTCCAGGCTCCAGCCCGGAAATGATCGACAAGGCGGCCAACAGCGCCGCCGACTTCATCTTCCTCGACATCGAGGATGCGGTCGCCCCGCCCGACAAGGAACGCGCCCGCAAGAACATCATCCAGGCGCTCAACGACATCGACTGGCGCGCCAAGGGCAAGACCGTCTCGGTGCGCATCAACGGCCTCGACACGCACTACATGTACCGCGACGTGGTTGACGTCATGGAGCAGGCCGGTGACCGGCTGGACACCATTTTGGTGCCGAAGGTCGGCGTGCCGGCCGACCTCTACATGGTCGAGGCCATGGTCAACCAGATCGAGATGGCAAAGGGTTTCAGGACCCGCGTCGGCCTCGAAGCGCTGATCGAGACCGCGCTCGGCATGGCCAATGTCGAGGCGATTGCCGCGACACCCGGCCGGCTGGAAGCCATGCATTTCGGCGTCGCCGACTATGCGGCAAGCTGCAAGGCGCGCACGGTCAACATTGGCGGCCTCAACCCCGACTATCCCGGCGATCAGTGGCATTTCGCTCTGTCGCGCATGACCGTCGCCTGCCGCGCCTATGGCTTGCGCGCCATTGACGGGCCGTTCGGCGACTTCTCCGATCCGGAGGGCTACATCGCTGGCGCCAGGCGCGCGGCGGCGCTGGGCATCGAAGGCAAGTGGGCGATCCACCCCTCGCAGATCGCGCTTGCCAACGACGTCTTCTCTCCACCGGAAAAAGAGGTCACCCGCGCCCGGCGCATCCTCGAAGTGCTGAAGGAGGCGGAGGCGCAGGGCAAGGGAGCGGCCGCACTCGACGGCAAGATGATCGACGCAGCGTCGGAACGCATGGCGCGCAATGTTCTGGTGGTCAACGAGGCAATCGAACGGGCCAGCCAATTCTCTAGCGAGCCGCGCGTCGCCACGCATTGACTGTTCAGGGAGGACAAAATGGACATCCACGAATATCAGGCCAAGGAACTGCTGGCACGCCACGGCGTGCATGTGCCGCGCGGCGGGCTGGCCTACAGCCCCGAGCAGGCGACCTACAGGGCCCGCGAGATCGGCGGCGCCAAATGGGTGCTGAAGGCGCAGGTGCATTCCGGCGCCCGCGGCAAGGCCGGCGGCATCAAACTGTGCGCCAATGACGAGGAGATTTCCAGCGCGGCCGAGGGCATGCTCGGCCGCAAGCTGGTGACACAGCAGACCGACCCGCGCGGCAAGCTGATTTCGCGCCTGTATCTCGAGGAAGCCGTCGATATCGCGCAGGAGCTCTATGTCGGCTTCGTGCTCGACCGCAAGGAAGAGCGCGTCATGATCGTGGCGTCCGCTGCCGGCGGCATGGAGATCGAGGACATCGTCGAGAAGGCACCGAACTCCATCCTGCGCACATCGGTCGATCCCGGCGTCGGCATGCAGCGTTTCCAGGCGCGCGAGATCGCCTTCGGGCTCGGCCTCGACCACAATCTGATCGGCAAGGCGACCGAAACCATCTTCGCCTGCTATCAGGTGTTCCGCGACTACGACGCCTCGATGCTGGAGATCAATCCGCTGGTGGTGACCCGCGACGGCAATCTGATCGCGCTCGACGCCAAAATGTCGTTCGACGAGAACGCGTTGTTCCGCCGGCCGGAAATCTCCGAGCTGCGCGACAAAAGCCAGGAAGATCCGCGCGAAACTTTTGCCAGCGACCGTGGCCTCTCCTATGTCGGCCTCGACGGCAACATCGGCTGCATCATCAATGGCGCAGGGCTCGCCATGGCGACCATGGACATGATCAAGATCGCCGGCGGCGAACCGGCCAACTTCCTCGACATCGGTGGCGGCGCCTCGCCGGAGCGGGTGGCGAAATCCTTCCGCGCCGTGCTCGGCGACAAGAATGTCGAGACCATCCTGGTCAACATCTTCGCCGGCATCAACCGCTGCGACTGGGTCGCCGAAGGCATCATCAAGGCGATACGCGAGGTCGGCGTCAACGTGCCGCTGGTGGTCCGTCTCTCCGGCACCAAGGCCGAGGAAGGCCGCCGCATCCTGGCCGATTCCGGCGAGGCGGTAATCGTTGCCGACACGCTGGCCGAAGCCGCCGAAAAAGCCGTCGCTGCCTGGCGCGCGGCCACCAAGAAAAAAGCAGCCTAGAGCCGGATGATTTCAGGTCGAATCGACCTGAAATCTGAATCCGTCTCTAAAATCAAACAGATGGAGCATGATGTCGTCCGAAAACCGCTTCACACTTTTCGGCATCATGCTCTAGGGAGGTCGAGAAAATGGCAATCCTGCTCAACCGCAGCACCCGCGTCATCGTCCAGGGGTTCACCGGCAAGATCGGCAGCTTCCATGCCGAGGACATGAAGCGCTACGGCACCAAGCTGGTCGGCGGCGTTACGCCCGGCAAAGGCGGCCAGAAGCATCTTGGCCTGCCCGTCTTCAACACGGTCAAGGGCGCGGTGCGCGAGACCCGCGCGGAGGCCAGCATCGTCTTCGTGCCGCCGCCTTTTGCCGCCGATTCGATCATGGAAGCGGCCGACGCCGGCATAAAACTCTGCGTCTGCATCACCGACGGCATCCCGTCGCAGGACATGATGCAGGTCAAGCGCTACATGCTGCGCTACCGCTACGAGGACCGCATGCGGCTGATCGGGCCGAACTGCGCCGGCGTCATCACGCCCGGACAGGCGCTGATGGGCATCATGCCCGGCAGCATCTATCTGCCTGGCCGCGTCGGCATTGTCGGCCGCTCGGGAACCCTGGGCTACGAGGCGGCGTCGCAGATGAAGTCGCTCGGCATCGGCGTCTCGACCAGCGTCGGCATTGGCGGCGACCCGATCAACGGCTCGTCCTTCAAGGACATGCTGAAACTGTTCGAACAGGATGACGACACCGACGCGGTGGTGATGATCGGCGAGATCGGCGGACCGCAGGAAGCCGAAGCCGCGATCTGGGCGCGCGATAATATGCGCAAGCCCCTGATCGCCTACATCGCCGGCCTCTCCGCCCCCAAAGGCCGCCGCATGGGCCACGCCGGCGCCATCATCTCGGCCTTCGGCGAGTCGGCGCAGGAAAAGGTCGAAATCCTGAAGGAGGCCGGTGTGATCATCGTGCCGACGCCGTCCTCGTTTGGTGAGGTGGTCGCCGATACGCTGTCACGTATGAAGAAGGCCGCCTGAACAGCGGCCTTCGCGTTCGACCGCGCCTCATGCCGCCTTGTCGGCTGCCGGCTTCGCGACCTTGGTGCGGGTGGCGCTGCGGCGGCCGTCGACGCTGACCGGAATGTCGCCGTCGACCGTGGCGCGACGGACCACCCGGTGCTGGTCGCCGTAATCGTTGACGGCGTAGTGCTGCGTCGCGCGGTTGTCCCAGATCGCCACATCGCCGGCCTTCCAGCGCCAGCGCACGGTGTTCTCCGGCGCCGTGACATAGGACTGGAACACCTCGTAGAGCTTCGCCGAATCGCTTTTGGAAAGACCGATCAGCCGTTGCACGAAATTGCCGAGCAGCAGCGAGCGCTCGCCTGTTTCGGGATGGACGCGGACAACGGGATGCTCGGTCTCGTAGATCGTCGAGGTGAAGATTTCCTCGAAGTGCTTCTTTTCCGCGGCGCTCGCACGCGGCCGCACCGCGGCGTAATCGTAGGCGTTGCTGTGCACCGCCCAGAGATTGTCGGCCAGCAGCTTCAACGGCTCGGGCAGGTCCTGATAGGCGGCCGCGGTGTTCGACCAGATGGTGTCGCCGCCGGCCGGCGGTATGACGACGCCGCGAAGAACGGAGAATTTCGGATAGGCGTCGACGAAGGTGACATCGGTATGCCATTGGTCGGCGCGACCGCCGCCACGGCTGGAATCGAGTTCGAGAATGGACGCCGTTCCCTTGACGGGACCTTGGGTCGGATGCGGGACGAGGTCGCCGAGACGCTGGGCAAAGCGCTCCTGCTCGGCATCGTCGAGATGCGCCTGGTCGCGGAAGAACACCACCTTGTGCCGCAACAGGATCTGGTTGATCGCCGCGACCGTCTGCTGCGGCAGGTCGCCGGAGAGCCGAATGTTCCTGATCTCTGCGCCGACGCGTCCGGTAAGCGGGACAATATCGGCATCCGGGATGATCTGCTCTACGGGGGTAAGTCTGGTCATGGGAACCTCTTCCTCTAAAGCCGCGGGCTGGTGGCAATGCTCCGCCGTCTGCCGGCCGCATAGCGATCGGCGGAGCAACTCCCTCATCGGGAGCCGACTTGCTTGGCAACGAGAGCACTGATCTCAACTCAGGAGGCGAAGGCCGCCAAGGCTTGCGAGCAGTACCGAGATCCCATTCAAAGCGTAATTCTACAAATTCCATAGACATTTCTTTTCAAAGTTCGGCGGCCCTGAGAAAAATGCCTTCTGTCCAATTCGTTCGTGAGCGGCAGGCGGTGGAGCGCTGCGCGACGCGGCCCGCACCAGTAGTGACGCTGTCGTATCCCCTTCGATATTGGAGATGGCGGGTGAATTGCATGCCTGATATTGATGGCTTCCACGCATCACGCAGGCGCCGAGATGACAGACTCCGATAAGGCTGACGCTGTCGAGCAATTGCTCGATACGCCTGACCTCGCCACCGCGCTGGAAAGCGACCAGTTCAAGAAATTTCTCGACCAGATGCCGATCGCGATCGCCGTCTCGGAATTGATCGCGAAGGAACGTGTCGTCTACGCCAATCCCGAATTCGAGAAGCTCTCGGACCTCAAGGCGCCGAAGCTTGCGCGGGAAAACTGGGCGGCCCTTTCCGGCAGGGGGCTTCATCGGCAGAAGGACAGGCCGCTCGCCGAGGCTGTCGTTGAAGACACCGATTTCGTCGGCACGTTTCGCCTCGAGCGCGGCGAGGACAAGCCGGCAATCGTCGACGTTTATTCCAACGTTATCGAGGACGACAACGGCAAGCTCTGCTTCCGGCTGGTGGCGCTTGTCGACGTCACGGCACACGGTGAGACCGAGGACGCGCGACCCGCGGAGGAGCTCATCCGGGAGAAGGACACCCTGTTGCGCGAACTGCAGCATCGGGTGAAAAACAATCTGCAGATGATCACCGCTTTGATCCGGATGGAAACCCGCAACGCCACCGAACCGGACCAGAAGCGTTTCGAAAGGCTTGCCGGCCGGGTAGACGCATTGGCAATCCTCTACCAGACATTGTCGGCTGACCAGCAGAAGGATGAGGTGGATCTTGGCGTGTACCTTAGCCAGATCGCGTCCGCCGTCATGGCGTCGCACGCAGTCGAAGGTATCCGCCTCGACCTTAAGGTGGATACCTATCCGGTATCCATCAACGTTGCCATGCCGACAGGCCTGGTCGTCAATGAGTTGCTGACCAACGCTCTCAAACATGCATTCGTCGGGCGCGATGGCGGCACGATCACGCTGCACAGCGTCGTCAGCGGCGATGGTTGCCGGGTGACTGTCGCCGATGATGGGATCGGTCTGCCGACGGGTGAGACCTGGCCCAGGCCCGGCAAGCTCGGCTCCTTGATCGCGCGGTCGCTGACCGAAAATGCCAAGGCGCAATTCGACGTCAAGTCGAGTGCCGGCGAGGGAACCAGGGTCACCATCGTCTTCAAGCGATCGGCGGCGACGGACTGAGGCTATGCAACGGCGCGCCGGCAAATCCCGGCCGGACAGGTGCTTCGGGCGCTCGCGGGTGTGGCCTTAAGTCGCAAACGATTTGGCTGCAGAAGCGGGGCGCCGGGCTTCTTTGACGGTGCTATCAGCACCATATGTGGTCCACAGCCCTCCAAAACGAGAGAAGCTCGCTCCGACCGGTCGCATCGCGGCCGTCAGCCGGCAATGGCTATGAACCAGGAAACTGAAAACCATCATGCGTGAAAATATCAGACCAGCGTCGAGAGACGTCCCCCTCATTCAGCTAGGCCTGCACCAGTGCCGCTTCCCGGTG
This sequence comes from Mesorhizobium sp. M0077, assembly GCF_040322955.1. Classification (NCBI taxonomy): domain Bacteria; kingdom Pseudomonadati; phylum Pseudomonadota; class Alphaproteobacteria; order Hyphomicrobiales; family Phyllobacteriaceae; genus Mesorhizobium; species Mesorhizobium sp. M0077. The sequence continues at coordinate 16,784 of NZ_JAMYUL010000016.1, forward strand.
AGCGAAGACCGGTCGGTACCCGGTGGTTACCGGTTTTGTGCCGGGCCGACGTCGCCGGATCGCGTCTATTGCGATCACCACCACACCGTCGTGACGGCCGTTGACCCTCGTCGAGCCCGTCCGGGTCTCCATTTCCCGCAACGACGCGCCGCTTAGGTCGCCCAGAAAGCCGTCCCCTGCCCCGCCACCCGGTGCAGGAGGCTGGCAGCGCGAGCTAACGTGTTCGCGTTGCGGTTTCTGCAAACTCCTGTTGCAACTCTGCAGCGGCCGGTTCAATCGCCAAAGCGATGATTCGGCCTCGACAGCCTGAAGTCGCAACGATTAAATGGCCGAAAAATAACTGGTGCGGTCGAGAAGACTCGAACTTCCACGGGTTGCCCCACAGCGACCTCAACGCTGCGCGTCTACCAATTCCGCCACGACCGCCCGTGGTAGGAGCCGGAACGAACCGGCTCGCGGCGTGTAGCAAATCGTTTCCGGCGAAACAAGGGCGCCGCGCGCAATAATCGCCGCGAATTGGCATATCGGTCTCTACAGCGCCGCGCGTCCTGTGGTACGCGCAAAGGACGGCGAACTGGACGTTTCAGCCGGATACCGCCATATGAAGGGCGAATGCATTCCGCCCCAGAGCGCAAGGCGGTTTTGCCAAGCGGCGTGCATTAAGCGAAAAACGAAAAGCCATGACCGAACGCAGCCAGATCGCCACGTCGTTCCTGCCCTTGCCCGGGTCAGCGCCGGTCGAATGGCGCATCGAGCCTGGCCTGGCCGGCTACACCGATGCGCTGGCCCTGATGGAAGCGCGCGCCGAGGCGATCCGCACGGGTGCGGCCGCCGAGATGGTCTGGCTGGTCGAGCATCCGCCGCTTTACACCGCCGGCACCAGCGCCCGCATCGAGGATTTGATCGACCCCGACCGTTTCCCGGTGTTTGCCGCGGGGCGCGGCGGCGAATACACCTATCACGGGCCGGGGCAGCGGGTTGCCTATGTCATGCTTGACCTGAAGCGCCGCCGCGAGGATGTGCGCGCCTTCGTCGCCGCGCTCGAGCAGTGGATCATCGGCACGCTTGCCGCCTTCAATGTACGCGGCGAACGCCGCGAGGACCGCGTCGGAGTCTGGGTGGTGCGGCCCGAGCGCCCGTCCCTGCCCGACGGCTCGCCGGCTGAAGACAAGATCGCGGCCATCGGCATCCGGCTGCGGCGCTGGGTGAGCTTTCATGGCATTGCCGTCAATGTCGAGCCGGATCTCAGCCATTTCAGCGGCATCGTGCCATGCGGCGTGCCGGATCACGGCGTCACCAGCCTCGTCGACCTCGGCCTGCCCGTGACCATGGCCGATTTCGACCTGGCGCTGAAATCCGCCTTCGAGGATGTTTTCGGGGCAGCGGAGTCAACTTCTGCAGAACCGGCTCGCAAGGCCGGCTGAGTCTCGCCTCGACCAACGCTCAAAGCAACCGCGCCGAGGCCCACAACAGCCCGAAACCGTGAATGGCGAAGACGGCCAGCAGCGCGCCGGCCATGGCGAAACGGTCGAAGATGCGGATCGGCTTCAATTCGTGGCGCGGTTTTACCCCGCTACCCACTGTCATCAGGCTGAGGATGGCAAAGACGGCGCCCGCCACCAGCAGAAAGGTTTGGGAAAAGCCGGCCAGCCAGCCAAGCCACAGCAAGGCCGAGAGCAGGGAAAACGAGGCGAGCGCCAGGGCGACCGGCCCCGGGCAGATCTGGCGCAGTACCTGGCCGCCGTCGAATTTCCAAACCGGCACCAGATTGGCGATGTTGAACAATGCGGCAAAGCCCGCAAGCGTCGCCAGAAGGGCCGCGGCAAGCCGATGTCCCTCGCCGGACGCGAGCCCGCTGGCGGCGATCAGCAGCGGAACCAGGAACGCGGAAAAGCCGGCGCCCATCAGCGCCACGAAGGCGACCTCGAAGCGGCTGTCATAAGGCCGGCCACCAATGGCGAGGCCGCCGAGCAGCGGGATAAAGATCATCCGCGCCTTGCGATGACCGGTCAGCCGAAAGGCCGCCATGTGGCCGAGCTCATGCAGGGCGACCACCGAGGTCAGGATCGCGGCCAGCGCCAGGCCGCCGAGATTGAGCCCGAAGAACGGCCACAGGATGAAAGCCGAAAGAACGGCGAAACCGACCTGGCTCAGCGGATGCTCGAACCAACCGCCCTTGCGATATTGTCCGGTCCTCGCCCAGATCTCCAGCTTGCCCAGCTCGCGGCGCATGGCGAAGTAGCGGAACACCAGGAAGGCGACGCCGCGATAGCGATCGGTCTGGCTGAGCGTGACGCGCGTGCCGGCACCTTCCGAGGTGAGTTCGGTGGTCTCATAAAAATCCTTCCAGAACGACGCGTCGAGCGCGGTATCCTCGATGACCCGCATCGAAAAACGACTGCCTTCGACGACGTCCTCGAAGCGCGACCTTCGCTCGATCGGCTGGCCGTCCCGGCCCTCCCAGGACAGCAGGATGCGGGCCGTGCCCTGCCCGTCCAGCGGCTGGGCCTTCAGTATCTCGCCGGACCAGCCGGCATCGCTGCCGAGCGGCCACAGCGCCTGCCAGAGGCGCTGCCGGTCCATTGCGACCACGCGGCTGAGCCTCACCGTGCGCAAACCGAGCGGCGCAGTCATCAGAAGGAAAATCAGTCCGAGATTACCGGCCACCAGAAGGGCCGTCACGATCGGCGACACCTGAGGTTTTTGCTCCCTGTCTTGGCGGGGCAGCCTAGCGTCATGGCGGCAAGAAAGGCTTAACGGCACAGCGCCTTCCTGCCCGCCTAAAACAGTGCGGCGAACCGCAGTTGCATCACATGGCGCCGATCCAGACAGCCATGGAAACCAGAAACGCACTCATGCACACCAACGAAACGACGTCCTGAACAAGATCGCTCATAACTCTCTCCTGTTGTTGATATGTTCGCATTTTGTTCTAACTTTGTTCGAAAGTCAATGAGCGGAAAGCGGCAGGCCGACGAATCCTGACAGCCGGTTTGGGCAGGGTTAAGGAAAGGTTGACGGGGTGACGGCAGTGCTGACGCAGGGCGCATCGCATGCCTTTGCGATCGGGACACGCACCAATCACTTCGTGATCCTAGGGCGGAGCAAGGAGCGCAGCGACGCGGCGCAGACCCTAGGATGACGAAGTTGGGGCCTACAACGGAACGACCTTGCCATCCGCCAACGTCACCCGGCGGTCCATGCGCGAGGCGAGTTCGTGATTGTGGGTCGCGATCAGCGCGGCAAGGCCGGACTGCTTGACCAGCGCGCCAAGCGCCTCGAAGACATAGGAGGCGGTGACCGGGTCGAGATTGCCGGTCGGCTCGTCGGCGAGCAGCAGCAAGGGCGCATTGGCGACCGCGCGGGCAATGGCGACGCGCTGCTGCTCGCCGCCGGACAGCTCCGACGGACGGTGCGACGCGCGCTTGCCGATCTGCATATAGTCGAGCAGCTGTGCTGCGCGCTCCGACGCCTCCTTGCGCGAAAGCCCTTTGATCAGCTGCGGCATCATGATGTTTTCCAGTGCCGAAAACTCCGGCAGCAGATGATGGAACTGATAGACGAAGCCGACATCGTTGCGGCGGATTGCCGTGCGTTCGTCGTCGGAGAGCCGTCCGCAGGCGCGGCCGGCCAGAATGACGTCACCGGCGTCGGGGCGCTCGAGCAGGCCCGCCGTATGGAGCAGCGTCGACTTGCCGGTGCCCGACGGCGCCACCAGCGCCACCATCTCGCCGCGCTTCAGCGAAAAGTCGGCGCCGTTCAAAATGGTGAGCTTGCGCGGCCCCTGGACATAGTGCCGCTCGACGCTCTTCAGCTCGATAATGATCTCGGACTTCATTCGTATCTCAAGGCCTCGACCGGATCGAGCCGTGCGGCGCGCCATGCCGGAAACACTGTTGCCAGGAAGGACAGGCCGAGCGCCATCAGGATGACGTAGGTGGTCTCGCGCGGGTCCATCTTTGCCGGCAGCTGGCTGAGGAAATAGAGCTCCGGGTTGAACAGCACCTTGCCGGTCATCCAGGAGAAGAACTGGCGGATGGATTCGATGTTGGTGCAGATGAGCACCCCGAGCAGCACGCCGGCCAGCGTGCCGGTGACGCCGATCGCAGCACCCGTCATCAGGAAGATGCGCAGGATGGCGCCGCGCGAGGCGCCCATTGTGCGCAGGATGGCGATATCGTGGCCCTTGTCCTTCACCAGCATGATCAGGCCGGAGATGATGTTGAGCGCCGCCACCAGCACGATCAGCGTCAGGATCATGAACATGACGTTGCGCTCGACCTGCAGTGCTGAAAAGAACGTCTCGTTGCGCTGGCGCCAGTCGACCATGTCGATCGGCCGTTGCGCCGCCGCATCCACCAGCGGTTTCAGCGCGTCGACATTATCGGGATTGTCGACATAGATCTCGATCGTCTGCGCCCTGCCGTCCATGTTGAAATAGAGCTGCGCTTCGGAAAACGGCATGTAGACGATGGAGCTGTCATATTCCGACATGCCGACCTCGAAGATCGCCGCCACCTTGTAGCCCTTCAGCCGCGGCGTCGTGCCCATCGGCGTCACATCGCCATCCGGCGAGATCAGCGTGATGGTGTCGCCGAGCACAAGGCCGAGATTCTCCGCCATGCGCTTGCCGATGGCGACGCCCTCGCCGGAGTCGAAGCCGTCAAGCGTGCCTTGCTTGACGTTTTGGGCGACGATGGCGATCTTGCCGAGGTCTTCGGCCCTGATACCGCGCACCAGCGCGCCCATGCCGCCGCCGACATTGCCTTGCGCCAGGACCTGGCCGTCGATCAGCGGTATCGCGTATTTGACGCCGGCCACGCCGTTGATGCGGGCTGCGACCTGCGCATAGTCCTCAAGCGGCGAATCCAGCGGCTGCACGATCAGATGGCCGTTGACGCCGAGGATGCGGGTCAGAAGTTCGGCTCGAAACCCGTTCATGACAGCCATGACGACGATCAGCGTGGCGACGCCTAGCATGATGCCGAGGAAGGAGATCGAGGCGATGACCGAGATCACCGTCTCCTTGCGGCGCGACCGCAAATAACGCCAGGCGACCATGCGTTCGAACATGGAGAACGGGCCGGCGACCGGAGACTTGGTGACCGGAGACTTGGCGACCGGAGACTTGCCAACCGGAGACTGGGCTACCGAAGACTTCGCTGCCGCGGCTTCGCTCATGCGGTTGCACCGAAGCGTTTCCTGGCCTCCGCGACCGGCAGCGTCTCGCGCTCGCCGGTCCGGCGGTTCTTGATCTCGATCTCGCCGGCGGCCACGCCGCGCGGCCCGACGATCACCTGCCAGGGCAGGCCGATCAGGTCGGCGGTGGCGAACTTGCCGCCCGGCCGCTGGTCGGTGTCGTCGTAAAGCACATCCTTGCCGGCGCTGGTGAAGGCGGCGTAGAGCTCGCCGCAAACGCGGTCGCACTCGGCGTCGCCGGCCTTCATGTTGATCAGGCCGATGTCGAACGGCGTCACCGCTTCCGGCCAGATGATGCCGCTGTCGTCATGGCTGGCTTCGATGATCGCCGCCACCAGCCGCGACGGACCGATACCGTAGGAGCCGCCGGAAACGAAATGATCCTTGCCGTCGGGCCCGGTCACCTTGGCGCCCATGGGCTTGGAATATTTGTCGCCGAAATGGAAGATGTGGCCGACCTCGATGCCGCGTGCCGAGACCCGGTCGGCCTCGCCAAGCTTGTCCCAGGCCGCCTCGTCATGCATCTCGTCGGTGGCGGCGTAAGGCATCGTCCACGTCTTGACGATGTCGGCGATCTCGCCGTCATTGCCGAAGTCGGTTTTCTCGCCGGGCACCTGCAGCGACAGATATTCGCGGTCGCAATAGACCTGGCTCTCGCCGGTGTCGGCCAGGATGATGAATTCATGGCTGAGATCGCCGCCGATCGGCCCGGTGTCGGCTCGCATCGGAATGGCCTGCAGCCCCATGCGCGTGAACGTCCTGAGATAGGACACGAACATGCGGTTGTAGGCGGCCTTGGCGCCCTCGAAATCGAGGTCGAAGGAATAGGCATCCTTCATCAGGAACTCGCGGGAGCGCATGACGCCGAAGCGCGGCCGCACCTCGTCGCGGAACTTCCACTGGATGTGGTAGAGGTTGAGCGGCAAATCCTTGTACGACTTGACGTAGGCGCGCACGATCTCGGTGACCACTTCCTCATTGGTCGGACCGTAGAGCATGTCGCGGTCCTGCCGGTCCTTGATGCGCAACATCTCCTTGCCGTAATCGTCATAGCGGCCGCTTTCGCGCCACAGATCGGCCGACTGGATGGTCGGCATCAGGATTTCCAGAGCGCCGGCGCGGTTCTGCTCCTCGCGGATGATGCGGCAGACCTTGTCGAGCACCAGCTTGCCTAGCGGCAGCCAGGAAAAGCTGCCCTGCCCCTGCTGGCGGATCATGCCGGCACGCAGCATCAGCCGGTGCGAGACGATCTCGGCCTCGCGCGGATTTTCTTTCAGGATGGGCAGGAAAAACTGCGACAAACGCATGGACAGGTCCGTGAGAGAGGAGGCTGCGCCGGAATCGGCGCGGCTGGCTTGCTTGCCCCGGCTTCATAGCTATTTCGTGACGGAATGGAAACCCGACCGGCCGCATCGGCCGGAAATCGCAAAAATCGATTCTTCTTCCAAAGACCTTCGCACCGAAAACGATAATGCTTTTGATACAAAATGATGACCTGACTCCGAAGTGCTCACACACGCTTTGCGCGTCCGGGCGACGCGGCACACCTGACCAGATTAAGGCGGCAGCCCCGGTGTTGTTCGTTTCGCAAGCAAAGCCTGCCGCACTATTGTGCACTGCAGCACAGATTGCCCGATTGCGGGCAAAATTCTGCGTGACAATTTCATCAGGGTTAGGCTAGTGTGCCCCGATAACCGAGAGGGTGGAGAAAAATCTGCTCTCCTACGCGGTCAAAGTCTTGGGAGGATGCGATCTAGGCGCGGTTACCCGCTGCCGCCGGAAACCGGAAAACAGATCGGAACGCGTTTAAATTGCAAGGCCTTGTGCCTTGCATTTTTTTTGCCCGATCATCTGGTTAGATCAACCTGTTCCCAAATCACGTGAGCTTGCGTCAGCCTGATGCCCAGTCGTGATTCTAATGCGGGTGGGCCATGCCTGGCCGCCGATTGTGCATCGCAGGCTGGCGAGACAAAATCTGAGTTTGGCGCTCCGAAACAGACACAAACATCCCAGCCGATCTGCCGGCGGGAAAGTGGTTAGTTAGCCGGTGCCTGGCTGGCTTCGGGGATGATGTGCGGGACTTCGTCGAGGCTGTAGCCCAGCCCGTGCGTCAGGCTGTAGAAAACCCCCATGACGACAGCCGTGACGATGGTGGTGCGGATCACGGCGCGCAGCATATGCGGCCCGCGCGGCGCACTCGCAACCGTGCCCAGCGTCACGTCCTGGTCGTCATCCTGCGTCTTGACGCTGAACGGCAGCACGATGAACAGCATCAGCCACCAGGTGATGAAGAACAGCGCGGCAAACGAAATCCAGCTCATGCCTGCTCCAGTTCGACCAGCGTGCCGAAGAAATCCTTGGGATGCAGGAACAGCACCGGCTTGCCGTGGGCGCCGGTTTTGGGATTGCCGTCGCCCAGCACGCGGGCGCCGCTCGCTTTGAGGTGATCGCGCGCGGCAAGGATGTCGTCGACCTCGTAGCAGACATGATGCATGCCACCCGAGGGGTTCTTGTCCAGAAAGGCCGCGATCGGCGACCCCTCGCCCAGCGGCTCCAGGAGTTCGATCTTGGTGTTGCCGACATCGACGAACACCACGGTAACGCCATGCTCGGGCAGCGCTTGCGGCGCGGTGACCTTCGCGCCAAGCGTATCGCGATAGGCCGCAATCGCCGCGGCCAGGTCCGGCACGGCAAGCGCTATATGGTTCAGGCGTCCGAGCATGAAGTGCTCCACAAGTTAAGAGAGTAGGGAATGGGCAGTAGGCAGTAGTGATACATCTGCATTTTTCTCCACTGCCTACCGCCTACTGCCTATTCCCTCACCTCGTCACAAACACCGTCACCAGCGGCTTCTTGCCCCAGGCCTCGTTGGCGGCGCCGCGCACGGCGCGGCGCACCGCTTCCTGCACCAGATCGAGGTCCTTGCGGCGCTGGCGAGGGATCGAGTCGACCGCGCCGACGGCCGCGTCGAGCATCAGATCTTCCATGTTTTCGCCACGGGCATCGGCCTCGGCGACGCCGATGGCGACCAGATCGGGATCGCCGGCGAGCTCATATTTGTCGTCGAGCACGACATTGACCGCGACATGGCCGGCAAAGGATAGCTTGCGCCGGTCGCGTATGCCCATCGCCTGGTCGGTGCCGATCAGCCTGCCGTCCTTGTAGATGCGGCCGAACGGCACCTGGTCGATGATCGTGGCCGGACCCGGCGCCAGCCGCAGCATGTCGCCGTCGCGCACTTGCGCCACCTGGCCGATGCCCGACGTCGACATCAGCGACCCCTGCGCCACCAGATGCGCGGCTTCGCCATGCACGGGAACGCCGATCTGCGGCCGCACCCATTCATACATCCTGCGCAATTCGCTGCGGCGGGGATGGCCGGAGACATGCACAAGCGCGTCGCCATCCTCGATGATCTTGATGCCGAGGTCGATGAGGCGGTTCTTGATCTCGAGGATCGCCTTCTCGTTGCCGGGAATGGTGCGTGAGGAAAACACCACCGTGTCGCCGGCCGTCAGCGACACCGATTTCATCTCGTCGCGCGAAAGTTTTGCCAGTGCCGCCAGCGCCTCGCCCTGGCTGCCGGTGCAGATGATGACGAGGTTCTCGCGCGGGATGAAGCCGAAATCCTCTTCGGCGATGAACTCCGGCAGCCCGTCCATGTAGCCGAGCTCGCCGGCGACATCGATGACCCGCTTCAGCGAGCGGCCGAGCACCAGGCACTGGCGGCCGGCATCGCGCGCCGCCTTGGCGATCGAGACGATGCGCCCGACATTGGAAGAGAAGGTGGTGACGGCGACACGGCCGACAGCGCTCTGGATGACGCCCCTGAGGCCTTCGCCCACCGCCACTTCCGACGGCGATTCGCCTTCGCGCAGCGCATTGGTGGAATCGCAGACCAGCGCCAGAACGCCCTTGTCGCCATAGGCGCGAAACCGCGCCTCGTCGGTTTTCGGACCGATCGTCGGTTCCGGATCGATCTTCCAGTCGCCGGTATGGATGACGGTGCCGGCCGGCGAGGTGATCGCCAGCGACATCGGCTCGGGGATCGAGTGCGCCACCGGAATGGCCTCGATCGAGAACGGGCCGACAGTGAATGTTTCGCCTGCCCGGTAGATCGTCACCGGAATTTTCTTCGGCGCGCCCTGCTCGCCCTGGCGCTTGGCGTCCAGCAGTCCGGCGCTGAACGGTGTCATCCACACCGGCGCCTTCAGCTTCGGCCAGATGTCGAGCAGCGCCCCGTAATGGTCTTCATGCGCGTGGGTGATGATGATGCCGCGCAGGCCGGCGAGGTTCTCCTCGATGAAGCGCGTATCGGGCAGGATCAGGTCGACGCCAGGATGCGCCGCATCGGGAAAAGTCACGCCGACATCGACGACGATCCACTCGCGCGCGCTAGGCGGCCCATAGCCGTAAAGGGCGAAGTTCATGCCGATCTCGCCGACGCCGCCGAGCGGCACGAAGACGAGTTCGGCGTTTTGCGCTTTCGCCATCAATTTTCCCTTCCCGGCCCTTGCGGCCAGCCCCTAAATCTTTGCCGACGCGACGGCGCCGAAATGCACGTCGCCGGCGGCTACCGTCACGACCGACCCCTCATCATCGCGGATCACGAAACGGCAGTCCGCGTCAATGGTTTCGAAGGTACCGCGCACCACATTCCCGTCAATCCTGACAGCAACCTCGCCGCCAAGCCCCGCCGCGCGCGATAGCCAGCGACGCCGGATGGCGTCGAGCCCGCGTCCGTCATCCCACAGCCGGGCATTGTCGGTCCAGGCATCGGACAGCGCCAAGAACAGCGTTTCGGCGTCGCATGTCGCGCCCAGCGCCTGAAGCGATGTCGCCGGATACGGCAAATCCGGCGGATGCGCCACCACATTGACGCCGATGCCCACCGCCACCGCGAAACGGCCGCCATCGAGAATGGCCGATTCCAGCAGGATGCCGGCCAGCTTGGCGCCGGAGGCCAGCACATCGTTCGGCCATTTCAGCTCGAAGCGATTCTGCCCCTGGCTGGCGCCGTCGAGGCCGATAGCGATCCTGCCCTTCGGCACCACGGCGTCGAGCGCATCGGCCAGCGACAGGCCGGCGACGAAGCCCAGCGTCGCCGCCAGACGCAACTCACCGCCGGTGATGACCAGCAATGTCGCCGCCAGATTGCCCTCGGGCGATACCCAGGCCCTGCCGCGGCGGCCACGGCCGCTTTCCTGCTTCTTGGAAACGACCCACAATTTGCCGGGATCGCCTGCCCTTGCATGGTCCAGCGCCAGCGTGTTGGTGGAACCCACGCTGTCATGGGCCTCGAGCCGGAACCCTTCCGTCTCAGAGGTCGGAGCCAGCCGAAATGCCATCCGTTCAGAAAAATGTCTTGGCGGCGGCTTCGGCGTAGGTCGCGATCGGCCCGCCGATCAGCACATAGAACAGCACGAAAGCGCCGGAGACACCAAGCACGAGGCGCAGCTCAACCGCCATCGGCACGAAGCCGCCGGCCGGTTCGTCGAACCACATGATCTTGATGATCCGCAGATAGTAGAAAGCGCCCACCACAGAGGCCAGCACGCCGATGATCGCCAGCGCATAGAGATTGGCGTTGATGGCGGCGAGGAACACGTACCATTTCCCCCAGAAGCCGGCGAGCGGCGGGATGCCGGCCAGCGAGAACATCAGGATGGTCAGGATCGTCGCCATGATCGGATTGGTCGACGACAGACCGGCGAGATCGCTGATCTGCTCGACATTGCCTTCCTTGCGCCGCATGGCGAGGATGAAGGCGAAGGTGCCGAGCGTCATGACGAGATAGATCAGCATGTAGATGGCGACGCCGCGCACGCCGGCCTGGCTGTTGGCGGCAAGGCCGACCAGCGCATACCCCATATGGCCGATCGAGGAGTACGCCATCAGCCGCTTGATGTTGGTCTGGCCGATCGCGGCAAAGGAGCCGAGCGCCATCGAGGCGATCGAGATGAAGACGATGATCTGCTGCCAGTCGGAAGCGATCGGCTTGAAGGCGCCCATGGTGACGCGCACGATCAGCGCCATTGCCGCCATTTTGGGAGCGGCCGCCAGGAAGGCGGTGACCGGCGTCGGCGCGCCCTCGTAAACATCGGGCGTCCACATGTGGAACGGCACCGCCGAAATCTTGAAGGCAAGGCCGGCCAAAACGAAGACCAGGCCGACGACGAGACCCAACTGGCGCTCGCCGCTGCCAAGCGCGGAGGAAATTTCCTGGAAGCCTACATTGCCGGTGTAGCCGTAAATGAGGCTGATTCCGTAAAGCAGCATGCCCGACGATAGCGCGCCGAGCACAAAATACTTCAAACCGGCCTCGGTCGAACGCAGATTGTCGCGATTGATCGCCGCCAGCACGTAAATCGCCAGCGACTGCAGCTCGAGGCCGAGATAGAGCCCGATCATGCCGTTGGCCGAGATCATCAGCATCATACCAAGCGTGCAGAGCAGGATCAGCACCGGGTATTCGAACTTGTCGAAATGCTCCTGCCTGGCGAAGCGCATCGACATCACCAGCGTCACCGCCGAACCGATCAGCGACAGCACCTTCATGAAGCGGGAGAACGGATCCTGGATGAAGGCGTTGCCGTAGGCGCTCCCCTGCCCCGTGGGAAAGATCAGCCATAGGCCTGCGATCACCAGCACGGCGACGGCAAGGCCGGTCACCAGAATGGCAGTGTTGGCGCGCGAATAGGCGCCGACCATCAACAGCGCCAGGGCGCCGATGGCGAGGATCAGCTCCGGCGTCGAGAGCGAAAGGCTGGAGTAAAGGTCCGGCGTCATGGTTCGCAAAACCTCTGGTCAGTTCGCCGCCGCGGTCTGCGCGGCGCCGATGGATGCGGTGACATTGGTGACGAGCGCCTTGACCGACTGGGCCGTGGCATCGAAGACGGGAGCGGGATAAACGCCGAAGAAGATGACCAGCACGACCAGCGGGTAGATGATTGCCTTCTCGCGCGTCGACAGATCGAGCAGGCCCTTCAGGCTTTCCTTGGTCAGCGCGCCGAAGATCACCCGGCGGTAGAGCCAGAGCGCGTAGGCCGCCGACAGGATGACGCCGGTGGCGGCGAAGAAAGCCACCCAGGTGTTGACCCGGAACACGCCGAGCATGGTCAGGAACTCGCCGACGAAGCCTGACGTGCCGGGCAAGCCGACATTGGCCATGGTGAAGATCAGGAACACGGTTGCGTATTTCGGCATGTTGTTGACCAAGCCGCCATAGGCGTGGATCTCGCGTGTGTGCATGCGGTCGTAAATGACGCCGACGCACAGGAACAGTGCGCCCGAGACGAGGCCGTGGCTCAGCATCTGGAAGATCGCGCCCTGCACGCCTTCCTGGTTCATGGCGAAGATGCCCATGGTGACGAAGCCCATATGGGCGACGGAGGAATAGGCGATCAGCTTCTTCATGTCCTCCTGCATCAGCGCCACCAGCGAGGTGTAGATGATGGCGACGACCGACAGCGTGAACACCAGCGGTGCGAACATTTCCGACGCCAGCGGGAACATCGGCAGGGAGAAGCGCAGGAAGCCGTACCCGCCCATTTTCAACAGTATGCCCGCCAGGATCACCGAGCCCGCCGTCGGCGCTTCGACGTGCGCATCGGGCAGCCAGGTGTGCACCGGCCACATCGGCATCTTCACCGCGAAGGAGGCGAAGAAGGCTAGAAATAGCCATGTCTGCATGTGGGCCGGGAAGTTGTGGGTCAGCAGCGTCGGGATGTCGGTGGTGCCCGCCTGGAAGAACATCGCCATGATGGCGAGCAACATCAGCACCGAGCCGGCCAGCGTGTAGAGGAAGAACTTGAACGAGGCATAGACGCGGCGCTTGCCGCCCCAGACGCCGATGATGATGAACATCGGGATCAGGCCGGCCTCGAAGAAGACGTAGAACAGCACGATGTCGAGCGCGCAGAACACGCCGATCATCAGCGTTTCCAAGAGCAGGAAGGCAATCATGTAGGCCTTGACCCGCTTGTCGATCGCTTCCCACGACGCCAGGATGCAGAGCGGCATCAGGAACGTCGTCAGGATGACGAACAGCATCGAAATGCCGTCGACGCCCATATGGTAGGAGATGCCGGAATCCAGCCAGGCAAACTTCTCGACGAACTGGAAGCCGGCCTGCGAATTGTCGAAGCCGGTCCAGATGAACAGCGAGATGATGAAGGTGGCCGCTGTCGTCGTGAACGCGATGGCGCGGATGTTGCGACGCGCATTCGGGCTGTCATCCCTGATGAACAGGATCAGCAGCACACCTACGAGCGGCAGGAAGGTGACCAGCGAGAGGATTGGCCAGGCGGTCATCAGAGCATCATCCAGGTGACGAGTGCGGCCACGCCGATCAGCATGGCGAATGCATAGTGATAGAGATAGCCGGTCTGCAGCTTGACGACGCGGTCGGTGACATCGACGACGCGCGCCGAAATGCCGTCAGGACCGAGCCCGTCGATGATGGTGCCGTCGCCGGTCTTCCACAGGAACCGGCCCAGCGCCTTTGCCGGCCGCACGAACAGGACGTCGTAGAGCTCGTCAAAGTACCATTTGTTGAGCAGGAAGGCATACAGCAGCCGATGGTTGGCGGCGACACTCCGGGGCAGTTCCGGCGAGCGGATGTAGAACTTCCAGGCGACGGCAAAGCCGATGATCATGGCGACGAACGGTGCCAGCTCGACCCACAGCGGCAATTCGTGGATATCGTGCAGGATGTGGTTGTCCGGCAGCGTGAACAGCGACGCCTTCCAGAATTCGGCATAGCCTTCGCCGATGAAGGCGCCATGGAAGATAACGCCGGCAAACAGCGCGCCCGCGGCCAGGATGAACAGCGGCACCAGCATCACCGGCGGCGATTCATGGACATGGTGCATGACGTCGTGGCTCGCCCGCGGCTCGCCGTGGAAGGTCATGAAGATCAGCCGCCAGGAGTAGAAGGAGGTGAAGCAGGCGGCGATGACCAGCAGGACAAAAGCGAGGCCGGCGACCGAATTGTGGCCGGCAAAGGCAGCCTCGATGATGGCATCCTTGGAGAAGAATCCGGCGGTGCCGATGACGGTCACCGGGATGCCGACGCCGGTCAGCGCCAGCGTGCCGATCACCATCATCCAGTAGGTCTTCGGAATGAGCTTCCGCAGGCCGCCCATCTTGCGCATGTCCTGCTCGTCGGAGACGGCATGGATGACCGAGCCGGAGCCCAGGAACAGCAGCGCCTTGAAGAAGGCGTGCGTGAACAGATGGAAGATCGCCGCGCCATAGGCGCCGACGCCGAGCGCGACGAACATGTAGCCGAGCTGCGAGCAGGTCGAATAGGCGATGACGCGCTTGATGTCGTTCTGAACCAGGCCGACGGTCGCCGCGAAGAAGGCGGTGAAGGCCCCGATGAAGGTCACCACCGTGAGTGCCGAATGCGACAGTTCGAACAGCGGCGACAGCCGCGCCAGCATGAACACGCCGGCCGTGACCATGGTGGCGGCATGGATCAGCGCGGAAACCGGGGTCGGGCCTTCCATCGCGTCCGGCAGCCAGGTGTGCAGCGGCACCTGCGCCGACTTGCCCATCGCGCCCATGAACAGCAGCAGGCAGACGATCGTCATGGCCGCCTGCTTGTCCAGCGCATAGCCGAGGAAGGTCAGCACGGCGGCGCCTTGTGGGGCGCCTTCAGCCGGAATGAACGTCGCGGCATTGGCGAAGATGGTGCCGAGATTGACCGAGCCGAACAAAACGAAGACGCCGAAAATGCCGAGCGCAAAGCCGAAATCGCCGACGCGGTTGACGACGAAGGCCTTGATGGCCGCGGCATTGGCCGAGGGTTTCTTGTACCAGAAGCCGATCAGCAAATAGGACGCGAGACCCACCCCTTCCCAGCCGAAGAACATCTGCACCAGATTGTCCGCCGTCACCAGCATCAGCATGGCGAAGGTGAACAGCGACAGATAGGCGAAGAAGCGCGGTCGGTTCGGATCGTGGTGCATGTAGCCGATCGAATAGATGTGGACCAGCGCCGACACCGTGTTGACCACCACCAGCATGACCACCGTCAGCGTATCGATCCTGAGCGCCCAGGACGCGTCCAAGCCGCCGGATTGGATCCAGCGCAGTATCGGCACGGTGAACACCTCGCCCTCGCGGAATCCGATGGAGAAGAAGGCGACCCAGGACAGCACCGCCGAGATCACCAGGAAGCCTGAGGTGATATATTCCGATGCCTTGGCGCCGAGTGAATTGCCGAACAGGCCGACAATCAGGAAGCCGAGCAGCGGAAGGAAGACGATCGCTTGATACATGTTAGCCCCGTCAACCCTTCATCTGGTTCACGTCTTCGACCGCGATCGAGCCGCGGTTGCGGAAGAAGACGACGAGAATGGCAAGACCGATAGCCGCTTCGGCGGCCGCGACCGTCAGCACGAACAGGGCAAACACCTGGCCGACGAGATCGCCCAATGCCGCCGAGAAGGCGACGAAATTGATGTTGACCGCCAAAAGGATCAGCTCGATCGACATCAGGATGACGATGATGTTCCTGCGGTTCAGGAAGATGCCGAACACGCCCAGCGTGAACAGGATCGCCGATACGGTCAGGTAATGTGCGATGCCGACGACCATCTCAGAGCCCCTCGCCCGACTTGACCTTGCGGATTTCCATGCCTGTCGCCGGCGTGCGGCCGACCTGGGCGGCGATCGACTGCCGCTTGACCCCTTCCTTGTGGCGCAGCGTCAGGACGATGGCGCCGATCATGGCGACCAGCAGGATGAGGCCCGAAATCTGGAAGTAGTAGAGGTAGTCCGTATAGAGGATGTCGCCGAGTGCTGCGGTGTTCGTCCGCGCGGCAAGATCCGGGATGGGTTTGGAGACCGTCGAGGCCAGTTGCGGCGCGAAGGTGTAGCCGCCGAGCACCACGATCAGCTCGGCCGCCAGGATCAGCCCGACCAGCGCGCCGATCGGCGCATATTGCAGGGCGCCTTCCTTCATCTCGGCGAAGTCGACATCGAGCATCATGACGACGAACAGGAACAGCACCATGACCGCGCCGACATAGACGACGAGCAGGATCATCGCCAGGAACTCGGCGCCGGTCAGCATGAACAGGCCCGCGGCGTTAAAGAAGGTCAGGATCAGGAACAGCACGGAATGCACGGGGTTGCGCGACGAAATGACCATGAAGGCCGACGCCACCGCGACAAAGGCGAAGAGGTAGAAAAAGGCCGCCTCTAGTCCACTCAGCATTGGGGATCCCCCGGGTTCCTGTCCAAACAGGACATCCGTCCTGTTTGATTTCTGCGACCGCCTCCGGCCGGCAAGTTGCGTTGTCCTTAGACGAGGCCCCTCGCCCCGTCCATGCGTCAAATGTCAGCGGTAGGGCGAGTCCAGCGAGATGTTGCGCGCCAGTTCGCGCTCCCAGCGGTCGCCATTCGCCAGCAGCCTGTCCTTGTCGTAGTAAAGCTCTTCGCGCGTCTCCGTCGCGAACTCGAAATTCGGCCCCTCGACGATAGCGTCGACCGGGCAGGCTTCCTGGCAGAAGCCGCAATAGATGCACTTCACCATGTCGATGTCGTAGCGCACGGTGCGGCGCGTGCCGTCATTGCGGCGCGGGCCGGCCTCGATGGTGATCGCCTGCGCCGGACAGATCGCTTCGCACAATTTGCAGGCGATGCAGCGCTCTTCGCCATTGGGGTAACGGCGCAAAGCATGCTCGCCCCGGAAGCGCGGGCTGATCGGCCCCTTTTCGTGCGGATAGTTGATCGTCTCCTTCGGCGCGAAGAACTGGCGCATCGACAGGAAGAAGGCGCTGACGAAATCCTGCAGCAGCAGCGATTTTGCGGCTTGAGCAAGCGCACTCATTCGGCACCCCCAAAAATCTGTATTGCAGCGATGGCGCCGACAAACCCAAACAAAACAGGCATCAGGAAACGGTAAGCAAGTGTCGTCAGAGCAGCCAATTTCTGCTTGTCCCAGCTAAACACCGGGGCTCGATAGTTTGCTGCCAACCTTTGTTCCTGTTGCCGCAAGACGTAAGGAAGCACGACCAGATTGCCGAACAACGCCACGACTACGCCGGCAACTGCTCCCAAAAAACCAAGGGTGAAATCGCCCATCACGCAAACCCCGTGATCTTGAGGAAGGCCGCGGTGGCAACGACCATGAACAGGGAGATCGGCAGGAACACTTTCCAGCCCAGCCGCATCAGCTGGTCGTAGCGGTAGCGCGGCACGAAGGCCTTCACCATCGAGAACATGAAGAACATCAGGCAGATCTTGAGCACGAACCAGATCACGCCGGGCACCCAGGTGAAGGGGGCGAAGTCGAAGGGCGGCAGCCAGCCGCCGAGGAACAGGATGGTGGCCAGCGCGCACATCATCACCACGGCGACATATTCGCCGAGGAAGAACAACAGGAACGGCGTCGACGAATATTCGACCATATGGCCGGCGACCAATTCAGACTCGGCTTCCACCAGGTCGAAGGGCGGGCGGTTGGTCTCGGCCAGCGCCGAGATGAAGAAAATGACGAACATCGGGAACAGCGCCAGCCAGTGCCAGTCGAGGAAGCTGTTGGGCAGGCCAAGCTTGGTGCCCAGACCGTCCTGCTGCGATAGCACGATGTCCGACAGGTTGAGCGAGCCGACGCAGAGCAGCACGGTGACGATGACGAAGCCGATCGAGACTTCGTAGGACACCATCTGCGCCGCCGAGCGCAGCGCGCCGAGGAACGGGTATTTCGAGTTGGACGCCCAGCCGCCCATGATCACGCCATAGACCTCGAGCGAGGAGATGGCGAAGACGTAGAGGATGCCGACATTGACGTTGGCGATTGCCCAGCCGGCATGGATGGGAATGACCGCCCAGGCCGAGATCGCCAGCACGGCCGACACCAGCGGCGCCAGCAGGAACACGCCCTTGTTGGCGCCGGACGGAATGACCGGTTCCTTGAAGACGAATTTCAGCAGATCGGCGAAGGCCTGCAGCGTGCCCCAGGGGCCGACGACGTTCGGGCCGCGGCGCAGCTGCACCGCCGCCCAGATCTTGCGGTCGGCGTAAAGCAGGTAGGCGACCCCGATCAGCAAAACGACGATCAGCACGACCGACTTCAAAATGATGATCAGCGCCGGCAGCACGTAGAAGGAGAAGAAAGTGTCCATATCTACTCTGCCGCCTGCCTGAAGCCGTTTTTCGCCAGCGCCGAGCATTCCGCCATGACGGCGGAGGCCCGCGCGATCGGGTTGGTCAAATAGAAATCCGTGACCGGCGAGGTGAAAGTGCCCTTGTTCAGCCGCCCGCCGAGCTTCGCCACCCTGGCGATGTCGTCGGGGTTGCCTGAGACAACATGGTCGATGTGGGCGAGATGCGGATATTCGCCATAGAGCCTGGCGCGCAGTTGCTGCAGCGAATCGAATGGCAGTTTCTTGCCGAGCACATCGGACAATGCCCTCAGGATCGCCCAGTCTTCGCGCGCGTCACCCGGCGCGAAGCCCGCGCGGTTGGTCTGCTGCACGCGTCCCTCGGTGTTGACATAGGTGCCGGACTTTTCGGTGTAGGCGGCTCCCGGCAGGATGACATTGGCGCGGTGCGCGCCGGCGTCGCCATGCGTGCCGACATAGACGACGAAGGCGCCGCCGGTCTTGGACATGTCGATCTCGTCGGCGCCGAGCAGGAACAGAACGTCGCTCTCCCCCAGCATGCCGGCGACGTTCTTGCCGCCCTTGCCAGGCACGAAGCCGACATCCAGGCCGCCGACGCGCGCGGCCGCAGTGTGCAGCACGGCAAAGCCGTTCCAGTCGGCGCGGGCAGCGTTGACGGCGGTGGCGAGTTTCGCCGCCTGGCCGAGCACCGCCGCGCCGTCGGCACGCGACAGCGCGCCCTGGCCGACGATGATCAGCGGATGCGTCGCCTTCTTCAGCACCTGGAAGAACTTGCCATTGCCGTCGGCCAGGTCTTTCAGCGACTCCGGACCGGCGCCGAGCTGTTCGTAGTCGTAACGCGTGTCGCCGACCTCGCCGATGACGCCGACCGGCAGATTGCCGATCCGCCAGCGCTTGCGGATGCGGGCATTGAGCACCGAGGCCTCGAAGCGCGGATTGGCGCCGATGATCAGCACCGCGTCGGCCTGCTCGATGCCCTCGATGGTGGGGTTGAAGATGTAGCTGGCGCGGCCGAGCGCGGGATCGAGTGCGGCGCCGTCCTGGCGGCAATCGGTGTTCTTCGAGCCCAACGCAGCCATAAGCTGCTTCAGCGCGTAGATTTCCTCGACGGCGGCAAGATCGCCCGCAATCGCGCCGATTTTCTCGGGCGCAGCATTCGACACCGCATCCCTGATCGCAACGAACGCTTCGGCCCAGCTGGCCGGCGCCAACTTTCCGTCCTTGCGGACATAGGGGCGGTCGAGGCGCTGCGTGCGCAATCCGTCCCATATGAAGCGGGTCTTGTCGGAAATCCACTCCTCGTTCACCGCTTCATTGACGCGCGGCAGGATGCGCATCACCTCGCGGCCGCGGCTGTCGACGCGGATTGCCGAGCCGACGGCGTCCATGACGTCGATGGATTCTGTCTTGGTCAGCTCCCACGGCCGTGCCTGAAAGGCGAAAGGCTTGGAGGTCAGCGCGCCGACCGGGCAGAGGTCGATGACATTGCCCTGCAGCTCCGAGGTCATGGCGCTTTCGAGATAGGTGGTGATCTCGGCATCCTCGCCGCGGCCGATCAGGCCAAGCTCGGAAATGCCCGCAACTTCCGTGGTGAAGCGAACGCAGCGCGTGCAGTGGATGCAGCGGTTCATAACCGTCTTGACCAATGGGCCGATATACTTGTCTTCGACCGCGCGCTTGTTCTCGTGATAGCGCGAGGAATCGACGCCGAAGGCCATCGCCTGGTCCTGCAGGTCGCATTCGCCGCCCTGGTCGCAGATCGGGCAATCCAGCGGATGGTTGATCAAAAGGAATTCCATCACGCCTTCGCGGGCCTTCTTGACCATCGGCGTGTTGGTGAAGATTTCAGGCGCCTCGCCATTCGGACCCGGACGCAGGTCGCGCACATTCATGGCGCAGGAGGCCTGCGGTTTGGGCGGCCCGCCCTTCACCTCGATCAGGCACATGCGGCAATTGCCGGCGATCGACAGCCGCTCATGGAAGCAGAATCGCGGCACTTCCGCGCCGGCGTCCTCGGCCGCCTGCAGCAGCGTGTAGTGGTCGGGTACAGTGATCTCTTTCCCGTCGACCTTGAGCTTTGCCATCAATTGCCCCCGGCGGTCTGCGCCGTCTCATATGCCTGAAACAGATCGCTCAGCCTGATGCCATTGATCATCATGCCGGCGACTTCAGCGTTTTCTATCTTCAAATTGCTCATATTCACATTGCTGAAAAACGCGTCCGAGAGGTTCGCGTCCTCCACAACGGCCGCCGACAGGTCGACGTTGTGAAACTGCGTGTTCGACAAGTTCACATCGTCAAATCTGGAGTTGCTGACGATGGCATTGCGCACATCGAGAACATCGCTCCTGTCGTGGATCTCCATGCCTGCCACCCCTACTTCTTCGCCTTGGCGGCCAGCGTCAGCGCCGCGGCCTGGCGGGTCCACTCGTCGCGGCCGATACGGCCGGTGAGCGACAGGTAGTCCTCGACCCAGGCGATCTCTTCTGGCGCCCAGGCGGCGATCTGGGCAAAGGTCCAGATGCCGAGGCCGTTCAGCACCTTTTCCAGCTTCGGCCCAACGCCGGTGATCGCCTTGAGATCCGACGGCTTGGCCGGACGAGCCACGGCCTTGGGCTGTCTGAAATCCTCCGGCATCAATCCGATCGTTGCGCCTTCGGCGACGGCCTCGGTCTTCTCCGACTCGGCATCGAGGGTGAGAGCGGCAATATCGGTCAGATCCTGGGCAAAAGTCTGCGCCTCGGCGATCAGGGTTCTGGTCGCCGCGCGCGCCTTGGTGGCGGGGGCGGTCTCGGCGAACCCTTGGCTGCGCAGTTCGAAATCGTCGATGATCGGCTGGAAAATCCGCTGCGATGCCTCGGCAGCACCCGACAAGGCGCCTAGCCACACGCCAAAGGCATGGTTGGCAAGGCCAAAGCCCAGCGCCGACATCGCGGCGGCACCCGCGACAGGATGCGCGAGAAGGTTGACGGCGCTGGCCATCTCCTTCGGCATCATCCTGGTCAAATCCTGGTTCATCTTCTCAAGCTGGTCCAAATTGGGCATCAAAGGGTTCGAATACGGCGCCATAGACATCTCCTGGTCGTTTCTTCGTCTTCCCCGCCCCTATATTTCGGTCCCGGGCTTGCGCCCGTATTTTAAATCTACTCCGCCGCCACCATCACCGGTTCGGCCCGGTGCGCGTTGCGGGAAAACTCGTCGATGCGCCGCTCCACCTCGCCGCGGAAATGCCGCATCAGGCCCTGGATCGGCCATGCCGCGGCGTCGCCCAGCGCACAGATCGTATGGCCCTCCACCTGCTTGGTGACGTCGAGCAGCATGTCGATCTCGCGCTTCTGCGCCTCGCCGCGCACCAGCCGCTCCATCACCCGCCACATCCAGCCGGTGCCTTCGCGGCATGGCGTGCACTGGCCGCAGCTCTCATGCTTGTAGAAATAGGAAAGCCTGGCGATCGCCTTCACGATATCGGTCGACTTGTCCATGACGATGACAGCCGCCGTGCCGAGGCCGGATTTAAGGTCGCGCAAAGCATCGAAATCCATCGGCGCATCGATGATCTGCTCGGCCGGCACCAGCGGCACCGAAGCGCCGCCCGGAATGACCGCGAGGAGATTGTCCCAGCCGCCGCGAATGCCACCGCAATGCGTCTCGATCAGCTCGCGGAACGGGATCGACATCGCCTCCTCGACGGTGCACGGATTGTTGACGTGGCCCGAGATGCAAAACAGCTTGGTGCCGACATTGTTGGGCCGGCCGAAGGACGAGAACCAGGCGGCGCCACGGCGCAAAATTGTCGGCGCCACCGCAATCGACTCGACATTGTTCACGGTTGTCGGACAACCGTACAAGCCGACATTGGCCGGGAATGGCGGCTTCAGCCGGGGCTGGCCCTTCTTGCCTTCGAGGCTTTCCAGAAGTGCTGTTTCCTCTCCACATATATAGGCGCCGGCGCCGTGATGCATGTAGATGTCGAAATCGTAGCCGGACGTGTTGTTCTTGCCGATCAGCCTGGCCTCGTAGGCCTCGTCGATGGCGCGCTGCAGCGCCTCGCGCTCGCGGATGAACTCGCCGCGCACATAGATGTAGGCGGCGACCGCGCCCATGGCGAAGCCGGCGATGAACGAGCCCTCGACCAGCGTGTGCGGATCGTTGCGCAGGATATCGCGGTCCTTGCACGTGCCGGGCTCGGATTCGTCGGCGTTGACAACGAGATAACTCGGCCTTCCATCGCTCTGCTTGGGCATGAACGACCATTTCAGCCCGGTCGGGAAACCGGCGCCGCCACGGCCGCGCAGGCCTGACGCCTTCATCTCGTTGACGATCCACTCGCGCCCCTTGGCGATGATGCCGGGCGTGTTGTCCCAAGCGCCGCGCGCCATGGCGCCGGCCAGCGACTTATCGAACAGGCCGTAGATGTTGTTGAAGATGCGGTCTTTGTCGGCCAGCATGACTTACCTCTTTCCCCGCAAGACGATCGAGAACCACACCAGCACGCCCATGCCGGTCGCGGCCATCGATTCCAGGGTATCCGAAAACGGCAATTCGACGAGGCGCCGGAGCCCCTCCAGAAGGATGTTGGCAGCAGCGATGCAGATAACGCCGATGACAATGCTGCGCAGCGTCAGCAAAGATCCGGTGCTTTGCGCTTCAGCCATCAACGTGGCTCCTTGCCGAAGACGCGGATGTATTCGGCGACGCCGCCCTTGGCGAGCGCCTTGGCCTGCTTGCCCCAGTCGTCGCGCTCGATGCGGCCCTGGAAAGCGAGATATCCATCCACCCAGTCGCGCTCGGCCTTATTCCAGGATGCGACCTGTGTGAAGGTGAAGATGCCAAGCGAATGAAGGATGCCCTCGATCTTCGGGCCGATGCCCGAGATCAGCTTGAGATCGTCGACCGCGGCCGGCCTGTCGATTCCGGCCGGACGGTTCTTGTCCTCGAGCGACGGCTTTGCGGGCCTGGCTGCCGGCGCCTTGACGGCCGGGGCCACCGCGGCCTTGACCGCTGGCGCCTTGAATTCCGGCGCGGTGAAGGCAGTTGCCGGCGTGGCGGTGGTCTTCGGGCCATTACGCTGCTTGGCGACCTTCTCGACTTCAGGCGCCGCGGTGTTGGCGTTGGCGGCCGAATGCAGGGGCGCCGGGACGCTCGCCGCTTTTTCCGCCGCCGGTGCAACCTTGGCCCTGGAGGGCGACTTCAACGCCGAGCTGGTTTCCGGCGCATCGGTTTTCGGTTTGCCGGCGTTGGATGGCGCGACCGGGGCGGCCGCTGCAGGAGCGGCAGGCGCCGGAACAGGCGCTGCAATGATCGCGTCGGGCGCCGCGTGGGCAGCCTTGCTCGCCGCCCTGGCTTCCTTGTCGCGCGTCGCTTTGAGGATCGCCTTTTCGCTCTTCAGCGTCGTCAGGCCAGGCGCCGGCTCCGAGCCGGTTCTGCCGTTTTGCGGTCCCGTGGGAACCGAGGCCCCCTTGCCTGCATCATAAAGATCGATGATTTCGGCCAGCCGCTCAGGCGTCAGATCCTCGAACGTGTCCTTGAAGACCATCACCATCGGCGCGTTGACGCAGGCGCCGAGGCATTCGACTTCCTCCCACGACAGTGTGCCCTTGTCGTTGGTGTGGAACTGGTCGTGATGGATTTTCGAGCGGCACACATCCATCAGCGCTTCCGAGCCGCGCAGCATGCAGGGCGTGGTGCCGCAGACCTGTATATGCGCGCGCGTGCCGACCGGATTGAGTTGGTACTGCGTGTAGAAGGTCGCGACCTCAAGCCCGCGAATGCGCGGCATGCCGAGCATATCCGAAATCGTCTCGATCGCCGCCTTGGTGACCCAGCCTTCCTGCTCCTGCGCAATCATCAGCAAGGGAATGATCGCCGACTGCTCGCGACCCTTCGGATATTTCTTGATCCATTGCTTCGCGACCGCCGCATTCGCCCGGTTGAAGGCGAAGGTGGCTGGCTGGACGCTTGCATCTGCGAGACGGCGGACTGACATTTAGCGATCGGGCCCCTGCTCTGCTACGAGAGCTATTGCGGTTTCACATTCTTTCTGATGAGAAAACGGAATGCGTTCGGCAGATCGAGCAACACTCGCAAATCGCTCTGCGGGCAACGTGTATTGCCACAGTCCCAGAACGGTTTGCCTTACTTGAGGCGAGATCCATGCCATGACCGCATCAGCGTCGATGTCATCGTCGAACAAGTGCTCGTAAAAAGCGACACCAGCCGCATTCCAAATCTGTTTGTTCGGGTGAACGGCAGCCCATTGGGCGAACCCATGCATTCTACCCAGCTTGTCGTCGTCATTCTCGCGGTGGGCAAGGCGCGCCTTGGGTAGCAGGGTAAAAAAGAAGTCATAGATCGAACAGTGCTGAGTCGAGTTGTAAGAAGCCTCGGCGAACTCGACCGGCAGCATGGCTTTTGCCAATTCGCGCCACCGCGGTAGGGCAGCGTCCGCATTCCCTCGAACACCGACCTGAGAGCGCACTGTAGGATTGGCTGCCGCCATCACCGATCAACCTCCCCGAAGACGATATCGAGGGAACCCAACACGGCGGTGACGTCGGCCAGCATATGGCCGCGGCAGAGGAAATCCATGGCTTGCAGATGCGCGAAGCCGGGCGCGCGCAGCTTGCAGCGGTAGGGTTTGTTGGTGCCGTCGGAGACGAGATAGACCCCGAACTCGCCCTTCGGCGCCTCGACGGCGGCATAGACCTCGCCGGCCGGCACGCGATAGCCCTCGGTGTAGAGCTTGAAGTGATGGATCAGCGCTTCCATCGAGCGCTTCATCGCCTGCCGCTTGGGCGGCACCACCTTGCCGTCAAGGTTGGACACCGGCCCGACGCTTTCCTTGCCAAGCAAGAGGTCGACGCACTGGCGCATGATCTTTGCCGACTGGCGCATCTCTTCCATGCGCACTAGGTAGCGGTCGTAGCAGTCGCCGTTCTTGCCGATCGGGATGTCGAAATCCATCTCGGAATAGCATTCATAAGGCTGCGACTTGCGCAAATCCCAGGCCGCACCCGAGCCGCGCACCATGACGCCGGAAAAACCCCAGGCCCAGGCGTCGGCCAGCGACACGATACCGATATCGGCATTGCGCTGCTTGAAGATGCGGTTGCCGGTAAGCAGCTTGTCGAGGTCGTCAAGCGACTTCAGGAACGGGTCGATCCACTTGCCGATGTCCTCGACCAGCTTCGCCGGCAGATCCTGGTGCACACCGCCCGGACGGAAATAGGCCGCGTGCATGCGCGAACCGGAAGCGCGCTCATAAAACACCATCAGCTTTTCGCGTTCGACGAAACCCCACAGCGGCGGCGTCAGCGCGCCGATATCCAGCGCCTGCGTCGTCACATTGAGGATGTGCGACATGATGCGGCTGAGCTCGGAATAGAGCACGCGGATCAACTGGCCGCGCTTCGGCACTTCGATGCCGAGCAACCGCTCGGTGGCGAGCGCGAAGGCATGCTCCTGGTTCATCGGAGCGCAATAATCGAGCCGGTCGAGATAGGGCACCGCCTGCAGATAGGTCTTGTGCTCGATCAGCTTTTCGGTGCCGCGATGGAGTAGGCCGATATGCGGATCGACGCGATCCACGACCTCGCCGTCCAGCTCCAGCACAAGACGCAAAACACCGTGCGCCGCAGGGTGCTGCGGTCCGAAGTTGATGTTAAAGTTGCGGACGGAGGTTTCAGCCATTCTGGCGCCTCTGGCGAAGAGTCAGTAGTGAGTAGTGAGTAGTGATCATCAATCTCAATGCCTGCTTCATTCCGCCTGCTTGGCCTGCACCGTTCGGATAAGAGATCTCATCATTTTTCCAATCTCTTCGCATCGCAGCAGCAGCTCAATCTCATTGTCTTTTCGCAGCAGGCCAACCCGACATGCCAGCAGTATGTGTGTCTCCAGTTCCTTCAACGAGCCTTGCGCCATGCGCAAAAATTGAACGAACGACCCTCTGTTCTCCCGACCGTATCCCTCCGCGACGTTCGCTGCGACCGAAACCGCCGATCGGCGCATCTGAGAGGTCATGCCGTAAATCTCATCCCTCGGAAACTCTTTGGTGAAACGGTAGCAATCCTCAGCAAGCGTCATCGCCGATTGCCACACCTTCAAGTCGCGATAAGATTCGATCCGTTGCTCCAAATCTTTTGCTACTGACTACTCACTACTTCCTACTCACTGTTTCGCCTTCTCATCGCCCGGCAGGACGTAATCCGTCCCTTCCCATGGCGAAAGAAAATCGAAATTGCGGAATTCCTGCTTCAGTTCCACAGGCTCGTAGATGACGCGCTTGGCTTCGTCGTCGTAGCGCACCTCGACGAAACCTGTCAGCGGGAAGTCCTTGCGCAGGGGATGGCCCTCGAAACCGTAATCCGTGAGGATGCGGCGCAGGTCCGGATGGCCGGAGAACAGCACGCCATAGAGATCGTAGGCTTCGCGCTCATACCAGTCGGCGCCGGGATAGACAGCGGTGAGCGACGGCACCAGCGTCTCTTCGTCGGCCTGCACCTTGATGCGGATGCGCAAATTCTGCTTCGGCGACAGCAGATGATAGACGACATCGAAACGCTTGACGCGCGACGGGTAGTCGGCGCCGCAGATATCGATGATCGAAATGAACTGGCAGCCCGAATCGTCACGCAGGAAGCTTGTCACCTCGATCAGATTGTCTGTAGCAACCGAGATCGTCAGTTCGCCATAGGCAAGCACTGCATCGGTGACGCGGCCCGGCAGCTTTTCGCCGAGATAGGTCGACAGTTCGCTCAGGGATGCGGCCATGGGTCTACCGTTCGATCGTGCCGGTGCGGCGGATCTTCTTCTGCAGGAGAAGAATGCCGTAGAGCAGCGCTTCGGCGCTTGGCGGGCAGCCGGGCACATAGATGTCGACCGGCACGATGCGGTCGCAGCCGCGCACCACCGAATAGGAATAGTGATAATAGCCGCCGCCATTGGCGCAGGAGCCCATCGAGATGACGTAGCGCGGCTCCGGCATCTGGTCGTAGACCTTGCGCAAAGCCGGGGCCATCTTGTTGGTCAGCGTTCCCGCCACGATCATGATGTCGGACTGGCGCGGCGACGCGCGAGGAGCCACGCCAAACCTTTCAGAATCATAGCGCGGCATCGAGGTGTGGATCATCTCGACGGCGCAGCAGGCGAGACCGAAGGTCATGAACATCAGCGAGCCGCTGCGTGCCCAGGTGATCAGCGCCTCGGTCGAGGTGACCAGAAAACCCTTGTCGGCCAGTTCATTGTTGATCTCGAGGAAGAACGGATCGTCGGAACCGACCGGACGTCCGGTATTGGGGTCGATCAGGCCTTTGGGCTTCGGCGCGACGAGCGTTCCGGAACTGTCGTTCAATCCCATTCCAGCGCTCCTTTTTTCCACTCATAGGCAAAGCCGATGGTCAGCACCGCCAAAAACACCATCATCGACCAGAAACCGAGCATGCCGATCTTCGAGAACGACACCGCCCACGGAAACAGGAAGGCCACTTCCAGATCGAAGATGATGAACAGGATCGACACCAGGTAGAAGCGGATGTCGAATTTCATCCGGGCATCGTCGAACGAGTTGAACCCGCACTCGTAGGCGGAAAGCTTCTCCGGATCGGGATTGCGATAAGCCACCAGAAACGGCGCTATGATAAGCGCCAGGCCTACAACCGCGGCCACGGCGATGAAGAGGACGATGGGCAGGTATGAACTGAGGAGTACGTTCATGCTCGGCTTTCCGTTGGCGGCCAATCCACTTTGATTACAGCAACCAACCCTAATGCGGAAGCGCGACAGTTTAACCGCTGAACCGTTTTAGGTGCCTTTGCTGCAACGCGGCGAGGGTTAGCGCACGGCTTTCAGCGAAGCAAGTCAAACCTTGTTCAAAAGACAGTGCTGGACGGCAGGCCGGGAAAAACTGGTCCGATCTCCTCCTGTTTGATTTCCTTCATCTTTCACTCCAGTTTTGTCTCCTGACACATCTCCCGCCATTTGCCTGCTAGCATCACCGGAATCGCCGGCTAAAGTCGGGAAAATGGTTCGAGGCAAGACACTTTGACGAAGGACAAAATCTCACTCCCGACGGCCAGGCGCATCGCGCTCGCCGCGCAAGGATTTCTCGATCCGCGCCCGGGCGGCACGCCCGATCGCCGCCACCTCGCCCGCGTGCTGTCGCGCACCGGCTTGCTGCAGATCGATTCCGTCAGCGCGGTGGTGCGCGCCCACTATATCCCGCTCTATTCGCGGCTTGGCCCCTACCCGCTGGCTTTGCTCGACAATGCGGCCATCACCCGCAAACGCACGGTGTTCGAATACTGGGCGCATGAGGCCTCGTTCCTGCCGGTCGAGACCTACCCGCTGATGCGCTGGCGCATGCAGCGCGCTGAAAGCGGCGACGAAATGTATCTGGGCCTCGCCAAATGGGGCCGCGAGCACGCCGCCTATATCGAAGAGATCTACCGCGCGGTCGCCGAGCGCGGCCCGATTGCCGCTTCGGCACTGGAGGGCCAGAAAGGTTCGGGCGGCTGGTGGGGCTGGAGCCACGCCAAGCACGCCTTCGAATGGCTCTTCTGGGCCGGACGCATCACCACGGCGCACCGCCGTGGCTTCGAGCGTTTCTACGACCTGCCCGAGCGCGTGCTGCCGCAGGCGATCCTCGACCTGCCGGTGCCGGCGGCCGAGGACGCGCACCGCGAATTGCTGCGCATTTCCGCCCGCGCCCACGGCATCGCGACGTCGGGTGACCTGCGCGATTATTTCCGCTTGTCGCCGGCCGACATGAAGGGCCGGCTGGAGGAACTGGTCGAGATGGGCGAACTGCTGCCGGTAAACGTCGAAGGCTGGGACAAGCCGGCTTACCTCTATAGGGACGCCCGCCTGCCGCGAAAGATCGAGGCCCGCGCCTTGCTGGCCCCCTTCGATCCGGTGGTCTTCGAGCGCGCGCGCACCGAGCGTCTCTTCGATTTCCGCTACCGCATCGAGATCTACACCCCGGCCGACAAGCGGCAATATGGCTATTACGTGCTGCCTTTCCTGCTCGGCGACAAGATCGTCGCCCGCGTCGACCTCAAGGCCGACCGTCCCGCCGGCGTGCTGCGCGTCCACGCCGCCTACGCCGAACCCGGCGCGCCGCCGGAGACAGCTGCAGAGTTGTTCGAGGAATTGAAGCAGATGCAGGGCTGGCTTGGCCTTGAGCGCGTCGAAGTGACGCCGGCCGGCAATTTGGGGAAGCCTTTGGCCGACATCGCCATGTCGTAGCCGTGCGTTGACACAACTCCCCGCAACAGCCTAAATCCGTTCCAGACGGTCCCCTGCCCGCAACGGCAAGGGCCAAGAGGGAATGCGGTACGGGACGAAAATCCCAAATCCGCGGCTGTCCCCGCAACTGTAAGCGAAGAGCCAAGGCCGAAAGCCACTGGGTAACACCGGGAAGGCGGCTAACCAAGGCGATGACCCGCGAGCCAGGAGACCTGCCGTCTGAGACAAAGTATCCGATCGCCTGGCGGGTTTCCGGGCAAGGAGCACGGTTTTTGGACCAGAACAGCAGTTTTTCGGCTGGCACAGCGGATGTTTCGTCTGCCGATAGCGACGCGTTGGCTGGCGTGACCGTCATCGTCTGCGCCTCATGCCGCGATGAAACCGGCTCAGACGCTCACCCCCGCGCCGGCGAACTGCTGGCCGACGACACGCGCCTCGCGGCTGCCGATGACAACATCCGCGTCCGCACCGCCGAATGTCTCGGCAATTGCAAGCGCCGGCTGAGCGCTGCCATCCTGCGTGACGGCTGCTGGAGCTATGTCTTCGGCGATCTGACCGCAACCAGCGGCGCCGACCTCGTCACCGGCGCAAAGCTCTTCGCGACTTCGGCCGACGGCCTCATCCCGTGGCGCGGCCGGCCCGATAGCCTCAAGCGCGGCCTCGTTGCCCGCATCCCACCCCTCGATACGCTGAAGGACTGACGATGAACGCTTCAAACCCGGCCGGCAATCTCTCCCGTGTTCCCTGCACCGTCGTCACCGGCTTTCTCGGCGCCGGCAAGACGACGCTGGTCCGCCATCTCCTGGAAAACGCCGGGGGCAAGCGCATCGCCATCATCGTCAACGAGTTCGGCGACATCGGCATCGACGGCGAAATCCTGAAAGGCTGCGGCATCGACACCTGCCCCGAGGAAAACATCGTCGAACTCGCCAATGGCTGCATCTGCTGTACAGTCGCCGACGATTTCGTGCCCGCCCTCGACAAGATTCTCGCGCTGACGCCGAAGGTTGACCACATCCTGATCGAGACCTCGGGCCTGGCTCTGCCCAAGCCGCTGGTCCAGGCGTTCCAGTGGCCGAGCGTGAAGAGCCGGGTAACCGTCGACGGTGTCATCGCCGTGGTAGACGGCCCGGCGCTGGCCGAAGGCCGCGTCGCCAACGACATGGACGCTTTGCAGGCACAGCGCGCTCAGGACGAGACGCTCGACCACGACGATCCGGTCGAAGAAGTCTTCGAGGACCAGATCGCCTGCGCCGATTTGATCATCCTGTCGAAGAGCGATCTAATGGACGCCCCCGGTTCGGCCCGCGCCAACGCCATCATCAATGAACATTCCGCCCGCGCCGTGAAGATCGTGCCGACCGCACATGGCAAGCTCGATCCCTCGGTGCTGCTCGGCCTCGGCCTCGCCGTCGAGGACGACATCGAGAACCGCAAATCGCACCATGACGGCGCCTTCGACCACGAGCATGACGATTTCGACACCTTCATCGTCGACATCCCCTCGATCACCAACCCGGACGAACTGGCCAAGCGCGTCGCCACGGTTGCCGAGGAACAGAATGTGCTGCGTGTGAAAGGCTTCGTCGATGTCGGCGGCAAGCCGATGCGGCTTTTGCTGCAGGCCGTCGGCCCGCGCGTCAATCATTACTATGACCGCGCCTGGGCGGCTGAGGACGACCGCCGCTCGCGTCTTGTCGTCATTGGCCTGAAAGGACTGAACCGCCCGGCGATCGAGCGTATACTCGCCGGCTGATCCAAACCACGAGCCGAAATGCATATACTCACCACCACATCCGCCTCGCTCGACGATCTCGCCGAGCCCGTCGATCTCGGGCAGACGCCGGCGGATATCGTGGCGCTGTCCTTCACCGACAGCGACCTCGCCGGCCTCGCGGCGGCGTGGAAGGCCGATGCCGCCCGCCTGCCGTGGATGCGGCTGGCGGCGCTGCGCGACCTGCGCCATCCCATGTCCGTGGACCTCTGGATCGACAGCGTCGCCCGCCAGGCCAAGGTGATCTTGGTGCGCATCCTCGGCGGCTATGACTGGTGGCGCTATGGCTGCGACCAACTCGCGGTGACTGCTCGCGAACGTGGCATCAAGCTGGCGCTGCTGCCTGGTGAAAGCCATGACGAGGACCTCAGGCTGATCGAAGCCTCGACGCTGCCCCGCGCGGAGCTGGACGGCCTGCTGGGCTATTTCCGCGAGGGCGGGCCGGAGAATATGACAGCGCTGATGCAAAGATTGGCGGGGCTGGCGGGACGGGATGCGGCTTCGGCTGACCCGGTTAGCGTGCCGAAAGCTGGTTACTACGAGCCAGGTCGCGGCGTGGTGGGCAAGTTGGATTTGGCCAATGTCGGCGTTCCTTCACACCCCCCTCTGTCCTGCCGGACATCTCCCCCGCAAGGGGGGAGATCAGCCGTCACCAAAGCCGGCTCCTCTTCGGCCCCGTTGAACAGGAAGCTGTCTGGGTCATCTAAGATTGGCGAAACCGTTGACGACAGATCAATCTCCCCCCTTGCGGGGGAGATGTCCGGCAGGACAGAGGGGGGTGGGCGGGAACTCGGCGCAGACAACATCAACTCTCCCATCATCCCCATCCTCTTCTACCGCTCGATGCTGCTGGCCGCCGATGTCGCGCCAATCGATGCCCTCTTTGATGCACTCCGCCAGCGCGGCATGAGACCGGTCCCGATCTTCGTCTCCAGCCTGAAGGACCCGACGTCGCTGGCCTTCGTCGAGACCGCGCTCGCCTCGCTCAACCCCGCCGCCATCATCACTTCAACCGCCTTCGCATCCGGCGCCGAACCCGGCGTCCAAACCCTGTTCGACCGGGCCTGCGTGCCGGTCTTCCAGGTCATCGTCGCCACCACCCGCCGCGACGTCTGGGACAACAACCAGCGCGGCCTGGCGCCGGCCGACCTTGCCATGCATGTCGTGCTGCCCGAACTCGACGGCCGCATCCTGGCCGGCGCGATTTCCTTCAAGGGCGAGAGCGAGACCGACCCGGCGCTCGGCCACCGCGCCTTAGCGAACCGCCCGGAACCGGATCGCGTTGCGCAAGTGGCGGAGCGTGTCGCGGCGTTCATCAAGCTGCAGCAGACGCCCCGCGCGACGCGTAAGTTGGCGATCCTCATTCCGGACTATCCGAGCGCGCCCGGCCGCACTGGCTATGCAGTGGGCCTGGATGTGCCGTCCAGCGTGCTGGCCATGCTGCATGACCTGAAGGAGCAGGGCTATCGGGTTGAAGGGATTCCGCAAACGCCGCGTGAGTTGCTGGACGCGTTGGAGCGGAGAGGCGATGGGCTGGGGTTGGAGGAGTATCTGGACTTCTCAAAGGATTTGCCGGCTGACGCACTGGCTGCAGTCGAGGCGGCATGGGGCGCCCCTTCACCCTCCCCCTTGTGGGGAGGGTCGGTTCGCGACATTCGCGAAGCGGATGGCGCGAAACGGGGTGGGGGTAGCGGTGCACCACCCCCACCCGGCCCTGCGGGCCACCCTCCCCACAAGGGGGAGGGTAAGAGCGGCTTCCCCTTCCGCGCCGCCACCTTCGGCAACATCACTGTCGCTCTCGCCCCCGACCGTGGCCGCTCGGCCGACCGCCGCGCCGATTACCACGACCCGACGCTCCCTCCCCGCCACGACCTCATCGCCTTCGGCCTGTGGCTGCGCAAATCGCTCCGCATCCATGCTCTCATCCATGTCGGCGCTCATGGCACGCTGGAATGGCTGCCCGGCAAGACGGTAGCGCTCTCACAAAACTGCTTCCCCGAGATCGTCACCGGCTCGTTGCCCGTCATTTACCCCTTCATCGTCTCCAATCCCGGCGAAGCGGCGCAGGCGAAGCGGCGTATCGCCGCCGTCACGCTTGGCCATCTGCCGCCGCCGCTGACCGGTGCCGGCCTAGACGAAGGGCAGCACAAGCTCGAACGCCTCGTCGACGAATATGCCCAGGCCGACGGCCTCGACCGCCGCCGCCGCGATCGTCTGGCCAAGCTGATCGTCGACACGGCGCAAAAGACCGGCTTCGCCTCCGAAGCCGGCGTCGCCGGAACCGATGCGCCCGACGAGGCGCTGCGCCGCATCGACGCCTGGCTCTGCGACCTCAAGGATTTCGCCATCAAGGACGGCCTGCATATTTACGGCCGCGCGCCAGACGACGAACCCGACGCCATGCGCCGGCAAAGCGCCGAAGCCGAGAAGGCCGCGCTGCTGGCGGCGCTCGACGGCCGCCACGTCAAGGCCGGCCCGGCCGGGGCGCCTGCGCGTGGCCGCTCCGACGTGCTGCCCACCGGCCGCAATCTCTTCACCTCCGATCCGCGCACCATGCCGACGCCGACCGCCTATGATCTGGGCCGATCGGCGGCGGAAGAGGTCGTGCGCGGCTATATGCAGTCACATGGCGACTGGCCGCGTTCTCTGGTCATCGACCTCTGGGGCTCGGCCTCGCTGCGCACCGGGGGCGAGGAGATCGCGCAAGGCCTGGCGCTGATGGGCTGCCGGCCGCAATGGGACAGTGCCACCGGCCGCATCACCGGCATCGAGGTGCTGCCGCCGGCCACGCTCGGCCGTCCGCGCATCGATGTCACCTGGCGGATTTCCGGCCTGTTCCGCGACATGTTCCCGACCCAGATCGCGCTGATCGACGCCGCTGCCAACGCCGTTGCCGCGCGCGACGAGGACGATTCGGAAAACCCGCTCGCCGCCAGAACCCGTGCCGATGGCAAGATCGGCCCGCGCATCTTCGGCACCTCGCCCGGCACCTATGGCGCCGGCGTCGAGGACCTGTTGTCGAGTGGCGACTGGGCCGCGCGCGAAGAAATCGGCCGCGCCTATCTCGATGCGACATCGCATGCCTATGGCGGCGCCGAGGGCGAAGGCATTGCCTCCCCCGGCGCTTTCGAGACCCGCATCGCCGAGGCCGATCTGCTCGTCCACACCGGCGACGATCCCGGCCGCGATATTCTCGAGGGCTCCGCCGATGTCGCCTTCATCGGCGGCTTTTCGGCCGCCCTTGCGGCATTGGGCCGAAATGCCGACGTCATCGTGCTCGACACCACCGACCCGCAAAAGCCGAAGCCGCGCTCGGTCGGCGAGGCTGTGTCGCGGGTTGTGCGGGCGCGAGCCGTCAATGCGCGTTTCATCGCCGGCCAGATGCGGCACGGCCCGCGCGGCGCATCGGAATTCGCCGAGACGGTCGATCGCCTCATCGGCTTTGCCGAAACCACGCACGCCATTTCAGGCGCGCTGATCGAGGCCGTGCATGATGCCTATGTCGGTGCTCCCGATGTCCGCGCCTTCATCCTGCGCGAAAACCCGGCCGCAGCCAAAGTCATCGCCGAACGCTTCCTGTCGGCGCGCCGGCGTGGGCTGTGGCATCCCTTGCGCAACTCGATCGACGACGATCTCGCGGCGTTGATCGCCGAGGCCGAGGCGCTCGGGGTCGCGGTATGAACGCCTTCTCGCGCCGCGGCGCCTGTCCGGCTCTCTCGGCGCCGATGCAGACCGGCGATGGCCTGCTGGTGCGGCTTAATCCTGTAGCTGGAGGTCTTTCGCCCAAGCTTTTGATCCGACTCGCCGAATCCGCCCTGCGGCACGGCAACGGCATCATGGAAGTGACCGCACGAGGCAGCCTGCAGATACGCGGCCTGACAGCGGAAAGTGCTGGGCTGCTGGCGGCGGAGGTGGATGCGCTGGGCATCGCCGTGCGCACCGGCGTGCCGGTCGAGACCGGGCCGCTGGCCGGCATCGATCCGCGGGAGATTGCCGATCCGCGAGCTTTGGCTGAGCGGGTCAGGGCTGCGGTCGAGGAAGCTGGGCTGACGCCAAGGCTAGGGCCGAAGGTTTCGGTGGTTGTCGATGGCGGCGGGCAGTTGACGATGGATGGGGTGACGGCCGATGTCAGGCTGAAGGCGGTGCGGGACGGCGCTAGCGTTCTGTGGACTGTATCTGTCGCTGTTGACGGCCAAAGCGCGAGACTGCTTGCGACGGTTGGGGACGATGCAGCGCGCGATATCACTGTCGCTGCTCTTCGAATGGTTGCAGAGAAGGGCCGCGACGCCCATGCAAAGGATTTGTCTGAGAGGCAATTGGCATCTCTTGCCGATTGGCTATGTTTGACAAGTTTGCGCGAGGCGCCCCCCTCTGTCCTGCCGGACATCTCCCCCTCAAGGGGGGAGATTACGCTTTCACCGATGATTTCACTAATCTCCGGTGTTGTTAAGGAAAAGCCGGCGTCGAAGCTGCCGATCTCCCCCCTTGAGGGGGAGATGTCCGGCAGGACGGAGGGGGGTGTGCAGGATCGCCGGCCTATCGGTCTTTTCCCCTTATCCAACGACACCACCGCTCTCGGCATAGCCCTCCCCTATGGCAGCGTGCCGGCCGAAAAACTCATCGCCCTCGCCCAAAGCGCCCTGTCCCTCGGCGTCGCCGAAATCCGCCTCGCCCCCGGCCGCGCCTTGCTTTTCCTCGGCCAACCATCGTCCGCAAACCACCTCCTGCAAGCCACCGCCACCGCGCTCGGCTTCGTCACCACCGCCGCCGACCCGCGCACCCGCATCGCCGCCTGCCCCGGCACCCCTGCGTGTGCCTCCGGCCGCATCGCCACGCGCGACATCGCCGAGACAATCGCCGCCGAAAACGCTGATATCCTCGACTTCACACTGCACATTTCCGGCTGCGCCAAGGGCTGCGCTCACCCCGGCTCTGCCGCGCTAACAATCGTCGGCGGCGAAATCGGAGCCGGACTTGTCGTGAACGCGACGGCAAAGGCCCTTCCTGCGGGCTACAGGCCGGGCTATGACGCCGCACGCTGCGTCAGTCGCGTCGCGGCGATGGTCCGCAGCGCACGATTTCAGGGCGAAACCGCCGCCGCCTGCCTGACAAGGCTCGGGCCGGCGGCAATCGCCGAAAGCTACCGACAGGAATAAGCATGGCCGCCTACGACTACATCCATGACGGCAACGCCATCTATGAGCGCTCTTTTGCCATCATCCGCGCCGAGGCCGATTTGTCCCGCTTTTCCGAGGCCGAGGCGGACGTTGCCATCCGCATGATCCATGCCTGCGGCCAGGTAGAAGCATCAAGTCATTTTGTTTTCTCCAGCGATTTCGTCGCCGCCTCCCGCAGCGCCTTGGCGGCCGGCGCGCCGATCTTCTGCGATGCCGAAATGGTCTCGCATGGCGTCACCCGCGCCAGGCTGCCGGCCGGCAATGAGGTGATCTGCACCTTGCGCGACCCGCGCACGCACGACATTGCCAAGGAGATCGGCAACACCCGCTCGGCGGCGGCGATCGATCTGTGGGGCGAGCGTATGGCCGGTTCGGTGGTCGCCATAGGCAATGCGCCGACGGCACTGTTCTATCTCCTGGAAAAATTG
This sequence comes from Mesorhizobium sp. M0077, assembly GCF_040322955.1. Classification (NCBI taxonomy): domain Bacteria; kingdom Pseudomonadati; phylum Pseudomonadota; class Alphaproteobacteria; order Hyphomicrobiales; family Phyllobacteriaceae; genus Mesorhizobium; species Mesorhizobium sp. M0077. The sequence goes on from NZ_JAMYUL010000016.1 coordinate 53,742, forward strand.
CGCGACGGCGCGCCGAAGCCGGCGGCGATCATCGGCATGCCGGTCGGCTTCGTCGGGGCCGCCGAATCCAAGGATGCGCTGGTGCAGAATTCCTATGGCGTGCCCTACGCCATCGTGCGCGGCAGGCTTGGCGGCAGCGCCATGACTGCAGCCGCCCTCAATTCGCTGGCGAGGCCCGGCCTGTGAACGCAGCTGTCAAAGAAGATCTGGCAAAAGGCCGCCTCGTCGGCGTCGGCACCGGTCCCGGCGATCCCGAACTCTTGACGCTGAAAGCCGCGCGCGTCCTGGCCGCGGCCGATGTCGTTGCCTATTTCGCCAAGCGCGGCAACAACAGCAACGCGCGCGCCATCGTCGAGGCGCGTTTCCGGCCGGACATGCTGGAACTGCCGCTTCTCTATCCCGTCACCACCGAGATCGACAAGGATCACGACGACTACCGTTCGCAGATCACCGATTTCTACGAGGAGTCGGCCGAGAAGGTCGCCGAACACCTCGAAGCCGGCCGCATGGTCGCCGTGCTCTCCGAAGGCGACCCGCTGTTCTACGGCTCCTACATGCACCTGCATGTCCGGCTGGCACACTGCTTCCCGACCGAAGTCATCCCCGGCGTCACCGCCATGTCGGGCTGCTGGTCGCAGACCGGCGTGCCTATCGTCCAGGGCGACGATGTGCTGACGGTTTTGCCCGGCACGATGAGCGAATTCGAACTGACACGCCGTCTCGCCGACACCGATGCCGCCGTCATCATGAAGGTCGGCCGCAACCTGCCCAAGATCAGGCGGGCGCTGGAAGCCACCGGCAAACTGACCCGCGCCGTCTATGTCGAGCGCGGCACCATGGCCGGCAGCGTTTCGTTGAAGCTCGCCGACAAGCCGGACGACAAGGCCCCCTATTTCGCCATCGTGCTGGTCGCCGGCTGGTCCGGCCGGCCTGGCGTTATGGGAGGCACGCCGTGAGCGGCCGGCTCACCGTCATCGGCCTTGGGCCCGGCAATGCCGACCAGGTGACGCCGCAAGCCAGCCGCGCCGTCGCCGAGGCAAAGTTCTTCTATGGCTACAAGCCGTATCTCGACCGGCTTGATCTTCGCCCGGATCAAACCCGCGTCGCCTCGGATAATCGCGAGGAACTCGCCCGCTCCAAGGACGCGCTGGTAAAGGCGGCGGACGGCCATGACGTCGCCGTCGTCTCCGGCGGCGATCCCGGCGTGTTCGCCATGGCGGCCGCCGTCTGCGAGGCGATCGAGGCCGGTCCGGCCGAATGGCGCACCGTCGATGTCACTGTCGTGCCCGGCGTCACCGCCATGCTGGCGGTTGCCGCCCGCATCGGCGCGCCGCTCGGCCATGATTTCTGCGCCATCTCGCTGTCCGACAATCTGAAGCCGTGGGACTTGATCGAACTGCGCCTCCTGGCGGCGGCCGGCGCCGGCTTCGTCATCGCGCTCTACAACCCGATCAGCAAGGCGCGCCCTTGGCAGCTCGGCCGTGCCTTCGAATGCCTGGCCGCCATCCTGCCCGGCACCACGCCGGTCATCTTCGGCCGCGCCGCCGGCCGCCCGGACGAGCGCATCGAGGTCTTTTTGTTGGCCGATGTCGACGCGCAAAAAGCCGACATGGCGACCTGCATCATCATCGGTTCGCCGGAAACACGGATCATCAAGCGCGGCGACAAACCGGCGCTGGTCTACACGCCGCGCTCCGCGACGGGGTCGAGACCATGATCGATCATCGCGGCCAATGCTTCGACAGTTTCGGCCGACGGCACCTCCGGCAGGATGGGCCTGCGCACCATCACCACCTCGATACCGAGCGCCCGCGCCGCCGCGATCTTGCCGTAGGTCGCCTCACCGCCGCTGTTCTTGGACACGACACCATCGATGCGGTGCTCCTCGAGCAGTGCGCGTTCATCCGCCTCGCGAAACGGCCCGCGCGCCAGAAGGTAGGTCGCATCCGGCACCGCCAGTTTCGGCTCGACCGGATCGACGCTGCGGATGAGGTAGTGATGCTGCGGCGCCGCCTCGAAAGCCGCGACCTCTTGCCGGCCGAGCGCCAGGAAGGCGCGGCGCGGCGTCGATCCAAGCGCGTGCACCGCATCGCCTGTCGTATCGACCTGCGTCCAGCGGTCGCCGTCGACAGGCTTCCAGCCGGGACGGCGCAGCGCCAGGATCGGCACACCGGTCAGGCGCGAGGCTTGCGCCGCATTGGCGGATATCTGCGCCGCATAGGGATGTGTGGCGTCGATCAGCAGGTCGATGCCCGCCTCCCTGAGATAGGCGGCCAGCCCGTCGGCGCCGCCAAATCCGCCGCTGCGCACCGGCACGCCTTGCGCGACCGGGCTTTCGGTGCGGCCGGCCAGCGACAGGGTGACACGGAAATCTTCCACCAGTTTTTCGGCCAATTGGCGCGCTTCTGTCGTGCCGCCAAGGATCAGAATCTTCTTCATGAGCACCATGTTGAACAGCGTCGGCGCTGCCCCTCACCCCTACCCTCTCCCCGTGAAGAACGGGGAGAGGGAGGCGTCAGCGCCGGAGCTTCTCCCTTCTCCCCGTCACTACACGGGGAGGTGAGGAGTGGTCTGGCTGGCAGACGAAAAGTCAATTGCTTGACTTTTCGAACGACGAACGCCTCAGGCGGATGAGGGGCGGCGCGACATGTCAAAAAAACAGCCCACGCCAAAATGGCTTACAATCGTCGGCATCGGCGAGGACGGTTTAGCGGGTCTCGGCGACGAGGCCAAGCGGCTGATCGCGCAAGCCGAATTCGTCTTCGGCGGCAAGCGGCATCTGGCGCTGGTGGCCTCCCTGGCCAAGGGCGAGGCGCGCGCCTGGCCGGTTCCTTTCGATGCCGGCATGGCAGACGTGCTGGCGCTGGCCGGCCGGCAGGTCTGCGTGCTCGCCTCCGGCGATCCGTTCTTCCATGGTGTCGGCGCTACGCTTGCCCGCAAGGTGAAGCCTGGGCAAATGCATGTTATCCCCGCGCCGTCAGCGACTTCGCTGGCCGCCGCACGGCTCGGCTGGGCGTTGCAGGACATCGAAGTGATCTCGCTGCATGGCCGCCCACTCGATCTGATCCGGCCGCTGCTGCATCCCAGGGCGCGCATCCTGGCGCTGACATCGGACGGCGACGCACCAGCGACAATAGCGCGCCTGCTCGCAGAGCTCGACTTCGGCGGTTCGCGGCTGACCGTTCTGGAAGCGCTGGGCGGACCGAACGAGAAGCTTCGCTCGGCACGTGCCGACGCTTTCGATCTCAGAGACATCAATCCGCTCAACGTGCTGGCGCTTGAGCTTGAATCGACACAAGAGGCCCGCATCCTGCCGCTGACCGTTGGCCGCGCCGACCATCTGTTCGAGCACGACGGCCAGATCACCAAGCACGACATCCGCGCCATCACGCTTGCGGCGCTGGCGCCGAGGCGTGGCGAATTGCTGTGGGACATCGGCGCCGGTTCCGGCTCCATCGGCATCGAATGGATGCTCGCTCACCCCTCGATGCGCGCCATCGCCATCGAGGCCAACAGCGACCGCGCCGCCCGCATCGTCCGCAACGCCGCGCATTGCGGCGTGCCCGGTCTTGTCGTGGTGGAAGGGTCGGCGCCCAAGGCACTGGCCGGGCTGGACACGCCGGATGCGATCTTCATCGGCGGAGGTGGCAGCGACGCCGGCGTACTGAACGCCGCCATCAAGGCGCTGCCATCCCGTGGCCGTCTCGTTGCCAATGCGGTGACGCTGGAGATGGAGGCGCTGCTTCTCGCGGAGCACATCAAGCGCGGCGGCGACCTTACCCGCATCACCATTTCCCGCGCTTCTCCTGTCGGTTCGATGCAGGCCTGGCGCCCGGCCATGCCGGTCACCCAGTGGAGCTGGGTGAAGCCATGATGGTGGCGGGCATCGGCAGCCGGAAGGGCGTGAGCGTCGAAGACGTGCTCGCGGCGATCGAAACCGCCCTCGAAGCGCACGGGCTGGCGATAACGGCGCTGTCGGCCTTGGCGACCGCCGCGCTCAAGAAAGACGAAGAAGCGATCTCTGCCGCTGGCCGCACGCTCAACCTTCCCGTCATCATCGTTGATGACGCAGCACTTCAGGCCGTCTCGTCGGAGGCACTCAGCAAATCCGATCTCTCGCAGGATCTCGCCGGCACACCCTCTGTCTCAGAAGCCTCCGCCCTTGCCGTTGCCGGCCCCGGTGCAAAGCTGCTTGGTCCACGCACCGTGCTCGGCCCGGTCACCTGCGCCATCGCCATCAGCGGAGACGCGCCATGACCGTGCATTTCATCGGCGCCGGTCCCGGTGCCGCCGACCTCATGACACTGCGCGGCGCCAAGCTGCTGGCAAGCTGCCCGGTCTGTCTGCATGCCGGCTCGATCGTCGCGCCGGAATTGCTGCAACACTGCGCACCGGGGACCAAACTGATCGATACGGCGCCGATGTCACTCGACGAAATCGAGGTCGAATATGTGACAGCCCACCAGGCCGGCCACGATGTCGCCCGCCTGCATTCCGGCGACCTCTCGGTGTGGAGCGCCGTGGCCGAGCAGATCCGCCGGCTGGAAAAGCATGGTATCCCCTATACGCTGACGCCGGGCGTTCCCTCCTTCGCCGCCGCTGCCGCCGCGCTTCGCCGCGAACTGACCATTCCCGAGGTGGCGCAAAGCCTGGTGCTGACCCGTGTCTCCGGCCGCGCGTCCAAAATGCCGCCCGGCGAAACGCTGGCCGGGTTCGGTCGCACCGGTGCGACGCTCGCCATTCATCTCGCCATCCACGCCATCGACCGAGTCGTCGCCGAATTGTCGCCGCATTATGGCGGCGATTGCCCGGTGGCGATCGTCTTTCGCGCTTCATGGCCGGACGAGCGCGTGCTGACCGGCACGCTCGCCACGATCGAGGCACTGCTCGCCGCCGACCCGATGGAGCGCACGGCGATCATCTTCGTCGGCCGCTCGCTGGCAGCGGAAGGTTTTGGCGAGAGTTCATTGTACGACGCCCACTATCAGCGGCGTTTCCGGGGACGGGACGGATTGTGAGCGGTAAAAGCGAAAACACCACGCTCGAACAGGCGCTTGCACGGCTGAACTTCAAGCCCCGTGCGCTTGAGCCGGGCCATGTCTGGCTGGCCGGCGCCGGCCCCGGCGATCCCGGCTGCCTGACGCTGGAAGTGCTGGCGGCTTTAGCCGAGGCAGATGCGCTGGTCTACGACGCGCTGGTCTCGCCCGACGTCGTCGCTGTCGCGGAAAAGGCCGAACTGTTCTTTGCGGGAAAGCGCGGCGGCAAGCCGTCGATGAAGCAGGACGACATCACCGCTCTGCTGGTGCGGCTGGCGCGCGATGGCCGCCGCGTCATCCGGCTGAAGGGTGGCGATCCCTATATTTTCGGCCGTGGCGGCGAAGAGGCGCTGGCGCTGGCGCGCGAAAAAATCCCGTTCCGCGTCCTGCCCGGCCTGACATCGGGGCTGAGCGCGCTGGCCGCCACCGGCATTCCCGCAACCATGCGCGGCATCAACAAGGCGATCATCCTGGCGACAGGTCATGCCGCCGGCACAGATGACGATCTCGACTGGGGCGCGATCGCCCGCACCGGCCAGCCGGTGGTCATCTATATGGGCATGGCCAATCTGCCTGTTATCGCCGCGTCGCTGCTCGAAGGCGGGCTGGCGCCGTCGACGCCGGCGGCTGTCATCGTTTCGGCGACGACACCGCAGGAGCGGACCGTCGTCGCGACACTCGCCACCATTTCCGAAGCGGCCGCCGCGGCGGAATTGGCCTCGCCGGCCCTCATTGTCGTCGGCGGCATCGTCGCCATGCGCGCAGCACTGGCGGGTAACGCATGACCCGCGCCATCATCATCGGCGCGCCGCGTTCCGGCTCCGGCAAGACCAGCGTCACCATCGGCATTTTGCGCGCGCTCGCCCGGCGCGGCATCAAGGTGCGCGGCGCCAAGTCCGGCCCCGACTATATCGATCCGGGTTTTCATACCGCCGCCACTGGCCTGTCCGGCGTCAACCTGGACAGCTGGGCGATGTCGCCTGACCTGCTCAACGCGTTGGCCGGCAATGCCACCGAGGACGCCGATTTTATCTTCCTCGAAAGCGCCATGGGCCTGTTCGACGGCATCCCGGCCGGACAAGGCCGCTCCGGCTCGGCCGCCGATCTGGCGCGGCTCTACCACCTGCCGGTGCTTTTGGTGCTCGACGTCTCGGGACAGTCGACGACGGCGGCCGCCGTCGCGAAGGGTTTTGCCACCTACGACCCAGATGTGCGCATGGCCGGAATCGTGCTCAACCGTCTCGGCAGCGAGCGCCACCGCAAGCTGTGCAGCGAGGCGATCGAAACGCTCGGCCTGCCGGTCGTCGGCGCCATCCTGCGCGATCCCACGCTCAATTTGCCGGAGCGCCATCTCGGCCTCGTCCAGGCCGGCGAATATGCCGACCTGATGACGCATCTCGACCGCCTCGCCGACATGGTCGAGAAATCCCTCGATCTTGACGCCATCATGGCGCTGGCCGCGCCGTTTTCGCCGGCATCAGGCAGTTTCGAACATGCCTTGCAGCCGCCCGGCCAACGAATCGCGCTCGCCGAAGACGCCGCCTTCACCTTCCTCTATCCGCACGTCGCCGGCCACTGGCGTCAGGCCGGCGCCGAGATCGTTCCGTTCTCGCCGCTCGCCGACGAAGCACCGGCGCAGAATTGCGATGTCTGCTGGCTGCCCGGCGGCTATCCCGAGCTTCACGCCGGCAGCCTCGCCGCGGCAACCAATTTTCGAGCTGGCATGGCCAGGTTTGCCGAGACCAAGCCGATCCATGGTGAGTGCGGTGGCTTCATGGTGCTGGGCGAAGCGCTGGAGGACGCGGCCCGCGAGACGCACGCCATGCTTGGCCTGCTCGGCCATTCCACCAGCTTTGCCAAGCGCAAGATGAACCTCGGCTACCGCGAGGCACGCCTGCGCGCCGCCTGTCCGCTGGGGCCGCAAGGCGCGCTGATCCGCGGCCATGAATTCCACTATGCGCAGATGATCGCCACCGGCAATGACGAGCCGCTGGCCGACCTAGCCGATGGCCAGGGCAATCCGCTCGGCGCCTCCGGCTATCGCCGCGGCCTTGTCAGCGGCACCTTCTTCCACGCCATTGCGAGGAGTGCATGACCGCCGTGCCCTCACCCCGGCAAGCGCTCGACGACGTCGCGCTTTGCCTCGTCTTCTTCACCCGGCTGCCGCTGCCGGTCTTCGACTTTCGTGGCCGCAGCCTGGCCGATGCGATCTGGGCGGCGCCTGCCGCCGGCCTCGCGGTCGCTTTGGTCGGCGCCGTCGTCTACGCCATCGGGGTAAAGCTCGGTCTCGCCGCTGGGCCGGCGGCCGCACTTGCGCTTGCAGCAACCCTGCTCGCCACCGGCTGCCTGCATGAGGATGGGCTGTCGGATGTCGCAGATGGCTTTGGCGGCGGCAAGACGCGCGATAAAAAACTCGAGATCATGCGCGACAGCCGTATCGGCGCCTATGGAGCTTCGGCGCTTGGCCTGTCGATGCTCATTCGCTGGAGCGCGCTGTCGCAACTGGCGAATCCGACAAGCGTGCTCTTCGCGCTGATCGCCGCCCACGCCGCATCGCGCGGCCTGCTCGGCGCGTTCATGCATCTGGCGCCGGCGGCGCGCAGTGACGGCCTGTCTGCCGGCGCCGGGACCGTCTCGGCCCAGACAGCTGTTCTCGGCGCCGTGCTCGGCGCCATCCCGCTTCTGACCCTGGGGCTCGGCGGCGCCTTTGCCGCACTGATCCTGCTCGCTCTCGTGTTCAGCGCCTTGCGCGCGCTCTGCCTCAACCAGATTGGCGGCCACACCGGCGACACGATCGGCGCCCTGCAGCAGCTGGGCGAGATCACTGTCCTGCTCGTCGCTTCCGTTTCCCTGTCCTGATTCTTCCCCGGAGATTCCTTCCCCATGCCATTCAAATCATTCGACGAACTGCGCGCCGCCTGTCTCGATCTGCCTGCCGGCAGCGATACCGCCGCCAACGCCGTCGCCCGCCGCCAGGACACGCTGACCAAGCCGCAAGGCAGCCTGGGCCGGCTGGAAACTCTCGCCGCCTGGCTGGCGCGCTGGCAGGGTCGCGACATGCCGAAACTCGACCGCGTCAAAGTCTTCGTGTTCGCCGGCAACCACGGTGTGACGGCGCAAGGCGTGTCGGCCTTCCCGTCGGAAGTGACGGTGCAGATGGTGGCGAATTTTGCCGGCGGCGGCGCCGCCATCAACCAGCTTGCCCGCATCGCCGGCGCGGAACTCGACGTCATCCCGCTCGATCTCGATCATCCGACAGGCGACTTCACTGACGTGCCGGCAATGGACGAAAAAACCTACCTCGCCGCCGTCTCGGCTGGCTATGACGCGGTGACGAACGACCTCGACCTCGTCTGTTTCGGCGAGATGGGCATCGGCAACACCACGCCGGCGGCCGCCATTTCGACCGCCCTGTTCGGCGGTGGCGCTGAAAAATGGACCGGGCGCGGCACCGGCGTCGACGATGCCGGCCTGAAGCGCAAGGTCACCGCCATAGAATCCGGCCTCAAGCGCCATGCCGACGCGCTGTCCGACCCGCTGAAGATCGCCGCCGCCCTTGGCGGCCGCGAACTCGCCGCCATCTTCGGCGCCACGCTCGCCGCCCGCCGCAAGAACGTCCCGGTGCTGCTCGACGGCTTCGTCTGCACGGCAGCGGCAGCGCCCCTGGCGCGACTGCACCCGTCTGGCCTCGCCCACACCATCGCCGCCCATGTCTCGGCCGAATCCGGCCACCGCCGCCTGCTCGAAGCGCTCGGCCTGCCGCCGCTGCTCGACCTCGGCATGCGGCTGGGCGAAGGCTCCGGCGCCTGCCTCGCCGTCAACATCGTCCGCTCGGCACTGGAATGCCATGCGAGGATGGCGAGTTTTGCCGAGGCTGGCGTGTCAGAGAAGTAGCTAGAGCGATTTGACGGGAGGGCGCCGGCCCGAACCTTCACTGACCATCGTCGGGCCGATCACTGGCATTCCGGGCTGGTGGCTCGAACAGCACGGCCGCTGAAAGATTCCGCACCTGGGGGTTGGCCCGCTGCTTCTGTGGTGGGCTCTTTTTACTGGCACTATTCGCCGCCGTTGCCGACAAAATGTGATTGACGTAACGGTGACCAGGCGCAATCATTACGGATTGTGCAGGGTGAGGGCGTTTTCAATGAAACTCGTTGTCTTTGGCGTAGCAATAGTATTGGCCGCTACCGGAGCAGCTGTTGCGAAAGAGAAGAAAAAGGTGGCCACCGCTCAGGCTACAACCTCGTGTTCTACAGCTCATAAGAAGGCTGGCAGCAAGCCGACCGCGAAACCGGATTGCAAATCGACAGGCACCGTGGTTGCGCGACCGTCAAATAGGGCCGAAAACTTCCTGGATCATTATAATCCGCGCTTAGGGTATGACACCAGTCCGTGGTTTCAAACTGGCTTTAATTGATGGCGGCTTCGGCTTCCGGGCTTTTCTTAATCCAGCGCGGCCTTCACTCCTTCGCCAAATAGCGCACCGGCTTACCGGCCGCCGAGTTTAAGGCAAACCTGCCCCATGATTGAGGCATGTCGAGGCGCGTCAACGCGTCCGGCATTCCAAGGTCTTCCACCAACTCTTCTAGAAATTTGGTGGGTGCGCACAGGATTGAACTGTGGACCCGCTGATTAAGAGTCAGCTGCTCTACCAACTGAGCTACGCACCCACTCGACCGGTAAAAACCGGCGTTGGCGGGCATATAGCCGCCGATACCGGTCCTGTCCAGCCCTGCCGGAATCATTTCCCGACAAATCGCTGAACTGCCGCAGGCGGTCACACGAACAGCTTTCCTTCCGCCACCTTGACGGCATGGCCGCCGATGCGCGCGGACGCCAATTTTCCGCCTTCGACAGTGAGTTCCAAGCGGATACGTGACGGGCGGCCCATCTCCAGCCCCTGCTCGATCCACAGCTGCGAAATGCAGTCGGTGGGCGCATCGAAATGCATGATGGCGCCGGCAAAGGCCGCCGCCGCCGACCCGGTCGCCGGGTCCTCATAGGAGGGAGTACCCGGCACGATCATGCGGACATGGAAGGCGCTGTCATGGTTCACCGTCTGGCGGCAATAGACGTACGGGCTGGCGAAGGCCCATTCGCTCTTGCGCGGCGCCAGTTCCGACCAGGCCTGGTTGTCGAGCTTGATCCGGCCGGCAGCCTCCAGATTGGAGACCGGAATGCTGACGTAAGGCACGCCTGCCGACCAGAACGACACCAGGTGATTCTCGAAGCCGATCTCGTGCGGCGCCAGCCCGAGGGCGGCGCCGATCGCCTCCGGGTCGGCATCGAGCTTCAGCGGCTCCGGCAGCTTCGCCAGGTCGAACTCGGCAAAGGTGGCGCCATCGTGCCGGCTGACGGCGCAGCGCACCGGGCCGATATTCTCCTCCAGCACGAAGATGCCGGCTTCGCCCTCGCCTGTCAGTTCGGCCAGCGCGATCGCGGCGCCAACTGTCGGATGTCCGGCGAACGGCATCTCATAGTCGGGCGTGAAAATGCGGATGCGGTTGCGATGTTTTGGATTGTCCGGCGGCAGCACGAAGACCGATTCGGACAGGTTGAACTCGCGCGCAATGGCCTGCATGGCGGCTGTATCCAGCCCTTGGCTGTCGAGCACGACAGCCAGCGGATTGCCGGCCAGCCGCTCCGTCGTAAACACATCGTAGAGCAAGTAATTGCGGGTCTGCATCTTGAAAAACCTTCCGCCTCAATCCGAACATGGCCGAAATTTAATTTGATATTCGAACCACCAAGCCTGATCTGTGCACAACTAGGGACATTACGCTTTCATAGGGGTCCGGCGTGGACCAGCTTGTCAATCTGCCAAAGACGGAATCGGATTCCGCCATCGAGGCGGCGCTCGGGCTTGATCAGAGCGGCGTGCGCAAGACGCGCCGCCGGGGCTGGCTTTACGCGCTGCTGGCGCTGATCGCACTTGCCGCCGGGTTGGCTGGCTACCAGTGGTTTGCCGGCTCCCCGGCCAAGATCGACTACACCACCACGCCGGCTACCATTGCCGACCTCACCGTCGCGGTTTCGGCGACCGGCACGCTGCAGCCCCTCACCCAGGTCGACATTTCAAGCGAGCTGTCCGGCATCATCCGCTCGGTCTCGGCCGAAGAGAACCAGCAGGTCAAGAAGGGCGACGTGCTGGCGACGCTCGACACGGTGAAACTCGAGGTCCAGATCGAACGCGCCGAAGCCTCGGCCAAGGCCGCTGCCGCCAATGTCGAGGACGCCACGGTAACCCTGAAGGAGAACGAAAGCGCCCTCACCCGCGCGGCCGAACTGACCAGGCGTGGCATGGCGACCGATCAGTCGCTCGAGGCGGCGACTGCCACGCGCGACCGCTCCAAGGCGGCGCTCGATAGTGCGCAGGCCAATCTCGCCATCGCCCAGGCCGATCTCAAGGCGCAGCAGACCGACCTTGCCAAGAGCACCATCTATGCGCCGATTGACGGCATCGTCTTGACGCGTTCCGTCGACCCCGGCCAGACGGTCGCCTCCTCGCTGCAGGCGCCGGTTCTGTTCATCATCGCCGCCGATTTGAGGAACATGGAATTGGTGGCGGCGGTCGACGAGGCCGATATCGGCGCGGTCAAACCAGGCCAGCATGCACGCTTCACCGTCGATGCCTTTCCGGAGCGGCCGTTCGACGCCGAGATCCGCGACATCTCCTACGCCTCGGTCACCACCGACGGCGTCGTCACCTACAATGCACGGTTGGAAGTCGACAATAACGAGCTTTTGCTGCGGCCCGGCATGACCGCCACGGTTTCGGTCGTCACCAGGCAGGCCAAGAGCGTGCTCACCGTGCCGTCCACCGCTTTCCGCTACCGCCCGGCGCAGCAGGCCGCGCGCGCGTGGAGCCTCAGCGATCTGTTCACCGGCCGCATGGGCCGTGGCGGCAACCGCCGCCAGCCGGTGAAGGCGCCCACCGACGGCTCACGCACGCTCTATGTGCTGGAGAACGGCCGGCCGCATCCGGTCAACGTCAAGATCGGCTCCACCGACGGCGAACTGACCGAGATCACCTCCGGGCTGGACGAAGGTGCAGAGGTTATCACGGCCTCGCAGCTGCGGAGCTGACGCCATGGCCGCGGGCCTCATCGGTTTCGACACGGTCTGGAAGAGCTATGGCCAGGGCGAAGCCAAGGTCCATGCGCTGGCCGGCGTCGACCTCGCCATCCAGCGTGGCGAATTCGTCGCCATCATGGGCCCGTCCGGTTCGGGCAAATCGACCGCGATGAACATCATCGGTTGCCTCGACACGCCGACGGCCGGAACCTACTCCTTCATGGGCATCGATGCTGGCCGGCTCGACCGCAACCGCCGGGCGCTGCTGCGCAATCTCTATATCGGCTTCGTCTTCCAGGGCTACAATCTGTTGCCGCGCACCACGGCGGCGGAAAATGTCGAGCTGCCGCTGATCTATCGCGGCGCGCCGGCCCGCGAGCGCCGCGATCTTGCCATGCAGGCGCTGGCGGAGGTCGGCCTGGTCGGGCGCGAACATCACACGCCGGCCGAACTCTCCGGTGGTCAGCAACAGCGCGTGGCGATCGCGCGCGCCATCGTCACCAGGCCGACGCTGCTCGTCGCCGACGAGCCGACCGGCAATCTCGACACCGCCCGCACGCATGAGATCATGGAGTTGTTGACGCGGCTGAACCGGGAGCTCGGCTTGACCATCGCCATGGTCACCCACGAGGCCGATGTCGCCGATTATGCCGAGCGCACCATCCGCTTCCTCGACGGCCACGTCGCGTCCGACACGGTCAAGTCGGAGTTGGCGTCATGATCTGGGAAACCGTCCGCCTCTCTCTGCGCTCCATCCGCCGCAATGTGCTGCGCTCGTTCCTGACGCTGCTCGGCATCGTCATCGGTGTCGCCGCCGTCATCGCCATGCTGACCATCGGTTCGGGCACCACGGCCAAGGTCAAGTCGGACATCGCCAAGCTCGGCTCGAACCTGCTCGTCGTCCGTTCCGGCCGCCCGGCAGGCACCGGCGGACCAGGCGGGCTCGACCAGGCGGTACGGCCTCTGGCCGACAAGGATGTAGCCGCCCTCGTAGCCCACCTGACCGGAGCGCGCGCCATTGCGCCGGCGTCGCAGAAACAAGTCCGCGTCATTTTCGGCACCGAGAGCCTGACCTCGGGCGTCACCGGCACCGACAGCGCCTATCTCGACGCCCGCGACTGGAAGCTGGTGTCGGGCCGCCCGTTCTCGGATTCGGAAACACGCTCCGGCACCGGCGTCTGCCTGATCGGCGAAACGGTGCGCCAGCAATTCTTCGGCGCCGGCGAACCCGAGGGCGAGATCATCCGCGTCAACCGCACCTCGTGCAAGATCATCGGCCTGCTCGAACCCAAGGGCTATACCGGCTTCGGCCAGGACCAGGACAATGTCGTCTTAATGCCGCTTGCCGCCTATCAGCGCCGCATCGCCGGCAACCGCGACATCGACAACATCTACGTCGCCGCCGACGACCGCACCCCGACCACCGAATTGCAGCCGCGAGTCGAGGACATTTTGCGCGACACCCGCCGCATCACGCCGGACCGCGAAGACGATTTCTCGATCCGCGACATGACCCAGATCGCCGACGCCATGGCCAGCGCCACCACCACCATGACCGGCATGCTGGGCGCCGTCGCGGGCGTCAGCCTGCTGGTCGGCGGCATCGGCATCATGAACATCATGCTGGTCTCGGTCACTGAGCGCACCCGCGAGATCGGCATCAGGCTCGCCATCGGCGCGCATGAAAAGCACATCCTCATCCAGTTCCTGGTCGAGGCGACGGTGCTGTCGCTGCTCGGCGGCATTATCGGCATCCTGATCGGCCTGGCGCTGGCCGGCCTCGCCTCGGCAACGCTGGCCATACCGTTTGCGCCGAGCCCGGCGGTCATCCTGCTCGCCGTCGGTTTTTCGGCGCTGATCGGCATGGTGTTCGGCTTCTTCCCGGCGCTGCGCGGCGCCAGGCTCGACCCGATCGACGCGCTGCGCCACGAATAAGCGCCAGATCAGCTCCACCGCAACCAACCGCTATCCACAAGGATGGGTGCTTGTCGACATCGGCAATACTTGTTGTCGTCCGGTCTGCGATGCTAATTTTAGAGCAAAGCATCTGGTCAAGGAGTGGCAATGAGCAAGAAGGCGCGGCTGATTCTGACGATGGTGATCATCGAAGGCGCCCTTGCGGGACTTTGGTGGTATCTCGCCCGCTACGGCATGGCCAATCCCGATCGTGTCACCGCCGATTTTCAGGCAGTCGTCGGCCAGACGATGGGCATGGTCATGGGTGGATTGCTGGGCATCGGCGTCATCCTGTTCCTCGTCGCCGCCCGCAACGACCGCAAGGCGGCGCAGAACAATCCGCGCCGTTAGCCCCCGCCACCGCCAAAATGCCACTCGACCAGCGGCTTCATATGCGGTGCCAGCCCTTCCGGCAGGTCGGCGGCGTGGCGGATGATCACCGGCCCCTCGATCTCCGGCTCGGTCTCGGTCGCGACGAAGGCGCCGATGCGCCGCGCAACCTCGTCGGCCGGCGCATCGACGTGGTAGCGGCGGAAGAGGACCGTGCCGGTCGAAGTCGACAGCGCATGGTAGCGCTTGCCGCGCGCAGCGCCTGTCAGGTCAAGCCCGGTCTCCTCGCGCACTTCACGGATCATGTTGAAATCGACATCGACGCGGCCATCGCGAAAATCGATCGGCTCGAACGAGCCGGCAGCGAAGTAGACACTGCCGGCCGGGACCGTGTGCGCGCCCATGCGGATCGCCACCAGGGCGTTGTCGCCGGCGACCAGCATGGCGTGGCCATAGGCATGCTCGGCGCCCGTCCCCTGCCGGTTCTTTCGCCACAGCAGGAAGGTCGAGTACTTCACCGCGTGACAACGCCCGACGATCCGCTTGTCGCGCCAGGCGAGCGCCGAGAGCAGCACCACCGTGCCGTCGAACAACGCCGGATTGGCCGTGACCTCGCGCCGCCAGTTGTCAGTGATCGCCTGCGCGTTGTCGCGCTCGAACGGATGCGGGCCGGGGTCGAGCCGGACGTCGATTTCGTCGACGGGCAGGATGACGTTGCGCGGCAGGTCGAAGCTCACCGTGCTCAAGCCATGTCCAGGGTAATTGCGACGGGACAATGGTCCGACGCCTTCGGCCGGTCCCAGCCGGCGCGCGGAAAGCGCTCCACCGCCTGTCCGGCCGGAAAGATGGTGCGCCAGGGCTGGCCGTTGCGGATGATGTCGGGAACCGCCGTCGCATTCTTCGCCGCCAGCCCTTTCGACAGCAGGATGTAGTCGAGCTGGCACAGATGCCGCTCCTTCGGCCCGCGCGTGTGGTAGAAACTCCAGCGGTCCATCTCCGGCCGGCGTTCGACGACATTCTCGCAAAAGCCGCCGGCGGTGAGCACATCGATACAGGACTGGCTCTCGTCGATCACCTGGAAGCGGTAGCCGTCGATAGCGTCGCCCTCGATCTTCACCCGCTGCCGGTAGTCGTTCATGTCGCCGCAGATCGCCCAGTTTTTGTCGGCTGCGTGCTCTTTGCCGAAGCGCTCGTCGATAATGCGGCGCACCGCTTGCGCCTCGGCGATGCGCACCGGCATCGTCGCCTCGCGGCCGTCGAGCCCATTGCGCGGCGAGCCCATCGATTTGAAATGGACGAGGTAAAGCGTCAGCGGCACGCCGCCGACCTTGATGTCGACCTCCAGGCAGTCGCGCCGGAAGATGCGTTCATTGGCCAGGTTGCCGAGCGCCTCGAGTTCAGGCGTGTGCAATCCGAACTGCTCGAACGTGACATAGGCATGGCTGGTCATGCGCACGAACTCGATCGGCTGACCTTGCGCGGTCTCGTTGCGCATCATCACGGCAACGTCGATGCCGCGCGAATCATTGCCGGCGGTGGTGTATTTCTGCCGGTAACCCTCGCCCACCATCTTGAAGAGATAGCCGTACTCGAAGGCCTTCAGCGCCTCGATGTTGTCGACCTCCTGCATGCAGATGATGTCCGCACGGGTGGCGGCAATGGCGAGCGCGGTCAACTGGCGCGTATCGTCGGATTGCGCGATGGCGCGCGCCTGCTCCAGCATCCGGTATTCGGCTTCGCTCTGGATGTCGAAAAGCGCCAGCGTGCGGTCTTCGTTGAGCTGGTTGCGGAAGCCCGAGAAATCGAACCTGTTCATCAGGTTTTCGACATTGAAAGTGGCGAGGCGCAGCGACATGGACTGACCTTTGCCTGCAAGCGCCCATGAAAACAAGGGCTGCTTGTCATGGCTGATGGAACCTTTCTGTTCATCCTCCGTTCAGACGCCAAGGTCCATCAATAGGCCACTTCCCTGGGGTATCCGGGCGTGGGGCCTGTATCACTTGGAGAGTGCAATGAGCTCGCTCTTTTCGTCCACAGTCAAATCCGGGCTGTTAGCGCTCGGTCTTTTCTCGGGTCTCACGGCGCCATCCGCCGCCGGCCCGATCCTGCAGCCAAACCTGGCGGTGCCGACAAGCACCGCATTGTCTGACATCACACCGGTTCGCGACAGCTGGGCGGGCGGCAATGACCGCCGCTCCTTCAACGATTGGCAGTGGCGCCGCCACGACGGCCGTCACTTTGCCCGGTCAGGCAACTGGAACAACGGCAACTGGAATGGCGGCAACTGGAACGGCGGCGACAACTGGCGCTGGCGCCATCACCGTCACCATCGCGGCCGTGATTTTGACAGCGGCGCCGCAGCAGTTCTCGGCCTCGGCCTGGGTCTCGGCCTCGGCAGCATCTACAACAACGGCTACTACAACAACGGCTATTACAATGACGGCTATTACGTGCAGCCGGCGCCCCGCCGCTATTACCGCACGCAGCGTCTGTCCAGCGCCCATGTCCAGTGGTGCTACGACCGCTATCGGTCCTACCGGGCCTGGGACAACACGTTCCAGCCCTATGGTGGCCCGCGCCAGCAATGCTGGTCGCCCTACAGCTGAACTATAAACGACAATACACGACGGCGCCGCCCCATCGCGGCGCCGTTTTCATTTGGGAAAGACGGCTGGTCTCGGTCACCGCTAACCATATGTTTATCGGCTCAGCCTATCCGTGATATCGTGCCCCATCTGACGATCGCGCCGATCCGGTCGCGAAGGACGTGCCGTCATGGCCGACAACGAATTGCGAAACAAACACCGGCAGCGCGTGCTGAAAGGCGCGACGATTCTGACCGGCCTCACCAATTCCGAGGTCAAGTGCACGGTGCGCAACATGCATGCCGGCGGCGCCGAGCTGAAAGTGTCTATAGACGCGCGCGTCCCGGACGAGTTCCTGCTCTATGTGCCGGTCGACGGCATCGGCTACAAGGCCATCGTGCGCTGGCGCCGCGACGACCGCATCGGCGTCGAGTTCACCGGCACCGAGCCGAAGCCCCATTGGCACTATGGCTGAGTATCCTGATCGATAAACCGGCATGAAAGAGCCGGCGGATCGCTCCGCCGGCTCTTTGCTCCCAATCCCGACGACTGCGGGTTAGTTCTTGGCCTTGTCGACCAGCTTGTTCTTGGAAATCCAGGGCATCATGGCGCGCAGCTTGGCGCCGACTTCCTCGATCTGGTGGCTGTCATTGTTGCGGCGGATGCCTTTGAAGCGCGACATGCCGGCGCGGTATTCCTGCATCCATTCCGAGGTGAACTTACCGGTCTGGATGTCCTTCAGCACGCGCTTCATCTCGGCCTTGGTCTCGGCGGTGATGATGCGCGGGCCCGAGACATATTCGCCCCATTCGGCGGTGTTCGAGATCGAGTAGTTCATGTTGGCGATGCCGCCTTCATAAATCAGGTCGACGATCAGCTTGACCTCGTGCAGGCACTCGAAATAGGCCATTTCGGGCGCATAGCCGGCTTCCACCAGCGTCTCAAAACCGGCGCGGATCAGTTCGACCAGGCCGCCGCAGAGCACGACCTGCTCGCCAAACAGATCGGTCTCGCATTCCTCGCGGAAATTGGTCTCGATGATGCCCGAACGGCCGCCGCCGACGCCGCAGGCGTAGGACAGAGCGAGATCGAGCGCGTTGCCGGAAGCATCCTGGTTGACGGCGACCAGGCACGGCACGCCGCCGCCCTTCTGGTATTCGCCGCGCACCGTGTGGCCGGGGCCTTTCGGCGCGATCATGACGACATCGACGGTCGACTTCGGCTCGATGAGGCCGAAATGCACGTTGAGGCCGTGCGCGAAGGCAATCGCGGCGCCGTCACGAATGTTTGGCGCGATTTCGTTTTTGTAGATGTCGGCCTGCAATTCGTCAGGCGTCGCCATCATCATCAAATCGGCCCATTTGGCAGCGTCCGCCACGCTCATCACCTTGAGCCCGTCAGCCTCGACCTTCTTGGCGGTCGCCGATCCCGCCTTGAGGCCGATGGCGATTTCCTTGGCGCCGGAATCCTTGAGGTTGAGCGCGTGCGCCCGGCCCTGGCTGCCATAGCCGATAATGGCGACCTTCTTGCCCTTGATCAGATTGAGATCGGCGTCGCGATCGTAATAGACACGCATCTTTTGCTTCCTTCCCGTAGAGATTAGAGGCCTTGCGGCCCGGTTTTTGCTCCATAAAGAGCGAGAAACTGCTGCGTCGCCCGGGCGGCATCGCCGCCGATCGCCGCTTCAGTCAATTCCAGCCTGTCGCCGAGCAGGAGACGGATCTGCACGTCGCGGGCGACCAGCCCGAAAAAGGTCCGGAACGCCATTTCGGCGTCCGTAAAGTCGAGCAGCCCGGCCTGCTTGCCGGCAAGCAGCACCGGCTTCAGCCGTCTGGCCAGCGCGAAACGGCCATTCTCCAGCACGATGGCGCCGAGATCGTCCTTTCCGGATCCGGCATGGCCGACCGCGACGCGGTTCAGCGCGATCGAGGTATCGCTCGAAATCACCTTCAGCCAGTCCGAGGCGAAGCCTTCCAGGCTTG
Organism: Mesorhizobium sp. M0077; assembly: GCF_040322955.1. Classification (NCBI taxonomy): domain Bacteria; kingdom Pseudomonadati; phylum Pseudomonadota; class Alphaproteobacteria; order Hyphomicrobiales; family Phyllobacteriaceae; genus Mesorhizobium; species Mesorhizobium sp. M0077. The sequence goes on from NZ_JAMYUL010000016.1 coordinate 72,705, forward strand.
CCGTCAGCGAGGCAAGATCCAGCCGCTCACCGTCGACCGGCACCACGCGCACTTTCGATGCCTGCCACTGCACGGTCGCCGTCAGCAGTCCGTCGCGGTCGCCGAACCATTTGTAGAGCGTTTCCTTCGAGCAGCTGGCGCGGCGCGCCACCGCCGTCATGGTCAGATTGTCGCCCTCCTCGACCAGCAGCCGCAAAGCCGCGTCCAGGACGGCCTTTTGCCGCTCTGTCAGCACTTCGCTGGTATCGATGTCGGCGCTTGCCTGCAACAATTTCCGCCCATTCGATGAGGTCGCCGGGTCGCCTCAAACGGCGTACCGTACGTTACGGTTCGGCATATTGCGCAATCCTATGCTCGACGCAAGGGGTCAGGTAGAAAAATCGTCGACGTGAGAGCCGCCGAGCAAACCACGAGATTCTGACGGATCAATCATCGGCGGGCGGATGGCGCAGCTCTCCAAGCAGGCTCGCCAGTATCTTCAGCTCCTCCGCGGAGAGTTTTGCGCCGACCAATTCCGCAATCGACCGTCCATAGACAGCCCACATCCGTCGCCTGGTCTCACGGCCCTTGGCCGAGATGCGGATGGTTTGGCCGCGGCCGTCGTCGGCAACCCTGAGTTTCTCGACCAGTCCTTCGGCCTCGAGCCGCGCCAGAAGCCGCGAGATATTATACTGCGCAAACAGAGTGCGCTCGGTCAGCTGAAATGGCCGCAGCCCGCCCTCACCCGCCTCGGCGAGTTCATGCAGCACGTCATACCAGTCGAGCGGCGGCAAGCCGCTAGTCTTCAAAGCCTCTTCCGCCTTTTCGATGAGCTGGCGCGAAACCCGCATCAGGCGGGCCCAGGCCTTGACGGCTTCGGGCGAAGGCGTGGTTGTTTTGGCCATGACCCATTCTAGGCGATAGATGCAGTTGCATCAAGCTTGACGGTCAATGCACTTGCATCTATATGCATGCAACTGCATCGATCCGGGAAAGATCCATGAAACACGAAATTTGCAAAGTCGCCGACGTCCCACAGACGGGCAGCCTGATCGCGCCATTCTTCGGCCGCGAGGTCCATATTTGGCGCAGCGGTGAGCGCATCCGCGCCGCCGCCAATGTCTGCCTGCATTTCGGCGGGCCGCTCGACTGCAAGGACGGCAAGCTGGTCTGCCAATGGCACGGCGCCGCCTTCGACATGACATCAGGCGACCGGATCGAAGGTCCGGCGCCAAAAGCGTCGCGACTGATGTTCCTGTCGACGCGCGTCGAGGACGGCGCGTTGAACTATGTCTGGGGAGAGTGACATGCCTGAGAAGAATGAAATGACTGAGAAGAATGAAATGACTGGCAAGCTCATTCTCGTCAGCCATCATCTATGCCCCTATGTGCAGCGCGCGGCGATCTCGCTGGCCGAGAAGGGCGTACCGTTCGAGCGTGTCACCATCGACCTCGCCAACAGGCCGGACTGGTTCAAGGCGATTTCGCCGCTGGGCAAGGTGCCGCTGCTGATCGTCCACGCAAATGGCGAGGAGACGGTGATCTTCGAATCTGCCGTTATTCTCGAATTCCTCGAGGAGACGCAAGCCAATCCTCTGCATCCGGCCGACGCCTACGCCCGTGCCCGGCATCGCGCCTGGATCGAGTTCGGCTCAGCGACATTGAACGCCATCGGCCGGTTCTACTCGGCATCGACGGAGGCCGCCTTCCTGGCGGAATCCGCAGCGCTGTCAGCCATGTTCGATCGTGTCGAGAACGAATTGGCCGACCAGGCCGGACCGTGGTTCAGCGGCCAGCGCTTTTGCCTCGTCGACGCCGTCTACGGCCCGGTCTTCCGCTATCTCGACGCCTTCGACCGGATCGGCAATTTCGGCATTCTGGACGGCAAGCCATTGGTCCAGGCCTGGCGCAAGGCGTTGAGCGAACGCGCCTCGATCAAGGGTGCCGTGGCGCCGGACTATCCGCAGCGGCTGCGTCTATTCCTGCGTGCGAGAAATTCGTCTCTCTCGACCCTGATCCCGCCCGATGATCTGGCCAGTGCACCTCCTCTAGCCCGATCCGCCTGAACGGATCGATCAGCGTGCCGGCCACCATCGAGGCAAGCACGCTTGGCACTGGCGGGATTTTGGCGATGGTTGCCACCAGCCTGTCGCGGAAGAAGGGCAGCATCGTGCCGTCCGACTGGTAGAACGGCGTCAGCGCCAGCGACAGCAGCTGGAAGATCCAAACATGCCATCGCCGCGCCCGGGCGTAGCTTTCCAGCGCTGCCTCGACGTTGCCCGTTTGTGCCAAGGCATGGCTGAGTGCTGCCGCGTCGAGCAGCGCCATGTTGGCGCCTTGCCCGAGCTGCGGGCTGGTCGAATGCGCGGCATCGCCGATCACGGCCAGCCTGCGGCCAGCCGGCAGCTTCATCGTGTGGTGGCCGTAGCGCGCCAGCGACAGCTGGTCGAAGCTGTCGATCTGGCTGGTGAACGCCTCGCACTGCGGCCACAGCGAGACCAGTCTCGCCTTCCATGCGTCGAGCCCTGCCGCGCGCACGTTTTCGGCATCCGCCGGCTTCAGGCTCCAGAAGAACGCCGCCATCTTTTCCCCGCCCGGTTCCGGTCGGCCGATCGGCAGGACGCCGATCATCACGCTGGCCTTGTCGTAGCGCTGCAGCAGCGCATTTTCGTCGAAGCCTTGGCGCCAGCCGAGCGAGGCCCAGAACGCGCCGTAAGTGAGCTGCCGCGGCTGGGCCGGATCGTTGAGGCACCGGCGCAGCTTCGAACGCGAGCCGCTGGCGTCGACCACGAGGTCGAACGGCCCTGCCCTGCGGCCCCCCACCGTTCGGCTCTTGTCGAAGATCAGGATCGCCCGCTCACCGACGTCCAGCGTCTCGATCTCGACACCGGTTTCGATGGCGATGCCTTGGCGCTGCGCGGCGCGAAACAACATGTTGAACAACGCCGCCCGGTGCACCGCCAGCCCGAAACGGCCGCCAGGCTGCGCATCGTAGCGCACGGCGAGCACGGTGCGGCCGCTCGAGGCATCGGCGCCATGCAGACGCTCGATGCGGCTCCCCAGCGCCAGAATGTCGTCGAGCAGGCCGAGATCGGCGAGCACGCTCAGCCCGGTCGGCTGCAGGATCAGTCCGGAACCGACGGGCTTGGGTTCCTCGAAACGTTCGAAGATGGTGACGTTGTGGCCCGCGCGCTTGAGATAGAGCGCGGTGGCGAGCCCCGCCGGGCCGGCGCCCGCAATCGCGATGTCGAGAGATTTTTCCATTGCCCGCCCAACTACTGGCCGGACAATCCTTCAGCGCCATTGTCAAATCAAGCCTTTGCTGCATGGACCAAAATATCAGCCACCGGCGTCGAAGGCAGCGCGCGCCTTGCGCACCGCACCATGGTTGAGTTCGGCCCACAGGATCAATTGATGCAAGGCGCCGAACATCGAACGGCCGAGATCGGTCAGGCTGTATTCGACGCTTGGCGGCTTGGTCGGGAACACTTCGCGATGAACAAAGCCGTCGCGCTGCAGATCGTGGAGCGTCTGGGTGAGCATGCGCTGCGAGATGTCGGGCACCAGGCGCCGCAACTCGCCGAAACGATAGGGTTGCTCTGCGAGCGCCGCCATCAGCAGCGAACTCCATTTGCCGTTCACGCCCTGCATCACGTCGCGAACCGGGCAATCGGCAATGTTTGCGCCATCGCTGGTGGCTTTGAATATATTGAGCTTGGTTCTCAGATTGACGACCTTGCCGTCCATGGCTGCTGGTTCCCTGGCGGTGCCTACCTCCCTAAAAACTGCCTTCTTTACGGTGGCCGGTCAATTCTTATTTTAGTGCTGGTCTCTTTTTGAGACTGTCAGAAGCACCCGCCACCCGGCGCAATTTCAGGATCCCCCATGACCGCAACCCTTCTCGTCACCGGCGCTTCCGGCCAGCTTGGCCGCGGCGTCATCAACCACCTGCTGGACACATTAAAGATCCCCGCAAACCGCATCATCGCCACCACCCGTACACCCGCCAACCTTGCCGATCTGGCGGCGCGCGGCGTCGTCGTCAGAGCCGCTGACTTCAACGACCCGCAATCGCTTGCCGAGGCCTTCGCGGGAGCCGACCGGGCACTCGTCATCTCGACCAACGAACTTGAGGTACAGGGGAAGCGGCGCGAGCAGCAGCTTGCGGCGGTGACGGCGGCCAAACAGGCTGGCGTCGGCCACCTGCTGTACACCTCGATGCCCAACCCCGAGCCTGGTTCGCCGGTTGTTTTCGCGCCCGACCACTACGACACCGAACAGGCGGTCAAGGCGAGCGGGATCCCCTACACGATATTCCGCAATGGCTGGTATAACGAGAACCTGTTCATGGCGTTGCCGCAGGTTCTGGCGTCGGGTCAGTGGTACACCTCTGCCGGCGACGGCGCCATTTCCTACGGCACGCGTGACGATTTCGCGGCGGCGATCGCAGCGGGGCTCGCCTCGGACAGCAGCGAAAGCGCGACTTACACGCTCACCGGCCCCAGTGCGTATACGGCTGCCGAAGTGGCGGCGTTGGTCACCGAGGTCACCAGCAAGCCGATCAAGGTCATCCAGCTTTCCGACGAAGCCCTGACCGAGGGAATGAAGTCGGCCGGCCTGCCTGAACCCTTCGCCAAGGTGCTGGTTTCATTCGACGCCGCCGCCCGCGCCGGTGACCTCGGCATGGTGACCGACGCGGTCGAAAAACTCTCCGGCCGAAAGTCGGTGCCGCTGAAGCAGTTTCTGGAGACGAACAAGGCTGCACTGGCCGGCTGAAAGCTGCCATTGCGGGACGCCGAGCCCTTAAGGTTCGGCCTCCCGCACAATTACTTACGTCGCTTGACCAGTCCCAGCCGGATCAGGCTTTCGCCCGTGGCAATCAAAGCATCTTCGCGCGAGCGTGGCGCCCAGCCGAGCACGCGCACCGCCTTGGCGTTGGTGGCGTTCTTGATCTTGCCCAGTTCCGTTGCGAGTTGTGCCGCTTCCGGATTGAACAGCCCGATGATGCGCACCAGCCAATCGGGAAACTCCCGCGTCGAGACGCGCGACGCCGCCGGCCCGAGCCGCGTATTCAGGGTCTGCGCGATCTCGCGCACCGTCATGAAATCGCCGGCGACAGCCAGGAACCGTTCGCCCTTGGCGGCGGGGTGGGTCATGGCGCGAACATGCAGATCCGCCACGTCGCGCGCGTCGACGACGCCGAAGGACAGGCGCGGCAGCCCAGGCACGGCGCCGTTCAGCATGCGCTGGACAAATTCGGTCGAGGTCGAATGGTCCGCGCCGAGCACCGGTCCAAAGATGCCAACGGGATTGACGACCGCAAGCTCCAGCGCGCCGCCCTGCTCGGCGATGAAATCCCAGGCCGCGCGCTCGGCGAGCGTCTTGGACTTCACATAGGCGCTGACCTTGCCTGCCGGATCGGTCCAGTTTTCCTCGTTGAAAGGCTGCCCATCCGCGCGCATCTTGCCATAGCCGACGGCCGCGAAGGATGAGGTGAGCACGACGCGCCTGACCCCGGCATCCCGCGCCGCCCGCAGCACGCGCAACGCGCCCTCGCGCGCCGGAAGGATCAGGTCATCCTCATGCGTGGGCACGCCGGGCGGAAAAGGCGATGCGACATGCAGCACGTAATCGCAGCCGGCCACCGCCGCCGGCCAGCCTGCGTCGGCCATCAGATCGGCATGGGCGAATGAAAGGGCGTCACCGGGCTCCGTGCTACCTGCCTTGAGCATGGCGAGCACATCGGCTTCGCGCCTGGCCGATCGCACGGAGGTGCGGACGCGGTAGCCGGCCTTCAACAGTTCGAGGATGCAGTGAGCGCCGAGGAAGCCGGACCCGCCGGTGACCAGCACCAATTCGCCGCTCATATTAGCCTCCTCGACGATTTATCCCTTCGAGACCCCTCAGATCGCCACCTGCGTGCCGATCTCGACCACACGTCCGGTCGGGATCTGGAAATACTCCGTCGCATCGGCCGCCGAGCGGGCGAGCCCGATGAACAGCTTGTCCTGCCACACCGGCATGCCGGAATTGGGCGATGCCTTGAGCGAGCGCCGCGACAGGAAGAACGACGTCGTCATGATGTCGAACTTCCAGCCCTGCTTGCGGCAGATCGCCAGCGCGCGCGGAATGTTGGGCTGCTCCATATAGCCGAAGGTCAGCGTCACCCGCATGAACAACTCGTTGACTGTCTCCATCTTGACCCGCTCGCTGTCGGGCACCAGCGGCTGCGGGGCGGTGACCACCGACAGAATGACGTTCTGCTCGTGCAGCACCTTGTAGTGCTTCAGGCTGTGCATCAGCGCTGTCGGCGCGCTTTGCGGATCGCTGGTCAGGAACACGGCGGTGCCGGACACCAGCTGCGGCTTCTTCTTCAGCAGATTGCCGGCGAGGAAATCGAGCGGGATTTCGTTGCGCCGGGTCTTGTCGAACAGATAGCGGCTGCCGCGCACCCAGGTCCACATCGCCAGAACGATGGTGAAGGCCACCGCAAGCGACGCCCAGCCGCCCTCGAACACCTTCACGATGTTGGAGGCGAAGAAGCCGATGTCGATGAAGCCGAACAGCGCCGTCATGGCGACCGCCACCCACAGCCGCCATTTCCAGATGCGGGTCATGACGACGAACAGCAGCACCGTCGTCACCAGCATGTTGCCGGTCACCGAGATGCCATAGGCGGAGGCGAGCTTGCTCGACTCGCCGAAACCGACGACCAGCAACATCACCGCCAACGCCAGCAAAACATTGACGCGCGGCATGTAGATCTGGCCCGACTGCCGTTCCGACGTGTGCAGGATTTCGAGGCGCGGCAGCATATTGAGCTGCACCGCCTGCCGGGTCAGCGAGAAGGCGCCGGAGATCACCGCCTGGCTGGCGATAACCGTCGCGGCAGTGGCCAGCACCACCATCGGGATCAGCGTCCAGCCTTCGTTCATCTCGAAGAATGGGTGGCCGACGTGACCGTTCTTCGCCAGCACGAAAGCGCCCTGCCCGGCATAGTTTAGCAGCAGGCAGGGAAACACGATGGCCAGCCAGGCGAGCACGATGGGCTTGCGGCCGAAATGGCCCAGATCGGCATAAAGCGCTTCGGCACCGGTGACGGCGAGGAAGATGGCGCCGATGGTCACGAAGGCGACATCGGGCGAATTGATCAGGAAGGCGACGATGTAGTGCGGGCTGACCGCCCACAGGATTTCGGGATCGGCGATGATGTGGTTCAAGCCCGAAAGACCGATAGCCAGGAACCAGACCGCCGTGATCGGCCCGAAGATCAGCGCCACACCGCCGGTCCCGAAGCGCTGCACCGAAAACAGGATCGCAAGGATGACCAGCGTCAGCGGCACGACGTAGGGCTGGAAGGTCGGGGTAACGACATTCATGCCTTCAACCGCCGAAAGCACCGAGATTGCCGGCGTGATGACGGCGTCACCGAAGAACAATGACGCGCCGACAATACCGATGGCCAGGATGATCGCCGAGCGGGTCGGGAAACTGCCGCGCGCCAGTGCCATCAGCGACAGCACGCCGCCCTCGCCTCGGTTGTCGGCTCTGAGCACAAACATGATGTATTTGATGGTGACGATAATCGTCAACGACCAGATGATCAGCGACAGCACGCCCAGAATATCGCCGCGCTCGGCGATTTCGCCGCCGGAGGACGCAACAAGCGCTTCCCGGAAGGCGTAGATCGGGCTGGTGCCGATGTCGCCATAGACCACACCGAGCGCGCCCAGCATCAGAACTTTGGTGCTGTGCTGTTCGATTTCGGGATGGCTCGATTGTTCGACGGGTTCTGCCTCAATACCAGCATTGGTAAGGGCCATGGACGACACTCCGATAGGCGCGCGGTGCTCTACGCTTGCTGCGATGCAATATCAAGTGCCGTGACGGTAGGGCTACCATGTTCCCAGCGCAGGGCTTGCCCCGCAATGACCGGTGCGTGGCGTCAAAGGCTGCCGGAAACCTCAGATCGCCACCTGCGTGCCGATCTCGACCACACGTCCGGTCGGGATCTGGAAATACTCCGTCGCATCGGCCGCCGAGCGGGCGAGCCCGATGAACAGCTTGTCCTGCCACACCGGCATGCCGGAATTGGGCGATGCCTTGAGCGAGCGCCGCGACAGGAAGAACGAAGTCGTCATGATGTCGAACTTCCAGCCCTGCTTGCGGCAGATCGCCAGCGCGCGCGGAATGTTGGGCTGCTCCATATAGCCGAAGGTCAGCGTCACCCGCATGAACAACTCGTTGACTGTCTCCATCTTGACCCGTTCGCTGTCGGGCACCAGCGGCTGCGGTGCGGTGACCACCGACAGAATGACGTTCTGCTCGTGCAGCACCTTGTAGTGCTTCAGGCTGTGCATCAGCGCTGTCGGCGCGCTTTGCGGATCGCTGGTCAGGAACACGGCGGTGCCGGACACCAGCTGCGGCTTCTTCTTCAACAGATTGCCGGCGAGGAAATCGAGCGGGATTTCGTTGCGCCGGGTCTTGTCGAAGAGATAGCGGCTGCCGCGTATCCAGGTGGTCATGATCAGCCCCATGAGGCAGGCAACGGATATTGACACCCATCCGCCTTCCACGATCTTGACGACATTCGCCAGGAAGAAACCCATGTCGATGGTGCCGAACAGCAGCGCCAATGCCAGGGCGAGCCCAAGCTGCCATTTCCACAAATTGCGCATGACAACGAACAGCAGAATGGTTGTCATCAGCATCTCGCCGGTCACCGAAATTCCGTAAGCGGAAGCCAGCGAACTCGAGCTGCCGAAGCCGACAACCAGCAGCATCACTCCCAGGGCGATGAGCAGGTTGACGCGCGGCATATAAATCTGGCCGCTCTGCATTTCGGACGTGTGCTGCACCTCGATGCGGGGCAGCAGGTTGAGTTGCACTGCCTGGCGTGCCAGCGAAAAAGCACCCGAGATCACCGCCTGACTGGCGATCACGGTGGCGGCCGTTGCCAAGCCGACCATTGGCATCAGCGCCCAATCCGGCAACATCTCGAAGAATGGATTGGTCGGCCTGCCGCCATTCGCCAATACAAAGGCGCCCTGGCCGAAGTAGTTGAGCAGCAGGCAAGGAAACACCACGGAAAACCACGCGAGCACGATCGGCTTGCGCCCGAAATGTCCAAGGTCGACATAAAGCGCCTCGGCCCCCGTTACCGCCAGGAACACTGCACCAACGGTCACGAAAGCGGCGGTCGGCGTGCCGGCTAAGTAGGCGATCGCATAATACGGGTTGATCGCCAACAGCACCGAAGGATCGTCCATCAGGTGGTAGAGCCCGGAAACGCCGATGGCCAGGAACCATAGCGCCGTCACCGGCCCGAATACTGCCGCCACCTTCCCCGTGCCGAAGCGCTGCACGGAGAACAGAAATGCCAGGATGACCAAGGTGATCGGAACGACATAGGCCTCCAGCGTCGGTGTCACCACTTCCAGGCCCTCAACTGCCGACAGCACGGAAATGGCCGGAGTTATGATAGCGTCTCCGAAAAAAAGCGACGCCCCGCAAAGTCCGATGCCGAGGATAAGCTTGGCGCCTTTTGGATAGGCGCTGCGCGCCAGCGCCATCAGGGACAGCGTGCCGCCCTCGCCCTTGTTGTCGGCGCGAAGCACGAAAGCGACGTATTTTATGGTGACGATAATCGTCAGCGCCCAGACGATCAGCGACAGCACGCCCAGGACATCTATACGCGTGTCGGTACCAGGCGAAGCGTGAAGCGCCTCGCGGAAGGCATAGATCGGGCTGGTGCCGATATCGCCATAGACGACGCCAAGCGCGCCCAGCATCAGAACTTTGGTGCTGTGCTGTTCAGTGTGGGAGTGGTTCGGTTGTTCGACGGGTTCAGCCTCGCTACCGATGCTGGAAAGAGCCATCGACTACTCCCCGATCACCGCGCGGTGCGCCTTGCTTGCTGTCATGCGATATCACCTTCGACACGAGCCTTCCACCGCTACCAACCGCAAGCCTTCAGAAACCGCCCCACCGTGCCGGCCATGCCATACTCCAACGCATCGGCTGTCAACCCGTGTCCGATAGACACTTCGGCCAATGCCGGAATGCGCTTTGCCAATGCCGGAAGGTTGTTCACCACCAGATCGTGCCCGGCATTGACCTGGAGCCCGGCGGCGAGTGCGGCATCCGCGGTTTTTCCCAATCTTTCCAGCTCCTTCCGCGCCTTGGCGGAATCGGAATGGTAGCTGCCGTAGGGCCCGGTATAGAGCTCGATGCGGTCGGCGCCGGTGTCGCGCGCGGCATTGACGCCGGTGGGATCCGGATCGGAAAACAGCGACACGCGGAAGCCCCCTTTTTTCAGACGCTTGACGATCGGGATAAGGAACGCCGCCTCGGCGGCAAAGTTCCAGCCATGGTCCGATGTCGCCTGCGCCGGATCGTCGGGCACCAGCGTCACCTGCTCCGGCTGGTGCCTTTCCACAAGCGCCAGAAAATCCTCGGTCGGGTAGCCCTCGATGTTGAATTCCGCCTTGGGAAACTCGTCGTCGATCAGCGCCCGGATCTCCGGCAGGTCGGAATGCCTGGTGTGGCGCTCGTCGGGCCGCGGATGAACCGTCAGCCCGTGCGCGCCGGCCGCCAGCGCCAGGCGGCCGAGCCCGGTGACGCTCGGCCACGGCAGGTCGCGGCGGTTGCGCAGCATGGCGATGGCGTTGAGATTGACCGAGAGTTTCGCGGGCATGGCGTGAGGTCCGGCTGTTTGTGCAGCGCATCTATACTGCCTTTGATGGGAACAGACAGGGGCTTTCGGGTGTTCCAGTGATGACATCTGCTCGCAAGGGGGAACCCAGCCAATGAATTTTCTCCAATCCGTGCCCGCGATCCGCCGCCTCGAAACCGACCGTGAGGACCTTTTCGCCATCGACGTCGTCGGCCATGTATCGGCCGCCGACGGCGAAAATCTGTTCGGATTGCTGGAGGCTGCCTACGCGCTGCACCCGAGGATCGACGTCTTGGTGCGGCTGGTCGACCATGAGGGCGTCGACTGGATCGATATGGACGACGAGACGCTGAAACAAGGTACGGTTCATGCGCTAGAGCATATCGCCCGGTGCGCGACGATCGGTGAGCCGGACTGGATAGCGGATGCGCGGAACTTCCTTCCGGCTTCGCCACCCATCGAGTTCAGGCACTTCGCGGCCGAGGACGAAGCGGATGCCTGGCAATGGCTGGGTGCGACGCCACTCAGCCCTGCTGCGCCGGCTGCTACCTGACGCCGGCTATCTAACGCCAGCTATCCAACGCCAGTTATCTAACAATCGTCAGCCGCTCTGCCGCCCGCGTGATGGCGGTATAAAGCCAGCGCTGGCGGGTTTCCTTGAACGCCCAGCTCTCGTCGAACAGCACGACGTCGTTCCACTGCGAACCCTGCGCCTTGTGCACGGTCAGCGCGTAGCCATAGTCGAAATCGTCAAAGCGCTTCTTCTGCTGCCAGGGGATATCGGCGTCCGGATCCTCGAAAGCCGACTTGAGCAGCTTGATCTTGGCGACGCCGCGGTCGGGATCGTCCTCCTCGGGCGAGACCAGAAGGTTGATGCCCGGCTTCACCGTCTCGCGCGACGAGGTCATCACCTTCCACAGCGAACCGTTGAGCAGGCCCTTGGCGGGGTCGTTGCGCAGGCAGACCAGCTTGTCGCCGGCCTGCGGATAATCGGCATTGAAACCCTTCAGCTCGCGCAGGCGCTGATTGTAGCGGCGGCGTGTGCGGTTGGTGCCGACCAACACCTGGTCCGCCTTCAGCACCAGCTCCTGGGTGACGTCCTCCTTGCCGATGACCTGCGCGGTGCCGTAGTCGCCGCGCATGAACTCGCGGCCCTCGCGCACGTCGAGCGCCAGCTGGATAATCGGATTGTCGCGCGCCTGGCGGTGGATTTCGGTCAAGAGCACATCCGGCTCATGCTCGGTGAAAAAGCCGCCGCCCGAGATCGGCGGCAGCTGCGCCGGATCGCCAAGCACCAGGATCGGCGTGCCAAAACTCAGAAGGTCGCGGCCAAGCTGCTCGTCGACCATCGAGCATTCGTCGATGACCACCAGCTTCGCCCGTGAAATAGGGCTTTGCCGGTTGAGCGAGAAGGTCGGCGACATCGAGGTCTTGCCCGTCACCTCGTCCGACACCGATTCCTCGCCCTTCGGCCGGTAGATCAACGAATGGATGGTGCGAGCATTGACCGCGCCCTTGGAACGCAGCACCTGCGCCGCCTTGCCGGTGAAGGCGGCGAACTGCACCTGCCCGTCGACATGCTCGGCAAAATAGCGCGCCAGCGTGGTCTTGCCGGTGCCGGCATAGCCGAACAGCCGGAAGACCTGCGGCCGGCCCTCTTTCAGCCAGCGCGCCACCGCTTTCAGAGCCTCGTCCTGTTGGGGGGAGAATTCCATCGGTTCGACAGACCGGATTCGCGAGAGAAAGACAAGCTTGGTGCTAACACCGCTTAAAACGATGGGATTGCCTCACCTTCAACGGGACAAACTAGCAGGCGCAAATGCGAACGTAAAGTGAACATGCAAGCGGATAACGAACGATTTGAATTCAGGCATTTGAACCTAGATCGGGCAATGCCACTATCACGGACATGATCGAGATGCAGATCGGCGCAGACACCTATAAGCGAGGATATTGATGAGGTCGTTCGCAGACAGGCTGATCGGAAAGTCGATAAAGAAGATCGAAATCGGCGAACCTGGTTATGGCATCGTTGTCTCCTTGTCGGATGACGCAGGGTTCGCGATATATACCGAGGTCACGGCCTGTCTGAGTGACGAAAATGCCAGAACCATAGACGTGTTACCATCAGCGACGAGCAAGTGATCCTCCACTTGGGTGACAACGACTTCGTCGCCATTTCCAAAAACCGTGGCCGCTTCGCCGTCGTTGAGGCGTTTGTCTATGGGGACGACGAACGCATGGTCGTCGAAAATTAGTTGCATCGGCCGCCAAATTTCAAACACCAACCACAGGCGGACTATATGTTCGCGCCGCCGCCGCTACCTCTGGTCGGCCCGGGATCGTTCTCCAACAAAATCGGCTTGCCGTGCGGGGTTGCATGCGCGGCGCGTTCCCAGGCGGCGGCGAGCGTGTCGACGTCACTTTTTCCCGCGACGCCCTTGGCCGCCAGCAGCGTCTCCAGCGCAGCCAGCCAATGCTCGTAATAATCGTGGCCATCGCTTGCGGCGCCCGGCTTGTTCACTTGCGCCGACAGCGCATCGGCCCATTCGGCCCAGGAAAACAGGCCCTTGTCGTGCAGCGCCACCGTCATGGCGAAGGCTTCGGCCTGCCAGGGTTCGGCGAATACCGGTTCGTCCAGACCCGCCGGCAGTGCACCTTCAGGCCGGCTCAAGATAGCTCTCCCAGGCATCGATCGAGACGGTCAGCGTCGGGTCGGCGCCCTCGCCCCAGATTTCCGAGCCATCGAAGACCACGGTATAGACCCATTGCGGGTTTTCACCGTTGCCATGCGCGTTGCTGTCGGGGAACACAAAACCGTCACGCACGGCCTCGACAACTCCGTGCTTGCCGCGCGCATAACGCGGCAGCCTCGTGTGGGCGGTGGGATTGAAATTCCTTGTCCGCACCGGGTCGCCGGCCTTGAAGCGCGGCGCCGTCTCGACCGGCCGGTCGCAGGGACTGCCCTTGGCCAGCACCGCCGGAACGTTTTCGGCCTTCAACACCCTTTTGGGCGTCGCCGCCGGATCGACCGCCCGACCTTCCGTCAGATCGCGCTCGCTGACGAAGCCATGGCGCTTCAGCAGCACCTCGAGCGCTTTGATCCATATCTGGTAGTAGCTTGAGGAATAATAGACGGCCGGATGCAGCGATTCCCTGGCGTGCCGGCTCTCGTCGATGTTCCACGCGCCCATGGCGCCGGCAGTCAGCGTCACGCCGAGCGCCCGCCTCTCCCAATCCGCATGAAAATACGGTTCGTCCTTTTCGGGCGCGACCGGCCCGAAACCCATCTGCCCACCGAGATCCTGCGGCCCGTTCATGCCGGTACCTTCTTTGTCCCGGGTTCTTTGGCCACCGCCGTGCCGATCATCGCATCGCGGCTGACCAGTTCGGCGAGTTGGTCCTCACTCCAGCCTTCGGTACCGTCAGGCCGCATCGGCACCACGAGATAGCGCAGTTCGGCAGTCGAATCCCAGACGCGGATGTTTTTCTCCGCCGGCAAGGTCAGCCCGAACTCCTCCAGCACGCCGCGCGGATCGATCACGGCGCGCGAGCGATAGGGCGGCGCCTTGTACCAGACCGGCGGCAGGCCGAGCACCGACCACGGATAGCAGGAGCACAGCGTGCAGACGACGAGGTTGTGCGTCTCGTCCGTGTTGAACACCGCCTGCATGTGCTCGCCCTGGCGGCCGGTGTAGCCCAGCGAGGTGATCGCCGCAGTCGCGTCGCGCTTCAGCCACTCGGCAAAGGCCGGATCGCTCCAGGCTTTCGCCACCGCCCTGGCGCCGTTGCGCGGCCCGATCTTGGTCTCGTAGGTGTCGACGATGACGTCGATCGCCGCCGGATCGATCAGGCCTTTTTCGGTGAGGATGGTCTCCAGCGCGCGCACGCGCGCCGCAAATGGGTCGAGCTCATTGTCGTGGTCATGATCATGGGACATGACCCTCAGATTAGGATCGGCGGCACGCGGCCGCAAGCATGACAGCTTGGGCCACGGGCTATCGCCTATTCGGCGGCGGCCCTTTGCGGCTCGAGCCGATCCTCGGGAGCGAACAGCGAGGCCTGCTCGCCGCTCTCGACCGCATGCAGCTCCGGCCTGTTCTTTTTCCAAGAGAAGAAGCTCACCAGCCAGCCGGAGAAATTCTCGAAATAGACATAGATGACAGGGGTGACGAACAGCGTCAGCGCCTGCGACGCCAGGAGACCGCCAACCACCGCGACACCGAGCGGCTGGCGCAGCTCAGCACTGGCGCCGGTGCCGAGCGCGATCGGGAACGTGCCCATCAGCGCCGCCAACGTCGTCATCATGATCGGCCTGAAACGCATCAGGCACGCCTTGTGTATGGATTCCTTGGCCGACATGCCTTCTCGTCGCAGCTCCAGCGCGACGTCGACCATCATGATGCCGTTCTTCTTGACGATGCCGATCAGCATCAGGATGCCGATCACCGCGATCACCGACAGGTCCATGCCGGCAAAGCGCAGCGCGACCACCGCGCCCAGCACCGCCGAAGGCAGGCCGGTCAGAATGGTCAGCGGATGGATAAAGCTCTCATAGAGGATGCCGAGTACGATATAGATGGTCAGAACGGCGCCGCCGATCAGCAGGCCCTGATTGGCCAGCGAATCCTGGAAGGTCTTGGCGGTGCCGGCAAAGCTGGTCGAAATCGCCGGCGGCATGCCGATCTGCTCCTTCAGCGCGGCGATGCGGGCCGTGCTGTCGCCCAGCGCCACGCCTTGCGGCAGGTTGTAGGAGATGGTCACCGCGGGCAGCTGGCCGAGCTGGTTGACCGTCAGCGCGCCGGCGGTGCGGTCGACGCGGGCAAAGGCGCCGAGCGGCACCAGGCTGCCGCTTGCCGTCCTGACCTGGATGGCCAGCATGCGCTCGGGCGACCATTCGATGTTGGGATCGAGCTCCATGATGACTTCGTAGCTGTCGGCCGAGCCGAAGATCGTCGAGACCTGCTCCGTGCCGAAGCCGCCATAGAGACTGGAGCGCAGCGTGTCGGTGTCGATGCCGAGCGAGGCCGCCTTGTCGCGATCGACCACCAGCGTCGCCTGCAATGAATTGTTCTGCAAATCGCTGGTGACGTCGGTGAAATTCGCATGATCGGCCGCCATCGCATCGTCGAGCTTTTGCGCCCATGTGTCGGTCAGGCCGGTATCGAGGCCCTGAACGACGAGCTGGTAGGCGCTGGCGGAAGAACGCGCGCCAAGTCGCAGGTTCTGCACCGGCTGCATATAGGCATCGATCCCCGGCACGACGGCCAGCTGCCGCCGCAGATCCGACAGTACCTTATCGATGTCGGGGCGCTGGCTCTTGTCCTTCAGCTGCACATAGAGCTGGCCCTGGTTCAGCGCATTGTTGCCGCCGCCGGCTGACCAGGCCACATGCGAGACATAGGGCGAACGCGAGAAGACACTTGCCGCCTGGTTCTGCAGCTTGACCATGGCGTCGTAGGAGATGTCCTGCCTGGCGATCGTCGTCACCGAGATCTGGCCGATATCCTCTTGCGGGAAAAAGCCTTTCGGCGAGACTTCGATCAGCCACACCGACCCTGCCGCCGTGCCGACAAAAACGAGGAACACCAGGAAAGTGTGGCGCAGGCAGAATGTCAGAAGCCGATCATAGCCGCGGGTGACGAAGTCCTGCTTGTGGCCGGGGGCGTGCTTGTCGCGATCGGCCTTGGTCACCGACAGCAGCCTTGAGCACAGCATCGGCGTCAGCGTCAGCGAGACGAACATCGAGGCAAGGATCGCGACCGTCACCACGACGGCGAATTCGTTGAAGATGCGGCCGATGACGCCGCCCATTAGAAGCACGGGGATGAACACCGCCACCAGCGAGATCGAGATCGAGATGATGGTGAAGCCGATTTCGCGCGCGCCCTTCAGCGAGGCATCGAAGGCCGAGAGACCGTCCTCCTCCATGTGGCGAAAGATGTTTTCCAGCATGACGATGGCGTCGTCGACGACGAGGCCGACTGCGAGCGTCAGTCCCATCAGCGAGATGTTGTCGATGGAGAAGCCGAACAGGAACATGGCGCCGAGCGTCGCGATCAACGAGATCGGCACCGCCACGGCCGGAATGATGGTTGCAGTCACCCGGCGCAGGAAGACGAAGATCACCATCACCACCAAAGCGATGGTCAGAAGCAGCGTGAACTGGACGTCGTCGACGGCCTGGCGGATCGAGGTCGAACGGTCGTTGAGCAGCTTGATGTCGGCGGCGGCCGGCATTTGGTCCTTGAACGACGGCAGCATCGCCTTGACCTTGTCGACGACGTCGACCGTGTTGGCGTCGGGCTGGCGCTGCACCGCCAGGATGATGGCGCGCGTGCCGTCATACCAGCTTGCAGTCGTCGTGGTCTCGACCGAGTCGATGACGCGCGTCACCTCGCCCAGCCGCACCGGATGGCCGTTCTTGGTGGCGATGATGAGGTTGGAGAACCCGGCGGCATCGGTGAGCTGCGTATTGGCCGTGATGGTCAGCTGCTGCTTGTCGTTCTGCAAGACGCCGAGCGGCGTGTTGGAGTTGGCCGACGCGATTGCCGTCTGCAGCTGGTCGATCGAAATGCCGCGCGCCGCCAGCGCCGTCGGGTCGATCTGCACGCGCACCGCATATTTCTGCTGGCCGAAGATCGACACCTGCGCAACGCCGTCGATGGTCGACAGCGAGGGCGAGATGACGTTTTCGGCGAAGGCGTCGAGGTCGGTGAGCGGAACCGTGTCGCTGACCAGCGACATCAAAAGGATCGGCGCGTCGGCCGGATTGACCTTGCGATAACTCGGCGGCGACGTCATCTCCGGCGGCAACTGCCGCTGCGTGCGCGCGATCGCCGCCTGCACGTCGGCGGCCGCCGCGTCGATATCCCGGTTGAGCACGAACTGGATGGCGATCGAGGTGCGTCCCAGCGAATTGCTGGTCGAGATCGAATCGATGCCGGCAATGGTGGCGAACTGCTTGATCAGCGGCGTCGCCACCGATGTCGCCATGGTTTCAGGCGAAGCGCCGGCCAGGTTGGCCGAGACGTTGACGACCGGGAATTCGGCGCTCGGCAGCGCCGCAACCGGCAGGAATTTATAGGCAAACAGCCCGCCCAGCACGAGGGCGAACGACATCAGCAGCGTCGCGACAGGCCTTCTTATGCAAAATTCGGAGATCATTGGGCAGCTCCGCCGGCTTTGTCGGCTTCCGCCACCTTAGGCGCTGCCCGACCGCCTGCAGTTGCCTTGCCTTCATGCACGCTGGCGCCGTCCTTCAGCCTGGTTTGGCCCTCGACGACAACCTGCTCGCCCGACTTGACGCCCTCGCTGATGGCGCTGTTTTCGCCTTCGGTCAGCGCCACCTGAACGGGGCGCATCTCGACCGTGTTGTCGGGCTTGACGACATAGACGAACGGACCCTTCTGGCTGGGCTGCACGGCAACGGTCGGGACGGACGTCATCTGCGGCATGATGCCGGCGTCGAGCACGACATTCACATACTGTCCGGGCCACAGTGAAAGATCGGCGTTGGGTATGCTTGCCCGTGTCGCGATGGTGCCGGACGCGGTGTCGACGCTGGAATCGACGAAGTCGAGGGTGCCCTTGCCGATCGGCGTTGGATCGCCATCCTTGGTCAGCGTCACCGCGCCTTGCTGCGGGTTGGCCAGCGCCTTGTGCAGCAGCGCCAGGTTGCTCTCCGGCAGGTTGAAGTTGACTTGCAGCGGATCCATCTCGGTGATCGTCACCAGCGGCGTCGCCGTGCTCGAGTTGCCGTTGCTCAAGGTAACCAGGTCACCGACCGAGACGTTGACCGCGCCCAGCCGGCCGGCAATCGGCGCCTTGATGCTGGCGAAGCCGAGCTGGACATTGTCGGCGTCGATCGTCGCCTTGTCGGCATCGACGGTCGCCGCCGCAGCCTTTTGCGCCGCCACCGCCTGATCGTAAGTCTGCTGCGTGCCGGCCTGCTTGGCGACGAGATCCTTGGCGCGCTGAAGGTCGGAGCCCGAACTGGTTAGCAGCGCCTGGTCCTTGGCGAGCGTCGCCTGATCCTTGGCAAGCTGCGCCTTGAGCGCCCGGTCGTCGAGCGTGAACAGCAGGTCGCCGGCCTTTACCATCTGGCCGTCCTTTACGGCGATCGACACGATCTGGCTGGACACCCGCGCATTGATGTTGACCACGGCCGGCGAAGACACGAAGCCGATGGCGTAACGGCGGATCGGAAAATCGGCCATTGTCGCGGTGGCCGAGACGATCGAGGCTGAACGGGCGGCATTACCGCCGGCGCCGGATTTGCCCCCTGTCTTGTCGGCCGAAGCCTTGTCCGATCCAGCCGGCTTGTCCGCTGCTGCCGTCTGACTGGCGCCCGGCAGCATCTGCTGCATACTGCTCATCGCCGCCGGCGAAAAATAGACCCATGCCGCGGCGACACAGGCCGCCACCACCACCGCCAGAACGACTTTTCCGCGCATCGACTAAAAGCCCTATGATCCGACACGCCGAACCCGGTGGTCTCATTCTACCCAATCACGGCGCCTTGCCGCGATCTCGCCGAAGTAGATAGGACGCACATTTGTCGGAAAAGGGCCAAAACACGGCATTACGAAGATTTAATGTGCACTGCACAATGACTATGCAGCCGGCTCAGCAGTCGGAAAACCAGCCAGGATGCGGTTGAGATTTCAGGCCGGATGCGTCTATTTCAGCATCGGCCAGAGCGTCGCCGCCAAGAGCACGCCCATGGCGATGTTGAACCATTTCAGCCGCACCGGATCCGACAGGAATCCGCGCAGCGCTGTGCCGAAGCCGGCCCACACCGAGACGCTCGGCAGGTTGACGACGGTGAAGGCGATCGCGATCAGCGCCACCGACAGGAACGGGTGGTCCGGATTGGAGTAGACGGCCATGGCGGTGATCGCCATCACCCAGGCTTTCGCATTGACCCACTGGAATGCGGCTGCCTCGATGAAGCGCATCGGCCGTGCCTCCGTCTCACCCTTGCTGGACAGCGAGCGCGACATGGCGATCTTCCAGGCGAGATAGAGCAGATAGGCAGCGCCGGCGATCTTCAATCCGGTGTGCAGGGCCGGAAACGCCGTCAGCACCGCGCCCAGGCCAAAGCCGACGGCAAGCAACAGCACCAGGAAACCCATGCTGATGCCCAGCATATGCGGAATGGTTCTGACGAGGCCGAAATTCACGCCCGACGCCAAGAGCATGAGGTTGTTCGGCCCCGGCGTGATCGAGGTCACGAAGGCGTAGACCAAAAGGGCAAGGAAAGCGTCGAGGGTCATGACGGCTCACAAAGGTCAGCAATGCTGACTTAAATCGACAGGGCGTTGGAAGCAACTTCATTCGATTGGTCCAAAGCGCTCCGCCGTGATCCGTCTCCGAGCCAGCCACGCCGGCACAGTCTACCTGCCGTGGGGCCGCGCCGACAACAGGCTGGGAGCGGCGGCCGCCTCTTGACGGCCAGCCACACGCCGCAGGCCTTTGCGCCTCGGCGTGTTCCCGGGAAGCTTCACGCCATCCGCGAGGCCGAGGGCAGCCAGGATGCGGATGAAGACCCAGCCGAGATCGATCTGCCCGCGTTCCAGGCCGAGCTTTGCGGATTCGGGAAACGCATGGTGATTGCCGTGGAAACTCTCGCCAAAGGTCACTAGGCCGAAACGCGGCAGGTTGTAGCCCTGCACGGCAACGCCATCGACGCGCCAGCCCTGCTGCCCGCTGCGATGTGCGAAATGCCCGACCAGCCAATGCCCGGTCAGCGACACCGAGATCCGCACGGCAATGCCCCAGACCACTCAGCTCAACCCGCCGAGCAGAAAGAAAAGGATCGCCTACGGCAGTTGCTGCAGCATCCAGGTCCGCTCGACGAATTTGTAGAAGCGGTCGTTTCTGATCGACGGCTCGATGACGAAGTCAGGCGGATTGCGCAACGCCACGGCGCAATGCATTTGCCAGAAAGCGTCGGTGAAGAAAGGCCGGCGGTGGGCGTGCAGGTCGTGACAAGCCGTCTGGCGCTGCGCCCAGTCTCGTATGTCATGCGCATAGATCATGCCGAACGGACCGGCCATGCCGACGAGCGTGCCGAGATAGACCAGCGCGTGTTCGAGCCAGATGTGAATCTTGAACGAGCGATGGATGAGCAGGCGATGCATGCCGACCGAGTGTCCGGCGCAGATCGTCACCGCCGTCGCCGCTACGAACAGGGCGAAAGCGCTCCAGCTGAAGGTGAGCGGCCCAAACACCAACGCAATCAGCGTCATCGCACCGACCCAGATCGACTTGGCCGGCATCCAGACGACCTCGCCATCTTCGGCATCGCTCAAGGGCTGCGAGATCATTCTGCCTGTGGATATGGTCTTCATCGGTACCCCTCCTCTGCAGGAAACATTTCCGAACCAAAGAGCCTTGCCTTCCGGCGCGCCGGCGCTTATTTAGGCAATAAGCTAACTATCTACTATTGCGAATTAGGTATTTAGGCAATAGACTAAATACCGGAAGCGAAACGACAGAGGCAGGCGGTGATCGAAGACAATGTAGCGGATGGCGACACGGCTATCGGGGCAAGCAGCGCCATACAGCGCGTGTTCGAGGCGCTGTCGTCGCAGCCTCGGCGCAAGATCCTCGCCTATCTCGCCCACTCCTCGCTGACCGCGGGCGAGATCGCGGCGCGCTTCGACATGTCGAAGCCGTCGATCTCGCAGCATCTGAGCATCCTGGAGACGGCCGGCCTCATCGCCAGGGAGCGGCAGGGACAATTCATCCGCTACTCGCTGGTCCAGAACAATCTGGTCAACACGCTGAACGGCTTCGTCCAGGACGTCTGTCCGGTATCGCGCCCGATCAAAAGGGAGAGTAAGAATCTGGCGAGCGGCAAGGTCGATCCCAAGCCGGTAAAATAGTTGGACTGAGACTACATCCCCTGCGGGCCCCGGTTCATGGCCGCCACGCCGGTGCGGCAGATCTCGACCAGGCCGAGCGGCTTCATGATGGCGATGAACTGGTCGAGTTTCGAGCCCTTGCCGGTAATCTCGAAGATGAAGTGCTCGGTGTTGGCGTCGATGACCGAAGCGCGAAAAGCGTCCGCCAGACGCAGCGCCTCGACGCGGGCTTCGCCGGTGCCGGCGACCTTGACCAGCGCCAACTCGCGTTCCAGCGGCCGCTCCTGGCCGAACTCGTGCGAGCGCACGGTGAGATCGACGACGCGATGCACCGGCACGATGCGTTCGAGCTGGTGCTTGATCTGCTCCAGCACATGCGGCGTGCCGCGCGTCACGATGGTGATGCGTGACAGGTGCTTCTCGTGTTCGGTCTCGGAGACGGTGAGGCTCTCGATGTTATAACCGCGGCCGGAAAACAGGCCGATGACCCGGGCAAGCACGCCGGGCTCATTGTCGACCAGCACGGAGAGCGTGTGGTTCTCCGGCTTCTCCGTTTCCTTGGCGATGAAATAGGCGGAGCCGGTCGGTTGAAGCTGTGCGTTCATGACATGAATCTCGATTTCAGACTTTGAGCTAATTCTCTGTTTGCGCACGGCTTCTCGCGACAGCCCTGCCCCGGCTTGGACCTAGACCAGTTCCCTGCCCTTGGCGTCGATGGCGTTGGCCACGGCTTCGTCGGTCGCCTCGTCGGGCAGGAGCATTTCATTATGCGCCTTGCCCGACGGGATCATCGGGAAGCAGTTGGCGAGCGTCGCCACCCGGCAATCGAACAGCACCGGCTTCTTCACCGCGATCATCTCCTTGATCGCATCGTCCAGCTCGTCCGGTTTCTCGCAGCGAATGCCGTGGCCGCCATAGGCCTCGGCCAGCTTGACGAAGTCGGGCATCGCCTCGGTGTAGGAATGCGACAGACGGTTGCCGTGCAGCAGTTGCTGCCACTGGCGCACCATGCCCATATACTGGTTGTTGAGGATGAAGATCTTGATCGGCGCATTGTGCTGCACCGCCGCGCTCATCTCCTGCATCGTCATCTGCACCGAGGCATCGCCTGCGATGTCGATGACCAGCGCGTCAGGGTGCGCGATCTGCACGCCGAGCGCCGCCGGCAGGCCGTAGCCCATCGTGCCCAACCCGCCCGACGTCATCCAGCGGTTCGGCTTCTCGAAATGATAGTGCTGCGCCGCCCACATCTGGTGCTGGCCGACCTCGGTGGTGATGTAGGTGTCCATGTCCTTGGTCAGTTCGTAGAGCCGCTGGATGGCATATTGCGGCATGATCACATCGTGGTTCATCTTGAAGGCGAGCGAGTCACGCGCGCGCCATTTGGCTATCTGCTCCCACCAGGGATGGAGCGCCTTCTTGTCGGCCTTGGCGCTCGCCCGCCACAGCCGCACCATATCCTCCAGCACCCGGCCGACATCGCCGATGATGGGCACTTCCGTGTGCACGTTCTTGTTGATCGACGATGGATCGATGTCGATGTGGATCTTCTTCGAGTTGGGCGAGAAGGCGGTCAGCCGTCCGGTGATGCGGTCGTCGAAGCGCGCGCCGATGCAGATCATCACGTCGCAATCATGCATCGCCATATTGGCTTCATAAGTGCCGTGCATGCCCAGCATGCCCATCCAGTTCTTGCCCGATGCCGGATAGGCGCCGAGGCCCATCAGCGTCGAGGTGATCGGGAAGCCGGTGAGGTCGACCAGTTCGCGCAGCAGATGGCTGGCCTCCGAACCGGAGTTGATGACGCCGCCGCCCGAATAGATGATCGGCTTCTTGGCGCTGGCCATCAGTTCGACGGCGGCCTTGATCTTTTCCAGGTCGCCCTGGACCTTCGGCTGATAGCTGGTGCGCGGCGCCGCCTGCGGCGGCACATAGATGCCTTTGGCGAACTGCACATCCTTCGGAATGTCGACCACCACCGGGCCGGGGCGGCCGGTCGTCGCGACATGGAAGGCCTCATGGATGGTGGCGGCCAATTCGTTGACGTCCTTCACCAGCCAGTTGTGCTTGGTGCAGGGGCGCGTGATGCCGACCGTGTCGCACTCCTGGAACGCGTCGGAGCCGATCAGCGAAGTCGGCACCTGCCCGGTCAGGCAGACCAGCGGGATCGAATCCATCAGCGCATCCTGCAGCGGCGTCACGGCATTGGTGGCGCCCGGGCCGGAGGTCACCAGCATGACGCCGGCCTTTCCGGTCGAGCGGGCATAGCCTTCGGCCGCATGCCCTGCGCCTTGCTCGTGGCGGACGAGGATGTGCTCGACCTCGTCCTGCTGGAAGATTTCGTCATAGATCGGAAGCACCGCGCCGCCGGGATAACCGAAGACATGCTTGACGCCATTGTCCTTCAGCGCCTGCACCACCATTTCGGCGCCAGTCATTTCCCTGTTTGGCATTTCGCGCCGTTCGTTCTGTCCGTTGCTCATCGGTCTGGTCCCGTACTTCTAGCCATGAGGCGATTGCTGGTCGTTTAGTCGTGTTTCGGGCATAAAAAAGGCCCCCGATGGGAGCCTGTGTGTTGCGCATGGGAGGTTTTCGCCCGGCGGTTACACCGCCTTGCCCACGCGCTTTCCTACGAGAATGAGTGCCTTTTTCATTGTGGCGGACACTACGAGGGTGAAAGGCAAGGTGTCAACGGGAAAAACGCGCGATGCGAAAGACAAAGCAAGTGGCCCGCCGCCTCTGGTCGGCGGGCCACCGCGGCGCATACGATACCCCTCAATCGCACCGCGCCGGGAACAAGAGGCACTGCCGTGTCACGTCAGGATCAGCACGATCTTGTACGTATCCGGGTCGACGATGACGATGCGCCCGTCGGCCAGCACGAAGTACTCATAGGATTCGTAAGCCGGGACGATCTTGACAATGCGCGCCGGCAGACGGTGCAGGCGCACTTTGTGCCGCGGCACCTCGATGCCGACCGAAATGTCGAAGTCGACGTTCTTCACCGGCTCAACCCTGGTCTCGTGGATGATCTGCGTGACCTGCGTCTTCTGCTCGACGGTCACGTTGTTGATCGAGGCCGTATTGCCCTGGTCGGTCTGAACGTTTGTGTTGCCCTGAGCGTTCTGCTCGGTGGTGGTCCCGGCCTTGCCTTGGGCCTGCTGATCCGTGCTGGTGCCGGTCTGGCCCTGAGCGTTCTGCTCGGTGCTGGTCCCGGCTTTGCCCTGAGCCTGCTTCTCGGTGCTGGTGCCGGTCTGGCCCTGAGCGTTCTGCTCGGTGCTGGTCCCGGCCTTGCCTTGGGCCTGTTCATCCGTCTTGAGCTTGGCCTTGCCCTGAGCCTGCTTCTCGGTGCTGGTGCCGGTCTGGCCCTGAGCATTCTGCTCGGTGCTGGTCCCGGCCTTGCCCTGGGCCTGTTCATCCGTCTTGAGCTTGGCCTTGCCCTGAGCCTGCTGATCGGTCGTGGCGCCGGCCTGACCCTGAGCATTCTGCTCGGTACTGGTCCCGGCCTTGCCCTGTGCCTGTTCACCCGTCTTGAGCTTGGCTTTGCCCTGAGCCTGCTGATCGGTCGTGGCGCCAGCCTGGCCCTGTGCATTCTGATCGGTCTGTGACTTCATCTTGCCTTGCGCCTGTTCGCCGGCCTTGCCGCCGTTCTGGCAATCGGCCGCGCCGGCGGCGCAGTTGTCGCCACCGCTCGGCTGCACGGCCTGGGTCTGGGCGATCGCGGCGCCGCACCCGACGCCAAGCGCAATCATGCTCGTGATCAACACATGTTTCATCTGCTTTCTCCTTAAAGAGTCGGTCCCTCGCTTAGCCAACTCTGCCAAAAATACTTTGTTCCACATATTGTGAATAAAATCGGGGTTCTAAGAAGACCATGAATGTAGGCAGTAATTTTGCAACAATCACCCACAAATTGCATCAAACAATTAATGCAACGTAACATCTGCTGAGCTTGTCA
The DNA here is from genome assembly GCF_040322955.1 of Mesorhizobium sp. M0077. Lineage (NCBI taxonomy): Bacteria > Pseudomonadati > Pseudomonadota > Alphaproteobacteria > Hyphomicrobiales > Phyllobacteriaceae > Mesorhizobium > Mesorhizobium sp. M0077. The sequence goes on from NZ_JAMYUL010000016.1 coordinate 98,188, forward strand.
TCCCATAGCGATGACACCAGCCTCACAAGCTTAGAAGTACTCCCGTCGTCATGACCAGGATGGCTACCCCGAAAACAGGCAAGAGCAACCATCGTGCCTGATGGACGCTGTTGTCCATTAATGCCTCCCACAAGTGCTGATCTCAACGATGCCGAGAACCCTGTGTTCCGCCCTGAGGAGGCTCTAGGACCTCTACAGCCTGGCACCAGACTTTGGTCCCTCCCCCTATCGTCCATTGGCCCGATGACGCCCGGACCGAAGCCCCACACGGGAACGCAGCCGCGAAAAGCCCGTTCGGCTTGCGGTGTGCATCAACCTCACCAACACCACCGTATCGGAATCGAGCTCGCGCAAGATGCATGAGCGTTGCTCGCATGAAGGAGAGAATCATGACGACCATGTACCAGTCGACCGCAATTGCCGGATTCTTGCTGCTCGCGAGCGCGGGCCTAGTTGCTGCTCAAGACGTCATCATCGCGCCGGAGCAGGAAACGGTTGTGCGCGAATACGTGAAAAAGCAGCCCCTTGCGTCGGTGAAGATTCCAGGTGTCGAATTGAACGTGGGGACCGCCATTCCCGACACGGTGGAACTGCATGAAGTGCCGAGCGTCAAGTATCGCTACGTTGTGGTCGACGGGCGAACCGTGCTGGTCGACCCCGGCACGCGGAAGATCGTCAAGATCATACAGTAACGCTGATCCCACCGCCGTTCCCCGCGGGTGGCGGTGGGATCATGCCCTGAAATTGCGGTTTCCCCGGCAATTCAACCTAGCGCTTGCTCGCACCATCGACCGTTCTAGTAGTAGGATGGCTTAGGATTTTGGCACGGCCAAAGCTCGCGGGGTCGGTTGAGACGTGCGCTACATTGATAGTCTCTATCAAAACTGGAACAGGCTATCGTTGGCTTGGCAGTTCATCATAGTCGGAAGCATTGGGCTGCTGTCGCTGATGCTGGTCGTCGGCCTATGGGTCACCTCGCAAATACGAGATGGAGTGATCCGCAACTCTGCAAGCACGACCGCGCTTTACGTCGACAGTGTCATCGCGCCAATCCTGCCGGATATGCGCAAAAGCCAGCAGCTCAGCGACACCGTTAAACGGGCACTCGATGAAACCCTGGACCAGGGTGCTCTCGGAAAAAAACTGGCGTCGTTCGTGCTTTGGCGGCGTGATGGCAAGGTGCTGTACGCCAAAGACGCGGCTCTTATTGGCCAGACCTTCGAGCCAAATGCGAACTTGCTGCATGCGTTCGGCGGAAACGTGGTGGCGCAATTCAATGATCTGGACGAAAATGAAAGGAAGGAACGGAAGAGCCCCACCGCCTCGCTGCTCGAGATCTACAATCCGGTTCGAGAGCCGTGGTCGGGCGATGTTGTGGCCGTTTCCGAGTTCTACGAGATAGCCGACGATCTTCAGGGCACTTTAAACTCGGCACTATGGTCGAGCTGGCTGCTCGTGGCTGGCGCGACGGCGGTCGCCTTGGCGATGCTCTCGGGAATCGTGCTTCGCGGCAGCAGCACTATCGAAACGCAGCGTTCAGCGCTTGAGACACAAGTGGCGGAACTTCAGTTGCTTTTGGAGCAGAATTCCGCTTTGCGGGAGCGCGTCCAGCAGGCGTCGCGCCGCGCAACGGCAATCAACGAACGTTACTTGCGTCGCATCGGGTCTGATTTGCATGACGGTCCAGCTCAGCTCGTCGCACTGGCTGCGCTGCGCATGGACAGCCCTCTGCTGCTCGATCCCGCCGCATCCCCAAGCCACCGCAAGACCGAAATCGCCGATATCCATCATACGTTGGATGAGGCGATGCGGGAGATCCGCGCCATCTGCACCGGCCTCGTGCTGCCACAGATCGAAGCTTCGACAGTCGCCGAGATATTGCGGCTTGCGGTTGCCGAACATGAACGCCGTACAGCCTCTTCCGTATCGCTTTCACTGCCATCTCGCCTGCCCGACCTGGGGACGTCCGAGAAAATAAGCATCTTTCGCTTCGCGCAGGAGGGGCTGAACAATGCCTGGCGACACGGTCTGGGCAAGGGGCAGGCTGTCAAGGCGAGAGTGACGCAGGGCAAGCTCCTCATTCAAGTGCTTGATCACGGCCCTGGATTCCAGTCGGGATCGTGTGAAGGACTTGGACTCGCCGGTATGAGGGAACGTATCGAAAGTATCGGAGGTCACTTCGAGACCTTTTCGAGCCCCAGGGGGACCCGGCTGACCATAACGCTCAACATCGAGGACCAGAAATGACCGCTCCCATAAGGATTGCCATTGTTGATGATCATCCGCTGTTTCGCGAGGGTGTGGCTCGCAGCCTCGCCGAAATCGGCGGCTTCGAAGTCGTTGGTGCGGGCGAAACCGCGACGGATGCCGAACAGCTTGCAGCCTTGGCAAATCCCGACATATTGCTGCTCGACATCAGTTTGCCGGGGGGGGGTCTGGCGGCAGCGGAAAATATTCTTGCAACTCAGCCTGACTGCAAGATCGTCATGCTCACCGTCTCGGAGGCGAACGCCGATCTGGCAACGGCGCTCAGGCTGGGCGTACGCGGATATGTGCTGAAAGGGATTGGGGCGGCATCGCTGGCCGAGGTGCTGACTTATATAGCCGCAGGAAAAAAATATGTTTCGCCGACCCTGTCAGCGCAGCTTTTGAATGAACTGATCCGGCCGGAAAAGCGCACAACCGATCTCGTTGCGAATCTCTCGGGACGCGAGCTTGGGATAATCTCCTTGGTAGGCGAAGGACTGAGCAATAAAGAAGTCGCCAAACGTCTCAACCTGCAGGAGAAAACGGTAAAACACCACATGACTCGGATATTTCAAAAGCTAAAGGTGCGAAACCGCACCGAAGCAGCCATTCTTATGCACGCGCCCAAAACGGGTCTTGTATAGGGAGATCGGGGCTTGTCTGAAGGTCGGATGCTGGTTGGCGAACCAACAGTTACAGCCCTTTCAGACGAGCAATGTCGGAGGCCCTCACGGCGCGTTCGACAATTGTCCTTCCAAGCGGATCCTTCATAGTAAAGCGGCCGGCCTCGATGCTTTCGCTGAATCCATCGCGATGCACGACCTGGATTTTGGCGCCCTGTACCGTCACCGTGTCGCCAGCGGCATTGACTTGGCTACTGGGAGCTTGGCTACCGGGGGCGTTGTCGCCGGCACCATTTTTTCCCTTTCCGTTGGCGTTGCCATTCCCGGCGTTGCCGCCTGAGCCATTACCATTACCACTACCGTTACCACCACCGTTACCATTGCCATTGTTTCCGCTCTTGGCGCTGGCAGCGGCGAATTCGATCTTGTAGCCGTCGACATGGCTCAACCGCAGACCAAGCACCGGCATCGCCACCGCAACCGCCGCGAATACGCGCAAGCTAAAGTACGCCCGGCGACGCACGGATGAAAACAGGGGCTGCCTTTCTCCATTCATGCCACCATCACATCATGATGTGTCACGGTATTCAAGAATGAACAGCCCAAAATTGCGGCTCACAAACGCTGAGGAAACTCTCCTTTCGTGCTTGCAGCTCGATTCTCAGACCTTCGTCTGAGTCAAATATACACCGAAGTCTGACCTACTGATCTTGGGCCGCGCCGACGGATGTCGCAATAAAATCCGCGGTGACAAGGCTCGTCACCGGTAGGGATCGGCAGCGAGGCGCGAGCGCCTGCGGCACGCAGATGTTTGCGGCAGGCGCTCCGGCATACGGTTTGCGCATGCTCGCCGTCGAAGCGGTAGCACATGCCGTTCCTTCCCCGGATTATGATCAGGCGCGATTGGCGAAGTCGCGGACAACCCGTTGCAGCAGCGGCATGTAGTCGCGAAATGCCCGGGTCTTCATGTTGGCGATCTTGCCGGCCTCGTCCCAGATGCGAACCCGCACCGCTTCCTCGTGGAACGGGTTCTTGCGGAACTCTGCCACCTCTTCGGCATTCATCGGCCCGCCTTGCAGCGACAGCGTGTGGACCGAGGCCTGCGACAGCCTGCCGAAATAGGTCGGGTCGGTAGAGCAGAGGTAGCGCTTGGCCGCGACATGCAGCCTGACGCATTCGACGATCACCGGTGGAAAGAACGGCACCAGCACCTCGCCGCCGGCTTCGTCATGATGCTTGTCCTCGACATCGTCGGGCGAATAGGTGCCGAACTCGCTGGTGTAGTGGCCGATATCGTGCAGCAGTGCTGCCGCCACCAGCACATCGGGCGCGCCGTCCTTTTCGGCGAACCAGGCGCCCTGCAACATGTGCTCCGACATGGTGACGGGTTCGCCGAGATAGGATTCCGCCCCTCGGCGTTCGAAAATATCGGCGATGAATTCGACGATGTTGCTCGCGTTCAAATCTTGGCTGCTCATTCCGCTGCTTCCTTGAAGCTGTGTTCGATCGCCGACAGCGTCGACAAAAGGCCATCCTTGTCGGCGTAGCAGCCCTGCAGCCAGCGCTTGCCGGTGCCGGAGAACGCCTTGCGGGCATGCATGACGCGGGTGTTGTCGACGATGAAGGCCTCGCCCGCCTCAAGCCTGAAGGTGACTTCGAAGGACGGATCCTCGATCAGTTCGGCAAACCGGCGATAGGCGGCGTAGTAGGCCTCCATCTCCGCGAACGGCACATCGACCGTCGGCGCCAACGAGCGGTTGTTGAAGCGGATGGCGATGAGTTCGCCATCCGGCCCGAGCTCGATCATCGGCCGCTTGGCCTGCAATCGCACGCCCGACGACCCCGCATATTCGAAACGCGCCGGGTATGAACTGAACAGCCGGAAGCCTTCGGGGTTTTCGGCCTGCAGCGCGGCCGCCACGGCAAAACCATCGACGACGCTGGATTCGCCACCCTCCACCGTGTTTTCGATGCAGGACAGGATCTGCAAGGTCGGCACCGGATCACGATAGGGGTTGTCGGTGTGCGCCTGCAGGCCAAGATTGGTGTAGGCCAGATTGGTTGGATTGACCTCGGCGCGCACCTCGAACCAGCGGCCGTAATTGGTCTCCCTGATATAGCCGAACAGATCGGACACTTTGCACAGCGCCCCGGATTCGGCCGGCAGATCGTCCATCACCGCGAAGCCGTAGGTCTTCACCGCCGACAGCCATTGCCGCAAGACGGCGCGGTCGCGGCTGGCCGCGACATAGCCGGCTCGGGGCACCGAATTCTGCATAGAGGCCCTGGTCCATCGCACGGTGCCCTCGCCTGTCCAGCCGGGCTGTCGGGCGGCATCGCGGTCATAGGCATTGGCGCTCAGCCATGCCGCAGGAAAGCGCACCGTCTTTCCCTCCGGTTCGAAACTGACTTCAAGCGCATCGCCCTTGATCGCGGCTGCGCCGATCCATGTCTGCGCGGGAATGTCGAGAATGGTGATCAGCCGCTGGCCGTTGCCGGCGCTGCGCGTCTTGTCGTCGAGCGCATTGTCGCGCAACCACACTGCGTGAAAGCGAGTGCGCGCGCCATCCTTCCACCCGAGGTCGATCGTCCTTCCTTCGTCGCCGATCAGCGCCTGGGTAAGCATGGGGATCCGTTCCTGTCCGCTGCGCCCCGCAGCCAACTCCGCAGGGTTTCCGGTTGCATCGTGATGATGTCGAAGGCATAACTCAAATTATCATTTTGCAGCCAAAGGCCATAAACAGTTTATGCCTCTGACAACCCTGCCCTTGCCCCCGCTCGACTGGCTGCGCAGTTTCGAGGCCGCCGCGCGGCTGTCGAATTTCACCGCCGCCGCGGCCGAGCTTGGCCTGACCCAGGCTGCGGTCAGCCAGCACATCCGTTCTCTCGAAGAGCGGTTGAAGCAGCCGCTGTTCATCCGCCTGGCGCGCGGCGTCGAATTGACGCCGGAGGGTGCCGCGTACCTGCCGCATCTGCAATCGGCCTTCGCCGTGATCGCCAACAGCACGCGCGAGCTGTTTGAACCCAAGACCGTCCAGAGCGTGACGATCCGCTCGCCGATTTCCTTTGCCGTGCTGATGATCGCGCCAAAGCTGCCGCAAATGGCCAAGGACCTGCCCTTCGTCCAGCTGCAGATCGAGACCATCCACACACCGGCCGATTATGGCGAGCGCTTTGTGGGTCTCGACATCCGATTCGGCATTGGCTCCGGCTCCTTTGCCGGACGGCAGGCCGACCGCCTCACCCGCGAAACCTTGACGCCGATGGCGTCGCCACATCTCGCCAAGGCCAAGGATTGGACAGGATTGCCGAGACTTACAGTGGTCGGCGCGCGGGAAATGTGGGGCGAATGGTTCGCCGTCGCACGAATGGAGCCGGCGCTGGGGCCGACGCACAAATTCGACAGTTTCGTTACCGCGTTGGAGGCGGCGAAGCACGGCGCCGGCATGGTGCTGGGATCGCGACCGTTGGCCGACGCGGCACTGCGCGAAGGATCGCTTGTCACCCTTTCCGGCTTCGCTCTGTCGAGCGGTGCCGGCCACTATCTGACCGCACCTTCGGGCGCGCATCTGAGCCCGGCCGAAGAAGCGGTCCGCCGCTGGTTCGCAACGGTCTTCGGCGTCCCGATTTCCCGATAAGCCCCTGAATACGCGGCAAACTATTGGACGACGTGACGCGACGCATAATTTGCCGCGATACTGCGCCAGGCCGGACGTCAAGCTTCGGCAGGGTTCCGCTCGCTACAGGCGGCCAGGAAAAATCGCGGAGGAGATTCAATGCTCGACAAGGCCCCCAACAAGAAGCTTTCCGACCTGCTCGATCGCTTCGGCGCGGCACTCACCGCCGGCGACATCGACAAGGCCGTCGCCTGCTTCCAGGAGGATTGTTACTGGCGCGATCTCGTCACCTTCACCTGGAACATCAAGACAATGGAAGGCCGCGACCAGGTGCGCGACATGCTGGTCAGCCAGTTGGCCAGGACCAAACCGTCGAACTGGGCGATCGCCAAGGGCGAGGATGCCGCGGAAAGCGACGGCGTGCTCGACGGCTGGATCAGTTTCGAAACGTCTGTCGCGCGCGGCTTCGGCCACATCCGGCTGAAGGACGGCAAGATCTGGACGCTGCTCACCACTATGGTCGAGCTCAAGGGCCATGAGGAGCCGGCCGGTTTCGACCGCCCGCTCGGCGCCAAGCACGGCCATGGCAAGAACCGCCCGACCTGGAAGGAGGAGCGCGAGAAGGAAGCCGCCGAACTCGGCTTCAAGACGCAGCCCTATACGCTCATCATTGGCGGCGGCCAGGGCGGCATCGCGCTCGGCGCCCGGCTGCGGCAACTCGGCGTGCCCACCATCATCGTCGAGAAGAACGAGCGTGCCGGCGACAGCTGGCGCAAGCGCTACAAATCGCTCTGCCTGCACGACCCGGTCTGGTACGACCATCTGCCCTATATCGACTTCCCCAAGAACTGGCCGGTCTTCGCGCCCAAGGACAAGATCGGCGACTGGCTGGAAATGTACGCCAAGGTGATGGAGCTGAATTACTGGTCATCGACCGAGGCCAAGAGCGCCGTTTATGACGACAAGAAAAAGGAATGGACCGTTGTCGTGCGCCGCGACGGCAAGGACATCACGCTGAAGCCGAAACAATTGGTGCTGGCCACGGGGCAATCCGGCAAGGCCAACATGCCGAACTTCAAGGGCATGGACACATTCAAGGGCGACCAGCATCACTCCTCGAAGCATCCGGGACCCGATGCCTATGTCGGCAGACAAGCTGTCGTCATCGGCTCGAACAACTCCGCCCACGACATTGCAGCAGCCCTTTGGGAGGCCGGCGCCGACGTCACCATGGTGCAGCGCTCGACCACGCACATCGTCAAGTCGGACACGCTGATGGAGATCGGCCTGGGCTCGCTCTATTCGGAAAAGGCGGTCGCGAGCGGTATGACCACAGCCAAGGCCGACCTCGTCTTTGCCTCCCTGCCCTACAAGATCCTGCACGAATTCCAGATCCCGGCCTATGCCGAGATGAAGAAGCGGGACGACAAATTCTACAAGGGCCTGGAAAAGGCCGGCTTCATGCTTGACTGGGGCGATGACGGCTCCGGCCTGTTCATGAAATATCTGCGGCGCGGCTCGGGCTATTACATCGATGTCGGCGCCTCCGACCTGATCATCGACGGGTCGATCAAGCTGAAAAGCGGTGTCGACGTGAAGGAGATCAAGGAGCACTCCGTTCTGCTCTCCGACGGATCGGAACTGCCGGCCGATCTCATCGTCTACGCCACCGGCTACGGTTCGATGAATGGCTGGGCGGCCGATTTGATCTCACGGGAGGTCGCGGACAAGGTCGGCAAATGCTGGGGCCTCGGCTCCAACACCACCAAGGACCCAGGCCCCTGGGAAGGCGAGCTGCGCAACATGTGGAAGCCGACGCAGCAGGAGGCGCTGTGGTTCCATGGCGGCAATTTGCACCAGTCGCGCCATTACTCCCAGTTCCTGGCGCTGCAGCTGAAGGCGCGCATGGAAGGCATCGCCACGCCGGTCTACGCGCTGCAAGAGGTTCACCACAAGGGTTAGGCAGCGCCGCCGATGCGCTTCCAGTAGATGAGCGTGCCGGTCAGCCCGCCATGCGGTTTCAGGGCAAAGTCCGGTATTTCGCCAGTGAGCGTGAAGCCGAGTTTTTCGTAAAGGCCGGAAGCGCCCTCCTCGGTTGCGGTGTCCAGCACCAGAAGCGTGCGGCCTTTCTCGACGGCGAGCGTTTCGGCCGCCCGCATCAGCCGGCTCGCTATGCCCTTGCCGCGGTGTTCGACGCGGGTCATGAGCTTGGCGATCTCGGCCCGGTGCGGCTGATTGACCGGAAAGTCGAGCAGCAAGGTGACGGTGCCGACCAACGCGTCGCCATACCAAGCGCCCAGCACCGCTCTTTCGCCTCTCTCTGCTGCCATCAACGAGTTGCTCCAGAAAGTTTCCGCCGCTTGCCTGGATAAGGGATGCATGAAGCTGACGGAGCCGCCGGCCGCGACCGTCTCGATCAGGAGGTCGGCCAGCATGTCGCGTGTTCCCGCAGTCAGCGACCTGATTTCGATGGGACTCACCTGCACTTTGCCTTGCTAATCCAGACGCGCGACGCGGCGCCGCTTTCGTCTCGCCTTGATCGCGGCGATGCGATCGGTGTCTTTCGGCTGCAGATGCAGCCCGCGCTCGAGGATTTCGAGCGTGTATTCCTCATACGTCAGGCCAAGCCGCTCGGCCTTTTCCATGCGCATCAGCATCACGTCACGGCTTGGCGCCTTCCACGCCTTGGCATGCGCTGCCTGCCAGGCCAGGAAGATGTAGGGATCGCCCTTGCCCCATGGCGGGCCCTTGTAATCATCGAGCGGCGGTCCGCCATTGTCGGAGCGCTTGGGACGTCTTGCCACGATTTCAGCCCCTGACCAGCGCAACCAGATAGTCGGCCGGCTGCGGTCCGACGGCATGGAACGTGCAGTCCGACGGCGCGCCGAGCGCCAGGCAGTCGCCGGGCTCGAGACTATGCACCATATCACCCTCGGTGAACTCAAGTCGCCCGGAGATCAGCCACATCTGCTGCTTGATGAAGGCATAGGACGCCGCCGGGAAACTCACACTGGCGCCAGCCGGCAGTTGCACCCGGATCAATTCGAGCGGCGTGTCGGAAACCGGCGACAGATGCCGACGGACATAGCCCGTACCGGGGTCGCGCCAAACCGGCTGCTCACTCTCGCGCAGCAGGCCGCCACCTTGCTGCTCGGCGCGTGCTATCAGCGTCGACAGCGTCATGCCGAAAGCAGCGGCGATGCGCACCAGCAGCGCGGCCGTCGGGCTGGTCATGCCGCGCTCGATAGTGCTGAGCATGGCTTTGGAGACGCCGGAGCGGTTCGCCAGGTCGGCCAACGACCAGTCCCGCAAGGCTCTTTCGGCGTGGATTCGTCTGCCTATCGTGGCCGACATGTCATTCGCTATATCAGTCATTCGTCCAATATATCGAATATTTGGATTCGGAAAAGAGGCCGGCCGGTTGAATTTTCGCTGACGGGTTAACCCCTGCTACACCATCCCGCATCACGCCACCTTAACCCCGTCTGTGTAGGATCGACGCTCCACGAGAATGGGGATCGGATCGGATGTTTGTCGAGCGCGAAGCCTCCGTCGGCGAACCGACCTCGCAGGAGCGCCGCCGCGCAGAGCAGAGCGACAAGCGCATTCTCGGCAACGTCGTGCAGTGCGACGGTGCGCGCGCCACCATCAGCGCCTATGCCGACGACATCGAAGGCGCGGTCACCGGCCTGTGGACCGTCGGCAAGATGATCTCCATCAATCTCGGGACATCGCGCACCGTTGGTCTGGTCTACGAAATCGGCAAGTCGGATCGCGCCTGGAGCAATGAGGGACAAAATCCCATCGAGGTCAGCGTCGAGCTGATCGGCGAAGTGCGCGACGGCGCCGAACCGGGGGCCAAACCGGTGTTCGACCGCGGCATCACCACCTATCCTCATATCGGCGCCATAGCGCACCGCATCCGTACCCGTGATCTGCAGGCGGTCTACGATCTCGCCGGGCGTCATTCGATCACCATCGGTACGCTGTCGCAGGATGAGTCGATCGACGCCAACATCGCCATCGACGACACGCTGGCGCGCCATTTTGCCGTTGTCGGCACAACCGGCGTCGGCAAATCCACCGCCATCTCGCTGCTGCTGCGCAAATCGATCGCCGCCCGGCCCGATCTGCGAATCCTCATTCTCGATCCGCACAATGAATTTGCGGCATCCCTGCCTGAGTTCTGCGTCCGGGTCGATTCCAAGACGCTTGATCTGCCGTTCTGGATGTTCAGGCTCGAAGAATTCGCCGAAGTGCTGTTTCGCGGCCGAGAGGTCGTGCCGGAAGAAGTCGATGTCCTGCGCGACCTGATCCCCGCCGCCAAGAACCTCTATCGCAATCCCAATTCAGGCTCTTACGTGCGCCGCGGCAGCGATGCGCTGACCGCCGACACGCCGGTGCCCTACCGCATGGTCGATCTCATCAAGCAGATCGACGAGCGCATGGGCCTCTTGGAAAGCAAGAACGACCGCCCGACGCTGAAATCGCTGAAGACGCGCATCGAGTCCGCCGCGTCCGACCCGCGCTATCGCTTCATGTTCAATTCGCGGCTGATCGAGGACACGATCCACGAGACGATCGGCAATATTTTCCGTGTGCCGCATCATGGCCGCCCGGTGACCTGTTTCGAGATGGCCGGCATGCCGTCCGAAGTGGTCAACTCCGTCTGTTCGGTGCTGGCGCGCCTGGCCTTCGACCTTGCGCTGTGGAGCGAGGGCCGGCTGAAGCTGCTGTTGCTGTGCGAGGAAGCGCACCGCTATATGCCGGCCGATCCGCGCCTAGGCTTCGCCCCGACAAGGCATGCACTGTCGCGCATCGCCAAGGAAGGCCGCAAATATGGCTGCTATCTCGGCGTCGTCACCCAGCGCCCGGGTGAACTCGATCCGACCATCCTGTCGCAATGCTCGACCTTCTTCGCCATGCGGCTGGCCAATGAGCAGGACCAGGCGATCATCCGCTCGGCGATCGCCGATTCCTCCGCCTCGACGCTGGCCTTTCTGTCCTCCATGGGCCAGCGCGAAGCCATCGCCTTCGGTGAAGGCGTGGCGACGACCATGCGGCTGAAGTTCGAAAAACTGGCGGAGAACCTGATCCCCGGCACCGCCAAGCGAGAGCAGGACGAGTTCTCGCAGGACGGCAACGACGTCGATCTCGCCGCCATCGTCGAGCGGCTGCGCAACGTCCCGAAACCGCAGCAGCAGATGGCCTTCGCCGAGGTCGTGGACTCCGGCCGCCAGGCCGGCGATCCCGATTACCGCAAGCCGGCCACCGCCCAGCGCGTCCAGCCCGACGACGATTTCGACCTGCGCTACGGCCTCAAGCCCACAACCTTCGGCATGCGCCCGCAGAACGATTGACCTTCAGCGTAGCGACTTTTTTGCCGGCCAATTGAGAAGCCGCCGGAGCGCCAGGGCTCGGCTTCGTTGGCCGCTTGGGTAAATCACGCCAGAAAATTCGTCAGGCTGAGTCGGTCGGTGTCGACTTCGAGAACCGGAGCGGAGCGGACATTGAGTCCGTGAGCACCGGCCTACGCCGGCCGTAGCCATAGCTGCCGCTACCACCTCATGAGTGCTTCGGCCGGCGAAGGCCGGAAGCGCAGAAGACGGCATCAAACGGCCAGCCTCACGAATTTAAATGCCGGGATTTCAGGCGCAGACGCGGTTGCGGCCTTGCCTCTTCGCCTCGTAGAGCTGGCGGTCGGCGCGGCGGTAGAATTCCTCGGCGGTTTCCTTCCGATCCCAGACGGCTAGTCCGACGCTGGTGGTGATCTTGAGGCGGACATTGCCCGACAGCACCGACATGTTGGCAATCGCTTTGCGGATGCGTTCGGCGAACTTCCCCAACAACTCCGCATCCATGTTGGGCGTGACGACGGCGAACTCCTCGCCCCCAAGCCGCGCCACCACATCGTGGTAGCGCGTCATGCCTTTGAGGCAATTGGCGACTGCCCTAAGCACCTCGTCGCCGACATCGTGGCCATGCGTGTCGTTGACCTGCTTGAAATGATCGAGGTCGAGGATCATCAGCCCGACGGGCTTTTCGATGCGGCGGAATTCCTCGAGATATTCCTTCAGCGCATCATCGAAGTAGCGCCGGTTCTGCATGCCGGTAAGGCCGTCGGTCAATGCCGCATGCTGCAGCGTTTCCGAGCGGGCGCTGAGCGAAACCGTCATGGCGCGCAGCTTGCCCTCTTCCGTGGCCTGCCTACGGATCAGCGGGTAGATGAAGAACACGCCGAAGAACAGCGCTGTCGCCAGCAGCACCCCGGTGACAAACAGCAGCGTGTTGAGATAGGCGATCCTCTCGACCCGGGAAGTCGTATCGTGACCGACCGCGATGAACTGCAATTGACCATAGGCATAAAGCGTCACCAGGCCTGCGGCCAGGATCACGAAAATAAAGACGAAAAATGCGGATTCCGCCTTGTGGAAACGCATCTGCTTCCCGTTGCAAAGTACCCGCCGGATCTATGGCATGCCGGCGCCTTACGGACGGTTAATCCAGACAACCGGAGCGGGAATGTTCATTCCTACTTCTGTTTCTTTAATTGTATTGGCAGCACGAAAATCAAATCGCGGTTTGCAAGCGGCCGCCGGGCTGCAATCTCAGCCATTCCGGTCCCAGCTGATGGCGAAACCACGTCGTTTGCCGTTTGGCATATTGCCGCGTCGCTGCCTTGCAGCGCTCGATGGCCTGAGGAAAGCTGATGTCACCCGCCATGGCAGCCGAAAGTTCGCGAACGCCGATCGCCTTCATCGCCGGCAGGCCGGGATCGAGGCCAAGCGCCGCAAGCCGTTTGACCTCATCGAGCGCGCCGAGATCGAGCATGCGGTCGAACCTTGTTTCGATCCGCTCGACAAGGGGGGCGCGGTCCGGCTCGATAACGAAGAACCGAGCGCTGTCGCGGTCGATCAGCGGCCGGCCGCGCGCTGCCTGCCATTCTAGGATGGAGCGGCCGGATGCGTCGAGCACCTCCAGCGCCCGCACGATGCGCTGGCCGTCGGTCGGCTTCAGCTGCATGGCGACCGCCGAATCGTCATGCATCAGGATGCGGTGCAGCTTGGCTGCGCCTTGCTCCTTTAACTCGTAGCGCCAGCGGTCGCGTACCTGCTGCGGAATGTCGGGCATTTCCGAAATGCCCTCGGCAAGTGCGCGAAAATAGAGCCCGGTGCCGCCGACGAAAATCACCGGACGTTCAAAGGCGGCGTCGTCGGGCTGTCGGGCGAGCGTGCCGTCATCGATCAGCTTCATCACGTCGCGCAGCCAGGCGCCGGTGGAATAGGCGGTGGAGGGATGCACATGGCCATAGAGAAAGTGCGGCGCGCGGCCGAGTTCGGCGGCGCTCGGCCGCGCCGTCAGCACATCGAGCACCGAATAGCCCTGCATGGAATCGGTGTTGACGATGACGCCGCCCTTGCGCTCGGCGAGATCGAGCGCCAGCGCCGACTTGCCGCTGGCTGTCGGCCCGGCTATCAGGATCGCGTTCTTCACGCGGCCCTCGCCCGCCTGCCCGCCCTCGCCTAGCTGCTTGGAAGTCTCGATGCCGCTCATTGCCACGCTTGTGTCCCACCCCCTCCGCCGCGCGATGTCGGCCTCGCTTGCGAATATCGCCTCACGGTCGGTCGGTGCAAGCGCTGTTCGCTGGCTGGGCGATGGCGTCGCCTGCGATCTGGTGTTGCCCGAGGGGGCAGAAGCCGCTGAGGCAAGTGCGGCCTTGCGCACAGCACTTGGTTCAGAGCCGGTCGACGTGATCGTTCAGCAGGCCGAAAGCCGCCGCAAGACAATCCTGCTTGCCGATATGGATTCAACCATGATCGACCAGGAATGCATCGACGAACTCGCCGACGAGATCGGCGTCAAGGACCGCGTCGCCGCCATCACCGCACGCTCGATGAACGGCGAGATCGCCTTCGAGCCCGCCTTACGGGAACGCGTAGCGTTGCTGAAAGGCCTCGATACGGCCGTCGTCGGCCGCATCATCGCGAACCGCCTGACGCTGGCGTCGGGCGGCCGCGCCCTGGTGCGGACGATGCGCGCCAATGGCGCCTGGACGGCGCTTGTCTCCGGCGGCTTCGACGTCTTCACCAGCCGTGTCGCCGCCATGCTCGGCTTCCAGGAAAACCGTGCCAACCGCCTGATCGAGGAGAACGGGCGCTTTGCCGGCCTCGTCGCCGAGCCGATCCTCGGCCGCGCCGCCAAGGCCGATGCGCTGAGCGAGATCTCGGCCCGCCTCGGCCTGACGCCATTCGATGCGATTGCGGTCGGCGACGGCGCCAACGACCTCGACATGATCCGTCTGGCCGGCACCGGTGTCGCGCTCCACGCCAAGCCGGCCGTTGCTGCCGAAGCCAAGGTCCGCATCGACCATGGCGATCTCACCGCGCTGCTTTATCTCCAGGGCTACCGCCAGGAAGAGTTCGCCCAATGAAACCGATGCGCACCGAGCGCCTCATCCTGCGCAACTGGGAAGACCGCGATCGCGAACTCTTCCACCGCATCAATTCGGACGAGCGGGTGATGGAATTCTTTCCGTTCCGCCGCGACCGCGCCGAGACGGATGCCAAGATGGACGAGTTTCGGGGCTGGATCGCCGAGGACGGCTTTGGTTTTGCCGCCGCCGAGATCGCCGCGACTGGGGAATGCATCGGCTTCGTCGGTCTCTTAAAGACCGATCACGTGCCGTCCCTGCCTTCCGATACGATCGAGATCGGCTGGCGGTTGGCGCCGGAATTCTGGCGCAAGGGCTATGTCACGGAGGCCTCCGAAGCCTGGCTCGCCTTTGGCTTCGAAACGCTTGACCGGGACGAGATCGTCTCCTTCGCCGTCGCGGCCAACCGCCGCTCGACGGCCGTCATGGAGCGTCTTGGCATGAGCCCTGACCCGGCTCGCGATTTCGACCACCCATCCATCCCTGACAGCCACCCGCACCTCAAGCGGCATGTCCTCTACACCCTGTCGCGCAAGGACTGGCAGGCAAGAAAAAGGGCGGCTAACTAGCCGCCCTTTTCATTTCGAAATCAGATCGTTGCAGGCCTGACCGGACTCAATCCATCCGGATCGTCACGAAGCGCAACTCGCCTGTCTTGGACGCCAGCATCAAGAGCGCGTTCTTGCGGCCCTGCTCCTTCAGCGCGCCGATCCGGTCCATGACGTCCTTCGGGGTCGCGACCGATTCCTGGGCGATTTCGGTGATCACCTCGCCGGCCTGGATGCCGCGCTCGGCGGCGGCCGAATCCTTGGTGACGTCGGTGATGACGACGCCGGAGACGTCGGCCGCGATGCCGAATTTTTTCCGTGTGTCGTCATTGAGCTCGCCGACGGTCATGCCGAGCACCGAGGCCGTGGAGACCGCGGGCGCCTTGTCGCCGCCCTTGTCCTCATCGGTAGTGCCGTCCTCACCGGCGGCGACCTTCTCGCCGTCCTCAAGCCGGCCGAGCGTCACCTTTACCGTCTGCTCGACGCCCTTGCGCACGATAATCACGTCGACCGCCTTGCCGACCGGGCTTTCCGCCACGACGCGCGGCAGGTCGCGCATTTCATGGATGTCCTTGCCGTCGAACTTGATGATGACGTCGCCGGCGAGAATTGTGCCGTTGTCGACCGGTCCGCCCTTGATCACGCCGGCCACCAGCGCGCCCTTGGCGGTCGCCATGCCAAGGCTCTCGGCGATGTCGTCGGTCACCGGCTGGATGCGCACGCCGAGCCAGCCGCGACGGGTCTCGCCGAACTGGCGCAGCTGGTCGACGACGCCCGAGGCAAGCTGCGAGGGGATGGAGAAACCGATGCCTATCGAGCCGCCCGACGGCGAGATGATCGCCGTGTTGATACCGATGACCTCGCCCAGGCTGTTGAACAGCGGTCCGCCGGAATTGCCGCGGTTGATGGCGGCGTCGGTCTGGATGAAGTCGTCATAGGGGCCGGAATTGATGTCACGGTTGCGGGCCGAGACGATGCCGACCGTCACCGTGCCGCCAAGGCCGAACGGATTGCCGATCGCCATCACCCAGTCGCCGACGCGCATCTTGTTGGAATCGCCGAACTTCACCGCCGTCAGCTTGTGGCCCTTCGGGTCGACCTTGAGCACCGCCACATCGGTCTTGGTGTCGGTGCCGACCAGCGTCGCCTTGAGCGTCACGCCGTCGGAGAAATTCACCTCGATATCGTCTGCATCGGCGATGACGTGGTTGTTGGTGACGACAATGCCTTGCTCGGCGTCGACTACGAAGCCGGAGCCCAGCGACTGCACCTTTTGCGCGCCGCCATCCTTGTCGCCGCCACGGTTCTTGAAGAAGTCGTCGAAGAAATCCTGGAACGGCGAACCCTCCGGCAGCTGCGGCATCGGCACCGCGCCCGGACCTTCCGTGCCCTTCACGGTCTGCGACGTCGAGATGTTGACCACCGCACCGAGCAGGCCTTCGGCGAGGTCGGCAACCGAAGCCGGTCCGTCCGCGGCCACCGTCGGCGTCACGAAAGCCGGAACGGCAAGCGCGCAGACCAGAAGTGCCGCAGCACCTGCGATGAACGTCCGCCGCGCCGCGCGCAGAAGGGTGTTGGATGTCATCGAAAGCCTCCCGGATTGCTGAAAAGAAAAGCGCTTCGGCAAAACGCCGCGTCGCGTCATGTTGGCAAGAAATACGGCACGTTTGCGGCTATGGCCACATCAGGAGGATAAATCCTCCGTTACACCTTAGAATGGTTCGCCGTTTCGCGGAAACGGCGAACCGTTCGATCCCTTTGCTTTTACGCAATTCCGGACGGAAAACCGCTCACACTTTCCTGGAATTGCAGATCAGCGGTCCTCAGCCACGCACCAACCAGACGATGCCGACGCCGATGGCGATCGCCACCAGCCCGACGATGCGCAGCGCAATTTCCGGCGTCGACAGCACTTCGCCGGCAAGACGTTTGGCAAGGCCGGGAAAGCCGCCATAGACCAGACCCTCTACGACGAGGACCAGGCCTATGGCCGCAAGGAAATCCTGCACCGCCCTACTGGGCGGGTGCAGGTTGTGCAGCCGGCGCGGCAGGTGCCGTCGCCGGCGCGGCAGGTGCCGTCGCCGGAGCCGCAGGCGCCGCCGGCTTCGCGTCCGTCCCGTCCGGATTGCGGAAGAAGCGGAAGAACTCCGAGTTCGGCGACAGCACCATCGTCGTCCCGGAGTTGTCCAGCGCCGTGCCATAGGCATTCATCGACCGGTAGAAGTCGAAGAACGCCGGATCGCGTTTGTAGGCGTCGGCAAAGGTCGCGCTGCGCTGGGCTTCACCTTCACCACGCAGGATTTCCGATTCCTTGCGCGCTTCGGCGACGATTTCCACCACTTCGCGGTCGGCGCGGGCGGTGATGCGCTGCGCGGCCTCCTTGCCGCGTGCTCTCAGCCGTTCGGCCTCGGCCAAACGTTCGGCCTTCATGCGGTCGAAGGTCTGCTGCGAAACCTCAGCCGTCAGATCGGTTCGGCGGATGCGCACATCCTCGATCTGCAGGCCGAGCGAGGTAGCGTCGGGCCGCAGCTGATCGCGCACTTCACGCATCATCACGGCCCGCTCTTCCGAGAGCGCCGCCTCGAAGTCGCGCAGACCGTAGACACGGCGCAGCGCCGCATCGAGACGCGTCCTCAGTCGTGCTTCGGCCAGTGTGATCTGACCGGACACGGCTGAGCGGAACACCCGCGGATCCGAGATGCGGTACGCGATGAAAGCGTCGACCTCGTAGAACTTGCCGCCCGAAACCTGGACGCGGATGTTATCGAGATCGAAGCGCAGCACCCTGTTTTCGATCAACTGCACGCTGTCGGCGTCGAAGAAGGCGAAAGGCGCCTTGAAATAGATGCCGGGTTCATTCTTCACGTCGACGATCTCGCCGAACCGCAGCACGAGCGCCTGCTGGCGCGCGTTGACCACGAAGACCGAGGAGTAGAGCAGGAACAGAAGCACGGCCGCGATGACCGCGATGATGGGAAGACGATTGGCCATCACTGGGCTCCTCCCGTGGTCGCAGGCGGCGGCGCCTTCGGCTGCAGTGCCGGCAGCGGCAGATAGGGAACGACCCCTTGCCCATTGCCCTGTTCGACGATCACCTTGTTGGAATCCTTCAGCACCTTCTCCATCGTTTCCAGATAAAGCCGCCGGCGCGTAACATCGGGCGCCTTGGCGTATTCGTCATAGACCGAGATGAAGCGCTGCGCCTCACCTTCGGCTTCCTGGACGACACGGTTCTTGTAGGCTGCCGCGTCCTCGCGGATCTGCGCCGCGGCGCCACGCGCCTGGCCAAGCTTCTGGTTGGAATACTGGTTGGCCTGCTCGACGAACTTGTCTTCGTCCTGCTCGGCGCGCTGCACTTCGTCGAACGCGTCGGCCACTTCACGCGGCGGCGCCGCGTCCTCGATCGAAACCGCGTTGACATTCAGGCCGGCCTTGTAGCCGTCCAGCGTCGTCTGGATGATTTCACGCACCGACGCGGCGATGCCCTGACGGTCGTCGCGGAAGATGTCCTGCGCCGGTCGCCGGCCAACCGCTTCGCGCATGGCGCTCTCTGCGACCTGCTGCAGCATGCCTTCGGGATCGGAGACGTCGAACAGATAGGCCCGGGGATCGGAGACCTGATAGGCCACCGAAAACTGGACGTTGACGATGTTCTGGTCGCCGGTAAGCATCAGCCCCGACGAGTTGCCGCTCGTCGCGCCGCCACCACCGATATCGACGAGTTGTTCGGCGATGTTGGCCGTCTCGACGGTTTCGACCGGCCACCAATGGAAATGCAGACCCGGCTGCGACAGCTCCGCCTTCGGCTTGCCGAAGCGCAGCTCGACCGCAACCTCGTCCGGCTGCACGGTGTAGACCGCCTTGAACGCCCACAGCACGATCAGAGCCGCTGCGATCAGCGCAAAGACGGCCGGGCTGGCGCCGCCGCCACCGGGCAGCGCGCGCCGCAGCCGGTCCTGGCCGCGGCGGATGATGTCTTCGAGATCGGGAGGTGACCCCGGCGGGCCGCTAGGCCCCTTCGGTCCCTGCCCCCAGGGTCCCTGATTGTTGCCGCCGCCGCCGCCCCATGGGCCGCCGCCACCGCCGCTCTTGTCGTTCCAGGGCATGAATGTCCTTTCGCTTGGAATTCCCTCGGCGCCGGCGTTGCGGCGCAAAATCCAGTTGTTCTTCTATAGGGACGCAGCGATGCGCTTTCAACGCGATCGGCCTTCTAGGCCTCATATTAAAGCAGCGGCAACTGCTCTTCTTCAACGGAATGCATCGGCGCGGTGGCGATCATTGAAGAATAACGATCCAAGAACGAAGCCACCTGTGGGTCTGCTCGTAACAAGCGATCAGTCGCTTCAAATCGATGCTCGGGCTTCAGCCTCACCAGTGTGGTGATGCGAAAAGGATGATCGTCGATATCAGACCTAGGGTATTCTTTCTCTTTGTAGTAGCGCCAATGAGCTCTATCGAACTGCCAGTCAAACTTAGCGTCACCGTTAACTCGAGAAAATACCTCCGTCAAATACACCTTGTTTATGTAATTGCGGAACTCACCATAAATTCGCTCTCCACCAATGACAAAAAATTGCTTCTTAAAATTGCAAATTGAATATACATCGGCCAAGAGAAGAGCAGTCTCTATATCCTTCGCCCATTTTATTCCGCGAGCGTCCGGAACTGGAGTTCTGGAGAGGACGATATTCTCTCGCTTAGGAAGCGGTCGGCCAATAGATTCGAATGTCCGTCTTCCCATTATAATGGCATGCCCTTCGGTTCTTTTCCTAAAATGCCGAAGGTCCGTTCCCAGATGCCAAGGTAATTGGTTCTCGATTCCGATAACGTGATCGGGATAACTTCTCGCGACGATCGACGTCGCGGAAGGCATTTGTATTTTTTTCGCTACCAATCGCCCATCCCCACACTCAACAGTCGTAGGCTAGGGTAAATGCCATCAACCTCGATGCGATAAGATTTCTATGGCTCATCAAAACGGATTGCACCAGTGACGAAGCGCCGCAAAATAGCGTCATTGCGCGCGATGGCGACATAGATCGCGACATCCATCAGTTGGCATCGCCGTCATCCGACGGCTCCAAGAGCAATATGTCGATGTTGTGCTCGGGATAGAAATCCTGCGCCTTGGTCTCGAAGGTCGTCGGCCCGACCTTCTTGACATTGTCGCCGCAAAACGAGATCAGCGCTTTCGGATTGCCCTTGTCGACGGTCAGCTTGAACTTGCCGATGCTGCCATTGGCCCAGTTGCCGCCGGTGGTCAGGATATAGGCTATGCGGTTCTCGTAAAAATGCGGATAACCGTCGGCCTTGGCGGCCTGCCGCACCGCATTCTCGAAGCTGTCGTCCATGCAGTAGCGGGTCTTGTAGGTCGTGTACTGGATGCCCTCGGTGAACTTGCCGTCATAGAAGAAACTCACCGATGACGTGCCGCCGACGCTCGGTTTGTAGCGGTGCGAGACGTGGACATCCTTGTTGGCCGGAAATATCGCGCGCCACCAATAGGTCGAGCGCAACTGCCACCACGGCGTATAGACCTTGTTCGCCTCGGTACCGTCGCTGCCCGTATCCTCGATGATGATGCCGCGGTTTTCCCAATCCTCGGCGACCGTTTTCGGCAGCTTCGCCAGGGCCGCCTTGGCCGCATCGCCGAACGGATTGAACGGCACGTTCTGCGCCTTCAGATCGGCGCCGATATCGATGCCGACAGCGAACACTTTCTGCTCGAGCTGCGGCTTTGCCGGCGCGCCATCGATCGTCACCTCGAAGCCAAGGAAATTGTCGCTCTGGTTTTCCGGGATGGCCGGCATTTCCTCCGGATTGCCTTCGATGTCCGGCAGCGGAAAAGCGACGATGGCATTTACATCCTTGTCCGTGTTGTTGTGGAAGACGTAGTCGACCGTGACCTTTTCCGGCGAGATATAGAGGTCCTCGCTTTGCATCGACACCGCGTCGCTACGCGACAGGATCAGGCCACCTGTGCCGAGTTCGGCGGTCGTATCATTGGCCAGCGCGGGCGCTGCTGAAAGCGCCAGCGCTACGGTCAGAACATATTGCAACATCGAAGCCCCTCGCCAAGAATGCCGCGACCCTAGCCGTTTCAGTGTGGCGTTTCAAAGCCTTCCGTCTCCCAGCAGGACGCCACAGTGTCTGGACACGCCAATCGGCGGTCTGGACTAACAGGTTTCGATCGGGCAGGAGTTCGCGTCATGCGCAAGCTTCTCGTCATCGGCATCGGCGCCGGCAATCCCGACCATATGACCGTGCAGGCCATATCAGGCCTAAACCGGGCGGACGTCCTGTTTATCCCCGACAAGGGGGCGAAGAAGAACGACCTTGCCGAATTGCGCCGCCACATCTGCGACCGTTTCGTCGGCAATCCGAAATCGCGCCGCGTCGAATTCGACGTGCCGGTGCGCGCCGAGCCGGCGCCTTCCTATCGCTCGACCGTCGATGACTGGCACGAGGCCATCGCCCAGATCTATGAGAGCCTGGTCCGCGACGAACTTGCCGAGGACGGCTGCGGCGCCTTCCTGATCTGGGGCGACCCCTCGCTCTATGACAGCGCGCTCCGCATCCTCGCGCGCGTACGACTGAGAGGCAATGTCGCATTCGAACTGGAGGTCATTCCCGGCATCACCGCCGTCCAGGCGCTCGCCGCCGGCCACAAGATGGCGCTGAACCGCATCGGCGACCCCGTGCTGATCACCACCGGCCGCCGCCTCGCCGAACAAGGCATGCCGCACAATGCCGGCAGCGCCGTGGTCATGCTCGACGGCAAATGCGCCTTCAACACGCTGGCAGACAAGGATCTGATCATCCATTGGGGCGCCTATCTCGGCACACCGGACGAGATCATCGTTTCCGGTCGCCTGGGTGATGTCGGCGAGGAGATTGAGAGGACGAGAGAAGAAGCCCGGAAAAGAAAGGGCTGGATCATGGACACCTATCTGCTGCGAAAGCGGGACTAGGCAGTAAGGGAATTGAAGAATTGAGGAACTGAAGAATTGGTGAAAAGGGCATTCTTCAGTTCTTCAGTTCTTCAGTTCTTCAGTTCTTCAGTTCTTCAGTTCTTCAGTTCTTCAGCTCTTCAGTTCTTCTTCTTCAGTTCTTCAGTTCTTCAGTTCTTCATTTCCTCCCCTCACCCAGCATCAATCTCCGCCTGCAAGGCGTCCATGTGCGTGGCCGCCGCTGCCGCCGCAGCGCGCTCGATAGCGCGAAAACGGCTGACGACTGCAAGGCCAACTGATGTCAGCTGCGCGCCGCCGCCCTTTTTGCCGCCGGTCTGCGCCGCGACAAGCGGCTTGCCGAACACCCGGTTCATATCTTCCACCAGATCCCAGGCGTGCTTGTAGGACATCTCCATGCCGCGCGCCGCAGCCGAGATCGAGCCGAAAGTGGCGATCTGCTCCAGCAACTCGATCTTGCCCGGACCTATGCGCCCGTCCGGATCGAGATTTATCCGCAGGCTCAGCGACGGCATCTCTTGTCCTCCACGGTCACACTAGCCCCTCTCGACCCATAGCGCTATTCCAAGACGATATAGCGGCTATCAGCCATCCGCTTCGGCCGGCAGCCCGGCGCCGGTGTTGGCGCGGTCGAAACTGACCGTCTTGATCACCGCGAACACCTTGCCGCCGAGCTCAAGGCTCAGCACCTGCCTGGATTGTTCGGTGATGCGGGCAAGAACCCTTGCGCCATTGCAGTCGATGCCGATCTCGACGGTTGGCCCCTCGCCTGGGCTGATTGCGACGATGGTGCCCGGCAGGATGTTGAGCGCACTGAGACCTTTCGGCAGTTCGGTGGCGATCATCACATCGCGGGCGCGGATGCGGATGCGTACAGGCGCGCCGACCGAGACCGCCAGAAGCGGCACCCGGATTTCGCCCGCCGCCGAGCCGAGCACGGTCATCCCGAAGATCTCATCATGGCGCAGCACCTTGGTGTCGAGCACCGCGCCGCCCTCGCCGCGTTCCTCCGCCGGCAGCAATTCGAGCCGTTGCATGATCGCGCCGGTCGGACCGGAGGCTGCGACCTTGCCTTGCGCCATCACCACCACGTCGCTGGCCAGCCGCGCCACTTCGGCGACGGAATGGCTGACACAGACGATCGGGATCTTCGTCTCGTCGCGCAGCCGCTCGATATAGGGCAGGATCTCGGCTTTGCGCGCATCGTCGAGCGAGGCCAGCGGCTCGTCCATCAACAGCAGTTTCGGGCTGGCAAGCAGCGCCCGGCCGATCGCGACGCGCTGCTTCTCGCCGCCCGACAGCTTTGCCGGTCGCCGGTCGAGCAGCGGACCGATGCCGAGCAGTTCGACGACCGCGTCGATATCCGCATAGCGCTCCGCCGGCGGCGAGAACCAGCGGCCGTAGCGCAGATTGCCGGCCACGCTCATATGCGGAAACAGCCGCGCGTCCTGGAACACCATGCCGATCCGGCGCTTGTGCTTCGGCACGAAAATGCCGGCATCGGTGTCGACCAGCACACGGCCGTCGACCGCGATACGGCCCTTGGTCGGCCGGATCAGGCCGGCGATCACGTTGATCAGCGTCGTCTTGCCGGAGCCCGATGGCCCGAACAGCGCCGTCAGCCGCCCGGCGCTTTCGAAACGCGCGTCGACGGCGAAACCGCCGAGCCGATGGCTGATGTCCACCAGCACGCTCATTCGATGTCCATCCGCCGGCCGACGCGCCGCGCCAGCACTTCCGAGGCGACCAACGCGGCCATCGAGATGACGATGGAGATCAGCGTCAGCCTGAGTGCCCCGTCATCGCCGCCAGGCACCTGCGTGAAGGTGTAGATCGCCGAAGGCAGCGTCTGCGTCTCGTTGGGAATGTTGGAGACGAAGGTGATTGTGGCGCCGAACTCGCCCATCGCCTTGGCGAAGGACAGGATCGAGCCGGCGATCAGCCCGGGCAGGATCAGCGGCAGCGTGATGGTGGCGAAGACCCAAATCGGGTTGGCGCCGAGCGTTCCCGCCGCTGCCTCCATTTTGCGGTCGACCGCCTCGATCGACAGCCGGATCGCCCGCACCATCAGGGGAAAGCCCATGATGCCGCAGGCCAGTGCGGCGCCGGTCCAGCGAAACGAGAAGACGATGCCGAAATGCTCGGCCAGGAACGCTCCCGCCGGCCCGCGCCGGCCGAAGGTAAGCAGCAAGAGATAACCTGTCACCACGGGCGGCAGGATCAACGGCAGGTGAACCACACCGTTGAGCAGCGTCTTGCCCCAGAATTTTCCGCGGGCCAGCAAAAGCGCCATCAGGATGCCCGGTGGCAGGCTGAACAGCATCGCCACCATCGCCACCTTGATCGACAGCCGGACCGCATTCCATTCGTCCGGAGTGAGGTCCAGCAGCCAGTTCATGCGTCAGGCGCTACCTTAATTGCTCGGCGTGAGCACGGTGAAACCCTGATCCCTAAACAGTTCCGCCGCCTTGGCGGACTGCAGGCACTTCAGGAAGGCCGGCGTATCCTTGTCCTTCGAATCGGTGGTCTGGGCAACCGGATAGATGATCGGCGGGTGCGAATCCTCCGGGAAGGTGCCGACCACCTTGACGCTCTTGTCGGCATGCGCGTCGGTGGCATAGACGATGCCGAGCGCGGCCTCGCCCGTTGAAACCAGCTTAAGCGCGGCGCGCACATTCTCAGCCTGCGCCACCTTGCCTTCGACCGACGACCAGACGCCGAGCGATTCAAGTGCCGCCTTGCCGTATTTGCCGGCCGGCACCGCCTTGACGTCGCCCATGGCGAGCCTGCCGTCGCCAACCAGCTTGGCGAGGTCGAAGCCTTTCTCGATCCTGGTTTCGACCTTGGAATCCTTCGGCGCCACCAGCACGATCTGGTTGCCGAGCAGTTTCACCTCGGTGTCCGGCTTGGTCAGTTTCTTGTCGGAGAGATATTTCATCCAGTCGAGGTCGGCCGAGATGAACACATCGGCGGGCGCCCCGAGTTCGATCTGCTTGGCCAGCGCCGAGCTCGCGGCGTAGGAGACGGTCGCCGCTTCACCGACATCGGCTTCGCAGGCCTTGGTGACGGCGTCGAGCCCGTCCTTGAGGCTGGCTGCGGCAAACACGATCACCTTGTCTCCCGCGTGAGCCGCCGGCATCACGGCCATCAGCGCCACAGCAAAACCGCCAACGGCGATCGCCCTCGAACCAAAACCTTTGTTGCCCAACATGAAAACTCTTCCTGGGTTTGAAATCTGCTGGCCCGACTCCTGCCGACCGATATATCTGGATGAATATAACAAGGGAAGGCCGCCTCCTGCGAAAGCGTATGTTCGGCATCGATTGTTCTGGTTTGGACGTGCACCGAAACCCGGAAAGGAACTTCGATGAAGATCACGCGCCCGCAACATCCTCAAGGGAACGATCGTCGAGATCGTCAAAGCACCTCGCCTGTCCGCGGTGATGTCGCCGGCTCCGTCGTCACGCTTCGATCACCAACGAGGCCGTTGCCGATCTCAAGCTCGAAAAAGGCAAGCAGCCTATGCCATGATCAAGGCAACCGACGTCATGGTCGACATCGATTGAGGGTCGGAATTGATTGACGGTGGACGGATCAGACCGCGATCGGCGCCTTGATCGACGCGTCGGCAAAATAGTTTTCCAGCCGGAAATCCTCGAAGCGGAAGGCGAACAGGTCCTTCACCTCCGGATTGATCCACAGCGTCGGCAGCGCCTTGGGTGTGCGCCGCAATTGCTCGCGCGCCTGCTCGAAATGGTTGGAATAGAGATGCGCATCGCCCAGCGTATGGACGAACTCGCCGGGCTTCAGCCCGGTCACCTGCGCCACCATCAGGGTCAGCAGCGCGTAGGAAGCGATGTTGAAGGGTACGCCGAGAAAAATGTCGGCCGAGCGCTGGTAGAGCTGGCAGGACAGCTTGCCGTCCGAGACGTAGAACTGGAACAGGCAGTGGCAGGGCGGCAGCGCCATCGCCTCCACTTCGGCCGGGTTCCACGCCGAAACGATCAGCCGGCGTGAATTCGGATTCCTGCGTATCTCCTTCAGAACATTGGCAATCTGGTCGATCGACCCGCCATGGCCATCCGGCCAAGAGCGCCACTGCTTGCCATAGACCGGGCCGAGATCGCCATTCTCGTCGGCCCATTCGTCCCAGATCGAAACGCCATGATCTCTAAGGTATTTGATGTTGGTGTCGCCGGCCAGGAACCACAGGAGTTCATGGATGATCGACTTCAGATGCAGCTTCTTGGTGGTGGTGACGGGAAAGCCGCGCGACAGGTCGAAGCGCATCTGGTACCCGAACACCCCACGCGTGCCGGTGCCCGTGCGGTCGCCACGGTCGGCGCCATTGTCCAGCACATGCTGCAAAAGGTCGAGATACTGGCGCATCGGCTTCGCCTCGATTCGGGGTTACCGCCATCATAACCGACTGGCCGCCGGCCGAACACAGCAAAAGGACCAGAACGCGGCTTGCCCATCACTCTTCAAGGGTTAGCGCTGCCCCTCACCTGCCTGCCGGCATCCTCTCCCCGTATAGGGACGGGGAGAGGGGCGCTGTGATCAGCGGTTTCGCCAATCACAAGCGTTCGAGAGAGAGAGAGAGAGAGAGAGAGCCAAGGCTGCGGTCAGCCCTTTCTCCCCGTCACTATACGGGGAGAAATGCCCGGCAGGGCAATGAGGGGCGGTGCTGACCTCCGGTGAGGAGCAAAATCAAACGCGCGCTCTGCCTATCGGCAATAATCTCTACAAAGAGCCGAGCTTGCCCAGATCCTTGGCGACCAGATAGTAGAAAGTCACGCGGCTCTTGGAGCTGTCGGCGGCCAACGCCTTGCAGGTCTTCTCGATCGCTGAGTCGGCTTTCGCCCCGTCGGTCACGCCGAGTTTCTTGGCAACCCAGTTGGTCTTGACGCGCTCCAATTCCTTGGGGTCGGTGCAGGATACCAGCGAGGAATCGCGGTTGCGCAGCGCGATGCCCAGATGTTTCACAATCTTGGCAACCACATCGGCATTTGCGGCGGCGTCGTATTTCTTCACGTCTGCGAGATAATCGGCCATCAAATTTCCCCATGTCGGCGCCACGGGATCCGATCGATGAGGGCTGTGGCGCGCTGCCGCAACTTGTGCGCTCGGTCGATACTCCTCACCGTCGCAAAGCTTCGGTTGAGACCGCGCGCGAGTCAACCCTCGGCGCCGCAGTTTGGTGCGGCCAAGAAGTGTCATTGCGGCCTTTCATTTTGTGCGCCCGCCCCCTATATTCGTTTTGTCGGCTTGACCGACTATGGCGATAAATGGGCGATGTAATAAGCCGTTCGGACCCGGGGGCGGTACCCGGCGCCTCCACCAAGAACCGCTCTGTGATCAGAGCGGCTGTTGCTGGGGGCGAAATAGGATCGACGAAGGTGTAAAGATCGTACTTTTGCCCGGCATGGTACCACCGTCATCGGGCTAAACCTGTAGTTGCAAATGACAACTATGCGGAAGCACGTCTCGCCGCGTAAGCGGTGCGATAGCTTCAAATCAAGCCCTAGAGGTTCGCACTTCTAGGCGGGGTTCGGAGGTACCTGGCAACAGAAACCTCCACTTCTCCCCTCCTCGATATCGTACGCTCAATGCCGGCTGCCGCTGGCCGGATTTCGCATGACGATGGGCCGCGAAGCCTACACCAAATTGAGCCATGAGCTGGTGCAATTTGCCGCTGGCGTCGGTCGAAGGCCGTGGTTCTGGCCGGGGCCGGATTACCCAGACGTGAAAAAGGCCGGGATGACCCGGCCTTTCCGGTCGATTGCGGTCAGCTTACTCGGCCGGCGCTTCAACGGCTTCGCGCGAGCGGCCGAGCGTCAGTTTGGCCAGCGTGAACGAGATTACGGCGCAGAGCGTGATGCCGGCCACCATGGGCAGCGGCGTGCCGTCGAAGAAGATGCCGGCGACGCCCATCGCCAGCGCACCGATGGCGAAGTGCAGCGTGCCCATCAGCGCCGAGGCCGTGCCGGCGATCTCGCCATGCTCTTCCATGGCCAGCACCGACGTCGTCGGGATGACCAGGCCGAGGAAGCCGTAGCCGACGAACAGCAGTGCCGCCATCACATCGAGCCGGTCGACGCCGGTCGCCATGACTGCGAACAGCACCACCATCGTCGTGGCATAGCCGGTTACCGCCACCCAGACGACGCGCTTCAGCCCGAAGCGCTCCGACAGCATCCCCGTCAGTTGCGACATGCCGATGAAGGCCACCGCATTGATCGAGAAGAACACGCTGTAGACGGAAGGCGACAGCCCGTAATGGTCGATCAGGATGAAGGACGAACTCGAGAGGTAGACGAAGAAGCTGGCGATGCCGAAGCCGGCGATCGCCACCAGGCCGAGGAAATTGCGGTCACCCATGAGGAAGCGATAGCCGGCGAGTGCGGTTCCGAAGGAGGAACCGACGCGTTCTTCCGCCGGCCGCGTCTCCTTCAGCGAGGTCGCCAGCAGAATGGTGGCCAGCAGGGCCGCGCCCGTCACCGTCCAGAACACGGCGCGCCAGCCGAAATTCTCGATGATCTGGCTGCCGGTCAGCGGCGCCAGGATCGGCGACACCGAAAACACCAGCATCAGCAGCGACATCAGCTTGGCGGCTTCGGTGCCGGTGTGCAGGTCGCGCACGATGGCGCGCGGCACCGCCATGCCGGCGCTGGCGCCCAGTCCCTGCAGGAAGCGGAAGGCGATCAGCCATTCGATGGTCGGGCTCATGGCCGAACCGATACCGCCGACCATGAACAGCGCAAGGCCGCCGTAAAGCGGCAGCTTGCGGCCGACCATGTCGGAGATCGGTCCGACGACGATCTGGCCGAAGCCCATCGACAGGAAGAAGATCAATAGGCTCATCTGAACGGCGGCGGTGCCGGCATGCAGATCTTCGCCGATCGAAGGCAACGCCGGCAGATACATGTCGATGGCGAAGGGGCCGATAGCGGACAACAGGCCGAGCACGACCGCGATGCGGAGGAATTTGGGACTCATGATAAAGGCTTCTTTCAAGTCTGGTTGGCGCCGCCAACGCGACGACTAACCCTAGGACGTTCCATCCCGTTGAAATCCGACGGCTCAGAGCGAGATTATTCGTCTCTACGGAGCGAATTCCCCATTTATTGTGTCCACAAATTTAGACAGCCTTGTCTAATTCGTCAATCACCTCTATATAGATTTCTATGAAGCTTGCCGTTTCTCCTGACATTTTCCCGCCACGCGGCCACGAGGCCAAGCGTATGTCGATTATCGATGCGGCGGCTTCGGTCTTTTGCCGGGAAGGCTTTGCCGGCGCGAATATCGACCTGATCGCGGTGGAGGCCGGCGTGTCGCGCCAGACCATCTATAATCACCACCGCGACAAGGAAAAGCTCTTCATGGCTGTGGTGCGCGATCTGACGGAGCGCTGCAATGCCGGCATCTTCGCCACCTTCGCCTCTTTCCCAGACCAGCCGAAGGATCTGGAAGCCGACCTGATCGGCTTTGCCGTGCGCATGAATCAGAACTGCATCTGCAACCGCGACGGACGCTTCCTGCGCAAGCTGATCCAGACCGAAGGCGAGCGCTATCCCGAGCTCTTCGCCGAATGGCGCGACCAAGGGCCGGGCCGGACCTGGCCGGCACTTGCCGCCCGTTTTGCCCGCCTCGCCCATGCCGGCCATCTCGCGGTCGACGATCCCGATGTCGCCGCACGCCAGTTCCTGGCGCTAGCCAACGCCGAACTGCAGACCACCTTCATGCTCGGCGGCATGCCGTCGGAAGATGAAGTGCTGCAATCCGCGACCCACGGCGTGCGCACATTCCTGCGCGCCTTCGGCAAGCGCAGATCAGCGGCAGCGGTGGAAAAACAGCTGGCCAGCGCCTGAACGCCAAAGCAGGCGATCAAATCGTCCGTTACGGGCTTCGCTTCGGCGCATCAGCGATCTATATCCGGTTTACGCCGCGCTCAAGCTTGATTACAGCTATGCGGACGATTCAACGGAACCCGACCAGCACATGGCCGACGACCACATCCGCTACGACATTCTGGCCCAGGAGGCATTGCGCGGCGTCATGCGCAAGGTCCTGGCCGAAGTCGCGCGCACCGGCCTTCCCGGCAATCATCATTTCTTCATCACATTCCTGACCGGCGCGCCGGGCGTGCGGGTGTCCTCCAGGCTGCGCGAGCGCTATCCCGAACAGATGACCATCGTCATCCAGTTCCAGTATTGGGACCTCAAGGTGACCGATACCGGCTTCGAGGTCGGGCTGTCCTTCTCCGA
The DNA here is from genome assembly GCF_040322955.1 of Mesorhizobium sp. M0077. Taxonomy (NCBI): domain Bacteria; kingdom Pseudomonadati; phylum Pseudomonadota; class Alphaproteobacteria; order Hyphomicrobiales; family Phyllobacteriaceae; genus Mesorhizobium; species Mesorhizobium sp. M0077. The sequence goes on from NZ_JAMYUL010000016.1 coordinate 128,889, forward strand.
CGTGCCGGAGAAGCTGGAAATCCCGTTCTCGGCCGTACGCGGCTTCTACGACCCATCGGTCAATTTCGAACTCGAATTCGACGTCAAGACCGACGTCCCGGCGGAAGACGATGCAGCCGCCCAGCCGGCTGCCGAGCCCTTGGCTATCGTCTCCGAGAAAAAGCCGAAGGCCGAGAAGAAGGCAGCTACCACTGAGGCGGAGAAAAAGCCCGCCGTGGCCGATGCCGGCAAGGGCGCCGACGTCGTGTCGCTCGACGCCTTCCGCAAGAAGTAGCGGGACGGACGGCGCGACATGGGCGAAATCGTCAACCTTCGCCAGGTCCGCAAGCAGAAGGCGCGCACCGAAAAGGAAAAGCTCGCCGGCGAGAACCGCGCTCTGCACGGCCGTTCCAAAGCCGAAAGAACTCGTGACCGGCTGACATCGGACAAGGCCGAAAAATTCGTCGCCGGCCACCGCCGCGAACGCCCGGAAGACCAGGGCGATTGATGGACCGCCTGCGGTGAGCCCGGTCGAAAAACGCTCGGTGACCATCCGCGGCCATCGCACCAGCTATTCCCTCGAAAAACCCTTTTACGACGATCTCCTCGCCATCGCCGCCGAGCGCAAGCTGACGCTTGCTGCCCTGGTCGCCGAAATCGACGAAACAAGGCCGCGCGATGCGAATCTGTCGTCGGCCCTCAGGCTCCACGTGCTGGACTGGGCCAAGCGCGACGCCAGAACTTCTTAGGCCTTTATGACCGCGTCCTGTTTCTTGCGGCGGGTGCCAAATCCCAGGAGCGTCGAGCGATCACGTTCCTCGGCAAGCTTCTTCGACCGGACGCGCATCAGATCTTTCCAGCCGACATAGCCGACCAGCCGCGCGTCCTCGCGCGCGACAACCGGCAGATGCGAGACATTGGCCATCAGCAGCTTGTCGGAAAGCCCCTCGAGATACTCGTCCGGATAGGCAAGCGTGAGCTTGCCGCCGGCAAGCAATTCGCCAAGCGTCGTGGTGCGGTGCTCGCCCGCGCGCCTCCAGCGCAGGATCGCCGGCGGATCGATGACGCCAAGCACCTGGCCGTCTTCGCTGACAACGGGAAAGCTCGGATGCCGCGTCTGGGGCGCGGTCAGGAAGGCGGCTGCGCCATGGAGCGTCATCGTCGCCGGCACGCTCTCCACCTGCGCGGTCATGACCTCGCGCACCTTGGTGAGCGCGAACGGATCGACACGATATTCTCGAACCAGATGATGCCCTCGCCTGGCAATCTTTTCCGTCAGGATCGACCGCTTCATCAACAGCACGGTGACGGCGTGAGCGGCCGCGCAAGCGGCGATCAACGGCACCAGCACATGGGTGTTGCCGGTGAGTTCGACCGCAAAGAAGGTCGCCGTCAGCGGCGCGCGCATGGTGCCGCCCATGGTCGCCGCCATCGCCAGCAACGGCCAGAAGCCGGGCGTCGCCTCAGGCAGGATGCCGGCGAGAACCGCGCCCATGGCGCCGCCCATGATCAGCAGCGGCGCCAGCACGCCACCGGACGTTCCAGAACCGAGCGCCACCGACCAGATGATCGCCTTGACCACCAATAGGACAAGTGCGGCCGTGGCGATCAAGCGACCATCGAGCATGTCGGCGATGTTGTCATAGCCAACGCCCAATGCCTGCGGCTCGATCAGTCCGCCAATGCCGACTACCAGGCCACCGATCATCGGCCACCACATCCAGTGTATCGGCAGCTTCTGGAAAGCGTCTTCGCAGGCATAGACCATCTGGGTCAGCAGGCCGGACAAGAGCCCGGCGCATATCCCGATCAGCACCCAGCCGCCCAGGCCGGTGAACGAAGCCTCCATGCTGCCCTGGAACGGGAAGATCGGCCCCGGCAAATGCAGCATGGTGCGCTCGACCTCGGCAATGATGGCGGCAACCGCCACGGGGATGAAGCTGCGCGGCGTCCATTCGAAGAGCAGCAGTTCCACCGCCAGCATGATGGCCGCGATCGGCGTTCCGAACACGGTGGTCATGCCTGCCGCCGCGCCCGCCACGAGCAGCGTCTTGCGCTCATTGTCGCTGACCGGCAGCATCTGCGCGATCAGCGAGCCGATGGCGCCGCCGGTCATGATGATCGGCCCTTCGGCGCCGAACGGACCGCCGCTGCCGATCGAGATCGCCGACGACAGCGGCTTGAGGATCGCCACCTTGGCATCAAGCCGTGAGCGACCGAGCAGGATTGCCTCGATGGCCTCGGGGATTCCGTGGCCGCGGATCTTCTCGCTGCCATATCTGGCCATCAAGCCGATGATCAGCGCGCCGATCACCGGAACGACGACCGCGGCGTAACCGAGCGGCGTGTCCTGCAGCTTCAGATTGGCAAATGAGAATTGGCCGAAATAAGCGATGTTGGTGGCAAGCTGGATCAGCTTAAGCAGCGCAATACCAGCAAACAGTCCTGCGGTTGCAACCACCACGGCGATCGCCGCGATCAGCAGCACGCGCGCATCGGTAGTGAAGTCGCGCAGGTGATTTTCCGAGGATTTCATATGGCGTCCAGCTTTCCGACGACGCCACGCGCGCCATCCTGTTGTCGGGCCGCTATGTATCGTAACACGATATAAATGTTCAAGGCTGTTCGCGACCGCTTTACCGCGTCATTTTGGACAACGACTGCGCGCCGGCCGTTGAGCTTTTCAGGCAAAGGACGATAGAGATCGGAAATGACCGTGCCAAAGAACCCACGACCAGCCATTTCGCAGGCCGACTACCAGCGCCTGTCCGAATTCCGTTACCTGATCCGGCGCTTCCTCGAATTCAGCCAGACCCAGGCCAACGATGCCGGCCTGACGCCGCGCCAGCACCAAGCGCTGCTGGCGATCAAGGGCTTTCCGGATGGCGGGCCGGTCACGGTCGGTGACTTGGCCGAGCGCCTGCGCATACGCCACCACAGCGCCGTCGAGCTGGTAAACCGCCTAGGCGAGGCAGGACTTGTGATCCGGCATCAGGACAAACACGACCAGCGGCGCGTGTTTTTGCGCTTGACCGAACACGCCGAAGACCGTCTTGCCGAATTGTCCGCCGCGCATCTCGATGAGCTCAAGCGCATCGAACCGATGCTGGGACGCCTGCTGACCCGTCACAAGCAATAGTCCGCAAGTCGCGGACCGGTGCCGTCGGCGATGCGGGTGCCTAATTGCCCAGCGACTTCAGCAGATTGTCGACGGAGAACGGATTTGTCCTGGGCTTCGGCGGCGCCGGGGCCGAACCGTCACTGACACCGGGAAGTGAGCGGTCGACCTTCGGCGCCTGCTCCTGAGCCTTGCGCTCGGCCTCCAGCCTGGCTTTTTCCTGCGAAGCGATCCGAGCCTGTTCGGCCTTCTTCCGTTCGTCCTCGGCCTTGGCGGCGTCTTCGGCAGCCTGCTCTTCCGCCTGGGCTTTCGCGTCCGCATCTGCCTTGGCCTTTGCGTCAGCCTCTGCCTGCGCTTTCGCATCGGCATCGGCCTTTGCTTCGGCATCCGCCTTGGCCTTGGCATCCGCTTCGGCCTGTGCCTTCGCATCGGCCTGTGCCTTCGCCTTGGCGTCGGCCTCGGCTTTGAGCCGTGCCGCTTCCTCCTGCTTGCGCAATTCCTCGGCGGCGTTGTCGCGCTCGGTCTGCAGGGCGGCGTAGTAGCGCACCTCGCGCCGCAGCCGCTGCTTCTCGAGCAGTGCGGCCTGCATCGCCTCGACCCGCTGCTGCTCCTTTTCCAGCGCGCGCTGGGTCAAAAATTGCGCCAGCGGCTCGCTGTCGAACTGCTTCTTCAGCGCCCCGAACGGCCCATCGACGCTGAAATTGACCGTCGGATCGGAGCCGATCAGCGCCTCGTCGCCAGGCTTGTAGGTGACAGCGCCCTTGGTGGCGACGGTGCCGGTGTTGAGGTCGGCCGTGATGTCGGCAGACAGCGTCGCCGCCTGGTTTTCGAATTTGATCGGTGGTGCCCGCAACGTGCCGCCGGCGACCGTGAAGGCGATGTCGGCATCGCCGGCAGCAAAGCTGCCGTCGCCAGCGATCTCAGGTGCAAAGCCCGCGGTCTTGGCCACGTCGATGTCGCGCCCGATAGCATCGGCCTTGGCAATCAACGCGCCGAAGGCATCGGGATTGACGCCGGCAATGGTGAGGCCTTTCAGCGCCGCCGTGCCCGAGCCGGAGAGTGCGGCAATCATCGCGTCGACCGATTTGCCGCTGGTCGACAGCCCTGTCGAGAAATCGCCGTTGCCACTCAATCCGGCAGCCGGCAGCACAGTCGCCAGGTCGGCGCCGGCAAGCCTCATCTGGCCGGAGAACAGCCCCGTGCCGTCTGTGTTCTTCAACTCGAACAATCCGGTGAGCGCGCCGCCGAGCAGTTTTGCCTTCAGGTCCGAAACGCGGATGCCTTCCTGGTCCAGTTTCAACGTCAGCGACGCGTCATAGGCTGTCGCCAGCGGTCCGGCGGCAAGCGTCGCCGTCGTCAGGTCGAGATCGGCGCTGAACGGCAGGCTGGATTTCTGGCTGAATGGCGCCGTCGGCCAGTTCGCATTGCTGCTGAGGAACGACTGGTCACCGAACAGCGCAACCGCAATCGGGTCGAGGTCCAGTTCGTCGAGCGCCAGCGCACCGGCAAAATGCGGCAGCCCCTGCTTCGCATCGATGTTGACGTCGCCCGAAATCTCCGACTCGTTGATGGATCCGCTGAGGCCGCTCAACACCAGCAGGCCGTTGCCGAAATCGGCATCCGCGCTGAGCGAGGTCGAGGTGCCCGTTCCCATACCCGGCAGGCCGGCGCCGGTCGTCATCAGCCAGGGCTCGATATCGGAAGCGTCGAGGCCGATCTTGCCCTTGGCGGTGGCGCCTTGCGGCGTCTGAGCGACGGTGCCGTCGAACGTCGCCTTGAAGTCATCGGCGGCGAAATTGAAGCTCGTCGCCAGGCCGCCGCCGAGCGTGCCTTTGGCCGAAATATCGGTGCTTGCCTGGCCGAGCATGCCGAGCGGCAGCGCCGGCAGGCCGTAGAGCGCCAGCAGCACGGTGGCGTCGGGATTTTTGGCGTTGAAGGTCACCGTCACCGGCGCGTCGAGCAACTGGCCGACGGCACCCTTGCCCGACAGCGACGCCGAAAAGGCCGAACCGCCGGCCTTGCCTTGTCCGCTCACCGCCAGCCCGGTCGTGCCGTCGCCATTGTCGGCGGCGCTCGCCACCAGATCGACGCGCGCGTCCTGGAACAGTTCAGGATAGGCGGCCGTGCGGCCAGCCAGTCCCTTCAGCATCAGATTGTCGGGATAGTGTTGCGCGGCAATGTCGATCAGCGGCTTCAGATCGACGGCGACCACCGAGGCATCGAGCTTGCCGGTCGGGCTTGCCGGAAAATCCTTGATCCGGCCGGTGGCGCTGATCGAGGCGCCGGCAAGGCCGCCAATCGACAGCCGGTCGATTTCGAGCAGCCCGTCGCGGAGCCGGAGCGCGGTATCGACCGTGTCGGCGGTGAGCCCGCCGGCATTGACCGGCCCTGCCTTGATCTGAAAATCGAGGTCACGGTCGGAAAAGCGGTTGGCGCCCTTGTCGCTGACGAAGATCGAGGCGAAGGCCGTCAGCCCGTCGACATCGAGTTCGCCGCCCTCGAGCCGCATCAGCACCGAGGACTTGGCGTCGTCGGGCTGGTTGGAATCGATGCGGCCGGTGAACTTCGACTTGCCGAGGATCAGTTCGAGATCGCTGAACGCCTGGCGCTTCTCCGACAGGTCCACCTTGGCCTTGAAGCCGGCGGCCGGCAGCCGGCGGATCGCCTCGTCGACATCTTTCGACAACCAGGCAGCAAAGCCGGAAGGCTGCGCCACCGCCAGCAGCATGGAGCCGCTGAAACCGAAATGATCTTCGACGCTGAGCATGCCGCTGGCTTCCAGCGTCGTGCGCCCGGGCAAGGTCGCGGCCAGCGATTTCACCGACCAGCCGCCCTCGACCGGCTCGGCCGAGAGATGCACGTCGCGCACCGTGGTGTCGCCAGCCACCACCGCCGGCAGCTTGACCTCGACAGTGCCGGGGATGCTCGGCTTCGGCAGTTCGAGCAGCGCCTGCTCGATTCCGGCAATGCGCTGGTCCAGCGTCAGGCCGGCGCCCTTCTCAGCGCCCACCGCTTCATCCAGTTGCACCTGGGCGCCATTGGCCTCGATGGCGAAGTTCGGCCTAAGGCCGAGATCGACCGAAGCCTTGCCGTCGGCCGTGTAGGGATTGTCGAGCGGCCCGGTCTCGAAGCGGAATTCGTCGACGCCAAGCTTCTGGTGGTCGAGCGAGAACTTGCCGTTCAGCCGGAAGCCCGGATCGGGTTTGCCGGCGCTGATTTTGACGCTCTCGCCATCGCTGCCGCGCAGTTCGGCGCTGTTTTTGTCGTTGCCGGAAATCTTGAACTGGCCGGAATAGACGGCAGCCCCATTGACGATGCCGGCATTGCCGTCGGTTTCGATGACCAGTGGATAGGCATCGGGATCGACCTTGAGCCTCAGCCGCATCTGGCCGCTGCCTTCGGCCTTGCCGGTCGAAGCCGCAACCGTCGAACGCAGGCCATCGAGCAGCAACGTTCCGTCCATGCGCCACGGCCCGGCCAGCGACTTGGCAGAGATGGTCGAATTGATCTCGGAAATCAGATGGCTGCGCCCGCCTGCGGCATGGCGGAGCGCAATTTCTCCCTCCGTCACCGTCAGCTTCTCGATCGAGATCTGGTTGAGGTCGAAGGGCGAGGACGGCCGTATCGCCCAGTCGACCGTGCCGTTATCGGCGATGTCGATCGTCGCCTTCGGATGCACCAGCCGCATGTCGAAAATCAGCACTTCGCCGCGCAGGAACGGCGCCAGTTCCGCGTCCATCGAAAAGGTCTCGACGGTCATTGCCGGCTGGCCGCCGGGGCCGCCGGCGACCGTGACGTTTGAGAAGGTCACCGAGGGGAACGGCAACAGCCGCGCCGTGGCGTCGCCTTGCACCGTCACCTTGCGGCCGAGAATGGCGCTCGCCTCGCGCTCGAATTGGGCGCGGTACCCGGTCCAATCGACAAAATACGGCACCACCAGCGCTGCAACCAGCACCAGCACAAACAAGCCACCGAAGATCACGAACAGGCGTGCGAGCATCAGCTCCGAACGGGTTGATTGAAAGTCAGCCGCACTCTACCCGCATCAGCGTGTCGATAAAGAGGCAATTCATCCAGAGTTGCTTGATCTCTGATGTATCTGGAAGAGCAGAGATTTTTGGACGCCTTTGACCGCGGTCCGGCCTCTGCGTAAGAGACTATCCTGCCATGGCCCGTCGGCGATATTCGTTCAGCAGCACCACCATCTCCTCGGGCGACAATGTCCAGCCCTGGGGTAATGCGGCTTCGGCGCCCAGGCTTTTGGTCACGCTGCCCATGACGGAGCTTTTCTTGACCCCCGGTGCGAAATTGTACCCGATCATATCGCCTATCCTGCGCCGGCGATGGACGACGAAGAAGCTTTGGATATCCTTCCAGGGGACCAGGTTGGGCGATCGAACAAGGCCTCCGCCGAGACTGAAACCTTGTCCGTTCAGCACCAGAATCTGCGGCCGCACAAGCTGCCAGGCAAACACCAACGCGCCGAGCCCGAAAAAGGCCACGCACCACCAAAGGCCGGCGGTGTCGCCGTCCTCGGAGACATAAATCAGGAAAGCGCAGGCCAGGACAAAGAAGAGGCTGGCCGACAGCAGTAACAGTGTCTTGCCAAGCGATGCCCTTATAATCAGGGTATCCATTGCCGCTCCTCACATTTCGGCTATGCAGGCAATATCTTGCCCGGGTTCATGATGTCTTGCGGGTCGAGCGCTTTTTTTATGGAGCGCATGATGTCGACACCATGGCCGAGCTCATGGCGCAGGAAGCCGATCTTGCCCTGGCCGATGCCGTGTTCGCCGGTGCAGGTGCCGTCCATGGCGATCGCCCGCATGTTCAGCCGCGAGACGAATTTCTCCGCCAGCGCGATCTCTTTGGGGTCGTTGACGTCCATCAGCACCAGCACATGGAAATTGCCGTCGCCGGCATGGCCGACGATCGGCGCAACCAGGCCCATCTCGGCAATGTCGGCCTCGGTTTCGGCAACGCATTCGGCCAGCCGCGAGATCGGCACGCAGACATCGGTCGACAGGCCCTTGGTGCCCGGCCGCAGCGTCAGCGACGCCCAATAAGCATCGTGCCTGGCCTTCCAGAGTTTCGTGCGCTCCTCGGCGACGCTCGTCCACAGGAATGGCCCGCCGCCATTGTCTTCAGCAATGGCACCGAAGGTTTCGGCCTGTTCGGCGACACCGGCATCGCTGCCGTGGAACTCGACGAACAGGCACGGGCTCTCGGGGTAATCGAGCTTCGAGTAATTCTTCATCGCCCGCATCTGCAGTCCATTCACCAGTTCGATGCGCGCCACCGGAATGCCCATCTGGATGGTCGCGATGACCGCGTTGCAGGCCGCCTCGAGGTTTGGAAACGGGCAGACGCCGCCGGAGATCGCCTGCGGAATGCCTTGCAGCTTCAAGGTCAGCGAGGTGATGATGCCGAGCGTGCCTTCCGAGCCGACCAGAAGCCGCGTCAGATCGTAGCCGGCCGAACTCTTTTTCGCCCGCTTGCCGGTCGTCACCGTCTCGCCATCAGCCATAACAGCTGTCAGCGACAGCACGTTCTCGCGCATCGTGCCGTAGCGCACCGCATTGGTGCCGGAGGCCCGCGTTGCCGCCATGCCGCCGAGCGAGGCATTGGCGCCGGGATCGATGGGGAAGAACAGGCCGGTATCGCGCAGGTGCCGATTCAAATCCTCGCGCGTTACGCCAGGCTCGACCGTGCAGTCGAGATCCTCGGGGTTGACCGACAGGATGCGGTTCATGCGCGAGGTGTCGACCGAGATGCCGCCACCCGGCGCATTGGTATGGCCTTCGAGCGACGAGCCGACGCCGAAGGCGATGACCGGCACGCGGTGCGCGGCGCAGGCACGTACGATCTCCTGCACCTCTTCTGTCGTCTCCGGGAACGCGACACCGTCAGGCGCCTGCGTCGGAATATAGGTGGTGGTATGCGCATGCTGCGAGCGGATCGCCGCGCCTGTCTGGAAGCGTTCGCCGAGCTGCTGCTTGAGGATGCCGAGCACCGCCGCAATGCCTTCCTCGTTGCGTTCGACCGGATTGAGGTCGCTCAGAGCCATGAATTCCTCCGCGAATGGACCAGCGTCCATGCTTGTTATGCGATTATGGATGCACGTGACGCAATTCCAGGAAAAGTGTGAAGCGGTTTTCCGTCCGGGATTGCGTCAAAACAGAAACTAAAGCGGTTCACCGTTTCCGCGAGACGGTGAACCGCTCTAGTCTCAGCGGCCACGCCCTGTCCAGCACCTGAACTCGGTCCAGCACCAGAACAAGGAAGTTTCCATGCCCATCCCTGCCCCCTTCGTTTCCAAACCGATGGACATCGAGAAGGACTGGATCGACTACAACGGCCATCTCAACATGGCCTATTACAACGTGTTGTTCGACCGCTGCTCGGATGAGGCGTTCGAGGCGATGGGCATGGGGCTGGATTATGTCAAAGAGCGGCGCCTGACCATTTACACGGCCGAAGTCCATGTTTGCTATGTCCAGGAACTGCACCTCGAACACAAGGTCATCGTATCCTTCCAGCTGATCGATCACGACGACAAGCGGCTGCGGGCCTACCAGGAAATCCGCCATGTCGATGGCTGGCTCGCCGCCACTTCCGAAACCCTGTCGCTGCATGTCGACATGTCCGGGCCGAAAGTCGCGCCCTTCCCCGCCGATGTGCAGGCCAAGGTGGAAGCCATGCGCGCCGCCCATTCTGCACTGCCGATGCCCGAGCGGGCCGGCCGTTCGATCGGTATTCGCCGCAGGACCGCTTGAAGCGCTGCCGCGCCCGCGTTAACCTTACCAAGGTTTTAACGTGAACAAGCCATTTGAGCCATTGAACGACTCAGCGGACCGTTTGAGAACGGTGCCATGCGAGTTGCGACGCGGGCGGCGGGCAACAGGCGGTTCGAGGAACGTGCATGAAAACCGACATCAAGGTCGAGGTGGACAGGCTGGCTGCCGATCCGCGCATCACCGACTATGATTTCTGGCGCTCGTTGAAGAACGTCAACAACGAGATCTTCCACATCGCCAACAACAACGAGCCTATCCCCTTCGACATGATCCGCTGGCGCGCCATCCTGAAGCAGGCGCGCATGAAGCGTGGCCACGCCTGATGTTTCCGCTGTTCTGAGAAAGCCGCCACCGGCGAGCGCCGCCACGGACCATTGCGACCTGATCATTTCTATAGGTCGGCGCCAGCCCTGCTTTCAGCGAATCGGCTACATCCGACAACCTTCAAAAACCGTTCATTTCGACAGTTTGCGCAACCGGCGATTCGGTTTCGCAAACGGCTGCCTGCGACAAGAAGATCAAGATTGAACCAATTCCACGTCTAAGCCGTTGTGACCCCTGAAAAACGGCTTGGAGTGAAAGCATGGACTGGAAAAGGACCAGGGAACCGGCCGACGCATGGCACATGACGGACAATCTGCATGCCGAGCACGGCAAGGGCGATCCGTTCGCGGCCGCCATCCGCGCCACCCGCATGTCGATGGTTATCACCGATCCCCGTCAGGCGGACAATCCGATCGTCTTTGCCAATGACGCGTTCCTGCGCCTGACCGGCTATGAGCGCGACGAGGTCATGGGCAAGAACTGCCGCTTCCTGCAGGGGCCAGAGACAGACAAGGCAGCTGTGGCTAGCGTGCGCGACGCGATAGCAGCGGGAACCGATATCGCCATCGATCTGTTGAACTACCGTAAGGACGGCTCGACATTCTGGAATGCGCTCTACATCAGCCCGGTTTCCAACGACAAAGGCGAACTCCTGTTCTTCTTTGCCTCACAGCTCGACGTCTCCGATCGCAAGCGCTCCGAGCATCGCATCACCGCCGACAAGAACCGCTTTGAAAAGGCTGTCAAGGAACGCACGCGCGAGCTTGAGGCCGCCCTTGAGGCGCAGACCACGCTGCTGCACGAGGTCGACCATCGGGTGAAAAACAACCTGCAGATGATCTCCTCGCTGATCATCATGCAAAGCCGGGCAATCAAGGATGAAGCGACAAAGCGATCGCTGACCACCATGCTGGAGCGCATCGAGGCGCTGAGCACGGTGCATCGCCGTCTCTACCAGTCAAAGGATGTCAGCCGCTTCGATGTCTCGGATTTCGCCAGGGATCTGGTCACCGACCTGCTGACCGCATCCGGACGCGCCGAGATCAAGCCGACGCTGGACCTCGAACCCATCGTCATTCCGGCCGAAAAAGCCACGCCTGTTGCCTTGATGGTCAATGAGCTTGTCACCAACGCGCTGAAGCATGCCTTCAAGGAAAAGCCGGACGGCACCACCGCGGGGCGCATCGGCATCAAGATGAGCCAGCCCGACGGCCACTTCAACATCGAGGTTTCCGATGACGGCGTCGGCATGGCCGAGGCCAGTGGCGATGCTTCTTTTGGCATGCGGCTGATCAAGTCGCTTGCCCGTCAGTTGCATGCCGACATCGAATGGCGCGACGCCGGCCCGGGCACAAAGGTCGTCATCTCGATGCCGAACGAACCGCAGCAGAAAGGGAAGCTGTCATGAACGAACCGCTCAAGGTCCTGATCGTCGAGGACGAGGCGTTGCTGGCGATGGAACTGGAAAGCCTCGTCGAGGAAGCCGGCCACAGCGTTGTGGGTTGGGCGACATCCTTGGCCGAAGCAAGAGGTATGATTGATACCGCCGACGCCGATATTGCCTTTGTCGATATCCACCTCGCCGACGGACCAACCGGGGTCGAGGTTGCCGAGCATATCCGCGAGGGTAACCGTTCCATGGTGGTGTTCATGACCGCCAATCCAAAACGCATCCCCGACCATTTCGCCGGCGCGATCGGCGTCATCGCCAAGCCCTACACGATGAACGGACTGGTGTCGGCGTTGCGCTATCTGCAGGAGGGCGTGCGGCGCCCGCCCCCGGTCTCGGTGCTGCCGGCCGGTTTTACGCTGTCGCCGGCCTATGAGAGCGTATGGGCGTCGTCGGCGGCCTGAAGCCTACGCCAGCTTCTCCTTGAGGAAAGCGACCGTCCGTCCCCAGGCGAGATCGGCTGCCTTCTTGTCGTAGCGCGCGGCCGAGGTGTCGTTGTTGAAGGCATGGTTGACGCCGTCATAGACATAGAGCGTGTATTCGACATGGGCGGCGTCGAGCGCTTTCTTGTAGGCATCGATGCCGGCGTCGATGCGCTCGTCTAGCCCGGCATAGTGCAGCAACAGCGCCGCCTTGATCTTCGCCACATCCTCCGCCTTCGGCTGCATGCCGTAATAGGCGACGCCGGCGGCGAGATCGGGCGCGTTGACCGCCAGATTGTTGACCGTGCCACCGCCCCAGCAGAAGCCGACAGCACCGACCTTGCCGTTGCCGTCCTTCTCGCCCTTGAGATAGGCGATGGTCGCCAGGCCATCGGCGGTGACCTGGCTGGCGTCGAGCTTGGTGAACATGTCGCGCGCCTTGTCTTCGTCAGCGGGCGTGCCGCCGAGCGGCGACAGGAAATCCGGCGCCAGCGCCACGAACCCTTCCAGCGCAACGCGCCGCGCCACATCCTTGATATGCGGGTTGAGCCCCCTGTTCTCATGCACCACGATGACGGTGCCGAGCTTGCCGGACTGGTCCGCCGGCCTGACCAGATAGCCCTTCATCTCACCGCTGCTGCCGGAATAGGTGATATCTTCAGCCTTCACGCGCGGATCGTTGTCTGCGACGATTGCCGCCTGCGCCGAATTGGCCGCAAGCAGCGGCGCGATCGCGGCCGCCGCCGCGCCCGATCCGGCAAGCCTGGTCAGTTGCTCCATGAAGCGGCGGCGGTCGAGCGTCAGATGCGTGTATTCGTCATAGGCATCGATCATCGCCTGGGTGATGGCAGGGCCTTTGACGGCAGGCGTAGCGGCTTCGGCGATGGGTTTCGTCATGGCGTGCTCCTCGTTAGGAGATGACCTCACGGTCATCTGGAAATGACCTCGCGGTCATTCCGGGATGACCTCGAGGGTCAAGATAGGGTGGAAGCTCTCATGGTCCAGTCACGGATGGGTGACGCTTGCGCCTCGAACGATGCGGCGGCCCGCGGAACGCGCGCATCACATTTTGGTCATTTCAGAGAATGTCGATGGTGCCGCCACAATATGGAAGGACGCTGATGATGGTCTCGCCCGTAGCGGCGAGCCCGACGAGAAGGAACAACGCCATGACCTTGTCCACTCCGATCGTTGCAAGCGCGCTCGTGCTTGCTGTTGCTGCCTTGCTGGCAATGCGCTCCGCTGCTGCCGCAGCCGCCGCTCGGATGGTGAAGGTCCGCGTCGAGCGACGTCGGCCGTCACCACGCTGACCCAGCAGGCCGAAACAGGGCCGCAGCTAACCAATGAAGTACTGGGCTCCGTGCCCAGCTTCAAAAGGCCATCTCTTACGCAAGCTGACCAAGGCTGGTGCTGCCCCTCATCGCCCTGCCGGGCACTTCTCCCCGTATAGATGCCGGCAGGCAGATGAGGGGCGGCGCGACATTGCCAGAATATCTGCCGGGCCGATCACTTACCTAAGTCACATCGCTGCTACTTCGGCAGCGTATAGGCCATCACATAGTCGCCCGGCTTGGTGCCGACCGAGCCGTGGCCGCCGGCGACGATGACCACGAACTGGCGGCCGTCGGCGACGGTGTAGGTCATCGGCGTCGACTGCCCACCAGCCGGCAGCCTGGCCTGCCAGAGCTGCTTGCCCGATGTCAGGTCATAGGCGCGCAGATAGTCGTCGACCGCCGCGCCCAGGAAGACGACACCGCCGGCGGTGATCATCGGCCCGCCAATGCCGGGAACACCGACCTTCAGCGGCAAGGGCAACGGCGTCATGTCGTAGACGGTGCCGTTGCGGTGCTTGTAGGCGATCTTGCCGGTTCTGAGGTCCGCTCCCGCCACATAGCCCCATGGCGGCGCCTGGCAGGGCACGCCGAGCGGCGACAGGAACGGCCCCATCACCACCGCATAGGGTGCGCCCTCATTGCGGTTCAGCCCCTGCTCGCTGCCGCGCCCCTCATCCGGCGGCGGCACCTGGTCGCGCGGAATGAGCTGCGATTTGAACGCCAGATAGGTCGGCATGCCGAACATCACCTGCCGCACCGGATCGACGGCGACGCCGCCCCAGTTGAATGTGCCGAAATTACCGGGATAGACCAGCGACCCCTGCACCGATGGCGGGGTATAGCGGCCCTCGTAGCGCAGGCCCTGGAATTCGATCCGGCAGGCCAGCTGGTCGAACATGGTGATGCCCCACATGTCGGCGCCGGTCAGCGGCCTCGGATTGAAGGAGAGATCCGAGACCGGCTGCGTCGGCGACGTGTGATCGCCCTCGACAGCGCCGCCCGGCGCCGGCACTTCCTTGATCGGGATGATCGGCTCGCCGCTGCGCCGGTCGAGCACGTAGAGGTCGCCCTGCTTGGTCGGTCCAACCAGGCCCGGAACGACGCCGGCAGCGGTGGTGATGTCGACCAGGGTCGGCTGTGCCGGCACATCCATGTCCCAGAGGTCGTGATGCACGGTCTGCCGCACCCAGCGCAATTGCCCGGTGGCGAGATCGAGCGCGGTGATCGAGGAGGAAAACTTCTCGACATTGGCGCTGCGGCCCATCCCGAGCTGGTCCGGCGTCTGGTTGCCGAGCGGCACATAGAGCAGGCCGAGCTTCTCGTCGGCGCTCGCCGTCGACCACATGTTGGGCGAGTTGTGGGTGTAGGTCTGGCCTGCCGCCAGCGGCGTTGTCTGGTCCGGATTGCCGGAATCCCAGTTCCACACCAGGGCGCCGGTGTCGACGTCGAAGGCCCGGATGACGCCGGACGGCTCTTGCGTCGAATAATTGTCGTTGACCGCGCCGCCGATGATGATCTTGCCGCCGGCAATCAGCGGCGCCGAGGTCGAGTAATAATAGCCCGACTTCGGATACGGCATGTTGGTCAACAGATTGAGCGTGCCGGCCTCTGCGAAGGACGCGCAGACCTGGCCGTTGGCGGCGTCGAGCGCGATCAGCCGCGCATCCGACGTCGGCAGGTAGACGCGCGTCGCGCAAGGCTGGCCGGCGGCGATCTTGGCATCGGCATAGTAGGACACGCCGCGGCAGGTCTGGTGCTGGCGGTCCTTGTCGAGCTTGATCTTGGGATCGAAACGCCATTTCTCCTTGCCGGTGGCGGCATCGATGGCGATGGCGAAATTGTGCGGCGTGCAGATATAGAGCGCATCGCCCACCTTCAGCGGCGTCACCTGGTAGGTGGTTTCGCCGACATCGTCCGGCCCTTTCACGTCGCCGGTCTGGTAGGTCCAGGCCGGCTGCAATTTGGCGACATTGTCGGGCGTGATCTGGTCGAGCGGCGAATAGCGCTGGCCAAATTGCGTGCGGCCGTAGAAGTGCCATTCGCCCGGAGGCACGTTGCCGCCGAGATCGGCAGTCGGCGTCACCTTGTCGGCGCTGAGGTCGCCGGCGATGTCCTTGGGATCGGCCGTCATCGAATAACCGGCGACGGCGAGCGAAGCGAGCACGGCCAGAATGAGCGGCGCTCGCGCGTCGGGGCCGGTCAGGCCCCGCCTTGCCCAAGGCGTCAGCAGCCACAGCGCCAGAAGCACGATGATGCCGCCGCGCGGTCCGAGTTCCCACCAGTCGAAGCCGATTTCCCACACCGCCCACGCCAGCGTGCCGAGCACGATCGCCGCGTAGAGCCAGAGCGCCGTCGATTTGCGCCGGAAGAGCAGCCATGCGGCGATGAGGAAGGCGAGACCGGTGACGACATAGTACCAGCTGCCGCCCAGCATCGCGAGCCAGACGCCGCCGCCGCCAAGTGCGAGGCCGATGAGGAACAGGATGAGGGAGGTGATGACGACAGCCAAGACGATACTCCTTCGACTGATGCGCATTCCGCGACGCGGCCATGGGCAAAGCTATGCCAATCCTGCCCCCGGCGGTACAACCTTCTCCCGGCCGCCGTGCCTGTCAAGCCGCCGGGGAGCGATCCATTGCGAAACCAAAAGGCCATGCCGCAGGCTCTCTTGCGTAACAGGGCGTTTTTCGAGGCCACACGCCAAGGTGGCAATCCCGCCTTGCCGGCATCCGGGTTTTCCAGCAGTCTGCTTTGGACCAACCATCAGGAGCAACCAGAGTGACGTCATTCGCCTCGCCTCTGACGCGCGTAGTCCTTGTCCTCTGTAGCTTCGTCGCGCTCACGGCCGGCACAGTGGCCGCGCCGGCACAGACGCTGAGCGAGATCAACAAGGCAAACGGCTTTCACGAGATGCTGATGGGCATCGGTCCCGGGATCGCCGCAGCCACGAAATCCATACCCGAACAGTTACCGGCAAATTTCCAGGACGCCTTGTCGGTCGCGCTGGAAGGCGCCTTCGACGCAGTCAAAATGGAGACTGCCATCGAATCGCGGATGACGGACAGGCTGTCGGCCACCGATCTGTCCGACCTCGCAGCGTTTTACGCTTCCCCGTTGGGCAAGCACGTCACCGCTTTGGAAATTCAGTCGTCTGGGCCGGAAGGCAGGCAAAGCAAGAAGACAGAGGGCAAGCAAATCCTCGCCGAGCTTCCGACCAAGGATCCAGCCCGGCTCGAATTGTACCGCAAGATCATCGACGATATCAGCGCTGTCGACACCGGCGAGGCGATAGCGCTGAACATGAGCTACGCGATGGTTACGGGGATGCTGGGCGCAGCCGGAAAGCCTCTGTCGGACGAACAGATCATGGTGCTGGTGCGTCAGCAATCCGTGAAAATTCGCCAGAACATCGAACAGAATGCCATGCAGGGTAGCGCTTATACGTACCGGGATCTCCCGCTCGGCGATCTCAGACTGTACTCGACATTCCTGGCGTCACCCGCGGGCAGCCGCTATTACGACCAGATGCTGACGGCCTTTGGCATGGTGATGACAGAGGAAGCGCGCTCGTTCGGACATCGATTGTTCGTCGCGCTCGGTTACCGAAAGGCCTGAGCCGCGGTATCGGGGACTTTAGCAGAACAAAACGTAGACACTTCTGGTCTTTCGCTCCCGAATCACTACATTCGGGGGAGATGTCCGGCTTTGCGGAAGACATGCCCTTTTTCGACGAACCCAATGCGCGGCCCGCGGGCCCGTCGGGCATAGCCGCGCGCGCCATGGCGGCCCGCAGCGGCCCCAACAGCGCGCCCGATTATCTCAACGGCCTCAACCCCGAGCAGCGGCTGGCGGTGGAAACCACCGAAGGCCCGGTCCTGGTGCTGGCCGGCGCCGGCACCGGCAAGACCCGCGTGCTGACCACCCGCATCGCCCATATCCTGGCCACCGGCAGGGCTTTCCCCTCGCAGATCCTGGCGGTGACCTTCACCAACAAGGCCGCGCGCGAGATGAAGCAGCGCATCGGCCATCTCGTCGGCGAAGCCGTCGAGGGCATGCCGTGGCTCGGCACCTTCCACTCCATCGGCGTCAAGCTCTTGCGCCGCCACGCCGAGCTGGCCGGGCTCAAATCCGATTTCACCATCCTCGACACCGACGACGTCGTACGGCTGATCAAGCAGCTGATCCAGGCCGAAGGCCTCGACGACAAGCGCTGGCCGGCCAAGCAGTTCGCGCAGATGATCGACGGCTGGAAGAACAAGGGCCAAGGCCCCGCCGACATTGCCGAGGGCGACGCGCGCAGCTTCGCCAACGGCAAGGGCCGGGAACTCTACAAGGCCTATCAGGAGCGGCTGAAGACGCTGAACGCCTGCGACTTCGGCGATCTGCTCTGCCACCCGATCCGCATCTTCCGCGCCAATCCGGACGTGCTGAAGGAATACCACAAGCGCTTCAAATACATCCTCGTCGACGAATACCAGGACACCAACACCGCGCAATACATGTGGCTGCGGCTGCTGGCGCAGCGGCCTACCTCCCCCTCGATGGGGGAGGTCGCGCCGCGGAGCGGCGCCGGGGGGGGGGGGGGCGCCCGCCCCCCCCCCGGGGGGGGGGGGGGGGCGGGCCCCCCGGGGGGGGGGGGCGCGCCCTCCCCCATCGTGGGGGAGGTAAGAGTGCGCGATCTTGACGACCGCCAGCCAGGCAT
>NZ_JAMYUL010000017.1:0-132413 GCF_040322955.1 Mesorhizobium sp. M0077
TCCCCTCATCAGCCTGCCAGCCGTGGCACGCTGATCATCCCGGCCCCTTGCCGGAGAGCGCGGCGACCAAGCCGTCAGCTACACCACTCCCTGGGACACGATCTTGCAAATGAAGCGGCCGCCTGAATCTAGTCTCTGCTAGTCTCGGTTGAGCGTGAGATTCAATACCAATTCTTGGCGGAGAATTTGCGATAGAGTTGCGTCAGGAGGTCACGCTGGCAGTTCCAACTCTGGTTTTAACCCAAAACGTCAATGAACTTTGGAAATTGGTTTTTTCCAGTGAGCTTGACCTTTATGTCGAGCTTGCTCGCCACGGCATTACTCCCGGGCCAGCCGAGCGAATAACGATCGATGACTTCCTGGCTTGGCGCCCTCGCGGTCCCTCCATAAGCAAGCGCTCAAAGCGCTGGTGGCTTGGCTCTGGCACTAGTTCGCAAATGCCGCCAGCACCTCCAATGGTGGGGTCTTGCGAAGGATACGTCGATCTCTTCCGTTCGATGGGAAGCGCTTCCACCGCATCACGGGCTGCGGCCAGCTCCCGCACGGGTTGCGCCGAGAAATCGCCGGTATGGTCAGTCTTTTCCCGGCCCACAGCGGTCAGTGTAAGGTTCTGCAAACAGGGGTCAGATTTTTCTCGGCTCTACGGAAGGATGTTTCGCGCCGCGCGCCGGCCGGCCCAGCTCATTTCCTATTTCCTACGTTTCGACCTGCCAGGCCAAGGCAGCTCGCCGTCAAGCTCGCGGAGGCCGTAGGTCTCCTCCTCCCATCGCTTCCGTTCAGCCGCCGGGGGCGGGAGATCTTCATCATCGAACCAGAGCAGCGTCAGGGTCTGATCCCAGGCGGCGAGGTGGCGGACGTCTTCGTAGAGAGAACCTTCACGCTCCCAGCCCTCGAACCACTGATCCGGCTCGGCTTCCTCGGGGCCTGCCGCCGCTGCCCCCGCCCGCACCCGGGCGCTGTAGGAGTCGCTTGGCAAATCCATTCCGAGGCGCACCCAAGCCTTGGCGCCTCGCAGGGATGTGGAACGCGAGCAGTAACGAACCTTGCCGCCCTCGGAGAGCACGAAGGCGCATAGTTCGCGCGAGAAGGTGGCGAAACGTGAGCCCGTCGACATCAAGGAAGCGTCGAATTCGTCGGCCAGGTCGCTGACTGCGGCGAAATTCATGTCAGCCGCATCGACTCTCGGCTTGAACAGCTTGAATGGAAGCAATAGCTCGGCCGCGAACACGTCGCAGGCGATCTCGCCGGGCGGCCTACGCGTGAAACTCCAGCTCGGCGACCTATGATCCGCCGCTATGCCGAGGGCCTCGTGAGCCACTTCGTGACAGATGCTAAAGCGCTGCCGACGGCTGTTGTGGGCGCAGTTCACGCAAATGCGGTACTTGCCGTTCGACAACCGCACCGACCATGCGTCCTCATGTTCCTGAAGCACTTCCTGCTTCACGGTACCTCCGACTTGCGCCGCGTAGGCGTTTACTGAGACCGGAAGCGCCAATGGACCGCTCTTGGCGATGAAGTCGCGTGCCTTCATCGCGACGGAGAGTTCATCCATCTTCGTCCTCGCTCATGAACCGGCGGATGCGGGCAAGGGAGGTCGCGTAGTCGGGGCGGGCGCCACGGTTCACGACGGTGGTAAGCATATGGAACTCTTCGAATGAAACTCGATCATCGGCCCTCGCGAACTCGGCAAGATCGGGGTCGACATTGGGGTGACTTGATAGAAACCGCAGGATCTTGACTTCCCGCTCGGACGGCGCCAGACCGCTGAGCAGCTTGTTCACCACCTCGTCGGACGGCGCTTCCTTCGCACCCGTCTCGAGGCGGTAGATGTAGGCGTGATCGACTTCGCTCCGCTGAGCCAACTCTCGCAGGCTAAGATCGCCGCGAAGCCCCTTCAGCCAAATTCCTAACGCAGACTCCGGCATCCGCCCTCCTTGACATTCGCCACACTATCTCCCATTCTGTTGTCCAGACAGACAACGCGCTCTGGGTTGGTCTCGTGCCGAACAGGGCGTTTTTGAGAGCCTAAGTGTTGTCTGTCCGGACAGCAAGATGCCATCCGGCAGAGCGAAACGCAAGCACCGCGAAGCGGAGAAAGTAGTAAAAATGTCAGTCAATGTCGCTGCGCACCTGGTGCGTATCCATGTCGACCGGGAGATTTTCGAGTCGCCCGACCCCACAACGGGCAAAGCGCTCTACGCGCTGGCCGAGATCCCGAACCACCGTGAGTTGTTCCGGGAGGTGCCGGGTGATCACGAGGACAAACTCGTACCGCGCGACGACACTGTGATCGACCTGAAGAAGGATGATCACTTCTACAGCCAGAAGGCTGTGACAGTTGGCATCAATGGCGAGCCCTTCGAAACCACTGAAACTCGTCTCTCGTTCGAGGAACTGGTGAAGATCGCGTTCCCCGTCCTGCCGACGGGAACGTGCATCGAATTCACAGTGACCTACCGTGATGGCCCCCCGTCGAACCCCAAAGGCACGCTCACGGCTGGCCACTCCGTGAAGATCAAAAACAGGATGAAGTTCGATGTCACGGCGACCGATCGATCGTAGCCCGCCGCTGAAGCGGCTTCGAGACGAGGGCTACAGCGTCGACGTGGTCACGGGATATCTCGTGATCCGTGACGTACCCTATGTTGACAGCAACCGGCAGGTAAAGCGCGGCGTGTTGTTCGCCCCATTGGAGGTGACCAACGACGTTGCGAAGCCGCCCAAGGATCACCAGACCAAGTGGTCCGGCGATCACCCTTGCAACGAGGACGGCAGCAAGATCCAGGGGCTTGGCGACAGCGACTTGGGTGACGGCCTGAAGATCGACGGGATGCCGGTGCGCTGGAACTTTTCCTGTAAGCCCAAGCCCGCCGACCGCTACGATGATTTCCATCAAAAGATGGCGCACTACGTGGCGAAAATCTCGGGCCCGGCACAGGTGATCGAGCCGGGTGTGACGGCGCAATCCTTCAAGCCTTACGCGCCCGACGAGGACGACAGCGTCTTTCTTTACGAGGACACGGCCAGTAGTCGCGCCGACATCGTGGCAATCGCGCTAAAGCTCAAGCCGCTGAAGGTTGGCATCGTCGGCCTGGGCGGCACGGGCTCCTACGTCCTGGATTATCTCGCCAAGACCCACGTCCGCGAAATCCACCTCTTCGACAACGACGGGTTCAACCAGCACAACGCCTTTCGGGCGCCGGGCGCGCCTTCAGGCGAAGAACTGGAGGAGGAGCTCTCCAAGGTCGAGTTTCACGCGCGTACCTACAGCAAAATGCGCCGCGGCATCGTCCCGCACAAGGTCAAGCTTACCCCTGAGAACCTTCACCTGCTGGAAGGCCTTGACTTCGTGTTCCTGTGCATGGAGGGGACCGGGAAGCGGCCGATCGTCCAAAAACTGGAGGCAATAAACATCCCGTTCGTAGATGTGGGCATGGGCCTGACGGTGCACAACGAGAGCCTGCGGGGCCAGATACGTACAACGACCAGCACGCCTACCAAGCGCGAGCACGTCCACAACGGGAAACGCATCGCGTTCATGACGACAGAAGAGGTCAACGAGTACGACAAAAACATTCAGGTGGTGGAACTCAACGCTCTGAATGCTGCCTTTGCAGTCATCAAGTTCAAGAAGCTTTTCGGTTTCTACGATGACGACACCCACGAACATTTCAGCATCTTCGTGCTCGCGGGCGCCGAGACGATCAACGAGGACAGCGAATGAAGAGACCCTACAAGATCCGACACGAGTTCGTGGAGTTCGTCCCGAGGGTCCGCGAGGCCGGTGTCCTCTATGTTTCGATCCCGTATGCAACCGCAGTCCATGATTGCTTCTGCGGTTGTGGCACCAAGGTGGTGACACCGATTAGCCCGGTAGGCTGGCAACTCACCTTTGACGGCGAGAGCGTCAGTCTCTCGCCGTCAGTCGGGAACTGGTCATTCGCCTGCCGGTCCCACTATTTCATCCGTATGGACACAGTGGTCTGGGCAGGCGACATGTCGGAGGACGAGATTGCGTGGGGCAGGATGCGCGACAAGGCGGCGCGCGAAGGTCACTTCGGTGGCCATGTCGAGCCGCTCGCTTCGCCGAAGGCCGAGGTCGCGAAAACCAAATCTAGAGGTTTCTGGTCGTGGCTGACCGGCGGTCGTTAACACGTGCCGCGCTTCGGGCCCGCGCAGATGCGAGTCTCATAGGCCTACGTCTGGGCCGGGACCTTGAGGCCGCTCTCATAGGTCGCGCTTTCCGTAGAGCATCCAACTCGGCTGACCTTTCAGAGTGGCACCTAGGCCCGAATCGCGTCAGGCGGAGGCCGTTTCCCAAGAGTGCACTGCGGTCTCCGGTGAAATTTCGAATTTTGGCAGAATAAAAAGGCCAGCAAGCGAGTTGATAGTCGGCCTCGTGCTGCTTACATCGTGCACTGCGAAGTAAGGGGGGTGGCGTGGTTTATTTCAACAAAATTGCCGGATGGATGGGTTTTCCTCACCTGAGCGTGTCTCTCGGGCTGACGTATTCGTTTACAATTGCCTATAAACTGAAAGACAGGACTGACGAGAAGTGGACCGCCTGGTTTATTCGATTCAAAGACAAGAATAATAAAGCCGAGTGGGGTGCGGCGACGGTTCTATACGATGCTGCTCCGACTCTCATCAAGCACTTAGGTATTGATCCCAAACGCGCCTCATTTATCCCCGCGCTTTCGTCCAAGGAAACGAAAGCCGACCCAAGCCGCTCAATACCGTGGATTACCAAGGAATGCGCAAAAACTGTGGGGGCGCAATATTCCGACAGCATCCTATCCAAGAATGTCCATCAGAAGATTCATACGATTTATTCCGCTGAGGGTCGCTCCGCTGAGCTGGATAAGGCTAAGTATCAGTCGGCAAAAATAGATGCGGACCATGTCTTCGTTTTCGATGACTTCATCACGCGAGGTGATACGCTGTCTCGCATCGCGCTAGCGGTGCTTGCCGCTAATCCGAAATGCAAGGTGTATGGGATTGCGCTCGCGAAAGCGGAGAGTGTTGCTTACTGCCCGAATCCCGAGAACGATCATGTTCCTGCTAGGTGGGATACGCTATGGGGGCAGGGCGAACGGGAGCACGACGCGAAGTTCAAGAAGGATTAGAGCAATGGCTTCATCGCCCGTGTCATCGACATCAGTAGCGCTAGTCGCTTTGATGAAGCTCAAAGGTCTCGGCCGGCGGGGGGCCTTGCGCATCGTTAATGGGCCTGTGCCTGACCGTGATGCGAAAGACGTTGTGGTGGACAGGGCGGCGCGGGCGAAGGTATCGGAAAGCGCACTGTTAGAGGCATGGGATCGAGCTCAGGACGAGTTGGAGAAAACGCTAAATAGCGATACGAAGTTTTTCTCATTCCATGACGAAGGGTACCCTCAGCGCCTTCGTAATATCCCAGATCCTCCTGCCGTCTTGTATGTAAGGGGAGCCGTGGCAGGACTCCACGCGACGAAGTGCCTTGCCGTCGTGGGGACGCGTGAGCCAACTCCTTATGGTGAAGCTGTTGCTAGGAAGTCGGCAGCGGCGGCAGCAAGCGAGGGCTTCACTATCGTGAGTGGCTTAGCACATGGCTGCGATACTCTTGGTCACGAAGGCTGCTTGGATGCCCACGGTGTGGGGGTCGCAGTGATGGCCCACGGCTTGGACAAAGTTTATCCCGCCGCCAATCGGGGACTGGCAACTCGCTTAATTGAAAACGGCGGCTGTTTGGTCAGCGAATATCCTCTTGGTGTCACTCCTATGCGGACAGCTTTTGCCGAGCGAGATCGCATCCAAAGTGGTCTCTCCGACGCAGTGCTAGTGGTGGAGACGGATGTGAAGGGTGGGACCATGCACACGGTGCGGTTCTGCCGAGAGCAGAAGCGTGCGCTGGCGTGCATTGATCATCCCGATAAGTGGAAGCACGAGGACAAGACGAAGGGCAATCAGATGATGATTGCTCAGCACTGGGCCCGCGCCATATCCGATGGGGTCGCCTTGACGCAGTTCTTGCTGCACGTCCAGCAGGTCGAACGCTCTCCAGCAAAAAGACCGGAGCGCGCATTGGACATCGATCCTCAAACTCGGTTGGGTTTCTGAGATGATTATTTTCGACTTCGATCAAACTCTCGTGGACACCTCCACAGTTGAGCACCTTCGCGCCGCTCGGGACTGGAAGGCGGTTATGGCCCAAGCCCCGAAACTGGCCGTCTACGGCGGAATTACCGAGTTGCTCATCGAGCTACATGCGGCTGGTCACACATTGGCTATCGTTACAAAAAGCCCCGACATGGTGCCGAAGGCCTTCATAAAGGCACATGCCTGGCCGATAGATATTGTGGTCGGCTATCATCACGTGAAAAACCGAAAGCCGCACCCGGAGGGTCTTTTGCTTGCGATGTCAAAAGCGGGAGGAAAACCTCACAATACTTATCATGTCGGCGATCAGCCTCAGGATACCGAGGCTTCGCGTGGAGCCAACGTCGCCGCGTTGGGCTCGGCATGGGGCTGCCTCGACGTGGCAGGTTTGGAAGCCTCGAAACCAGACGCTATTTTCTCGTCTGTCGGCGAACTGCGCGACTACCTCAAAAAGAAGCTCGACCTGAAATAACCCGCTCAGTCGAAGGTGTCCCCGGAGTCGGTGACAGGGCTCTCCTGCATGACCGTGATCGACGATCCGTCGCTTCCACCGTTCGCGTGATGTCGCGCGGTCTACTTCGGGCAGACGTCGCGGCGCTGCCAATCCGGCTCCTCCATCGACGTTCAGGGGGGCATCTCGAAGGCCGGCGACGAGGACGTGCGGCGGGCGCTCTGCGAGACGGCGTTGGGCCAGAGACGCGCTTCAACGGCTCCGACAAGGTCAAAAGCTGGGGCCAGGGATCGCCGAACGCTCATTTCACTGCAAGGCCTGCGTCAAGTTGACCGTGATCATGCACGCAGTCTATGGACCGGCCGCGCGGTGCAAGGGAATTCGAAACGGGTGGTCGAGTACGGTCCGCGCCAATCTATCCTTCCTCTCACTGGAGCCTATGCTCCGGGCGATCATGGTAATCCGCTCACACCCGATCTTCCTATTTGGCAGTCGCAAAACTCGAAACGGTCACGCTAGAGACTTTGTACGACGGGCGCGAAAGCGGCTGGTCCTCTGACGAGTTTGCCTATCTCAATATAGGTTAATATATGAGGATCACCCATATAGGAACCTATATGGGGTAAGGTTTGATATAGTGGCATATATTGACACCCGTCATATAGGAGCCTATATCAGGCTAGCTCATACAGAGATCGTATACGCCATGAAGATCAGAACAGCTCGGGACATTGGTATCCTGATCAAGGAGGCCCGCACCCGTCGCGGCCTGTCCCAGGCTGCCTTGGCCAAGATAATCAACACCACGCAGACGTGGGTGTCGTGGATCGAGAACGGCAAGCCCAGCGCCGAGATCGGTAACGTGCTGCTGGCGCTGACTACGCTTGGTGTGGAGCTGGACTTTCAAATCCCGCCGGCGCCGACGTCAGCTGCTGATCATCATCATAATGCCGATGAACGGCATGTCGACGATGACGACGACGAGATTCCCTACAAGCTCTAGGTGACGATGATCATGGTGAACCCGATCGACACCCTCGACGTCCATATCGCTGGCAGACCGGTTGGGTGGCTCCACCACCTGCAGGGCGGCAAGCTTTCGTTCTCCTATCAAGAGGCATGGATGGAGGGCCGGGTGGCGATCCCGCTTTCCCTGTCCATGCCGACGATCACCAGGACCTACGAGGGCAAGGTCGTCGAGGCATTCCTCTGGGGTCTGCTGCCGGATAATGAGCAGACCCTCGCCAGATGGGCGCAGAGGTTCCAGGTCTCCGCCCGAAACCCGTTTGCCCTGCTCAAGAATGTCGGCCGCGACTGCGCCGGCGCCGTCCAGTTCCTTCCGCGTGGCCACCAGGTTTCCCGCGGCGAGAACGTGGAGTTGCTCACGGAGGCGCAGATTGGCGACCGCCTGCGCGACCTCCGCAAGGATGGTGCGGCGACCCGGCGAATCGGCGATCCTGGTCAGTTCAGTCTCGCTGGTGCGCAGGCAAAGACGGCGTTCCATTTCGACAAGGGCAGCAATCGCTGGGGGATCCCTCTAGGCGACACGCCCACGACACACATCTTCAAGCCGCCTTTGCCGCACTTGCACGGGCATACCGAGAACGAGCATTTCTGCCTGCAGCTTGCATGCAAGCTCGGCATGGACGCTGCACACAGCCAGGTTCTCGACTTCGCAGGCGAAAAGGCGATCGTTCTCGAGCGCTACGACCGCCGCAACATCGACGGCAAGACCATCCGCATCCATCAGGAGGACATGTGCCAGGCCCTATCGGTGATGCCGACGCTAAAGTACGAGAACCAGGGTGGGCCAGGTATCACGGCGATCTCCAAAAAGGTGCTGGCGGCCTCCATGGAACCCGTCCAAGACCGTCAGACCTTCATGGCCGCGAACGTCTTCAACTGGATCATCGCCGGCACGGACGCGCATGCAAAGAACTATTCGATGCTGCTGGGTGCCCAGGGCGAGGCCCGCCTAGCTCCGCTCTACGACATCTCCTCCATTCTGCCGCACCTCGGCGAGGGAGAGATCCAGGCTGAGATGCGCGACCTTAAACTGGCGATGAAGATCGACAGAGCCTACCCGATCGAGGAGATCATGCCGCGCCACTGGCGTCGCTGTGCGTCCTCAGCAAAGGTTGGCGGCGAGTACACAATGCGGACGATCCGCCATCAGCTCGCGGTGATACCGGACATGTCATCGGAATGCGCGCAAGAGCTTCGCCAGGAGGGGATCATCCATGAGATCGTTGGTCGCCTCGTCGACGCGATCACGACGCGCATCCAGGGCTTGTCCCGGATCTATGGAGAGGAAGCCGCCGCGGAGCCCGTGTAGGTTGTGGAGGTGAAAGTCGGGCGGGGATAGCGGATCCACGGACTAATGTCGGCGAAACGGACGGACCGCACACTGCCCATGGCATTCTCGCTCTGATAGGCCCGGGCCGGGTAGGTGCCCGGTTTCGGAACCGGCCATCGGCATCTTGAATGACGGGAATGGGGTCGGTTGCAGAACGGCAGCTTCCCGCCGAATGTGGTCAACTTTCTCTCCAGGAAATCTGACAATGCGGGCCTACGATTTGGCGTCGAGTTGTGGCTTTTTTTAACGGTCAGTATGATTTCCGGCGGTTGGAGATCTGTTTCGGCGTTTGATCAACGGCCGCTGTTGGGTTCAAAGTGGATGGTCGCGTTGGTGTGTGGACAGCAGGCTTGCGGCGTCCCTCGATTGAGATCACCCGCAGGTTTTTGCTCTTGAGTTCATCCAGGTAATCGGCCCACCACTGCATCATCTTGACGCGCTCCTCCCAGTGCTCTGCCCGGGCGTAGGCGCGCCGAACGTCGTTGTTCTCAATGTGGGCCAGCTGCCGCTCTATGGCGTCCGGATGCCACTTGCCGCATTCGTTCAGCAGAGTTGATGCCGTTGCTCGAAAACCATGCGCGGTAGCTTCATCCTTGCTGTAACCCATACGACGCAGTGAGGCGTTAAGCGTATTGTCGGAAATCGGACGCGAAGCCGACCGAACACTAGGAAACAGCAGCGATCCATCACCAGAGATTTCTCTCAGTGAAGTCAGGACGCTGATCGCTTGCTTTGATAGGGGTACGCGGTGCGGCCGTCGCATTTTCATGCGTGCTTCAGGGATCGTCCACACCGAGCTTTCAAAATCGAACTCTTCCCATTCAGCGGCGCGAAGCTCGCCGGGGCGGGGAAACAGCAGCGCTATCAGCTTTAGACCGGCTCGGGTTGTAGGCTGTCCATCAAATGCATCGATCCCCCTCAGCAAACCGCCCAAGGCCTTCGGATCGGTAATCGCGGCGCGAGACGTTACCTTCGGACTGATGAGTGCGCCTCTGAGGGCGAAGGTCGGATCTGTCTCGGCGCGTGCGGTCGCGATTGCGTATCGAAACACGCTGCCGACGGTGGAGCGCAGTCGCCTGGCCGACTCGTATCGACCGCGAACCTCGACTCGACGGAGGGCGGTAAGGATGATAGCCGGATCGATCTTCCGAATGCACTTATCGCCGATTATCGGATAGGCAAAGTCGAGCAGCCATTTCACCTTGCTGATCGTCCGGACGGCACGTCCCTCCTTCTTCAGCTTGTCAACATATTCGTCCGCGATTGAGCGAAAGGAGTCCTTTGCCGAATCGGCCTTCCGCAAGCTGCGTTCCTTTCCAGGGTCGACGCCAGCTAGCAGGAGCCTTTTAGCATCATCGCGCGCCTCCCGTGCCTCAGCGAGAGAGATAAGCGGATAGCTCCCCAGCGCGAGCAGTTTCTGCTTGCCGTCAAAGCGGTAGGCGAGCCGCCAGAGGCGAGAGCCCGTGGGCTGTACCCATAGCTGCAGCCCGCCCCCGTCAGACAATTTCACGAGTTTGGAAGCAGGGCGGGCGTTTCGACATTTCACGTCGGATAGGGCCATTCGTCAGGTCTCCCTTGGCTGTTTCGATACCATCAGGATGTCGAATACCAACGGAAATACCATCCCCCCGCCTCGTTGGACCAAATGCGCCCGAAGCGCTCTCTGTCCCGCTTAATTGCGCAATGCGACGGAAAAAGATCAACAATCCCAGTGGCTTGCAGAAGCGGCAGCGTAGAAGGTTCGGCTTAACGGAGTGTCGGGAGAAGAGGGGATGGTGCCCAGAGGCGGATTCGAACCACCGACACGCGGATTTTCAGTCCGCTGCTCTACCAACTGAGCTATCTGGGCCTCGCCGGCAAACGAGACATCGCCTGACCGGATTTCAGGAAAGCGCCGTGGGGCACCCCTTGAAAGCGCGTGGGTTATAGCACGGGAATCCGGCCTGTCCAGCGCCTAAGCGCTGATTTTCCGGGGCAATTGTCGCAGACAATACCGACGCCGGCAAAGCAGCAATCGCGTAAGGTCGGCGAAGTGGAATTGCGCGGCCGGCACCGCCCAAACCCTACTTCGGCTCGTCGCTCTCGTCCTCGTCATCCCGCGCGGTGATCACATAGGCGCCCTTCAGCCAGCGGTTGAGGTCGATGTCCTTGCAGCGCTTCGAGCAGAACGGATAAGTCTCGCGCGCCGACGGCTTGCCGCATTCGGGGCAGGGGCGCTTCGGGCGCAGTGGTGTGACCTTATCGTCCAGGCTCATGGCCGCGCGGTATGCCAGCTGGTGTGGACCTTGAAGCCTTCGCCCGAAAGCAGCGCCACCGTCTCGTAGAGCGGCAGGCCGACGATGTTGGTGTAGGAGCCGACCAGCTTGACGACGAACGACCCGGCGAGACCCTGGACGGCATAGCCGCCGGCCTTGCCGCGCCATTCGCCGGAGGCGACATAGGCGTCGATCTCCTCGCGCGGAAGCCGCTTGAAGCGTACCCTGGATTCAACCAGCCTTTGGCGCAGCTTGCCGCCCGGCGTAATCAGGCAGATGCCGGAATAGACCCGGTGCGAACGGCCCGAAAGCAGTCCAAGGCAATTGGCGGCGTCGTCCAGCGTCTCGGCCTTGGGCAGGATGCGGCGTCCGACCGCGACCACCGTATCGGCGGCCAGCACGAAACTTGGCGCATAGTCTTCCTCGCTTTTCAGCGAGGCCAGCGCCTTCTCGGCCTTTTCCTTCGACAGCCGCTTGGCCAGCGAGCGCGGATGTTCGGCGCGCAGCGGCGTTTCGTCGACATCGGCTGGCAGCACGCGGTCCGGCTCGATGCCGGCCTGTTGCAACAGTTCGATCCGGCGCGGCGAACCAGAGGCAAGCACGAGCTTCTGCAGGATGCTCATCGCGGTTCGCGCGGGACTGTTACTTGAAACGGTAGGTGATGCGGCCCTTGGTCAGGTCATAGGGCGTCATCTCGACCAGGACCTTGTCGCCGGTCAGCACACGGATGCGGTTCTTGCGCATGCGGCCAGCCGTATGGGCGATGATCTCGTGTTCGTTTTCGAGCTTCACCCGGAACATCGCGTTGGGCAACAATTCCGTCACGACACCCGGAAACTCGAGGACTTCTTCCTTCGGCATTCGATACCTTTGCTTGGATTGCAGTTCCGGCGCCCTGGAGCGCCCAGGCCGGAATTTCGGCGGAACCTATATGATAATCGTGCGCTTGTGAACACGCTTAGATCGCGTCATATGCGACGCGCTCCAAGCTTTCGTTTTATGCATGTCGTTGTCTCAAAACCGGGACCGCTTTTGAGCGACATGCATCAATCCGCCGCGTTTTTTACCTCCGGAAGCAGAAAACGTCGGCTGATGCGCGCTTTCAGCCGTTCTCTCACGTCGCGATAGCTGGCCATGATCTGCTCGCGCCTGCCGCCGACATCGGTCGGATCCGGCATCGGCCAGTATTCGACGTCGACGGCAAGCGAGCGGGTGAGTTCGAGCGCGGCGTGGTGGGCTTCCGGCGCCAGGGTGACGATCAGGTCGAAATAATCGTCCTCGAGATCGTCCATCGAGCGCGGCTGGCGCTCGCCCAGCGTCAGGCCTTCTTCGGCCAGCACCGCGTCGACGAACGGATCGCGCTCGCCCCTGTGCACGCCGGCAGAGGCGACGAAAGTGGCCGGCGGCAGCATGCGCCGCGCCAGCTGCTCGGCCATCGGTGAGCGCACGGCGTTCATGCCGCACAAAAACAGGATCGAGCGGGGCGCCCCAGTCAGGTCTAACCCCGCCAGTGCAGCACGCAGACCAGCGTGAACAGCCGCCGCGCCGTGTCGAAGTCGATGTCGATCTTGCCGGCCAGCCGGTCCATCAACGTCTGCGAGCCTTCATTGTGCAGGCCGCGCCGGCCCATGTCGATCGCCTCGATATGGCTCGGCGTCGAGGAGCGGATGGCGTCGTAATAGCTTTCGCAGATCAGGTAGTAGTCCTTGACGATGCGCCTGAGCGGCGTCAGCGACAGGATATGGGTGACGACATCAGCACCATCCTCTCGGGCGACCGCAAACACCAGCCGGGATTCGGCCAGCGACAGCTTCAGCCGATAAGGCCCGGCGCCGTCATCATTGACCGGCTGAAAGCTGTTCTCCTCGATCAGGTCGAAGATCGCCACCGCGCGCTCATGTTCGACATCGGGCGTCGAACGGCCGATCGACTCGTCGAGCTCGACATCGATCAGCCTTGCGCGGGTTTGATCGCCGTCCGCCATCGCCGCCTACATGTTCAGCCGGATGGCGACGGAGCGGCCATGCGCGTCGAGGCCTTCCGCCTTGGCCAGCGCAATCGCCGCCGGCGCAAGTGCTCTCAGCTGCTCCGGCCCGAGCTTCAGGATCGAGGTGCGCTTGACGAAATCGAGCACCGACAGGCCCGAAGAGAAGCGCGCCGAACGCGCCGTCGGCAGCACGTGGTTGGAGCCGCCGACATAGTCGCCGATGACTTCGGGCGTATGGCGTCCCAGAAACACAGCACCCGCATTGCGCATCCTGGCCAGGAAGCCTTCGGCATCGTCGATAGCAAGCTCGACATGTTCCGCGGCGATGCGGTCGACCAGCGGCAGCGAGGCCTCGATGGTCTCCACCAGGATCACCGCACCGAAATCGCGCCAGCTGGCAGCCGCCGTCTCGGCGCGCGGCATGCTCTGCAGCTGCCGCTCGACCGCCTGTTCGACGGCCTTGCCGAAGGCCGGATCGTCGGTGATCAGGATCGACTGCGCCGACACGTCATGCTCGGCCTGCGCCAGAAGATCAGCGGCGATCCAGTCGGGATCGTTGCTGCCGTCGGCCACCACCAGCACTTCAGACGGTCCGGCGATCATGTCGATGCCGACCGTGCCGAAAACCTGGCGCTTGGCGGCGGCGACATAGGCATTGCCGGGCCCGACGATCTTGGCGACCGGCCGGATCGTTTCGGTGCCATAGGCAAGGGCGGCAATCGCCTGCGCGCCGCCGACGCGGTAAATCTCTGAAACGCCTGATATATCGGCGGCCACCAGCACCAGCGGATTGATGATGCCGCCCGGCGCCGGCACGACGATGACGATGCGCTCGACGCCCGCCACCCTGGCCGGCACGGCGTTCATCAGCACCGAGCTTGGATAGCTTGCCGTGCCGCCCGGCACATAGAGCCCGACCGCCTCGATCGCCGTCCAGCGCGAACCCAACTCGACCCCGGCGGCATCGGTATAGCGATCGTCCTTGGGCATTTGTCGCTCGTGATGGGATCGGATGCGGTCACGGGCAAATTTCAGCGCCTCGACCGTCTGCGGATCGGCGTCTTTGTAGGCCTGCGCGATGTCGTCCTTCGACACGGCGATGCCGAGGCTATTGAGGTCGGCCTTGTCGAATTTCAGCGTGTAGTCGACCAGGGCAGCGTCGCCCTCGGCACGAACCCGCGCAATGATGGCGCGCACGGCAGTGTCGACGTCCTCCGATACCTCCCGCTTGGTGGTCAGGAAGGCGGCGAAACGCTGCGCGAAACCGGCATCGGACTGGATAAGCGTAATGGCCATCGGCTGCGTCTAGATCATGGTGAGATTTGGTTGAAATCTCATCATGATCTAGCCCTTTGTTGGAGCGTGATCTCTGGACAAACGATTCCCGTTTTGTCCAACAAAAACCGGCACCCACTTTTTGGGATCATGCTCTAGACCCTATGCACCGGACGCGAGGTGGCTTCCCAGGCGCCGCCTATGTCGGCAAGCCGTGCCTCGATGCATTCGACGTCGAGCATGATCGCGCCGCCGCCGGAAAAGACCAACTCGACGATGCCGGCCGGCTTGCTGATTTCGATAAAGCTGATTGCCAGAAGCGACAGCACCTCGGCCGGCCGATCGCGGGCAATGCCGCTGGTCTTGGCGCCGAGCACGCGGTCGAAATGCAACACCGCCTGGCGCCGCTCATTGTGCTTGCTGAACAGTCCGGATTTCGCCTCCCAGACGAAGCGGTTCATGGTCAATATGAAACGCTTGGCCGAAGGCAGGTATTCGAGGTCGGAGACCTTCATTACGGCGTCCTGGACGTGAGCCGAGACGATGCTCAGATCCTGATCGTCGAGCGCAATGAGTTTGAGGGCTGCCATGCCGAATGCACACCTGAAAGTTGGTTTCAGCCTTCTGTTAGGCGGTCTTTCCGGTCCGTGCAACCGCGACACAAATTCAACCCGAGGCTAGCGCCTCGGGTTTGAAGTGTTGGCGGTGAATGAAGGCAGCACCAGACGCCTGTCTGTCTGAAGCAACTGCCGTGCGGTTAAGCTGAAATCCGCTCGATCACCGCGCCGCAATTGGAGAGCTTTTCTTCCAGCCGCTCAAAACCGCGGTCGAGGTGGTAGACGCGGTTGACCGTCGTTTCGCCTTCGGCCGCCAGACCGGCGATGACCAGCGACACCGAGGCGCGCAGATCGGTCGCCATCACGGGTGCGCCCTTCAGCTTGGCGACGCCGTCGACGATCGCCGTTTGGCCGGACAGCGTGATGTGGGCGCCGAGCCGGGCCAGTTCCTGCACATGCATGAAGCGGTTTTCGAAGATGGTCTCGGTGATGCGCGACTTGCCCTTGGCCATGGTCATCAGGCCCATGAACTGCGCCTGCAGATCGGTCGGGAAGGCCGGAAAGGGCGCCGTCATGACGTCGACCGGCGAAATGCCGGCGCCGTTGCGCCGGACGCGAATGCCGGAATTGGTCGGCGTGATCTCGGTACCGGTCTGGGCAATCACATCCAACGCGGTCTGCAGCAGCTCGGGGCGGGCGCCTTCGAGCACGACATCACCGCCGGTCATGGCCACCGCCATGGCATAGGTGCCGGTCTCGATGCGGTCGGGGATGACGCGCACGCGCGCGCCCGACAGCGACTCGACGCCATCGATGGTGATAACAGGCGTGCCGGCGCCGGAAATTTTGGCGCCCATGGCGTTGAGGCATTCGGCGAGGTTGACGATTTCGGGCTCGCAGGCGGCGTTTTCCAGCACCGTCTCGCCCTTGGCGAGCGCTGCCGCCATCATCAGCACATGGGTGGCGCCGACGGAGACCTTCGGGAACACATAGCGATTGCCGACGAGGCGGCCATTCCTGGTCTTTGCCAGCACATAGCCGGTGTCGACATCGATGTCGGCGCCCAGCACCTGCAGACCTTCAAGGAACAGATCGACCGGCCGCGTGCCGATGGCGCAACCGCCGGGGAGCGACACTTTCGCCTCGCCCATGCGGGCCAGCAGCGGGCCGATCACCCAGAACGACGCCCGCATCTTCGACACCAGCTCGTAAGGCGCGGTCGTATCGACGATGTTGCGGGCCGAGAAATTGATGGTGCGCGAATAGCCCTCATTCTGCTTCTCGCGGCGGCCGTTGACCGAATAGTCGACGCCGTGATTGCCGAGAATGCGGATCAGCTGCTCTACATCGGCCAGATGCGGCACGTTTTCCAGCGTCAGCGTGTCGTCGGTGAGCAGCGAGGCGATCATCAGCGGCAAAGCGGCGTTTTTCGCGCCCGAAATCGGAATGCTTCCGGCGAGCTTATTGCCGCCGACAATTCTGATGCGATCCATGAGAGAATGTCCCCTCGGCCCGAAAGGCCGGTTTTCGTCAGTTTGCGTATCGGCCCGTCTAGACCATTGGCCGGCTTGGTTCAAGATTCCTGAGCCCGTTGGCCAAGTTGGCCGGCCAGTGTGGCCGATATCGGTCAGTCCTTGTGCATTTTTTCAGCAGCCGCCAGGCCTTCCGGGCGCTGGTCAGCGTCACCGGTGCGCCGCGAACGCGCTTGCGTCTTGCGCTTCATGAGATTGGCGCGCAACTGCTCGGCCAGACGGTCCTTGCGGTTAGTCCCGTCCTTTTTTGCCGGATCAGCCTTTTTCGGTGGAATTGTCTTGTCGTCCATCGTTCCGTCCCGCCCGCGACTGGCAGGGCCTGCCGTTCAAGGGATAGCTAGCATTGTGGCGCCGCCATGTCAGCGAAACTTGTCTGGCAAAGCCTTTCACAGACGCCTTGCGCTTGCCGGTTCTATATGGCAGAAGCCCCGCCATCAGCGGCTGCGGTAGCTCAGTGGTAGAGCACTCCCTTGGTAAGGGAGAGGTCGAGAGTTCAATCCTCTCTCGCAGCACCAGTTCATTCCTTCGATTTTAAAAAGATGCGTCGCGAAGTCGGGGTCTCGTTGCGGACCAAAAAAGCCGGCTGACGCAAAAGTGCCAATCCCGCGCATCCAACCGTGGCCCCCTCGCCCGGAAACATTGAGAGAAAGAGGCTCTACGGGCCGGACGACTGCTCAACAAGTCCGGACCTGTCAACTCATGAACAGGCCGGACTGGCCGTATCCGGCATGCTGAACACTACCGCTCGCACGCTGAAAGCCAGCCGCCTCGTACGCATGACAAGAACACAGCTCGCCCAAGGACTTGCCATCGGCCGGCCATCATGATGCCATCTCGCTTGCGGAAGATAGCGTCGGGTTTGGGGTAGAGAATGCTCTTTGGGCGAACAGCAGGTGCGACAGGGCGCATGTGCGCGGCACTTGCCGCGGCACTGGTGTGCCTATGCGCGTTTGGCCCCGCTTTGGCTGAAGAGCCGAAGGCGCTGAAAGGCGTCGCGCTCATCATCGGTCAGTCCGACTACCAGCATGTCGGCAAACTGCCCAATCCGGAAAACGACGCCCGCGCCATCGAGGAGATGTTCGACAGGCTCGGCTTCGAGACAAATGTCGCCACCAATCGCGACGCACGCAAATTGCGGCGCGATCTCGAAGGCTTCGTCGACGATGCCGAGGGCGCCGATGTCGCCATCATCTACTATTCCGGCCACGGCATCGAAGCCGGCGGCGAGAATTATCTGGTCCCTGTCGATGCCGATATCTCGGCGCTCGACAATGCCGGCGAAAAGCTGGTGCCGCTGTCGTCCATCGTCGCCGAACTGAAGGCCAAGGTGCCGGTCACCATCGTTCTGCTGGACGCCTGCCGCAACGATCCGTTCCCGCCGGGCACGCTCTTGAAGCTGGCGCCGGGCGACGAAGGCAAGCCGATCGGCGCCGGCGGTCTCGGCGAAACGCGCGGCGTGGTTTCCCTGAAAGGTGGCGCCGAGGCCAAGGGCTCGGTCGACGACAGCCTCGGCCAGGTCATCGCCTTTGCCGCCGAGCCCGGCAAGGTTGCGCTGGACGGTCCGGCCGATGGCAACAGCCCCTATGCGGCGGCGATCCTGCGCCACATCGACACGATGGGCGGCGAGGAATTCGGCACCGTTCTGCGCATGATCGGCGAGGAGGTCTATCTCAAGACCAACGGCCAGCAGCGGCCCTGGGTCAATGAGAGCCTGCGGCGGCTGCTCTATTTCGGTACCCCCGCCGAGGCGCCGAAAGGCGACGAGGGGGAAATCCTAAGGGAGCGGCGCCAGCTCCTGCTGACCATCTCGACGCTACCCGATCCGGAGCGCCGCCAGATCGAAACCATAGCGCGTGACGGCAAGGTGCCGATGGATGGGCTCTACGCCATGCTGAAGGCGCTCGGGGTCGACATACCCAAGGATCCGGCCGAACTCGACAAATTGCTGCGCGGCCAGACCGAACGGCTGAAACACGTGTTGGCTGAACGCGAGACTTTGAAAAACCCGGACCCCGAAATTGCCAGGCTATCGAAACTCGCCGAACAGGCGGTTCAGGAAGGCGCGCTCGAAGCGGCGCAGAAATTCAACGAGCAGGCCAAGGCCCGCATCGGCGAACTTTCGTCTACGGTCGACCAGGCCGAGGCCGAGCTGAAGGCAAAGCGGCTGGAATTCGCAAAGGTCTTCGCCAGCAGTGCCAGGACTTATGAAATCTCCTTCAACTTCAAGGAGGCGGCGCAGGATTACGCCAAGGCCTTCGAGCAGGCTGCCAAATGGAGCGACGAAGACGCGTTCTACTACAAGGCGGCAGAGGCCAACGCTCTGTCGGAACAAGGGGACTTCTCCGGCGACAATGCGTATCTCGCCCAGGCCCTGACAGCCTATGAACAGGCATTGACCTATGTCACCCGCGAAAAGTTGCCGCTGCTTTGGGCGGCCACCCAGAACAATATGGGCGCCACGCTTGCTACGTTGGGCGAACGGGAAGCCGGCCGCGAAAACCTCGACAAGGCAGCTGCCGCCTATGAGCAGGCGCTGACCGTCTATACGCATGACGCCTACCCTGACGACTGGGCATCGACCTATGGCAATCTGGGCACGGTCTACTGGCGGCTCGGCCAGCGCGAGAACGGGACGGCACTGCTTGAGCGGGCAGTCGCGGCCTTCCGCTCGGCGCTCGAGGTACAGTCGTCGAAAAAACTGCCGCTGGAATGGGCGGCGACGCAGAACAATGTCGGCATCGTGCTGTCCGAGATCGGCGAACGCCAGACCACATCGGACAGTTTTCGCGCCGCAATCGAAGCGCATCGTGCGGCGCTGACCGAATACAGCAGGGAGCGCGTACCGCTCGACTGGGCGCTGAGCCAGGTCAATCTGGGGGCCGCGCTCTACCGCCTCGGTGAGCGCGAAAAGGATATCGCGACCATGCAGCAGGCGGTTGCTGCCTATCAGGCGGCGACCGGCGAAATGACCAGGGAACGCGCGCCGGCGCAATGGGCGACAATCCAGAATAATCTGAGCACGGCGCTGGAATCGATCGGAACCATTAACGGCGATGTCGCCACGCTTGAGCAGGCGCGCGACGCCGCCCTTGCATCGCTTACGGTTTGGACGCGCGAGCACGCCGCGGCGAGCTGGGCCAACGGCCAGCTGACGCTCGGCAACGCCTTGCAGCGCCTCGGCGCCAAGCAGAAGAACAAGGAACTGCTGCTGCTGGCAGCCACCGCGTACCAGGCCGCTCTGTCCGAATATGCGCGTGAGAAACTGCCGCTCGACTGGGCTTCGCTGCAGCAGAATCTGGGATCGGTCAACGACACGCTCGGCGATCTCGATACGGGAACCGATTACTACATTCAGGCGGTGACCGCGTATCGTAAGGCATGGGAGGTCTATACCGCAACCGCCGCGCCGGGCGAGTTCGCTTCGATTGGCTACAGCCTTGCAGGCACGCTATCGAACTGGGGCGAACGCGCGGGGGACATCTCGACCCTGCGGCAGGCGATCGATGTCTACGGTCAGGTGCTCAGGGTTCGCACCCGCGACAAGGACCCAGCCAATTGGGCCAAGACGGAATTCCGCCTCGGCTGCGCGTTGATGATGTCAGGCAAGCTGGCCTCTGACGATCAACTGCTGCAGCAATCGGTCAACGCGCTGCGGGCGGCGCTCGACGGGCAGACGAAAGGCGGTGATGTCACGGAGATCGGCCAGACGCGGCGCGTGCTCGGCCAGACCCTGTCGATCCTGGGCGACAATACATCCAACCTGGACTTGCTGGCGCAAGCAGCCGACATGCTGGAAGCCGCGCTCCCCGCCTACTCCAAGGACGCCGACCCGGAGGAGTGGGCCAATATCAATTACGACCTCGGCTTTGCCCTCTACAGCCAGGGCCGGATTGGTGGCGACGCCACGTTCTACGCCAAGGCCGTGGAGAGCTTCGAGACGGCAGCGCGGATCTACGACGGTTTTCCCAACCGCATGCAATGGGCGCGCACCAAGGGCGATATCGGCAATGCCTTGCTGATGGCCGCGGACGGCAAGGACGTCGAGTTGCTCACCCGCGCGATTGCCGCCTATGACGCAGCGCTCAGCGTGGTAACGCGCGAGAATGCGCTGGCTGTCTGGGAGAACAATCAGAACAATCTCGCCGGCGGGCTGTCGAGTCTTGGTTACTGGGCGAACGATGTCGGCAAGCTGAAACGAGCCGCTCAGATCTACCGCGACCTCGCCACGGTGCGAACGATCGCCCGCGATCCCGATCTCTGGATCACCAACCAGACCAGTCTCGCGCAGACGCTGAGCATGATCGCGGCCCGCGAGCCTTCGGCTGAATTGTACGAGGAGACGATTGTCGTCAACCGGGCGCTTGCCGAGCAGCTCGGTCGCGACCGCGATCCCGAACGTTGGGCCAATGCGCGCAACGAGATGGGCTATGCCTTGACCATGGCCGGCCGCGCCGAAAACAATGTCGCGCATTTCGAGGAGGCGGTGTTGGTCCTGCGCGAGGCGATCGTGGCGCAAAAGAAGATCAATTCGGTGCCGGCTGTCGCCTTCACGCAGGACAGCCTGTGCGACGTGCTGGTTGATCTGGGCGCCGCCCACAAGGACAAGGCGATGGCACAGGAAGCGATCGCCGCATGCCAGGACGCGCTCGTCATCTTCCGTGACAAGAAGATGGACGATCTCGCCGCCGGTTCCGAAAAGAACCTCGCCGAGGCACAGGCGTTGCTGGCCGAGTTGCATTAATCCGAGCCCGCGCTCCCGGATGCGGGCGAATGGTGGGCACGCCAGCGTTCACGCTGTTGTGCAAGCAGATGTCACCGGCTCGCCATGGCATGACAGAGATGCGATGTGGCAGTATCGGCTTGTGCGCCGGTCGCCACCCGTCATTCAGGGCGACAGGTAATCATATTCCGTTGGAGCGCCAGATGACCCTATTCACCCGCCGCGGGCTTCTGAAAACGGCTGCGGTTGCCGGCGGTGGCGGCGTCGGGCTGGCAGCAATGACCAGGCTCAGCGGTTGGGCAGCTGTCACACCTGAGCCGGTGGTGCTCAAGACGGCAAAGATCCAGGCCAGGTTCATGGATGCGGGCGAGACCCGGGATGTCCTGACGTATGGTGAATCAGGCATGCCGCCTGTACTGCGGATGAAAAAAGGCGAGCCCTTTGCCGCGCGTCTCGTCAACGCCATCGACGACCCGACGACCATCCATTGGCACGGCATTCGCGTTCCAAACAAGATGGACGGTGTTCCCTTCCTGGTTCAGCCCTACGTCTACACCGGCGATCATTTCGACTACGCCTTCACCCCGCCCGACGCCGGCACGTTCTGGTATCACCCGCATTGCAACACGCTGGAGCAGATGGGCCACGGCCTGACGGGCGTGATCGTGGTCGAAAACCCGGGCGATCCGAAATTCGATGCGGAGGCAATCGTCAATCTGCGCGACTGGCGCCTCGGCGACGACGCGCAGTTCATCCAGCAATTCCGGCCGCGCGATGCCGCAAAAACCGGAACCTATGGCACGGTGCGCACCGCCAACTGGCTCGACCAGCCGCAATTCGACGCGCCGGCCGGCGGGTTGGTGCGGCTGCGGGTCGCCATCACCGATGTCACCCGCATCTGCGCGTTTCGCGTCGAGGGTGCGGAGGCCGCGGTCATCGCGCTCGACGGCAATCCGGTGCCGCAGCGTTTTGCGCCCGATGCCTTGCTGCTCGGACCGGGGCAGCGCATGGAGCTCGCCATCCGCATGCCTGACCAGGAGGGCGCGATCGTCAGCCTGGGCGACATCAGGGGCACCAAACCCAAGGTCCTCGCCACCTTGCGCGCCACCGGCAGCTCGCTCAAGCGCGACCTGCGCGACCTCGCACCGCTGGAAGCCAACCCGGTGCCGGAGGTGGATCTCGCCAGCGCGAAACACATCGCGCTCTCGCTCAGCGCCACGGCGGAAAACGTGCCGAGCGACAGCATATGCGGCACGCTAGGCTACTCCTTCTGGGCCATCAACAAGGTACCGTGGCCGGGCGACACGCCGGACCCGACCGCGCCTTTGGCCGAGCTGAAGCTCGGCAAAAGCTATGTCATCGACATGGAGAATTTGACGCCGCAATCGCATCCGATGCATATGCACGGCATGAGCTTCAAGGTGCTGTCGTCGTCGACACGCCAGGTTCAGCCGGTCATCTCCGACACCTATCTCATGCAGCCCAACGAGAAGGTTCAGCTCGGTTTCGTCGCGGACAATCCCGGCGACTGGCTGCTGCACTGCCACATCATCGAACATCAGAAAACCGGCATGACGAGCTATATCAGGGTGGTTTGACGCCGAGGCGGGTCAATCAGCCTCTACTGGGGTTGGCCTCACCTGCCGGGCCTGTTGCCGGAGAAATTGCCGCCGTCCGCTGGTTTCGTTGGCAAAGCGGGGCCGTTCCCTGCTATTCCCGCCTGCAATCAAGAAGCCGTGGACACGCTTGCATGACCAATGTCGCCCTGACCGGACTGGCCCGCGATCTCGCCAGGCGCGCCGCCGAGGGCCGCCCGGTGCGCATCGGCGTCATCGGCTCCGGCGAAATGGGCACCGACCTGGTCACGCAAGGCATGCTGATGCCCGGTATCGAGATCTGCGCCATCTCGACGCGGCGTCCGCACACGGCGCGCGACGCCATCCGCATCGCCTATGGCGACGAGGCGATGGCGGTCGAGGCCGACATGGGTTCGAAAGTCACCGCGGCGATCGAGGCCGGGAAAATCGCCATCACCTCGAACGAGATGCTGGTCACCAATCCGCTGATCGACGTCGTGATCGACGCCACCGGCAAGCCTGGTGTCGCCGCCGATTTCGACTTGAAGGCGATGGAGCACGGCAAGCACCTGGTGATGATGAATGTCGAGGCCGACGTCACGATCGGCTGCTACCTCAAGCAGCAGGCAGACCGGCTCGGCGTCGTCTATTCGGTCGGCGCCGGCGACGAGCCGTCGAGCTGCATGGAGCTGATCGAGTTTGCCTCCGCGCTCGGCTACACCATCGTCTCGGCTGGCAAGGGCAAGAACAACCCGCTCAACCACGATGCCGTTCCGGATGACTATCGCGAGGAAGCCCTTCGCCGCAACATGAACCCGCGCATGCTGGTCGAGTTCGTCGACGGCTCGAAAACCATGGTCGAGATGTGCGCCATCGCCAACGCCACCGGGCTGGTGCCCGATGTGCCGGGCATGCACGGGCCCAAGGCCGACCGCGACCAGCTGGCCAAGGTGCTGATACCGCGCGCCGATGGCGGCATCCTGTCGAAGAAGGGTGTTGTCGACTACACGATCGGCAAGGGTGTGGCGCCGGGCGTCTTCGTCATCGTCGAGGCGACGCATCCGCGCATCGTCGAGCGCATGGACGATCTGCATATCGGCCACGGCCCCTATTACAGCTTCTTCCGGCCCTACCATCTGACCTCGCTGGAAGTGCCGCTGACGGCAGCGCGTATCATGCTCTACGGCCGCCCCGACATGGTGCCGCTGCCGAAGCCGGTGGCCGAGGTCTGCGCGGTCGCCAAGCGCGATCTCGCCACGGGCGAGACCTTCGATGCCATCGGCGAGACTTGCTACCGCTCCTGGACCATGACCGTCGAAGAGGCGCGCGCCAATCTGGCAGTGCCGGTCGGCCTGCTCGAAGGCGGCAAGGTGCTGAAGCCGGTCAGGAAGGGCGAGCTCATCACCACCGACAACGCCACACCCGACCGCACGACCAGGCTGTTCGCTTTGCGCAAGCTGCAGGATGAGATGCTGTACGGGAGCTGAGATTGGATGACAGGCCAGTCGGGCTGGCCTTGTCATGACAACTCCCTATGTTGTAGTGGCACCGAACGGAGGCTCAGGATGAATCTCCAGATCAGAGACCCGCGCGCCCGTGACCTCGCCCGGCAGCTTGCCGAAAAGCGAAAGATTTCAATGACCGAGGCGGTGATCGAGGCGCTCGAATCCGAGCTTCAGCGCGAACGTGAACGAGTTCCGCTGGCTGAGCGGCTGGCCGCCATATCGAACGATCTGAAGGCCAAGGCGGGAAGCGGCGGCAGGGATTTGACTAAGGATGA
Organism: Mesorhizobium sp. M0077; assembly: GCF_040322955.1. Classification (NCBI taxonomy): domain Bacteria; kingdom Pseudomonadati; phylum Pseudomonadota; class Alphaproteobacteria; order Hyphomicrobiales; family Phyllobacteriaceae; genus Mesorhizobium; species Mesorhizobium sp. M0077. The sequence goes on from NZ_JAMYUL010000017.1 coordinate 24,626, forward strand.
GATCGACGAGATGTGGGGACATTCCTGATGTTCATCGACACCTCGGTGGTGATCGCTGTCCTCGCCGGAGAGGAAGACGCCGCCGATTGGAGCCGCCGGATCGGGCAGGCCTCGATACGGATAACATCTCCGCTGGTCGTGCTCGAAGCGGCGATGCGGCTTTCATCGAAGTTGGTGGTGGAGCCGCTCTTCGCCGAAAAGGCGATAGAGGACTTCCTAGCGTGAGGCCGAGATCGAGGTGGTTCCGATCGAAATCGGTGATGCCAAGCTCGCGATCCAGGCTTTTTCGAACTATGGCAAACGTCGCGGCCACCCGGCTCAGCTCAATCTCGCTGACTGCCTGTCATATGCCTCGGCAAAAAGCTGTGGGATGCCCTTACTCTACAAAGGGAAAGACTTTTCCCACACCGATCTGGCCTGATCCTACTCCCCCAGTTCCACGATTCGGCCAGCAGCTTCGTCAGCCGCTCCCGCCCAGCAGGCCAAATGCTGCCGCGCTCGCGCCATGGGCTGTTGACCTGGTCGCGCAACACGCCTGATCATTGCGCTCGTGCTGACGACGCAGACCATCGGCTGCCATTGTGTGATCCATTCATACAGTCTGTCTTTTTGATCCGGGTTTTTCAAACCATGCCGAGATGCCAATCTCGATCAGTTGAACCCCCATTGAGGATTGAAATCTTGCAAACCATTTGGACAAGACGCGAGACGATGAAAACCCTTCTGGCAACGGGCATGGTTGCCATGCTTCAGCCTCTGGCTTTTGCAGCCAAGGCCGCCGCCAAGCTGGAATGGACCCATTTTCAGGCTGACGAGAATGGTTTCCGCCGCACGCCGGTGCTGCTGACCGGGGAAAAAGAAGCCATCCTCCTCGACGGCGGATTTACCCTGTCCGATGGCCGTGCGGTCGCGGATGCGATCAAGGCGACGGGCAAGACCCTGACGACGATCTATGTCAGTTGCAGCGACCCTGACTATTATTTTGGCCTCCGTCCCGTCGCGGATGCTTTCCCCGGCGCCAAGATCATCGCGGCCGGCGCAACGGTTGCGGCCATCAAAGCCAATGTGCAAGCCAAGCTGGATGTCTGGAGCCCACAGCTCAAGGACAATGGACCGAAGGTCCTGGCGGATGTCGTCATTCCCGAGGCTTCCGATATCACCTCACTTGAAATCGAAGGAAACAAGATCGAGATCGTCACCGTCGCCGATCTGAAAGACCGGCGGTATCTCTGGGTGCCCAGCCTTGAAGCGGTGTTCGGCGGCGTGCTGATCTCGTCCGGCGTACATGTCTGGGTTGCCGACGAGCCAACCGTAGACGACCGCAAGAAATGGATTGCCGCGCTCAACGAAATCGCGTCCCGCAAACCAAACATCGTGGTGCCGTCCCATCAGGTAGCCGGTGCACCGGACGGTCTGGCGGCCGTGGAATTCACCCGCGCCTACCTCGAAGCTTTCAATAAGGAAGCCGAAAAAGCGAAATCCAGCGTCGAGCTGATTGCAGCGATGAAGCGGCGCTATCCCGATCTTCTTGACGTCTCGTCCCTGGAACTGGGCGCAAAGGTCGCCAAGGGTGAGATGAAGTGGGGCTGATACGGCCCCGCGAGCGCCTCGGCTACTTCCCCAATTCCACCGACCGCAGCCGCGCGGCTTCCACCGCCTCGGTCAGCAGCTTCGTCAGCCGGTCTTCGCCCATCAGCACGGCAAGGGCGGCTGCCGTGGTTCCGTTGGGGCTGGTCACCTGCTGGCGCAGGACGCCGGGCTTCTCGCCGCTTTCGGCAGCGAGTGCAGCAGCGCCATAGACGGTCTGCATGGCCAGCAGCCTGGCGGTCTCGACCGGCAGCCCGGCCTTCTCGGCTGCAACCGTAAGCGCCTCGATGAAATGGAAGATGTAGGCCGGACCGGACCCCGAAACCGCCGTCACCGCGTCCATCAGGCCTTCGTCGTCGATCGTCGTCACCACACCGCTCGCCGACAGCAGCTCGGCAACGAAACGCCTGATGTCGTCGGTCACCAGCGGGTTGGAATAGACCACCATCATGCCCTTGCCGATCGCGGCCGGCGTGTTGGGCATGCAGCGGATAACAGGCGCGAGATGGCCGAGTATGTGCTCGAAGGTGGCGACCGGCGTGCCCGCGGCGATGCTGACGAAGGTGGTCCTGCCGTCGCCGAAGCGCTTGTAGGCGGCGGCGACGTCGCGGATCACCTGCGGCTTGACGGCGATGACGACGAGGTCGGGCTCTGCGTCGGCGGGGATCCCGTTCGCGTCCGCGGCGACACTGCAACCGAGGTGCTCGGCGCGCTTGCGCAATTCGGCATTGGGCTCGACCACGAACACGGCTTGCGGGGCAAGCTTGCCGGATTTCAGCCAGCCCGCAAGCATGGCGTAACCCATATTGCCGCAACCGGCGAGAACAAGCCTGATCGTCATTGAGAGCCCTCCGAGACAAGGGTTCTCCTTAGACGCTAGCGGGCAGACGGGAAAGCCCCTCAAGGGGTGCTCAGGCCAGCCGGTCAAGGTCGCCGGCGCACCGCGATCGGCCGCAGCGACACTTGCCGCAAGCCAAGCACGCCGAGCACGAAGAACAGCCACACCGGGTCGCCGCGATGGAAGAAGAAGCTTTCCAGGAACGCGTTCAGCGCCGTGAACAGCACCACCATCATGAAGAAGTCACCGAGATAGATGTTCTCCTTGCGCGGCGGGATGCGCATGTAGTCGCGCAGCGGCGCGATCACGAAAGTGTAGACGGCAACGCACAGCGCCGGGATGCCCATCAGCACCGCAATGTCGAGATAGCCGTCATGGCCATGCACGATGGTCCGGATGTCCCAGGCCCGGTCGAAGGGCTGGTCCTGACTGAGCAGCAGCGGCGTGCCCCAGAAACTTTCATAGCCGTAGCCGGTCCAGGGCTTCTTCGCCAGCATCTCGCCGGAGAACTCCCACAGCGTCGTGCGTCCGGTATAGGTGAGGTCGGGGAAATAGGTGGCCGCCAGCTCTTTCACCGGGGGGATGAAGACGATGCCTAAGGTACCGATGGCCGTCGCAATGATCGCCAGTGCAAACAGGATCGGCGTGCCGAACCGCATGCCGATCAGGCCCGGCAGCACGACGATCAGGATCGAGAACGGCACCAGGCCGGCCGTCGTCTTGGAGCCGGTGTGCAGCATGAAGATCATCGCCGCGCCGAAGATCGCCACGCCCCAGAACTTCTGGCCGCGCCGGAAGAGATAGAGGCCGGCGAAGCTGAAGCAGGCCATGATTGGTCCGGCAATGTTCTTGTGGGCGAACACACCACGCCACAGGCCGGCATGTTCGGGCTCCTGCGAATCGGCCGTATGCAGGGCCTCATGCGGAAAGACGATGAGGCCGATATAGGACAGGCCGATAACGACGATCGCGCAGAATATGATGACTTTCGAAAAACTGTCGGCGTCGCGCGGCAGCACCAGGACCGTCGCTATCGTCAGAACGCCAAGCAGCGTGAAGAAGGCCGCGCGCATGGCCGAGGACGGGTCGGTCGCGTTGATGACCGAAAGCATGAAAAAGCCGAGCATCAGGATCCAGGACGGGCTGAGCAGCGAGCGCACCATCTTGGGGTCGGCGAACGTCAGCAGTGAGAAGGTCGAAATGGCGCCGAGCGAACTGAAGCCGAGCTGGTTGACGATGTCGCCGCCGTCGCCGGTCAGTTCCGCGCCTGCCGGCTGAAACGGCCGGAACGACACGATGACGACGGCAAACAACAGCGCGGCAATCGCCGTCGCCACACTGTTGCGGGTGACGATGCCGCCCAGCAGCAGCTCGTCAGTTCTTCTCAGGCTGCCTGTATTGCTCATTGGCGTATCCGAATTCGGCAAGCACGCGGCCGAGCGAGACATAGACGGGGTAAAGCGCCGTCGACAGCGATCCTGTCCGCGCCAATTTGATTGCGCCGCGCACGGGCGAGGCTATCAGCAGCGCCAGGCTTTTTGCAAACACCTTGGCGCCGGCGAATGGCGTGCCGGCGCGCTTCTTCTTTTCGACCAGCGTCGAGATTACACCGTTGCGTAAGGATCGGGCGCGGATCCAGTCAGCCTCGACGCGCCGGGCTGGAACGCCTTCGCGCACCTTTGCCTCGGCGCACCAGCCAAGCACGAAACCTTTCTGCGCCGAGCGGCTGAGGAAGTCGGAATCGCCGCCGCCCATGAAGTTGAACCGCAGGTCGAGGAAGGGTGGCCCCATGATGGTGAGCACATTGCGCCCGACCAGAAGGTTGCCAGAGGAATAGAGTGCGGCCACGCGCCCGGTCTGGCGATAGGGCGGCGCAAACACCGGGTGCTCGGCCCATTTGGCGTGAGCAGGATCGGTAAACACCGGCACCTGCGGGCCACCGACAATGTCGGCGCCAAGCGTCTCCGCCGTCCTGCACATGCGCTCCAGCCAGTCCGCGTCGGCGATCTCGTCATCGTCGATGACCAGCAGGTGGCGGAAATCCGGAAAATGCAGGATCGCCGTCTGCCAGCCAGCATTGTAGGCACTGCAATTGCCCCGCTCATGCGCGATGATGACCATGCCCTTCATATCGTCGCGTTCGAACAGCGGCACGGCCGCCTGGGCGCCCTCACGCGCCTCGGCCTCGTTTTCGATGACGATGACGGCGAAGCGCCGGCTGGTTTGCTGTGCCTTGAGCGACGCCAGCGTTTCGAGCAGCAGTTGCGGCCGCTTGAAGGTCGGCAGCGTGACGACGGCTTCCATCGTCTCTGCGGCGAGCCCCGGAGAGCGTCCCGCAATCGATACCGAACCGTCCGATGGCAAAGGGATCATCCGCTCCAGCCGCATGTTTTGAATCTGGCTTTCGATAACACCGCGACGATAACGTTTCGTTAATCACCTTTCGCAGCGGCGCCTGCCGGTCCGCGCCTTTCAGCCGTTGCGTTGCGTGATTTAATCAAGGGTTCACCCAGCTTTGCTAGTGGCTGACGCCTGGATAGGTGAGATGCATCTGCTGTTCGCCACATCGATCGTGCCCGACGGCGCTCTCGCTTCGGGCTATGAGATCGCCAATGCTGCGATCATCGCCGCCTTGCGGCGCGCCGGCGTGCGCGTCACCGTCATCGGCTTCATCTGGCCGGGCAAGGCGCCCAGCGACCCCGAAAACACCATCGTGCTCGGCGCCGTCGACGTGCGCACGGAAAGCGCCTCGGCGCGGCAGAAGCTCGCCTGGCTTGGCAAGGCGGTGCTGTCAGGGCTCACCTTCGCTTCCGTGAAGCTGCGCGCGGTTTCCGACAGCGAAGTCCGTGCCGCGATCGAGCGCGCCGGTCCCTTCGACGGCTATGTCCTGAATTCGGTGCAGTTCGCCGGCGCCTTTGAAAAACTGTTCGCCGACCGTCCCTCGATTTTCGTCGCCCACAATGTCGAACATGGTTCGGCCAAAGAGAATGCGGCAGCAGCAAACAGTCGCTTCCAGCGCCTGCTGTTTGCCCGCGAGGCCAGGCTGCTCAAGACCATGGAGGAGCGGCTCTGCCGCCGGGCTCGCTTCGTCTTCACGCTGGCCGAGGAAGACCGCGCCGCACTCGGCGTTGCCAGCGACGACCGCTCGGCGGTGCTGCCGCTGGTGACCACAGCCACGGCGCCAAAGCCGGTCAAGCCGCGCCGCATCGATTGCGACGCGGCGCTGATCGGCACTTGGACCTGGCAGCCGAACCGCATCGGCCTCGACTGGTTCCTGGAAAAAGTCGTGCCGCATCTTCGCCGGAGCTTTCGCATCAGGGTCGCCGGCAACATGCCGTCGGATATCACCTCTGCCCATCCCGGTGTCGAATTTGTCGGCCGCGTGTCCGACGCCCAGAATTTCGTGCGCGGCGCCGCCGTCATTCCACTGATCAGCACCGCGGGCAGCGGCGTTCAGCTCAAGACCATCGAAACCTTCGAGCTCGGCCTGCCGTCGGTCGCCACCAGCTGTTCGCTGCGCGGCATCGATCATCGCCCGGCAAATTGCTTCGTCACCGACGATCCGGCCGCCTTCGCCGGCGCGCTGGAGGCAGCGGCGGCCGATGTCAAGGATGTCGATGGCAGCGCCTTTCACCGCCGGCAGATCAAGGCACTGGATGCCGCCATCAGGCTCGGCCTGGAAAAGCTCGGGTCGGTGGGGGAGGAGGTGTTTGCATGAACATGCACACCGCCCGCGCCGCCTTCGGGCTCGATACGCTGAAGACGATCCTTGGCATTTCGGTCCTTGCCATCGGCTGGGATGACGCGATCGCGCTGCTCGCTCGTCTGATTGCCGAGCGGCGCTTCACCAAGGTCAGTTTTCTCAACGCTCACAACGCCAACATCGCCTCTACCGATCCGGTCTTTGCCGAGGCGCTCGACGATTTCCTCATCCTGCCTGACGGCGTTGGCGTCGATCTGGCGGCAAAGCTGCTCTACGGCGCGCCGTTCCCGGACAATCTCAACGGCACTGATCTCATTCCGGCCTTTCTGCAGGCATCGGCGAGGCCGCTGACCGTCGGGTTGCTTGGCGCCACCCGCGCCAACGCCGAGGCGGCGTCGGTCAGGCTAGCCGCTCTGGCGGTGCAGCACGAATTCGTCGTCATCCATGACGGCTATTTCTCCCCCGCCGAAGAGCAGGCGATCGTCGATCGCATCGAGGCATTGCGGCCCGACGTGCTGCTTGTGGCCATGGGCGTGCCGCGCCAGGAATTGTGGATCGCCCGTCATATCGATGCCCGCCACTGCACGCTGCCGATCGCCGTCGGCGCGCTGCTCGATTTTCTCTCCGGCACGGTGCCGCGGGCGCCTCTGTGGATGCGCCAGCTGAGGCTCGAATGGTTGTTCCGTCTGTGCATCGAGCCCGGCCGGCTGTGGCGCCGCTACGTCGTCGGCAATCCGGTGTTCCTGCTGCGTGTCGTCAGGCAGAAATTCTCGCGTCGGCCCGAGCCCGCCGGAGAGTTGCGGTGAACAGCCGCGTCGTGCCGAGCCCTGCAGCCGAGACCGGTGCCCTGCCGCAAACGCCGACGGCGGCGGTGGTGACCGCCAGCTATGCGCCGGATTTCGAACGCTGCCGCCTGTTGTGCGAGACCCTCGACCGCCATGTCTCCGGCGTGGCGCATCATTACATTCTGGTCGAGCACCGCGACGTGGCGCTGTTTCGCCAGTTGGAAAACGACCGCCGCAGCGTTGTCGACGAGCGCGACCTGCTGCCGCGCTGGCTGCGTGTGTTCGACGATCCGATGAGCCTCTTTCGCCGTCGCATCTGGCTCAGTTTCAAGACCCAGCCGCTGCGCGGCTGGCATGTGCAGCAGCTGCGCCGCATCGCCATCGCTGCGCATGCTGGAGAAGACGTGCTGGTCTTCTGCGATTCCGACGTCGCCTTCCTCAAGCCATTCGATCTGAGCGCCTTCTGGCGCGACGGCAAGGTGCGGCTGTTCCGGCGCGACGGCGTGCTGTCGAGCGACGGTCACGACGAGCATCGCATCTGGTCGCGCAATGCGGCCTCGGCGATTGGTATCGATGCATCCGAGGTTTCGAACCACGACTATATTTCGACGCTGATCGCCTGGCGCCGTCAGACCGTGACGGCGATGTGCGCCGAGATCGAGAAGGTGCACGCGCGCGGCTGGGTCGAGGTCATCGCTTCAGTGCGCCGGTTCTCCGAATGCATGATCTATGGCCGCTATGTCGACGATGTGCTGGGGGGCGCCGGCCATTTCCACGGCTCGGAGGAATTCTGCCGCGTGCATTGGACCGGGGAGGCGCTGTCGGATGACGAATTCCGCAGCTTCGTCGCCGCTATGGCACCGGGGCAGGTGGCGATCGGCATGCAATCCTTCATCGGCACCGATATCGGCCGCATCCGCCGCCTGATCGGATTGGCTTAGATTGCCTTGGCGGGCTTGCGCAGCGCCGAATAGGTCAGCAGCGCCGAGGCGAGATAGAGCAGCAGGAAGACGACATTGAGCGATACGACAAGCCTGGGCGTGTCGGCAATCGTGGTCAGCACATAGGTCAACAGCACCGCCTTCAGCCCCGCCAGCAGGCCGAGGTTGAGCGCCCTGAGCGCGGTCTGGCCGCGCGCGAACAGCAGCTCGGCCTGGTATTCGACCAGGTTGCGCAGTCCCGGCACGCCGATTGCCAATGCCACCAAGGGCGCCGCCTCGGCGACATTCCGGCCAAGTGCATTGGGGAAGAAATGCAGCACGATGCCGAGTGCGGCCAGCGCCAATGTCGATACCAGGAACACGCCGGCTTCGATACCGCTCTTGACCCGCAGTCGCGACAACAGCTCCGGCGACCGCATCATCTTCTGCACCAGCATCATCGAGAAGGTGCGGATCGGTATTGCCGTCAGGTCGACCAGCCGCATGATGATGGCATAGATGCCGGCCAGATGCGGCCCGCCGATCGCCAGGACGAGCAGCTTGTCGAATTCCGACTGCAGGTAGAACAGCACTTCGGCGCCGGCAACATAGATCGAATCGGCAAGCCGCCTGAGATACAGCTCGGTGCGCAGCCTCAGCCGCTGGCGTGGATAATAGAAGCCGAAGGCCAGCAGCAGCGAGGCGGCGTTGGCGCCGATGTAGAACAATGACCAGATCCAGACGCTGTGCTGCCCCGACAGCATGAACAGCACGGCGCCCAGCGCACGGAACGCCGTGGTCACGATCGACAGCACCGCGGCGCGGCCGAATTTGCCGAGCCCGTTGTTGACGATCAGCACCACCTCGACCGGCCGCCACAAAAGCGCTTCGGCAAAGACGATTGCGGCAAAGACGGCCAGAGGCACGGTGCTGGCGAAGAAGATCAGGTAGACGCCCCAGGAGGCCGCCGCCAGCAGTGGTAAGGACACGGCGCCAAGCAAAAGGAAGCCGGCGGTGAAGGTGCCGATCAGATTGGGGCGGATGGTGGCTGTGCGGTAAAGCGCCGAGATGAAGCCGAAAGCGAGGATGCGCGACAGCATGACGCCGGCCGCCGAGGCGGTGGCGAACATGCCGAACTCGGCAATCGACAGCGTGTTGGCAAGTGCGATGAAATAGGCAAGCGAGAACACCAGCCGCCCGCCGGCGCCGCTGATGGCTGAAAGATAGTCGCGAACCAGCCCCCGTCTTTCGGCAAGGAAGGTGCCGATGCGGGCGAGTGTCCGCCTTTGCGGTATGTCGCTGGCCTGCGTCATATCGAGGAAAGCCGTAAGCCGGAAAGCTTAACGTGCGGTTCTGACCCCATTTTACAGATCCCGGCAATGCGTGGCGAAGCGAGAAACTTTCACTTGCAGACTTCGGAAATTAACCTTTTGTTTCCCATGCCTGTTTAGCGTGACTTAACGATTGGCCGACCGCCGCTCCCGCGCCGTCGAAGGTAAAGTTTCGAGACAATGGTCGACAGGGAAAACCGTGAAGACTGGAGGCGCGAGCGCTCCCTCCTGGCGCTCGGCAAAGCTGTGCGCGGCGATGAGGCGGCGGATGCGTCGGCGGTCTCGATCGGTGACCGGGTGGATCCGTCATGGCGCGAGGATGCCGCCACGCGTCACCGCATAGCCCGATCGCAACGCGAGGCGCGGTCGAATCCGGCGCCAACGTCACCGCCCGAGCCGCCGCAGTTCCAGGCCGACGGCGAACCCGTTTCGGCCGCCAGCGCGCGTGAGGAGCCTGTTTCCGGCCGGCGTCAGGAGCCTCGCTCCCGCGCGGCCTATGAGCCCCGCTCTTTCCACGAGCAGCGACCGGACCGCGACGACGATGACGGGCAGGAATGGAAACCGCTGATCGATCCGCTCCAGGTCGTCCGCGGCATTAGTCGTTCCAAGTTGCTGATCGTCTCGACGACGATATTGGGGACGGTGCTCGGCGTCGCCGTCGCCGTTTCGACACCGAAGAAATACGAAGCCACCACACAGATGGTCATCGAGCCAGGCGACCTGAAGCTTTCCGACAACGATCTCACCCAACCGGTCGGGCAGCCCGATGCGGCGCTGGCTGTTGTCGAAACCCGCATCAAGATGGTGACATCCGGCAAGGTCCTCGACAAGGTCGTGGCCGATCTCAATCTCGTCGACGATCCGGAATTCAACGGACAGGGCTCTGGCGGCCTTGGCGTCCTGTCGCTCATTCGCTCGATACTGTCGCGCCAGGATGGCCCTGGCGGCGGCGGTGAAGTGCGCCGCCAGGCGCTGGCGGTCGGCAATCTGGCCAAGAGCCTGTCGGTTGAGCGCAGCGGCAAGAGCTTTGTCGTTTCCATCAGCGCCACCACTCAAAGCGCCGACAAATCGGCGGAGATAGCCAATAGGACCAGGGACGTTTTCCAGCAGGAGGCGGCCCAATACCAGTTCGGGATGGCCGGGCGCGCGACGGACCAGCTGACGGCCAAGCTCGATGACCTGCGCAAGAATGTCGAGACAGCGGAGCGCAAGGTCGAGGATTTCAGGGCCACGCATGATCTCGTCGACGCGCAGGGCCATCTGATCAGCGACGACCAGATGCTGAAGCTCAACGAGCAGCTCTCAGTCACCCGGGCCCGTACGCTGGAACTCAATGCCCGGGCCGCGTCGGCGCGTTCGCTGGACGTCAATTCGGTCATCAACGGCACCTTGCCGGAAGAAATCAATTCCAACACGATGAGCGAACTGCGCGCGCAATATGCAGCTTTGAAGCAGGAGGCCGACCGCGCCGCCGTGCGTCTGGGACCGCGTCATCCCGAATACCAGGCGCTCAACGCCCAGCTCGGCGGCTCGCGCGAGCGCATCGCAGGCGAACTGCGCCGCATCGCCTCGTCGCTGCAGGTCGACTTGAAGCGCTCGGTCCAGCTTGAGCAGGATCTCGCTTCCCGCCTGGCTCAGGCAAAGGTCCAGAGCGGCGACGTCAACAGCGATCTGGTCAGCCTGCGCGAACTGGAGCGTGATGCCACGGCCAAACGCTCCGTCTACGAACAGTACCTTCTGCGCGCCAAGGAGACCGGCGAACAGCAAAACATCAACACCACCAACATCAATCTGATGACCCCCGCGCAACCGCCGCTCGAACCCAACGGACCGTCGCGGGCTGTAATAGCGATGGCCGGCCTGCTGCTCGGGCTTGCTTCGGGCATCGGTGTCGGCGCCATGCGCGGCGCCTTTGCCAGCCTGCACGGCGGTGCCAATTCGCGTTCGCGCGGCACAATGGACGAGCGCCGCCCTCCGGTCGAGGACAAGGTCTATCGTGCGCCGCTGCCTGTGGCGCCGCCACCGGCAGCACCTCCGGTGTTGCCGACCGCGGCCGCTCCCGCCCGGAGCCCAGGTCTGTTCGACGGACTGTTCTCGGCGATGCGCAAAGCCGCGCCGGGTAGCGGGACGTCAGGCGAACCCGTCGAGACCTACCGCGCCCAACCAGCCGCCGAATATACAAGGCCGGTGCAGGAGCCTGTGGGCTATCGCCAGCCGGACTTCCGGAACGAGGTTCCGCACGCCAATTCCCCTGCGCAGCAGCCTGGCTACGCGCAGCCTCGTCAGCCGGCTGACTATGCCTATTCGCAGGCTCAGCCGATGCCCGCGGCGTCCGGGCCGTGGTCTTCTCTGCAGCCCGCTGGGGCGGCGCCGGAAGACCAGCAGGCGCAAATCGACGATATCCGCGCCAGCCTGCGCGAATTTCGCGAAGCGGTGCGCGAACTCACCGAAAGCCGTTCGCACCGCCGCTATTTCTGAGCAATTCCAGGAAAAGTGTGAAACGGTTTTCCCGGGAAAAGCGCGTAGCGCGCTTTCCCTTGGGAATTGCGTCAAAACAAGAAATAGAGCGGTTCAGCCTTTCCGTGAAAGGATGAGTCGCTCAGAGCCCGTCAGCACAGAATAAAAGCTGCCGGTTTCGAGTTTACGGCATGTGACGGCGCTTTGACGGGATTGCTTAGGCCAAATTTCGTGACAATGCCGCGCAGCATGGCGCCCAAAAAGCGCTGCCGTCGGGCTTTACCCGAATGGGCGGAACGTTTGGAACAACGACATGCACGAAGCAACGTTCAAGGCGCGCGCCGCGCCTTGGCTGGAATGATGTCGAGGATGGTTCATGGCCGAAGTGATTGACGGAAAGATCGTCGCCGCAGACGTGGTTCAGAAGGTCAAGGCCTTGACCGAGGACCTGGTCGCCAAGGGAAAGGCCCAGCCCGGCTTAGCGGTGGTCATCGTCGGCGAGGATCCGGCAAGCCAGGTCTATGTCGCGTCGAAGTCGCGCACCGCCAAGGAATGCGGCTTTCATTCGCTGCAGCACACGCTGCCGGCCGACACGTCCGAAGCGGCACTGCTGAAGATCATCGGCGAACTCAACGCCGATCCGGCCATCAACGGCATTCTGGTGCAGCTGCCGCTTCCCGCCCATATCGATGCCGGCAAGATCATCCAGGCCATCGCACCGCAAAAGGATGTCGACGGCTTTCATTTCATCAATGTCGGCAAGCTCGGCACCGGCGAACTCGAAACAGCCTTCGTGCCCTGCACGCCGGCCGGCTCCATGCTTTTGATCGAACGCGTGCGCGGCAAGGATCTTTCCGGCCTCAACGCGGTCGTCGTCGGCCGCTCCAACATCGTCGGCAAGCCGATGGCAAATCTGTTGCTTGCCGCCAACTGCACCGTCACCATCGCCCACAGCCGCACCAAGGATCTGCCGGCACTGGCCCGCACAGCCGACATTCTGGTTGCCGCCATCGGCCGGCCCGAAATGATCAAGGGCGACTGGGTCAAGCCCGGCGCCACCGTGATCGATGTCGGGATTAACCGCATTGCCGCACCCGAGAAGGGCGAAGGCAAAACCCGCCTCGTCGGCGATGTAGCCTATGCCGAAGCGGCCAAGGCCGCCGGCGCCATCACCCCCGTGCCCGGCGGTGTCGGACCGATGACCATTGCCATGCTGATGGCCAATACGTTAGCCTCAGCCTACCTTGCGGCCGGCTTGAAGCGGCCTTCCTTCTGACCCAGAAAGCAGCTTCTTTGCCGAACCTTACTATACCCTCTGAACGGCCGGTCGTGGATGATCCCGTTCAAGGGGGCCGGCAATTCGCGTTCCTGCTGGTCGACAAGTTTTCGATGTTTTCGTTGGCAGCGGCGATCGATACCTTCCGCTCGGCCAACCGCCTGCTCGGCCGCGATTTCTATGGCTGGACGACGGTCTCGGCCGACGGCGATCCCGTCATGGCCTCCAACGGCCTGCCGCTCAAGATCGACTATGCCGTCGCCGATTTGCCACCGGTCGATATCCTGTTCGTGTCGGTGGGCCTGTCGGTCGAGTTCCCCGGCAAGAGCAAGGTGCTGGCGGCGCTGCGCAGCTGGGGCCGGCGCGGCAATGCGCTCGGCGCGCTGTCGGTCGGCTCTTACCTCCTGGCCGAAGCCGGTCAGCTCGAAGGCTATCGCTGCACCATCCATTGGGAAAACCGCGCCGGCTTCGTCGAGCGCTTTCCCGACATCAATTGCACCGGCAACGTCTTCGAGATCGACCGCAAGCGCTACACATGCGCCGGCGGCACCACCTCGATCGACCTGATGCTGGAGATCGTGCGTGGCGACTTCGGCTCGAACCTCGCCAACGGCGTTGCCAACCAGTTCCAGCATGAGCGCATCCGCTCCGCCGGCGACCGCCAGCGCGTCGGGCCGGAGCGCGACCTGACCGGCAAGTCGGAGAAGCTAAGGCGCATCGTCGAACTGATGGCCGACCATCTCGACGAGCCGCTATCAGCCGTGCAGCTTGCCAAATCGGCGGGCCTGTCGGTGCGCCAGGTCGAGCGCTTGTTCCTGCGCCATTTGAGCGTCACGCCCGGTCGTTACTACATGCGGCTCAGGCTTGAGCGGGCGCGCGAACTGCTGCGCCAGACCAACATGCCGATCCTCGACGTGGCCATTGCCACCGGCTTTACCTCGCACTCCTATTTCGCGCAGAGCTATCGGCTGCAGTTCGGCCGTCCGCCTTCCGAAGAGCGGCGCACCACGTACTGACGCGGTGCTGAGCCGGCCTCGGAACAGGCCTCGGCCGGCGCCGATCCTGTTACACGGCAACCGTTCGTAACCCGCTCCGGGGCTTGTGCCCGGACGCGCCGTCAAATAGCTTCCGGCGCGGATCAGAGGGCGGTCTCAAGGAGATTTCCATGGCGGGACTTTTGCGGAGCGTCGCTGCGGCGCTGCTCCTTTTGTCGATGACTTCGCTCGGCTTTGCCGCCAACAAGGTCATCATCATTCTTGACGCTTCGGGCTCGATGTGGGCCCAGATCGACGGCAAGCCGAAGCTCGAGATCGCGCGCGAATCGCTGAGGACCGTGCTGCAGTCGGTCCCGGGCGACGACGAGATCGGCTTCATGGCCTATGGCCACCGCGAAAAGGGCAGCTGCGACGACATCGAACTGATCGTGCCGCCGCAAGCCGGCTCGGCTAGCGCCATTTCGGCCGCTGCCGACAGCCTGAAATTCCTCGGCAAGACGCCGCTGACCGCAGCCGTCAAGCAGGCGGCCGAAGCTCTGAAATACACCGAGGACAAGGCGACCGTGGTCCTCATCACCGATGGGCTTGAAACCTGCGAAGGTGACCCGTGCGCGCTGGGCAAGGAACTGGAGGCCTCAGGCGTCGATTTCACAGTCGACGTCGTCGGCTTCGGCCTGACCGCTGACGAGGGCAAGCAGATCGCCTGCCTTGCCGACAACACCGGCGGCAAATATATCCAGGCCTCGGACGAGAAGGCGCTGCAGGAAGCACTGGTCGAAACCGTCGCCGCGCCGGCTCCGGCACCTGAACCCGCACCGGCGCCAGCCCCAGCTCCAGCCCCTGAACCGGCAAAGCCCGAATTCAATTTCATCCCGAGCGTGGTCATGGCCGAAGGCGGCGATCCGATCACCGACGGCAATGCCTGGGAGGTCTACAAGGCCAAGGCCGATGGCACGCACGGCGAGGCCGTCACCACCCAGTACAACAACTACGAGGCCAATCTCGAGCCGGGCGACTATGTCGTCGTCGCGCGCGCCGACGAAGCTCGGGCGGAACAGAAGGTCAAGATCGAGGCGGGCCAGGTCTACAAGCCGCTCTTCACCTTGAACGCCGGCACCATGCTCATCCATCCGAAGCCAAGCCAGGGCGCCGAGATCAGTGACGAAGCCCATGTCGACTTCGCCTTCCCGGGCGGCAGCACCACCCACTATGGCGACACCAGGATCATCGTGCCGGCTGGTGAGCAGAAGGTGACGGTTGCGATCGGCAGCGGCTCGGTGACCGAGAACATCCAGCTCGCCGCCGGGCAGACTGTGGAAAAAGACATAGTCGTCGGCGTCGGCCATGCCGCCGTCAACGCCTACTACACTGCAGGTGGCGACAAGGCCGACTCCTCGGGCATCAGCGTCCAGATCGTCAAGGCCAAGAAAAAGATCGACGGCTCGCGTGACGATGTCGCCCACTCCTATGGGCCCGACAGCAAATTCTGGCTGCCGCCGGACGACTATGTCGCGGTCACCTCGCTTGAGCTCGCAACCGTCGAGCAGCCTTTCAGCGTCAAGGTTGGCGACAATCAGGACGTCAAGGTGACGCTGGATGCGGGCGTGCTGGTGATGTCGGCGCCGGGCGCCTATTCGATCGAGGTGCTGTCGTCGAAGAAGGATATCCAGGGCAACCGCAAGGCGCTCGGCCTGAACTATGGCGACACCTGGCAGCAGACTATCCCAGCCGGCGACTATGTCGTCCTCCGCCACATGCCCGATCAAGGCCATGACAAGGAAATGCCGGTGACGGTCAAGGCCGGCGAACGGAGCGAGATTACGGTTCAGCCGTAATCGCCATCCATCCCTTACCAAAGGGCGGCCTCAAACCGAGCTCGAGCCGCCCTTTTTACAAAATAGGCAATGATGCCTCAGGCCGTGCCGAAAGCACTGGCGCCGTGGTCGGCGCGGCCGACCAACTGGCGGAAACCAGCGAACAGCTCGCGGCCGAAACCGAACTCGTTGCCGATGAGATCGATGTCGGCCGTGCGGCGCAGCGCGAGCTCGGGCCCCGGCACCAGCACTTCCAGCGTGCCGGCATCGGCGTCGAGCCGGATGATGTCGCCGTCATGGATCCTGGCGATCGGCCCTTCCTCGACCGCTTCCGGCGTTACATGGATCGCCGCCGGCACCTTGCCGGAAGCGCCAGACATGCGCCCGTCCGTGACCAGCGCGACGCGCTGGCCACGATCCTGCAGGATGCCGAGCACGGTGGTCAGCTTGTGCAGTTCCGGCATGCCGTTTGCCTTCGGGCCCTGGAAGCGGATGACGGCGATGAAGTCGCCGGTCAGCGTGCCGGCCTTGAAGGCTTCGTTCAGTCCCTGCTGGCTGTCGAACACCTTGGCCGGCGCCTCGATGACGCGGCGTTCCGGCTTCACGGCGGACGTCTTGATGACGGCGTGGCCGAGATTGCCGGCGAGCACTTTCAGGCCGCCGGTCGGCTGGAAGGCCTTCTTGAACGGCGCCAGCACCTTCTCGTCGCCGCTCTGCAGCGGCGAGGCTTCACGCACGACGCCGCCATCTTCGCCGAGCCGGGCCTCGACCGCATAGGGCCTCAGGCCTTCGCCCCATACCGTCTGCACATCCTCATGCAGGATGCCTTCGTCGAGCAATTCGCGGATCAGGAAGCCGAGCCCGCCGGCGGCATGGAAATGGTTCACGTCGGCAAGCCCGTTCGGATAGACGCGCGCGAGAAGCGGCACCGCTTCCGACAGGTCGGAAATGTCCTGCCAGGTAAGCGTGATGCCGGCCGCCGCGGCCATGGCGATGAGATGGATGGTGTGGTTGGTAGAGCCGCCGGTGGCGTGCAGGCCGACGACGCCATTGACGAAAGAGCGCTCGTCGATCATGCGGCCGACCGGCGTGTAGGCGTTGCCGAGCGCGGTGATCTCCAGGGCTCGCCTGGTCGCCTCGCGCGTCAGCGCGTCGCGCAGCGGCGTGCCTGGATTGACGAAGGACGCGCCGGGCGTATGCAGGCCCATGATCTCCATCAGCATCTGGTTGGAATTGGCGGTGCCATAGAAGGTGCAGGTGCCCGGCCCGTGATAGGATTTAGACTCCGCTTCGAGCAGTTCTGCGCGTCCGGCCTTGCCCTCGGCATAGAGCTGGCGAACCTTGGCCTTCTCGTCATTGGGCAGGCCCGTCGTCATCGGCCCGGCCGGCACGAACACCGCCGGCAGATGGCCGAAGGTGAGAGCCGCGATCACAAGCCCCGGTACGATCTTGTCGCAGACGCCGAGATAGACGGCGGCGTCGAACATGTTGTGCGACAGGCCGATCGCCGCGGACATGGCGATCACGTCGCGCGAAAACAGCGAGAGCTCCATGCCGGGCTGTCCCTGGGTCACGCCATCGCACATGGCCGGCACGCCGCCGGCCACCTGCGCGATGCCGCCGACTTCGCGCGCGGCATCCTTGATCAGCGCCGGAAACGTCTCGAACGGCTGATGCGCCGACAGCATGTCATTGTAGGAGGTGATGATGCCGAGGTTCGGCACCTTGTCGGCGCCGAGCGCCAGCTTTTCAGACGGGCTGCAGACGGCAAAGCCATGCGCGAGGTTGCCGCAAGACAGGACGCCGCGGTTGGCGGTGCGGCTGGAGGCCTCGGCGATGCGGCCGAGATAGCGCTCGCGGCCGGCTTTCGAGCGTTGGCGGATGCGTTCCGTGATGGCTTCGATGTCGCGTCTGGCTGTCATGGTCGGTCCTTTCGAGCCCCGGAAGAACGTCCTCCACCGTCTGCCGGGACTACTTTGCGTGAAATCAGGGTGCCCAGAACACCTCTACCGGGATGGGTGCCGCTTCGAGCACTTTGCGGATGGGCTTTTTCGCACCCGGTCCCATCGCACCGTCGAAGGCGGTGCGCTTGTCCTCGCCTTCTATATGCAGCGCGATGAAGCCGGCGTCGACGATCCGCGCCAGCGGCAGCGTCAACCGGGGTTCGCCGGCGCTTGCCGCGTGAACCGGCAGCACGATCCTTGATGAGGCCGGGTCGAGCAAATCGCCGAGATTCTCGGCGTCGGGAAAGAACGAGGCGGTGTGGCCGTCGCCGCCCATGCCGAGCACGACGACATCGAGGGGCCAGGGCAGAGCCTTCAGCGCCGCATCGTCGGCCGCCGCGGCGGTCTCGATGCTTGCCGCCTCATGGTAGAGCGGCACGAAGTGCGCGGCAGCCGCCTTGTTCTGCAGCAGGTTGGCCGCCACCAGCCCCGCATTCGAGCGCGGCGAGGAGGCCGGCACGAACCGTTCGTCGACCAGCGTCACCGTCACCTTGTTCCAGGCGATCGGAATGGCCGAAAGTGCTGCAAAGAACTTTGCCGGCGTGGTGCCGCCGGAAACGGCAAGCAGGGCCGTGCCGCGCTCGTCGATGGCCTTGGTCAGGCGCGCCGCGACATTGCCGGCAAGGGCTGCCGCTAGATCCTGGCGCCCGGCAAAGCCGTTCCAGTTATAGACGGGCTCGCTCAATTGCTTTCGTGCCATGTCCGCCCGTCGCGTTCGATCAGCGCAATCGAGGCCGAGGGACCCCATGTGCCGGCCGTATAGCCTTGCGCCTCCTGCCTGGCGCTTTCCCAGGCGTTCTGGATCGGGTCGATCCACTTCCATGCCGCCTCGACCTCGTCGCGGCGCATGAACAGCGTCTGGTTGCCGCGGATAACATCCATGATCAGCCGT
Organism: Mesorhizobium sp. M0077; assembly: GCF_040322955.1. Classification (NCBI taxonomy): domain Bacteria; kingdom Pseudomonadati; phylum Pseudomonadota; class Alphaproteobacteria; order Hyphomicrobiales; family Phyllobacteriaceae; genus Mesorhizobium; species Mesorhizobium sp. M0077. The sequence goes on from NZ_JAMYUL010000017.1 coordinate 43,227, forward strand.
TCATAGGCGTCCGGCGCGCGGCCGTCGAAAGATGTTGCAAAGCTCATGTCGAGCGGAATCTGGCGCAGCCGCATGCCGCCCGGGCCTGGATCCTTGATCATGATGAACTGCTTGACGCCTTCGTCGGGCTGCAGCCGGATCACCAGTTGGTTGGCTGAGATCGGCCCGGCGCTGTCGCCGAAGATCGAATGCGGGATCGGCTTGAACTCGATGACGATTTCCGAAACGCGGGTCGCCAGCCTTTTGCCGGTCCGGAGATAGAACGGCACGCCGGCCCAGCGCCAATTGCCGATCTCGGCCTTGATGGCGACGAAGGTCTCGGTGGAGCTGTCTTTGCCGAGTTCCTCGACATAGCCTTTCACCGCGCCGCCTGCAGAGGCGCCGGCGCGGTACTGCCCGCGCACGGTGTGCTTGGGTGCCTCATTGCCGTTGATGCGCTTCAGCGCCCGCAGCACCTTCAGCTTCTCGTCGCGCACGGCATCGGCATCCATCGACGATGGCGCCTCCATGGCAACCAGGCAGAGCAGCTGCAGCATGTGGTTCTGCACCATGTCGCGCAGCGCGCCGGCCTTGTCGTAGTAGGTGACGCGGTCTTCAAGACCGACGGTCTCGGCCACCGTGATCTGCACATGGTCGATATGGGCAGAATTCCAAAGCGGCTCATAGAGCGCGTTGGCAAAGCGCAGCGCCATCAGATTCTGCACCGTCTCCTTTCCGAGATAGTGGTCGATGCGGAAGATCTGGCTTTCGTGGAAGTCGTCTCCAACCACGTCGTTGAGCTTGCGCGCCGAATCGAGGTCGCGGCCGATCGGCTTCTCCAGCACGATACGTGAATTCGGCGTGATGAGATTGTGGGCTTTCAGCTGGTGCGAGATGTCGCCGAACAGCGCCGGCGCCACCGCCAGATAGAAAGCGCGGATGCGGTCGCTTTCGCCGATCGCCTTTTTCAGCTTGTCGAAGCCGGCACCAGTCGTCGCGTCGGCCGATACGTAGGACAGCCGGGCAAGAAATGTCTTGAGTTCCTCGGCGTCGATGTCGGCCGGCTTAACATGCTGGGAAATCGCCTGCTTGGCGAAAGCCTGGAATTCCTCGTCGCTCATCTTGGAGCGCGAGGTGCCGATGATGCGGGTCGGCTCGGAAAACTGGTGGTCGCGCTGGCGGTGGTAGAGCGAGGGCAGCAGCTTGCGTTCCGACAGGTCGCCGGTGCCACCGAAAATGATGAAGTCGAAAGGCTCGACGGGAATGATCTGGCTGGTCATGGTCTGTCCGCTTTGACGCCGCTCGCTGTGACGCGGCAGGATTTAATCTAATCGATTTAAACTATCCAGTGCCATGGTGTCACATCGAGGCCAAATCACTGCATATTGATTCGCTCCAACTGTGCCTTGACACTGGCTGCTCCCCGGAGGCTTTTCGTCAAGCGATGGTCCCGGGGCTTTCGCGCCTGCAACATAAAGCGGGAATGTGACGAAAGCTAATGCGTGTCGCCCAGAAGTGCGAAGCGGTTCTGGGAGACAGACACGCATCAAACAAAAAGGAAAATGCGCTTGCGAGGTGGGTCTTCAATGAGCGGAAAAAGCATGCGTCTGGAAAACAAGGTCGCCGTCATCACGGGTGCTGCGTCAGGTTTCGGCGAAGGCATGGCCAGGCGCTTTGCCGAAGAGGGCGCCAAGGTCGTCGTCGCCGACCTCAACGCCAAGGGCGCGGAGCGCGTTGCAGCAGAGATCGGCCAGGCCGCGATCTGGACCCAGACCGACGTTTCGCAGCGTTCCGAATTCGACGAGATGGTCTATGCCGCAAAAAGCGCCTTCGGCCGCATCGATATCATGGTCAACAATGCCGGCTACACCCATCGCAATGGCGACATGCTCGACGTCGACGAGGCGACCTTCGACCTGATCACTTCAGTCAACATGAAGGCGATCTATCACGCCGCACTTGCCGTGGTGCCGATCATGGAGCGGCAGGGCGGCGGCGTCATCCTGACCACGGCTTCGACCGCCGGTCTGCGACCGCGGCCGGGGCTCACCTGGTACAATGCCTCGAAGGGCTGGGCGATCACCGCGACCAAGTCGATGGCGGTCGAACTCGCGCCCAAGAACATCCGCGTGAACTGCCTTTGCCCGGTCGCCGGCGAGACCGGCATGCTGGAGAAATTCATGGGCACTGACACGCCGGAGATCCGCGAGAAATTCCGTGCCTCGATACCGCTCGGCCGTCTGTCGACGCCGCTCGATATCGCCAACGCTGCGCTTTGGCTTGCGTCGGACGAAGCCGCCTTCATCACCGGTGTGGCGCTGGAGGTCGACGGCGGCCGCTGCATTTGAGCAATTCGGGAAGTACCTCGCTGTTCGCAATGCACGGCAGACAGAGCAACGTCGGCAAGAGTTCGCATCGATGCGCCGGCCGGCCGAGGAACGAACAGTTGACGTCGTCACGCCGGACCCCAGTTTGACTTCTCGATCACCCGAAAGGCATAACGGGATCGTGGATAGTGTTGGCGGGTGATGAAGATCAGGCAGCAGAAAAGTCGCTATGATCTGGGATGGCGGCTGCGGCTTTACCTGGCCACCCGTGCGCGGGCGCGAAGCAAGGCAATTTTCATCGGCATTACCGGAAGCTCCGGCAAGACCACGGCGGGAAGCCTGCTTGGACACATCCTGGCCGGTCATGGTTCGGTCCATACACAGGTTCTGGCCAACACGATGAAACTGTTGGTCTCGACGCTATCCAGGCGAATGGGAAAGGGCGGCAAAACCGACTACGTCGTCTTCGAGGCTGCTGCATTCGGCCCGGATACAATGAAGCCCATGGCCGAATTGCTTCGCCCCGACGTGGCTGTTGTCACAATGGTCCGGCTGGAGCATCGGGCCAGTTTCAAGACTGTGGAAAACGTCGCTCGAGAAAAGAGCGCCCTGGTCGCGGCGCTGGAGCCGGGCGGCTTCGCGATGCTCAATGCCGATGACCCTCTTGTGATGGGCATGGCCTCGGCGAGCTATTGCCGTTCCGTCACATTCGGCACATCGGAGCAGGCGGATTATCGCGTCAGCGATATCGAGGCAGCCTATCCCAAGCCGTTGCGGTTCTCGCTCCACTGGCGCGGCGGTGTGCTCGATATCGAGACGTCGTTCCCCGGCCAGCATTTCTGGCTGCCGACGTCAGCGGCGGTTGCAACCGCTCTTGAACTGGGCGTGCCTGCGCAGATGGTCAAGGACAGAACCGCGACGTTCCAGCCTCTGGAAAATCGCGGCCAGGTGCTCGTCCCCGCGGGCGGCCCCCACTTCATCGTGGATGCCGCAAAGGCGCCCTGGCATTCGCTGAGCCTTGCCTTCGACATGGTAGCCGGATCGACATTCGGGCGAAAACGTATCGTTCTTGGCCAGCTATCGGATTTTTCCGGCTCGAATAACAGATATGCCCAAGCCTACAGCAGCGCGCGCGAGATTGCAGACCAGGTGATTTATGTCGGCGATCATGCCCATCGCTCCAAGGCGAACCAGGCAGATCGCGACAGCGGCCGCGTCATCGAATTGCGCACGGCCAGGGAAGTGTCGGACTACATCGCCCAAACCGCGCAGCCTGACGAGTTGATCCTGCTCAAGAGCTCGTCCAATCTGCACCTCGAGCGTGTCGCTCTTGCCTGGACCCACGACGTCCAGTGCTGGGTTTCGGTATGCGGCAAGACCGAGGGATGCGAGCAATGCGGCCTCTATGAAGTGCCGTTTGAGCAGCACCGTGAGTTTGTGGCGCAGAGAAAATCGAAGCGTCGCAAGCACAGACTGCTGCGGCTCCTCGGCCGCTAGAATCTTTGGCTGAAGCACGCCAGCGCCCGTTTGACTCTGGAACTTGGCACGACGCATATTAGGCTGGGCTAAAAGCTGGCGGGGTGTGAAACTGGAATTGCTGAAAATTCGCAAGGACTTGGGCTGGGCGCTGCGACGGCTGCAGGCGCGCTGGGTGCGGGCGCGTAACGAGGCGACGTTCATCGGCATTACCGGCAGCTCCGGCAAATCCACATCCACCAGCCTGCTTGCACACATACTGGCCGCCCAAGGCAAGGTGCATCTACAGGCCCAGGCCAATACAATGCCTGCGCTCATCCGAACGCTTTACAAGCGCCTGAGGAAGGCCGGCAAAGTCGATTACGTCGTTTTCGAAGCCGGCGCTTCCGACTTCGGCACGATCAGCGCCATGGCGCAGATGCTGAAGCCGAGTGTGGCGGTGGTTACGATGATCCGTCTGGAGCATTTCGGCAAGTTCAAGACTCTGGAAGCTGTGGCGGGAGAGAAGCGGGCGCTGGTCGGGGCACTCCAACCCGATGGACTTGCGGTTCTCAATTGCGATGACCCACTGGTGATCGGCATGGCGTCTGGCGCGAAATGCCGGATTGCGACCTTCGGCCAGTCCGGCGAGGCAGACTACCGCGTGAGTGACGTGCATGCCGCGTATCCGGAATTGCTGCGGTTCACCCTTCATTGGCGCGGTGGCAGCCTGAATATTCAAGCGCCTTTTCCCGGCGAGCAATTCTGGCTGCCGACTGCAGCGGCTGTTGCCGCCGCCTTGGAACTTGGGGTCCCGCCAGAGCAAGTCGTAGCGAGAACGGCATCGTTTGCACCACTGCCCAACCGCTCTACGGTGCAAGAGGTATCCGCGGGTCCGAAATTCCTGGTCGATACGGCCAAAGCGCCCTGGCATTCGCTCAACATTGCCCTGGAGATGATTGCAAAGGCCAAGGGTGCTCGCAAGCGCATTGTGCTGGGGCAGATATCGGACTACGCCGGCTCGTCGAGAAAATACGGCGCCGCCTACAACATCGCGCGCGAAATCGCCGATGAGGTCATTTATACCGGCGACAATGCGCATCGCTCGCGCGCCAGCCAGGCCGACCGCGACAGCGGCCGTTTCATTGAGCTTCGCACTGCCAAGGAAGTTTCGGATCATATCAAACGGACGGCAGTCCCAGGAGAACTGATTCTGCTGAAAAGTTCGTCCAACCTTCATCTGGAAAGGATCGCGCTCGCCTGGACACACGACGTCAAATGCTGGGTCCCGATATGCCGCAAGTCGGAAAGCTGCCAAATGTGCGGCCTCTACGAGGTGCCGTTCGAGGAACACCGGGATTTCCTGGCTAAGCGCAAACTTGCTCGCAGGAGACACCGTTTCAGGTGGTTGCTCGGCGGCTGACCAGATCTGGCGGCTTGTGTCTCAAGCCCCGGTCTTGATGTAGCTCTTGTAGATCCAGCCGCGCTTGCCGTTGTAGACGATCTGGCACCATTTCTTGCAACTCATCACCTGCACCGACGACTTGGCGGGCACGGTCCCCATGGCGGCGGCGTTTTTCTGCGGACCGCTGCGCATTGTCACCGCCCTGAGGATGCGTCCGGTGCCGGCGGCAGCAGCCACCTTCTGTGGCTTGGCCTTGGCCTGGGTATCGTCCGTTGCGGCGGAAGATTGCTCGTCTGGAAGTTGCGGTTTTGGCGTCGGTATGGCGGCGGTCTCGGCGTCGTCGTCATTGGCGGGAGCAGCGACCTTTGACAGCTGCGTCGTGGCGTCGCTCTGCGTCGCCGGTTCTTCGAATGCCGCGGCATCGGACGGTTTGGCGGCAGCCTGCTCGGCAGGAGCCTGATCGGATGGCGTCGCGGCAGGGTCGCTGTTGGATTGCGCCGCAGTCCAGCGCGGATCGTTGGCCGACAGCGGCGGCATGGCAGCCCCACCCACAGCGACCGTCGTTGAAACCGCGTCGCCCTTGGGCGCGGCTTGTGGCGCCGCTACCGCGGTAGCCGTCGCCGCGACCGGGGCAATCTTGGTCGTCTTGACCGGAAAAGTCGGAACGTTCTGCTGTGTGCTGGCGATCGCTTGCCGGTCGTTGGCCGGCAATGCCAGCCAAAGCGCTATGCCCGCCACGCCAAGCAGCGCTGCGGTGCCGACCGCGGCGATCACCAGATGCGAATTCGTGCGCACCCCCTGCCAGAAGGAGGGCCGCATGTCATAACCGAATTGCATGGCGAAGCGCCGACGTTCCGGCGCGCCGAAACTGAAGGGCTCGTTCACTCTTGCCACCTCCAAAAGATGAGCCGGTGTTCTTTCGATCGGCGCCGGCAGCCCGGCATTCGATCGGCATCGGTCCCAACAACAAAGCGGGCAGGCCCGCAGAAATCCCCGTTCAATCGCCCAGAACCGGCATCCTTTGCCCTTGATTGTGGCATCAGTGCGCCCTCAGGGGAATTGTGCGCTCTTGCTAATGATTCTGCAACGTCTCGCTGCGGCAACCAACAGCTCAATAGAATCAGCTCAGTACCAGCCACGGCTGATATGAGATACTTTCCCTATATTCGGTCCCTCAGGGCAAACCAGTTCAGTGCCAAGAACAATAATGGCGTTCTAAATCGCCGGCCGCCGGGAAAAGCCGGGATGTTCAGGTCCTCGATCAGCTTCAGTCTGTCGCGGTTGCCGGCGACGGTCTGGGCATAGAGCTTGCCGAAGAAGTTCGACAGCATCACGCCGTGGCCGGAATAGCCTCCGGCCGAGATCACATTGGGCATCACCTCGCGCACGAACGGTTTCCTGGGCATGGTGATGCCGACATAGCCGCCCCAGCCATGGGTGATCTCGACATCGCTCAGTTCCGGATAAAGCTCGGCTATCTGCCGGCGGATATGGACATGGATGTCCTTCGGATCGTTGACGCCATAGACCTCGCGCCCGCCGAACAGCAGCCTTCCATCGCTGGATTTGCGGAAATAACGCACGACGAAACGCGAATCGTCGACCGCCTCGCCGCCCGGCAGCACTTTCGAATCGACGCCCAGCGGCACCGTCGCGCCGATGAAGGAACCGATGGGCATGATGTGCGCGGCACTCACCGGCTCGAGCGTGCCGCCATAGGCATTTACACCGATCAGGCATTTCTGGGCGGTGATGGTTCCTCTCGAAGTCGTCACCCTGACCTTGCCGCCGCTGGAGGTAACACCGGTCGATAGTGTCTGCTCGAACAGGTGCGCGCCGGCCGCTGCCGCGACCTTTGCCGTGCCGATCACCAGTTTCATCGGGTGGATGTGTCCGGTGCCGGTGTCGCGGGTGCCGCCGAAGTAGCGTGTGGAGCCCAGCCGTTCGGCCGTTTCCCTGGCATCCATGAAGGCGATGTGCGGATAATTGAAGCGGCCCGCCATGATCTCGGCATGCGCCTTGTAGTCGTCGAGATAACGCGGCTTGTGCGCCACGGACAACTGGCCGGGCATATAGTCGATGTCGATCTGGTTGACGGCGGCGAATTCGAGCAGGTGCGCTTTCGCCTCCTCGGCAAGGTCGAACAGCGCCTTGGCGCGGGAGAAGCCGTATTCGGCCTCCATCTCTTCGGCCCAGGCGCGCTGGCCCGTGCCGAGTTGGCCGCCATTGCGCCCTGAAGCGCCGTCGCCGAAGCGATGCGCCTCGATCAGAACGACGTCGGCTCCCGCCTTGGCCAAATGAGCGGCCGCCGACAGCCCGGTGAAGCCACCGCCGACGACGACGACGTCGCAGCTGCGGTCGCCGTCCAGGGCAGGGTACTCAGGGCGTGGTCCGGCTGTGTCTTCGTACCAGGAGCGACCGGGGGAGATAGGTGATTGGTAAGGCATGGGGACACCAGCCAATGGTGAATGGTGAATGGCTGCGAGACGCACGACGTCTGCGCTCATCCATCCAATATGAAACTACTCACCATTCACTATTCACCATTCACACGACGAAGTCGCCGCTCACACGTTGAGCAACAGATACTCCCGCTCCCACGGGCTGATCACTTCCATGAAGGTCTCGAACTCCGCCCGCTTGATCGCTGCATAGGTTGCGGCAAAGGACTTGCCCAAAAGGGCGCACAGCTCCTCGTCGCCCTCGAACAGGTCGACGGCTTCGAGCAGGCCGCGCGGCAGGTCGATCTCATCGGCGTTTGCGGTGGTCAGCACCGGAGGCTCGGCCTTGATCTTGTTGGTGATGCCGATCAGCCCGCAGGCAAGTGAGGCCGCCAGCGCCAGATAGGGGTTGGCGTCGGAAGACGGGATGCGGTTTTCGACACGCCGCGCCGCCGGATCCGAGCGCGGCACGCGGAACGCCGTGGTGCGGTTGTCATAGCCCCATTTGTTGTTGACCGGCGCCGAGGCCGACTGCGTCAGCCGGCGGTAGGAATTGACGTAGGGAGCAAACATCACCAGTGCGTTCGGCACATGCTTCTGCATGCCGCCGATGAAATGGAAGAAGTCGTCGGTTTCCGAGCCGTCCTTCGCCGAAAAGATATTCAGCCCGGTCTTCTTGTCGATGATCGACTGGTGGATGTGCATGGCAGAACCTGGCTGGCCCTGGATCGGCTTGGCCATGAAGGTGGCATAGATCTCATGCTTCAGCGCTGCCTCGCGAATGGTGCGTTTGAACATGAACACCTGATCGGCGAGCTCGACCGGATCGCCGTGACGCAGATTGATCTCGAGCTGGCCGGCGCCTTCCTCGTGGATCAGCGTGTCGATCTCCAGGCCCTGGCTTTCGGAGAAATGGTAGATGTCGTCGATCAGTTCGTCGAACTCGTTGACGCCGGCGATCGAATAGCCGGCTCCGCCGCCGATTGGCCGCCCGGAACGCCCGACTGGTGGCGTCAATGGGTAATCCGGGTCGGGGTTCTTGCGCACCAGGTAGAATTCGATCTCGGGCGCCACCACCGGCTTCAGCCCGCGCTTGTCATAGGCTGCTACCACGCGCTTCAGGACGTTGCGCGGCGTGAACTCGACCGAACGGCCATCCTGATGGACGAGGTCGCAGATGACGGCGGCCGTCGGGTCTTCTTCCCACGGCACCACGGTCAACGTCGACAGATCCGGCATCAGCTTCAGGTCGCCATCATCCTCCGGATAGTGGAAACCGTTGCCGTCCTCGGGATAGCCGCCCGAAATCGTCGTCATGAACACTGCCGATGGCAGCGCCAGCGAGGTGTTGGAAGTGAATTTCTTTGACGGCATCATCTTGCCGCGCGCGACGCCAGCCTGATCAGGCGTGATGCATTCTATGTCTTCGATGCCGCGCCATTCCAGCCAGGCGCTGACTTCCTTCCAGTTCTTCACGCCGCGTTGATTTTTCACGAAGGCAGGCGTTCGGACGCGTCCTCCGCGGGTCGACGGACGGACTTCCTTTTTCGCAGGCGGCATCATTCACCAGTTTGGGTTGCAATTATCACAGTATAGCTGTTGCCGGTGATGGAAGGGAAGGGGAGCTGCCTGTCTTCGCCTTCCTGGTTGAAAATCGCGCCACGCAGATTAGGGTCAACCTCCCGCAGATCGAGCAGCAGAAGACACCGTATGCCAGGCAAATTGACCACGATCGGCTTCGACGCCGACGATACCCTATGGCAGAACGAACAGTTCTTCCGCCTGACCGAGAAGCATTTTGCAACCCTGCTCGCCGACCATGGCGATACCGAGCACATTTCGGCACGGCTGCTGGAGGCCGAGAAGCGCAACCTTGCCGTCTACGGCTTCGGCATCAAGGGCTTTACCTTGTCGATGATCGAGACGGCAATAGAAGTGACCGAGGGCCGTGTGCCGGGGTCGACCATTGCCGAAATCCTTGCCGCCGGCCGCGACATGCTGGGACATCCGGTCGAGGCTTTGCCGCATGCGCGTGAGACCGTGGAAAGGCTTGCCGGCGCCTACCATCTGGTGCTGATCACCAAGGGCGATCTGTTCGACCAGGAGCGCAAGCTGGCGGCGTCCGGCCTTGGCGACCTGTTCGATGCCGTCGAGATCGTCAGCGACAAGAGCGCCGCCACCTATGCCAGGATCTTTGGCCGCCACGGCAGCCCGCAGGACAGCATGATGGTCGGCAATTCGCTCAAGTCGGACGTGGTGCCGGCCATCGAGGCCGGGAGTTGGGGTGTGTATGTGCCGCACGAGCTGACCTGGGTGCTCGAACACGTCGAGCCGCCGGTCGAGGCACCGCGATTTCGTCAGCTTGTCGATCTTGGCGAACTGCCGGCTTTGATCGAGAGCATCGGCAAGGAAGGCTGACCGCCCCGCACGCGTTCGGGCGGATTGCGATCAGCCGCGCCCGAGACTGATCAGCCGGTCGACCACCGGCTGCAGCCTTTCGGTGGTGATCGGCTTGGTTACCACCACATCTACCACGCTCGACAGGCCCAGGCTGTCGGGCGTGCCGGTGTTGGTTGAAAGCAGGATCACCTTGGGGAGCGACCGCCCAGATGTCCGCCGCAAGGCGTCGATGGCCGCCATCAGCGCGCGGCAGTCCTCGTTGTCGGGGCCGCCATCGAGAACGACGGCGCCCGGAATGAGGGTTCGCAATGTCTTGGCCGCCATTTCGGGCGACTCGGAGATCGGCTTCAGTCCGGACTTCTCGACGATCTTCGACACCACCACCCGGTTGATCGGCGATTTTCCAACGACCAGCACGTGGGAGAAATCCGTTGATATCTCGGAGTTCGCGTCCCTGCTTGACGAATTCAGATGTTTGGCGGTGTCGGTCTCGCGGTTCACAGGGCACATGGGCGGGGCGGGCACTCGGCGCTGCTTCAATGCAGGGTTGAAATCCGAGAGCCAATTGGCGTGAGATCGCCCGCCATGTCAAGCTGAAATGACGGACCTGCGAAATATAGCCGGAAATATTAAACCCCGGAGACAAAGTCTGTTTTCGAACTGTAGTTAAGTTTACGCTCAAAAGCGAAAGTCACCCGCGCTGAAAACCCGCGGGTGACGTTGAAATCGGCCAGTGAGCGGCGGGGCCCATAAGTTCCACAAGCACAAAGCTTCCGTAAGGGAAAGATCAGCCGTGACTCTTCTGCGTGACGATCACCGGGATCAGCAGGTCGCCCCAATTGCCGTCGCCGCCATGATGCCGGGCCGAGCGCACCAGTTCCACCGAGACGCCGGCCTCGACTGCCTTCATCACCGATTGATTGAGCCTGTGCAGGTCGTTGGCCAGCATGCGGATGGTCGCCTGTTGGTCGACACTCATCGTGGTGGACTGCTCGTCTGCACGTTCCTTGACGCGGCTTATCGATGCCATTTTCTTCTCCCTTGCCCTTCGGGCGTTTCCTCTGTTGGTTATGTCGATCGGTTCATTCCGCTGCCGGCTTGAACTGGGCGTGCTCGGTGGATTCATGCATGGCGGTGGTCGAGGACTGGCCGCCGCTGATCGCCATCGACACGGCGTCGAAATAGCCGGTGCCGACCTCGCGCTGGTGCTTGGTCGCGGTGTAGCCGTGGACTTCCGCCGCGAACTCGGCTTCCTGCAGTTCGGAGTAAGCCGCCATTTGCCGCGCCTTGTAGCCGCGGGCCAGTTCGAACATGCCGAAGTTGAGCTGGTGGAACCCGGCCAATGTGATGAACTGGAACTTGTAGCCCATGGCGCCGAGCTCGCGCTGGAACTTGGCGATCGTCGCGTCGTCGAGGTTCTTCTTCCAGTTGAACGACGGCGAGCAATTATAGGCGAGCAGCTTGCCCGGATGATGCCTGCGCACGCCTTCGGCGAATTTCTTGGCCTGCGCCAGATCGGGGTTGGATGTTTCGCACCAGATCAGGTCGGCATGCGGCGCATAGGCAATGGCGCGCGCGATGCACGGTTCGATGCCGTTCCTGACCTGGTAGAAGCCTTCAACCGTGCGGCCGGCATCGTAGTCGACGAAAGGCTGGTCGCGCTCGTCAATGTCGGAGGTCAGAAGCTTTGCCGCTTCCGCATCGGTGCGTGCCACGACTAGCGTCGGCGTGCCCATCACGTCGGCCGCCAGACGCGCCGCGTTGAGGTTGCGGATATGCGCGGGGGTCGGGATCAGCACTTTGCCGCCGAGATGGCCGCACTTCTTCTCAGAGGCCAGCTGGTCCTCATAGTGGACGCCGGCAGCGCCCGCCTCGATGAACGCCTTCATGATCTCGAAGGCGTTGAGCGGTCCGCCGAAGCCGGCCTCGGCATCGGCGACGATCGGCGCGAACCAGGTGTCGACCGACAGGCCGTTGCCTTCCGAGGTCTCGATCTGATCGGCGCGCTGCAGCGTGCGGTTGATGCGCTTGACCAGTTCGGGCGCCGCATTGGCGGGATAGAGCGACTGGTCCGGATACATGGCCGACGCGGTGTTGGCGTCGGCGGCGACCTGCCAGCCCGAGAGATAGATTGCCTTCAGCCCGGCACGCACCTGCTGCATCGCCTGGTTGCCCGACATGGCGCCGAGTGCATTGACGAAGTCTTCCTCGTGGATGAGCTTCCACAGCCGGTTGGCGCCCATTTCGGCAAGACTCTGGCGTATCTGGACCGACCCGCGCAGCCGCTTCACATCGTCCGGCGAATAGGCTCGTTCGATGCCGTCGAAGCGGCCTTCGGGCGCGGATGGGACAAGATTGTAAAAATCAGTCATTGGTCACTCCAGATCAATCGATGCCAGTGTCTTGAAACGCCGCGCCCCTGGGATGGTGTGCGTCGTCTGTGTGTGACATCATTTACATTGCGCCGTGACGAGAGCGAGGAAAACCGCCATTTCCGGTAGAAAATAAGAGAAAACCTGTGTTGTGTTTGACTGCTTGCCGCTGTAAATCTGTCATGATTGTAAAAAGATAGTGCGCCGTTCATCGCTCGCAAGTCGTGTAAATTCCTGTCAAGGAAAGCCGGTGGCCGACCAGAAGATATTCGCCGGGCCGCGCATCCGCCGCATCCGCATCGCCAAAGGCCTGACCCAGACGGCGATGGCCGAGGGGCTCGGCATCTCGCCGTCCTATCTCAACCTGATCGAGCGCAACCAGCGGCCGCTGACGGTGCAACTGATCCTGAAGCTGGCCTCTGTCTACAAGGTCGACCCGCATGAATTGCAGGGTGAGGCGAGAGGGTCGATCTCGGCCTTGAAGGAAGTGTTCGGCGACCCGCTGCTTGCCGGTGAGCTGCCGGGCGACCAGGAACTGATCGAACTGGCCGAGGCAGCCCCCAACGCATCGGCTGCGATGATAAAACTGTTTCGCGCTTACCGCGAGCAGGCCGAGCGGCTGTCCGATCTCAACGAGCTTCTGGCGCGCGAGGGCCGCGCCACGGCGCTGTCCGGTGCGCGGCTGCCGATCGACGAAGTGCACGAGATTTTCGAGCGCCGGCCGAACCATTTTGCAGCACTGGAGGAAGAGGCCGAGGCCTTCACCTCGATGCTCGACCCCGGCGACGATCTGTTCGGCGCGCTGAAGGCGTGGCTGAAGCGCGAGTATGGCATCGTCGTCAAGGTTCTGCCGGTCGCCACCATGCCGAACTGGCGCCGCCGTTATGACCGTCATTCGCAGCGTCTTTTTCTATCGGAGCGGCTGTCGCCGTTCGACCAGTTGCGCGAAGTCGCCATGGAGGCCTGCCTGATCCGCATGACGGTCGCGATCGCCGGCGAAATTCAGGCGCTGAAGCTCGGTACGGACGAAGCCCGCCGGCTCGCCCGCTTCGAGTTCGGCCGCTACGCCGCCCATGCCTTGATGATGCCCTATCAGGCCTTTCATGCCGCCGCCGTGCGGGCTCGTTACGACATCGATGTGCTGCGCTCGCGTTTCGGCGTCTCCTTCGAACAGGCGGCGAACCGCCTGACCATGCTGCAGCGTCCTGGCTTGTCCGGAGTGCCGTTCTTCATGCTCGAGGTCGACAATGCCGGCAACCGCTTCCGCAAGGCCGGCGGCCAGGGCTTTCCGCAAAGCCGCTTTGGCGGCGGCTGCCCGAAACTGCCGGTCCATGCCGCTTTCGCTTCGCCTGGCCAGATCCTGGTCGAGGCGGTGGAAATGCCCGACGGCGCCGAGTTCCTCTGCATCGCACGCACGCTCGAGGGGCCGCAGGGTTCGTTCTCCGAGCGCCCGCGCCGCACCGCGCTGCTGTTGGGCTGCGATATCGGCTTTCGCGACGAGATCGTCTATGGCGCCGGGCTGCCGGCAAAGGCCGGACAGGGCGCCGCCACGCCGGTCGGTCCCGCTTGCCGGCTGTGCGAACGCATCGGCTGCCTCGCCCGCGCCGAGCCGCCGGTGACCCGTCCGCTGGGCCTGGACGAGATGGCGACGGGCCTGAGCGCCTTCGATTTCCAGTGATGCTTCTCGGGCAGGAGGTCGCGGAAGACCGCAGCTGTTTGCGCTAAGCAATAGAGCGCGGCCCGAACCATCGCCGAACCAAATATTGATTAAGCATCGGCGCTGCGCTATCGAAGGTGAGCTGCAGGGCAGCCAAGGGGGGACGGCTTATGAACAGGAAAGCTTTGTGGCTTGGCGTGGCGCTTGCCCTTTTGGCGGGGCCTGTTCTGGCAGAAAAATCCTCGGAATTCTTCAAGGACTATCAACAGTATAGTGACGACGGCAAGGCATTCCTGGACAAGATCGATCCAAAGACCGGCGCGGTCGACCTTCCCGAAGGCATCCATCTCGATCTCAAGGACAAGTTCTATTTTCTGGGCAAGAAGGACGCGACGTCCGTCCTGACCGAGGCCTGGGGCAATCCGGCTGATACCGCGTCCGAAGCAATCGGCATGATCTTCCCGGCCAAGTACGAGCCCATCGCCGGCAACGGTTGGGGCATCGAATTGCGCTATGAAAAGATCGGCCATGTCGATGACGCCGACGCCGCATCCATCGACTACACCGAATTGCTGAGCAGCATGCAGGCGGACACATTGTCGGCCAACGATCAGCGGGTGAAGGACGGCTTTCCCCCGATCAAGCTGATCGGCTGGGCCTCGCCGCCGGTCTATGATTTCGTCCACAAGCGGCTGCACTGGGCCAAGGAACTGCAGTTCGGAGACGATACCGTCCACACGCTCAATTACGACGTCCGTTTCCTCGGCCGGGAAGGCGTCTTCGTGATGAGCTACATCGCTACGGTTGAACAATTGCCGGAGATCAAGCAGAGCCTGGACGAAGTGCTGGGCGTGGCGGACTTCAACACCGGCAAGAAATACACCGATTTTCTGCCAGGCACCGACACGGTCGCCGCGGTTGGCATCGGCGGCCTCATCGCTGGAAAACTCGCGGCAAAGGCCGGCCTGATTGCGGTCGCGCTCATCGCCCTGAAAAAGTTCGGCATTCTGCTGCTGGTACCGTTGGCCGGTCTTTGGCGCTTTATCCGCGGCAACAAGGGCACGTCCTAGAAACGGCGGTGTTTGCCCGTATGGCTGCCGGTTGGCGGTGCGCCAAAGGGAATGCCGGGCTGGATCACCTCCGGCGGTAGCCTATGCGCTAGGCGAATGCGGCACGTTTCTGTCGTCCATTGTGCATCATGCCGCCCCGAGATAGCCGACAGTCGCACCCCATGACCGATACCGCATCTTCTCCAATCGCCGCATCGCCGATCGTCTCGCCGCGCGAAGAGCGGGTCGGCTTGCTGCTGGTGTTCCTGTCGGCGCTGATGTGGAGCTTTGGCGGCACCATCGCCCGCTTCATCGACACCGCTGACAGTTGGACGGTGGTGTTCTGGCGCTCGCTGTGGGCGGCTGTGTTCCTGATTTGCTTCATGGCCTGGCGCGACGGCTGGCGCGGCATGTTGCGGCTGTTTCGCGACATGGGCCTGCCCGGCCTTGCCGTGGCCGTCTGTTTCGCCACGGCGTCGACGTGCTTCGTTGTCGCGCTCGCCTACACCACCGTTGCCAATATCCTGTTGATGCAGGCCGGTGTGCCGCTGCTGGCGGCATTGCTTGCCTGGGTGCTGTTTCGCGAACGCGTCGCCGTCGCGACCTGGGTGGCGATCGCCGCCGTCATCGCCGGCGTCGCCATCATGGTGTCGGAATCGCTCGACGGCGCCGTATCGCCCATCGGCGACGGGCTGTCGCTGCTGATCGCCGTCATGTTCTCGATTGCCACCGTCATCACCCGGCGCTTCGCCCATGTGCGCATGACGCCGGCGACGTGCCTCGGCACGATGCTGGCAGCGGCTTTCGCCGCATCGCAAGCCACGCAGTTTGCCACGTCGGCCCACGACATGGCTTTCCTGTTTGCCTTCGGCGTCATCAATCTCGGCCTGGGCCTTGCCTTCTTCGCCACCGGCGCGAGGCTGGTTCCGGCGGCGATCGCAGCACTCCTCGGCACGTTCGAGCCGATCCTCGGACCGATCTGGGTCTGGCTCGTTCATGGCGAGGTGCCCTCGGTGCGCACCATCATCGGCGGCGCGGCGGTGGTCGCCGCGCTGCTCGTCCATATCGCGCTTGAATTCAAGCGCCAGGCGAGACCTGCACGGCCGGGGACCACCGGCCTGCCATCCCCTAATTGACCCGCCTTTCCCTTGGTTGAGCCCGTCTTCCCTATTACGCCCTTCTTTCCCCAATTAGCGAAGCCGCACGCCCTATTGACCGAGCTTCCCCGCGCGGGCCATTGACAACCTTGCTGCGGCACGGGCAGGCTGGGGCACGGCAACAACAAGACAGGCTTATCTTGCCAAGTGTCCCCGCCGGTCGGACCAAGACCGGACCACAGCGTCGTATCCCTGCCAGCGCCGCGGCGAAAGCCTCTGACGGCGTCAGCGCGCCCGCCATGCGGGCACACAGAGCCATCATCTGCCGCTCGTCGAACCGCCCGGACGGCGCTGGCAGTTCATGCTTGTGGCTGCCCGGAAAGCTCAATACTCTGAAGCAAATGCCCAATCGCGCTCGAACAGCGACGACTTGGCGAAGGAACACTCATCAAAGGAGAACAGCATGATCCGCAAAGCGCTCTGGCTTTCGGCAACCTCGGCATTTCTGACGCTTTTCGCCGTTGGCGGCCATGCCGAGGATCGCGTCGTCAACGTCTTCAACTGGTCGGATTACATCGACAGTTCGATCATTGACGACTTCACTAAGGAGACCGGCATCAAGGTCGTCTACGACACCTTCGATTCCAATGAAATCCTCGAAACCAAGCTGCTTGCCGGCGGCAGCGGCTATGACGTCGTCGTGCCCAGCGGCAACTTCCTGGCCCGCCAGATCCAGGCCGGCGTGTTCCAGAAGCTCGACAAGTCGAAGCTGCCCAACATTTCCAACATGTGGGACACGGTTTCGGAGCGCACCGCCAAATACGATCCCGGCAATGAATACTCGATCAATTACATGTGGGGCACCGTCGGCATCGGCTACAACATCAAGAAGGTGCAGGCAGCACTCGGCACCGACAAGATCGACAGCTGGGATGTGTTCTTCAATCCCGACAGCCTGGCCAAGCTGAAGGACTGCGGCGTCTATGTGCTGGACTCGCCGGCCGACATCATCCCGGCGGCGCTCAAATACCTCGGCCTCGATCCGAACAGCACCTCACCTGACGACATCGCAAAGGCCGAGGAGACGTTGCTGAAGGTGCGTCCGTATATCCGCAAATTCCATTCGTCCGAATACATCAACGCGCTCGCCAACGGCGACATCTGCCTGGCGGTCGGCTGGTCGGGTGACGTCTTCCAGGCGCGCAACCGCGCGGTCGAGGCCAAGCAAGGCGTCGAGATCGGCTATTCCGTGCCCAAGGAAGGCGCCCAGATGTGGTTCGACCAGATGGCGATTCCCGCCGATGCGCCGCATGCCGCCGAGGCACTCGAATTTCTCAACTACATGATGAAGCCGGAAGTGATCGCCAAGTCGTCCAACTATGTGCTGTACGCCAACGGCAACAAGGCTTCGCAGCAGTTCGTCGACAAGGCGCTGCTGGATGATCCGGCGGTCTATCCGGACGCCGAGACCTTGAAAAAGCTCTATACGGTCCAGCCCTACGATCCCAAGACCCAGCGCCTGATCACGCGCAGCTGGACCAAGATCGTCACCGGCCAGTAAGCAATGCGACATGGTCCCGGCAGCCACCTGCCGGGACCATTCTTCTCTGGGGCAAGAAGCAAAAAAATAGGACGGAGTGGGACATGAAATCGCTTGGCAGCATCCGCAGGGATTTCGCGCCATGGAACGACCCGAACGCCAAGCCATATATCCAATTCGAGAACGTCACCAAGAAGTTCGGTGACTTCACCGCCGTCAACAATCTGTCGCTGACCATTTTCGAGCGCGAGTTCTTCGCCCTGCTCGGCGCGTCGGGCTGCGGAAAGTCGACGTTGCTGCGGATGCTTGCCGGCTTCGAGGAGCCCACCGCCGGCCGTATCCTTCTCGACGGCCAGGACTTGCGCGGCATCCCGCCCTACCGCCGCCCGGTCAACATGATGTTCCAGTCCTATGCGCTGTTCCCGCATATGAGCGTGGAAAAGAACATTGCCTTCGGCCTCAAGCAGGAAGGCATGCCGGGACCGGATATCGAAAAGCGCGTCGCCGAGATGCTGAAGCTGGTGAAGCTAGAGCAGTTCGCCAAGCGCAAGCCGCACCAATTGTCGGGCGGCCAGCGCCAGCGCGTCGCGCTCGCCCGCTCGGTTGCCAAGCGGCCAAAAGTCTTGCTGCTCGATGAGCCGCTCGGCGCGCTCGACAAGAAGCTGCGCGAGGAAACGCAGTTCGAGCTGATGGACCTGCAGCAAAATCTCGGCCTTACCTTCGTCGTCGTCACCCACGACCAGGAAGAGGCGATGACCATGGCCGACCGCATCGCCATCATCGACAAGGGCGAGGTGATGCAGGTGGCGACGCCGGCGGAAGTCTATGAGGCGCCGAGCTCACGCTTCGTTGCCCACTTCGTCGGCAATGTGAACATGTTCGAAGGCAAGGTCGCCGAGCGTGCGGCAAACACCACGCGCATTACCGGCGCGACAGGGGCCCAGATCGTCGTCGAAAACAGCACCGATACAAAGGCCGGTTCCGACATCGTCTTCGCCATCAGGCCGGAGAAGATCAAGGTGTCGTCGAAGAAACCGGCCGACGCAGTCAATGCGCTTGAGGGCGAGGTCTACGACGTTGCCTATCTCGGCGACATGACCGTCTACCACATCCGGCTGGATGACGGGCAGATCATCAGGGCAAGCGCGCTCAACGCGGCGCGAGTCACCGAGGACCCGCTGACCTGGAACGACCGCGCCTGGGTCTCCTTCCGGCCGGATGCCGGCGTCGTGCTGACGCGGTAGGGGGCGGGCATGTCCAACATCGCCATCACCGGCACCGGCCCATCGACAGCGGCCAAACCGTTTCTGACACGGCTCGGCGCCGGCTTCGTCAGCCGGCTCGTCATCATCGTGCCCTATCTTTGGCTGCTGTTCTTCTTCCTCATCCCGTTCATCATCGTTTTCAAGATCTCGCTGTCGCAGACGGCGATCGCCATGCCTCCCTACACGCCCGTGCTCGATTTCAGGGACGGCATGTCCGGTTTCTTCGCCGGCTTCCGCGAACTCAACTTCGACAATTATACCTTGCTGGCGCAGGACGCGCTTTACTTCAAAGCCTATGTGACCAGCGTTATCATCGCCGCGATATCGACGGTCCTTACGCTGCTCGTCGGCTACCCGATCGCCTATGGCATGGCGCGTGCGCCGGCAACGATCCGCCCGACCTTGATGATGCTGGTGATCCTGCCGTTCTGGACGTCGTTCCTGATCCGCGTCTACGCCTGGATTGGCATCCTCAAACCTGAAGGCCTGCTCAACCAGCTGCTGCTCGCCACCGGCATCATCGACGAACGCTTGATCATTCTCAACACCTACTATGCGATCTTCATCGGCATCGTCTATTCCTACCTGCCATTCATGGTGCTGCCGCTCTATTCCTCGCTGGAAAAAATGGATTATTCGCTGATCGAGGCGGCCAAGGATCTCGGCTGCCCGCCGACATCAGCCTTCTGGAAAATCACCTTCCCGCTGTCGCTGCCCGGTGTCATTGCCGGCTGCCTGTTGGTGTTCATTCCCGCGGTCGGCGAGTTCGTCATTCCCGACCTGCTCGGCGGATCGCAGACGCTGATGATCGGCAAGACGCTCTGGAACGAATTCAACAGCAACCGCGACTGGCCAGTATCATCGGCGGTGGCGGTGATCCTGCTATTGCTGCTGATCGTGCCGATCATGCTATTCCAGCGAGCCCAGGCGCGCGCCCAGGAGCAAGACAAATGAACACCAGCTGGAGCCGCTTCAACGTCACCTCGGTCGTGCTGGGCTTTGCCTTCCTCTATCTGCCCATCGTGCTGCTCGTCATCTTCTCCTTCAACGAGTCGAAGCTGGTCACCGTCTGGGGCGGCTTCTCGACCAAATGGTATGCCTCGCTGTTCCACAATCAGGGGCTGATGGACGCCACCTGGGTGACCGCGCGTGTGGCTGTCATCTCCGCCACTGTGGCAACCGTGCTCGGCACGCTGGCGGCACTGACCTTGACCCGCTACACCCGCTTCCGCGGCCGCATCCTGTTTTCCGGCATGGTGTTTGCGCCGCTGGTCATGCCGGAAGTCATCACCGGCCTGTCGCTGTTGCTGCTGTTCGTTGCCGTCGGTCTCGACCGTGGCTTCCTGACCGTGACGCTTGCTCACATCACCTTGACCATGTGCTTCGTGGCTGTCGTCGTGCAGTCGCGCCTGGTGTCGTTCGATCGTTCGCTGGAAGAAGCTGCCTTGGACCTCGGCGCAACGCCGGTAAAGACCTTCTTTCAGATCACGCTGCCGGTGATCATGCCGGCCATCGTCTCCGGCTGGATGCTGGCCTTCACCTTGTCGCTTGACGATCTGGTGATCGCCTCCTTCACCTCGGGGCCTGGCGCCACCACGCTGCCGATGAAGATCTACAGCCAGGTGCGTCTCGGCGTGACGCCGGAAATCAACGCCGCCTGCACCATCCTGATCGCCGTCGTGGCGGTAGGCGTCATCATCGCTTCGGTCGCCAACAAGCGGCGTGAGGTGCAGCGCCAGCTCGACGAACAGGCCGCGCAGCGCGGTTGATTGCGTCAAACGAGGGATAGGGCGGTCCCGGTAAGGGTCCGCCTATTCGCCTGAGACGCCGCGGCTGATCGGCGAGATGAACGGCGTGCTCCAGGTGCCGCCGACGAAGAATGACGACTGGTTGGATCCCTGCTGGCCATTGACCGGTGCCGCTGCCGGGTCGGCCTGGGTGACACCCCCCGAAAGCGCCAGCCCGCGTCCGCCGTAAGAGGCGATGCCGGACAGCCAGACCTTGTATTTCGCCGAATTGGCCTCGGCCTTGTCCAGCCTTGCCACACCCTTCGAGATGGTGGCCTTGAGCTCGGCGCCGTCCATCGGCAGTGTCCCGTCCGAGACGTCGTCGAGCGCGAAGAAGCCGCCCTGTTCCGTGTGCTTCAGAAATGCCGGCAAATTGAGCCCGCTCAGCGCGCCCGGCCCGAACGTCGCAGAGACCGAGCCGTCCGCGTTCTCGAAGATCGAGTCCCAGGATTTGCCCGGCCCTTTGAGAATGACCGAGACAGTGCCGGTGCTGGCCGGCACCAGCCGCGTCATTCCGGCCGCGGTGCCGAAAGCGGCGCCGTCAATGTCGGAGGCGAGCAGCCGGATCTCGACCTGCGAGCCCTCCGGTTTACGGTCGAAACGCAGGCTGCTTTGCACGTTGCCGCCAAAGGCCGACGCATCGGAGATATCAAAGACGGCAAGCCCGTTCTTCACCTGCGCCGTAGCGGCGACGTCGGCAAGCTGGATTGCGCCGGCCGAGGCATGCGCCGCTGACAGCCTCAGATCGAGATTGATCCGGTCGGCGAAGCTGGTGTCGATTTCGCCGGGACCGGTTTCACCGGTGGGCGCCAGCGGCGTGAAGGCCGAAAACAGCGACCTGAGGTCGAGCGTGTCGAAGGCGAGTGTGCCTGATATCACCGGCAAGGCGTCGCCGAACGAGAAATCCAGCGCCCCCATTCCCGGGTTGCTGTCGAGCGTCACCGCGGTGTTTTCGAATTTGACGCGGCCGGCGGTCGCCGTGATCTTGCTCGAAATCGAGACCGAACCGATCGCCGTACCAGGAGCAATGCCGGCCTGCGACCATTCCAGCACGCGCCGCAGCGAGGGTGCGGCGAATTTCGCCTGGCCATCGAAATAGGCGTTTTGCGACATGCTGGCCGTGCCATCGAACGAGAAGCTGGCCGGCGCTGCCTTGAACGAAAACGTGACCGGTGCGGCGCCGCCGGCAAACAGCACCAGCGGCTTGGGCGAGGCGGCATCGACGGTGACGCTCTCTCCGCGCCAGATTCCGGTCGCCGACAAGGTCGCGTTGCTGTTCATCGCTGCCCAGCTCGCCTGGCCGGACAGGCTGGTCAGCAATTCGACGTCCTTGCCGCCGATGGAGGCGACCATGCGGCCGTCCCTGAATTCCACTGTGCCGAACGGATCGGCGGGCAGCTTGCTCAGGTCCGGCTTCGTCGGATCGGCGTTGACTAGGCCGCGCGCCGTGTCGATGGAGCGGGTGATGCGTCCGCCCGTTGGTATGGCGGGCAGGAATATGCCGTTTGCGGCGCGCTGGACCCGGATTGTCGGCCGCACCAGCCGCGCCGTCGAAAACACCACATCGCCCTGCAGCGCCGCCATCGCCGAAAGGTCGACCTCGACCCGTTCGGCCTCGATCACCGGCGGCGCGTCGGTCTCGGTCCACTGGGACAGCGTGACGTCGCTCAATATGGCGCGGAACTTCGGCCACACCTCGATGCGCGGCGAACCGGCGATGGTGACCCTGAAACCGCTCCACGCGCTCATCTCCCAGGCGATGCGATCGCGCACGATCCGGGTCGAGGCAAACAGCGGCAGAGCGGCGACGACCAGCGCGATGACGAGCACGGCAACGCCGATCGCCCATATTCCGCGCCGGATCAAAGGTGATGGCATATTGCCCCGGTTGCTTTCATTCCGATAAACGCCTGACGGGTGTAACCGCCAGTCGTCACCACGCCTTCCAGCCGT
Source organism: Mesorhizobium sp. M0077 (assembly GCF_040322955.1). Lineage (NCBI taxonomy): Bacteria > Pseudomonadati > Pseudomonadota > Alphaproteobacteria > Hyphomicrobiales > Phyllobacteriaceae > Mesorhizobium > Mesorhizobium sp. M0077. The sequence goes on from NZ_JAMYUL010000017.1 coordinate 65,954, forward strand.
CACTACGACTCAGGGCTGAGGCATTTCAAGTCTTTATGGCCCGGCGATGGCAATTGCGCACATATGGCCGAGTTTAGCGGAACAAAATCTTGCTCTGCCGCACGGTGGTAGGCATAAGCGATGCAGCTTCAGCCTGTTACGAGGCGCGGCGTTTTTGGGACAGCGGCGCCTGTAAAGCTGAGGCTAGTGCATGTCGCCCGGAAGAGTGCAGCGGTTCCGGGACAACGACGTGCATCAAACAAAAGCATATCTATCTTGCGACGCGACGGGCTTCAAGGAGGATCGATCATGGCTGCCGAAGCACCGCTCTGGACTCCGACGCAAGACCAGATCGACGCAACACCACTGACCGCGTTCATGAAGGCAGCAGCGGCCAAAAGCGGCACATCCTTCGCCTCCTACGCCGAACTGCACCGCTGGTCGGTCGAGGATCGCGAGGGCTTCTGGAGCCTGCTGTGGGACTTTTGCGGCATTGTCGGCGACAAAGGGACCGATGCGGGCGAGCCCGTGCTCGTCGATGGCGACAAGATGCCCGGCGCATCGTTCTTTCCCAAAGCGACGCTGAACTTCGCCGAAAACCTGCTGAAGAAGACCGGTTCCGGTGACGCGATCGTCTTTCGCGGCGAGGACAAGATCGAGCGGCGGCTGTCGTGGAGCGAACTGCACCAGCTGACCTCGCGCTTTCAGCAGCTTTTCCTGTCGCTCAAGGTGAAAAAGGGCGACCGCATCGCGGCGATGATGCCCAACATGCCGGAAACCGTCGCCGCCATGCTGGCGGCCGCCTCCATCGGCGCGGTCTGGTCGTCCTGTTCCCCCGATTTCGGCGAGCAGGGCGTGCTCGACCGTTTCGGCCAGATCGAGCCGGTCATATTCATTGCGCCGGACGGCTATTGGTACAATGGCAAGGCAATCGAGGTAGCCGACAAGATCGCTGCCGTTGCGGCGAAGCTCGAAACCGTCCGCAAGGTCCTGATCGTCGACTATCTCGGTACCTCGCGCGATATCGCAGCGATCATCGACAAGGCCGTGGCGCTCGAAGAGGCGCTGTTACCCTTTACCGCCAAAGCGGTCACGTTCGAGCGGCTGCCGTTCGCGCATCCGCTCTACATCCTGTTCTCGTCAGGCACGACCGGCATTCCCAAATGCATCGTCCATTCGGCCGGCGGCACGCTGGTCCAGCATGTCAAGGAACACCGGCTGCATGCCGGACTCATCGAAGGCGACCGCTTCTTCTACTTCACCACCTGCGGCTGGATGATGTGGAACTGGCTGGTGTCGGGCCTGGCCTCGGGCGCCACGCTGCTGCTCTATGACGGCTCGCCCTTCCACCCCGACGGCAATGTGCTGTTCAGCTTCGCAGATGCCGAGAAGATGACCTTTTTCGGCACCTCGGCCAAATTCATCGATTCCGTGCGCAAGGCCGGGCTCAAGCCGATCCGCAGCCATGATCTGTCGAGTGTGCGGGCTATTTCCTCCACCGGCTCACCGTTGTCGCCGGAGGATTTCCGCTTCGTCTATGACGGCATCAAGAAGGACGTACATCTCGCCTCGGTTTCCGGCGGCACCGACATCGTCTCCTGTTTCGTGCTCGGCGTACCGACGCAACCGGTCTGGACCGGCGAGATCCAGGGTCCCGGCCTCGGCCTTGCCGTCGATGTATGGGACGATGACGGCAAGCCGATCCGCGAGCAAAAGGGTGAGCTGGTCTGCACAAAAGCGTTCCCGTCGATGCCGATCGGCTTCTGGAACGATCCTGAGGGCAAGAAATACCAGGCCGCCTATTTCGAGCGCTTCGACAATGTCTGGTGCCACGGCGACTTCGCCGAATGGACCGCGCATGGCGGCATGATCATCCACGGCCGTTCCGACGCGACGCTCAATCCGGGCGGTGTGCGCATCGGCACGGCGGAGATCTACAATCAGGTCGAACAGATGCCGGAGATCCTTGAGGCGCTGTGCATCGGTCAGGATTTCGACAATGACGTCCGCGTCGTGCTGTTCGTGCGGCTGGCCGCCGGCGTGACGCTGGACGAGGATCTGGAAAAGCGCATTCGTTCCAAGATCCGCAGCGGCGCCAGCCCGCGCCACGTGCCGGCAAGGATCGTCGCCGTCAGCGACATTCCGCGCACCAAATCGGGCAAGATCACCGAGCTTGCAGTGCGCGACGTGGTGCATGGCCGCGCCATCAAGAACAAGGAAGCGTTGGCCAATCCAGAGGCGCTGGAGCTGTTCAGGAACCTGCCGCAGCTGGCTGAGTGACGCGGCCGGGATGGTTAACCAGATATGTCGGTCGAATTTACCTAGATTTCATGAGTGGTACACATTCGTAAATTTTTTGGACGGCCGGTAAGGAGTTGTTAAGGCCCGGCGTCGATAGTCGCACGTAACTTGAGGGAGAAATCCCGTTCCTCGTCCCCTGAGGATCAGATTCGCTCAAGCCCCCGTTGTGACAGCAAATCCCATTTAAGGCGTCCTGTTGGACGCCTTTTCTTTGTCCGGGATTCTCGCCCGGGAATGGCCGGCCCTATTCGGCCAGCACCCGCGTCGACGGGAAGGCGACCTCGACCAGCGTCCCTTCGCCCGGCGTCGAGGTGATGGTGAAGCGGGCGCGGTTGGCTTCCACCATCGCCTTGGTCAGCGGCAGGCCGAGACCGGTGCCGTCGCCACGCCCGCGCTTCAGCGCATTGATCTGCTTGAACGGCTTCAGCGCCTGCTCGATCTCGGCATGGCTCATGCCAATGCCGGTATCGCGCACCCGCATGACAACGTCGCCGGAGGTTTCATAGGCGGTCGACACGATCACCTGTCCGCCGGCTTGCGTATAGCGAATGGCATTGGACAGGATGTTGAGCGCGATCTGGCGCACGCTTCTGAGGTCGGCGACCACTTCGGGCAGTCGCGAGGCGAAGCTGGAGCGAATGATGACACGCTCGCGGTTGGCCTGCGGCTGCATCATCGCCACAGTCTCGGCCAGCGTATCGTTGAGCGACACCGCCTCGTAGTCCATTTCCTGCTGGCCGGCCTCGATCTTCGAAATGTCGAGGAGGTCATTGACGAGATCGAGCACATGGTTGCCCGAGCGGTTGATGTCTCTGAGATAGTCGCGGTAGCGGTCATTGGCTACCGGGCCGAACTTCTCGTCCACCATCAGCTCGGAAAAGCCGATAATGGCGTTGAGCGGCGTGCGGATCTCGTGGCTGATGCGGGCGAGGAAATCGGTCTTCTGCGAGGAGGCGCGCTCGGCCACCGCGCGCGCCTGGGTCAGATCCTCTTCGGCCCGCTTCCACTGCGTGATGTCGCGCACCACGGCGCAGAAGCCGCTGTCATTGGGCAGCCTGCCGATGGTCATGAACAGCGGGATGAAGCGCCCTTGCGCCTCGCGCCCGATCACCTCGCGGCCATCGTTCATCACACTCGCCACGCCGGGCTCGGACAGGCCGTTCAGATAGTCGCGGGCCGCGCGCTGGCTTTCGATGGCAAACAGCGAGGCGAACGGTTTACCGCTGACGTCGTCGCTGTCGAAGCCGAACAGCGCCTCGGCCGGCCGGCTGATCGAGCGGATGTCGCCGTCGCGGCCGATCAACACCACACCATCGGTCGCGGTGTCGATGATGGTGCGCATCTCGGCAATGCGCGCTTTGAGTTCGGAGACATCGGGCTGCGTCTGCTCCTCGGCTGCGAGATGCGCAACCATCGGCGGCTCGTTATCGCCGGTACGTCGCACCACCAGCATCAGCGCCTTGCCGGCGCGCCACGGCACCGAACGCAAAATGGCTTCGATCGGAAATTCCTGGCCCTCGCGCGTCTTCAGCTTGAGTGTGTGGTCGCTTTCGCCGGCCGTTTCTGAATAGGGATCGGCAAACAGCGCGTCGAGCCCGCCGGCGTCGCTCAGGTCCTCAAGCGTGTCATAGCCGGTCAGGCCGAGGAATTCCTCATTGGCGTAATGAAGCTCGTCGCCCGAATGGATGAGCAGCGGCACCGGCAGCTTGCCGAGGATCGACGTGTCAGGGGCCTTGTGTTCATCTCCGGCCGAGAATGCCGAAGGCATGAACCCCTCAAGCTTGAGCGGCGGCACTTTCAGGCGCTGTGGTTCTGCCGGCACTGTGTCCGCATCGCCGGCCTTGTCCCCGTCTTCCACGGCCGAGTCAGTCGCCTCGTCGGACGGCGCCCAATCCTCATTGTCCTCGGCATCGCGGAAATCGGCCGACGTCATGCTGTCGTCTTCACCGGCATTGGCCGGCGTCTCGGCAACAACCGGCTGTGACTCTGCGGCCTCGACGATCTCTTGCGCTTGCGTATCATCCGGTTCGGGAGCCGGCGCCGGTTCGTCTTTGGAAGACGTCGCTTCCGTACTGTCTCCGGTGACGGAGCCTGGTTCGGGATCGGCATAGTCGAGCAGGGAGCGCGACACTGTCGGCGCCTTCGCCTCGCCTGCTTCGCTGTCCGCAAGGCCGTCGTCCGGCTGCTCGCCGTCAAGCCGCGCCAGGTCCTTTTCGTCCTCGGCATCGCTTTCCGGCGGTTCGGCCTCAGCCGTTTCGCTTTCGGGCGCGGAGGCCGACGGTTCAGCCGCGGCAGCCGGGCCGGCTTCGTCCGGACTCGAGACCTCGGCGGCTTGCCGGGCTGGAGCGGCTGTTTGAGCCTGGTCCGCTTCGACATGGTCCGGTTTGGGATGATCTCCCTTGGCCCGCTCCAGCCTGGCCTCGTCCGGCGTTGTTTGACTGGTCCTGGTCGGCTCGGCCTGCTTGCCGGCATCCGGCTGCTCCGGGGGGGGATTGTCCTTCTTCAGCCGCTCGCCGATTTCGCGGAAAGCGCTGCGCTCCAGCGTCGACAGGCCCCTCTCGCTTGTCGGCTGCTTGTCGTTGGCGGGCTGCCGATGCTCGGCCAGCCGGATGACCTTGTCGGCAAAACGACGTTCCTGCTTCGGCACGATGGTCAGTGCCGGCACTTCGCCCTCGAACGGATCGGCCGCCCTGGGAGCTTCCGCCACGGGCTGTTCCGGGGCCGGCTCGGCTGCTGCCGCTGGCGCGCCATTGGGGACCAGCGCCATGCCGATTGCTTCCGGATCGACCACCGCATCGCCGGCGCGGGCGACGCCGAAACCACGAAAACCTTCGAAGGCGCGGCTGCGGCCATAGACAGGCAGTGCTGCCAGATCGACCGGTATCTTCAGGTCGGAGCCGGCAACCGGCCACAGTACCGAGCGGCCCGACCAGGTGTCGCGCCGTTCAAGCAGGCCCGCGATCTCGCCCGAGGCGTCGAGGCCGAAAATTGTCGCGACGTCCTTGAAGCGGCGGCCGATCACGTCGGCGGCGGCTTTGCCGACAATGTCGCCGAATTCCGGCGACAGCGCGCTGAACTTGCCCTCGGCGTCGGTGCGCCAGACGAAGCGCAGCGGCGGCGCCGAGCGGTCGATCTCACGTTTGGCGGGAGGCGCAGCCGGTGGGGCTGCGTCAGAGGGCAGGGCGGGCGCAGCGGCACTGCAGTCCAACTGCGCACTCTCGGCCGGGGAAACAGAGTCCGGCTCGGCCTGCGCCGGGCTGTCCGGCTCGCCAGCCTGCGGCTCTTCGCCGGCATGGAAGTACCAATGATCATGTTGCGCCGGCGCGCTGTCATTCGCCGCCTGCTCGCGGCCGGTCGTCTGCTCGCGATGGTCCGCCTTTGTATCGGTTGACGCCGAAGCATCATGCTCGGTGGCAGCCCGACCTGTCTCCCCGACATCAGGCGCGGCCGCGAGTGGGGCGCCCTGATTCCCGCTTGCGGTGGGGTGGTCAGCCACCGCATCCACCGTTACCGCGTTCTCCGCGGCGGCTTGCGCCGGGCCATCGTCGACCTGCGCTGCAGCAGGTTCGGCATCCAGCTCGCCGACAGGATTTTCCTCACCGAGCTGATCCTCGTCGATGACCACCAGCAGATGCCTGGACTCGGTCAGGCGCGCGAAGCCGGCCGGATAGGACGTGGCGCCGCCGGGGACCAGCCGCTTGACGATGCGGTCGTCCTGGCTCGCCACGTCGGCGACAAGCGCGGCCAGCGTCTCAGGCCGGATGGCGAGCGCGCCAAAGCCATCCGAAGCCGCCTCGACAGTGCCGGCGGCGTCGACAAAGGCGATGAAATGGCCGTCTTCGGTAAAGCCGCTGATGGCGCGGGCCGCAATGTCGGCAGCACTGCGCGAGCCGGCCTGCGCTGCCGGCACCACCAGCATGATGGCGCTTTCGCCGTCCGGCATAGTCACCGCACTGGCCAGGAAGCCGACGGCGCGGCTGGTGATGCCGGTCGCCAGCCGTACCGTAATGGCGCGGTCGCTGCCGATCTGCGGGAAGCCCGCGGTCGCCATGATCTGACGCCTGGCGATCAGCGGCAGCTGTGCCGAGGCGCCGATGATGGCCTCGATGTCGGGATAGCCGAACACCGCAGCGCCCGGGCCGTTGGCCCAGATCACCTGTTCGAGGTCGGCCGACAGAATCGCGATCGCGTCGCCGGCGGCGAAGCGCTGGCGAACCGCATCAAGCACGGCGACATCGAGGAAAGAGTAGTTCTCGGAAGGCATGCGCTTGGCGGACCCTTTCGGTGAAACCTCTTGGCGAACCCCTCTTGGCGAACCTACAAGGCGGGCAATTTGCAGTTAACGCTTTGTTAATAAAAGCCCGCGCGGCGAAGGTCCACAAGCCATGGCGGGAAGCAGGTGGAATCTCTGGCCACTTGGTTAACAGCCCCTCGGGATGCCCTTGGGTAACCTCTTGGGGTAACGCATGGGAAGAAATTATGGTGCACTGCAACAAAGATATTGCATCGCACAAAAAAACCGCTATATTGCCATCATACATGAACGAGACGGCTTTTTGTCAAAGCCGCTACCCCGAAAGGATGGAAAATGACCAAGGCCAAGACCGCTGAGACCATCGAAAACGTCGAATTCCCGAGCTTCGACGCTTCCAAGGCAACCGATCAGATCCGCGCTTTCGCCGAAAAGGGCGTCGAGCAGTCGAAGGAAGCCTACTCCAAGCTGAAGACCGGCGCCGAAGAGACCCAGAAAGTCCTGGAATCGACCTTCGAGACTGCCAAGACCGTTTCCAGCGACCTGTCGCTCAAGACCATCGCCGCTCTGCGCGCCAATGCCGAAGCCGGCTTCTCGCATCTCGAGGCCCTCATCGGCGCCAAGTCGCTGTCGGAAGTGGTCGAACTGCAGACCGCCTTCCTGCGCAAGCGCGTCGAGACCACGGTCGAGCAGGCCAAGGACTTCCAGGCTGTTGCTTCGAAGGCTGCCGAAGACGTCTCCAAGCCGGTCAAGACCGCTTTCGAGAAGGCCCTGAAGGACATCAAGGCCGCCTAATAATTGCGCACAACTCTGCGATGCATCAAAACGTCGCATTTCGTCAGACAAATAGGTGTGCGATAGAGTTGTCCAAATGAATACCCGGCGAGTGGAACCTCCTCCCTCTGCTCTCCGGGGTGACCAGCCAGCACCTCCTCCCGCTGGCTCGTAACAGGAAAAGGCCGGCACCTCCTCCCGCCGGCCTTTTTCTTTTGCCGAAGAAACCGGCGCCTGTTGGCAGAACCGGCTTTGCCTTATCAAAGGCCTTGAATTAGTCTCTGATAGACCGTATTGGACGCATCGCCGAACGACAGAGCGGATCTCGGAGAGTGAATTTTCACCACGATCTGGCTCAGGCGAACGTGCCGTTGTAGCTCAGATGGTTAGAGCGCCGGATTGTGGATCCGGAGGTCGCTGGTTCGATCCCAGCCAACGGTACCATCGAATTTCCCGCTAAAGTATTGATTGCCGATCCCGACGATCCACGAGAGATCAAGACACCTGTATGGCCCTTTCGGCAGGGCAGGAAGACCCTGACTGCGCACACACACCGCGGTGCGGATACCCGCGCCGCAGCTTAGGTTTCATCTTACTCCAGCGGTTCGTCGGTCGGCCGAGGCGTCGTGCCTGCCTGACGAGGACGGCCGGCATTGCGATTTGCAATACGGCTGTCGAGCGGCGATCTGGACGCTTGCTGGGCGCCAGCGGTCTTGGGTGCCGTCGGCTTGGCGCCGGAATCGCTGTCTTCAGCATCGCGACGGGGATGTGGCAGGCCGGCGGCGTCAGGCGACCTGACCGGGGGTGTGGCGGCCGGGTTTGTCGATGCGGGTTTATCCTTGGCCATTTTCAACTCTCGCCTTTTCAGCATGCAGACGGCCGGACAACAAAGTCGGGCCATTGGATAGAACGGTCAGCCGTGCGGGCGCATCACCACTTTGATGCAGCCGTCCTCCTTGTCGCGGAAGGTTTTGTAAAGCTCGGGCCCGGCCTCGAGGCCAGCCCGATGGGTGATCACGAATGACGGGTCGATATCGCTGTTGTGAACTTTCTGCAGCGATGTCGCGTTCATCCTGGATCGTCGGATCGGCCACCTGATCGCAGCGTATGTCGCCTTTGCCGTGCCATGTGAGGGCCTGCATGTGCTGTTCCTTGACGACAAGCTCTGCAAGCCCGAACTTGGCTTGATGTGAAATGTTCCCGCTTCGAACGAGCATCCGGCCTCAACCCTTGGCGGCCGAGCCGGGTTCGGCCATGCCGCAATGCTGCTCGGCCAGGGTGCCGGCCGGCGTTCCATGCGCCGCTGCAACCTGCAGCTTGTTTTTCCAGCCGCTGATCGCCTGCTGCCACGACCGCATCCCTGATCGCTTCGCAGGGCAGAGGTTTGGCGCAAGCGCAGGATCTGCTATCGCGCCAGCATCGCGGCGACAACGAACACGACGGCGGCAACGACGACAAGCGCGACAATGGCCAGCACCGGGCCGTTTTTACTCGGGGCCGGGGCGCGCTCGTCGTCCGGCCGCCGCATCGCATTGGCGAAGCTTGCTTGATTAGCGAAAGCCGGCGTGCCCGTCGCTGCGGGAACCGGCACGGCGCAGGTGTCTGCTGCTTCGGCATCGGTTTCCATAGGCGCCGCCGCCGGGTCGAATCCCGGCGTCTTGTCCTCTGTCACCCCAGACTGAATATCGCCTCTGTCTTCGGCCGGGTTACGTTCGACGTTCATGATGATGCTCCTGCCGCTGGCCCGGGCTTCCCCAACCGCGAGCGGATCAGGATGTTCCATCGGGCGGAATCGCCAACAACGAGGAGCAAATTCAGATAGCCTTCAAACAGATGTCCCTGGTGGCAACGCGGGCCTTGCAACCGGTCAGCACCGGATTGGTGGTCTGTTGTAGTCGGCCATGGTCGGCAACGCGGCAGATTCGGCAAAGTTCCAGTCTGGCTCGCAATGCCCGCTTACGCACACCGCCGCTCGTTGACCTTGAGCTGGCTCGTTCCAGCCACTCCAACCCAAATTGCCAGTCCGGCTCCCGGCGGCGCGCTGTTTGGATTCCGTGGGAACATCAACAGCGCCAGCGAGTTCGGTATGTGCAGCGAGTTCCCTGTTCGCCGCATGGCCAACATCCGGAGCTCTTGACTGCCCGCGTCTTCGCTCCTGGAGCGCGGGCCACTCCTCTTAGCCCAAGGTTGCGATCATGAGCAGAAACATTCCGGAAAAGCGGGCCAGGCAGGGTGGCTTGGGGCGACCGGTCCTTGGCGTGCTCTTGGCCGGCCTTGTCTTGGCGCTCGTTGCCTGGGGGATCGCTGAAATCTATGGCGAGCAGGCTAAGACACCGGCGACACAACAAAACAGCCGGGTTCCATCGCCAGATACTTACAGCCCAAATCCAGGCGAAACGGACCCGGCAAACTCCAAGGCCGATGATGTGAATGGTGAACCGGTGGACCGAAATCCCAAGCTCGACAAGGATCCAACGCCGCGATCAAGCACTGGCGGGGATCAGCCAGGGACACCGCCAACTCAACCTGCTTCGCCATAGCGTTCGGACCTGTTGATGAACACATCCAACAGCAGATGCGGAAATGTGGAGCGGCGATTTCAGCCAATTTCAAGAGCCGGGTCTGTCAATAATCGCCGGCGCTCTCTGATAGCTGGGGAGCCACAAAACCTCCGCTGATTCTTACCGCTTGCTGGATGGCACTGGCGGCTCCAGACCGACTGCGCGCTGTGTCACGCCGGCAGACCTTTGCACCTCTGGGCGCTTTTGAACTTGCAAGTCGATGGAATCGGGCAAGCTGGGTGTAGATGATGCAGTCGTCATCTTATCGAGGTCCGGCAGCAACACCATCTTTGCGTAGCGTGGAGGAACCAGATGGCCTCCGAAAACAGCGAATATCCCGCACACGAATAAAGCGAGAAGCAGGGCCGTAAGCACATCTGTGAAAATCTCGACAAATCTCATGTGCTCGCTCCGCGCGTAAGGATCCCGCCGCGCTCTCGACAGTAAGAGCGGCGGGATCCTCAACCGGCGATGAAGGGACTTTGATCGACGGTCTTCTCCTAATGTGGCTTCCGGTTGCGTGTTCCCTGGTTTGGACCTTATCCACCGACTATGGGACTAAGGTCCGGAGCCTAAATGGAACCAATGGGGAAGAGCGGAATCCATGTGCCTTTAAGAGGCTTCAACCTGAGGGCACGACGGCTGATCGTCAGCCTCCCGCCAGAGACAGTCCACGGGCGCGCTCGCGCAGCAACGCAAGCAGTTCGTCGCGCCGTGGCTCCGGCGTGTCGACGGGTAACACCAGACACAAGGTCCTTTTGATGGCGCCGTGGCCGTCGTGGATGGGCGCTGCCATGCACCAGGTGAAGCGGTCCGCCAGAGCGGCGGTCTCGCTGAAACCCTGCCGGTGGGCCAGGGCAACATCGGCAAAGAATTCGGCTGGTGCAATGATGCGGCCGTCGGGAAGCTTGTAGTCGCCAGATGGGATGAAGTCCCTCAACTCTTGCTCGTTCATATGGCCGAGGAGCAGCCGTCCGGATGCCGTCCATGGGATCGGCACCTCGACCCCGACATCGCTTGAGATCCGGAACGGGCCCGGCGAATCTCGGCAGTCCAGAACGACGTATTTGTTGCCACGCAGGCCGCATAGCTGGACCGTCTCGCCTGTCTCGGCGGCCAACTTATCCAAGGTCTCGATGATGCGACGGTAATGGGCGTTGTGATGTGAGTAGGCCCAGCCGAACAGATGCATGGCGCGTCCGAAATAGACGTAACCTTCACCGCCGACGTTTTCGAGCATTTCGGCGTCGAGCAGGCTGTTGACGATCTCGTAGGTGGTCGAACGCGGCGCGCCGATCATCTTGGCGATGTCGCCGACGCGCATTGGCGCGCGGTGCCGCAGCAACGCCTCGAGCAGCATGATGACGCGGTCAATGCCGCGTCGTCGTTCGCCGTTGCGCGGCTCCGCGCCGGCTTCCTTCCCGATCGCATCGTTAGTGCCGTCGCTCATGACCATCCGCCAAAATCATTTCGGTTCTCGTCTCAAGGCGCTTGAAAGATGTCAAGGCTCGGTCTAGCATCCAATTTGTCCGATATACAGACACATTGTCTGAAATACCAGACAAACTAACGAGCCGGACGCAGACAAATCCCGAGAGGACACACGGTTTCCAAGACCCGGCGACCGACGGGTTTCCTCGCCCTTGTTCTGCACGTCGAGGCCACAACCTCTGAAGGGAACAGTCATGATGAAATCACCGTTTTTCGCATCCGCCAGCGCGCTTTGCCTCGGTCTCGTGCTGAGCTTTGGCGTCGCCTCGCAGGCCAATGCTGCCGCCAACTGCATCAAGGGCGACCGCAAGGCGCCGTACACGATCGGCTGGGCCAACATCTATTCCGTGCCGACCTGGATGAAGCAGACCCAAGGCACGATCGAAGCCGAAGTCGAGACCCTGAAGAAGCAGGGACTGGTCGACAAGCTCGTCGTCACCGACGCTCAGGGCGATGCCAACGTCCAGATCCAGCAGATTCAGTCGATGATCGATTCCGATGTCGACGCCATCATCCTGATCGCCGGTTCGTCGACCGCACCGGCACGCGTTCTGGCCGACGCCTGCGCCAAGGGCATCGCCATCATCAACTTCGACAGCCTCGTCGACACCGACAAGGTCACCGCCAAGGTCAACACCGATTCTTCGCAATGGGGCGACCAGGCCGCCAAGTTCCTGATCGACGCCATCGGCGGCAAGGGCAAGATCCTGATCCTCAATGGCCCCGCCGGGGTTTCGGTCAGCGATGACAGGCGCAAAGGCGCCGACGCTGAGCTCAAGGCCCATCCCGACGTGACGGTGCTTGCCGAGACCAACACGCCCTACAACGTCGCGCCGGCACAGGAAGCCGTCACCAGCCTGCTCTTCGCCAACCCCGAGATCGACGGCATCCTGTCGCTCGGCGGCGCTCTGTCGGCAGGCGCCGTGCTGGCCCTCGACAAGCAGGGCCGTGAACAGGTGCCGATCACCGGTGAGAACGCCCGGCAGTTTTTGGAACTCTGGAAAGAAAAGGGCTTGAAGAGCTGGGCGACGATGCAGCCGAACTGGCTCGGCGCCTTCGCCACCTACACCGCCGTTCAGGCGCTGGAAGGCAAGGATGTGCCGGCTTTCGTCAAGATTCCGCTGCCGGTGATCGACAATTCCAACATCGACGAATACCTCGCCCGGGCCAAGGACTTCCCGGCTGACGGCTACATCTTTTCTCCTTACGATGAGGAGCTGTTCAAGAAGCTGCTGGCTCAGAAATAAGCCTGAAGGGTTGTAGCGTTGACAACCATGGCTCCGCTGCTCGCGGCGCGCGGGGTGTCGAAGTCTTTCTTCGGCAACCCCGTCCTGCGCGACGTTTCAATCGCTCTCCAGCCGGGCCGCGTGCATGCGCTGCTCGGCGAGAACGGCGCCGGAAAGTCGACCTTGATCAACCTTTTGTCCGGCGCCTTGAGACCGGATGGCGGGACGATCGAGGTCGATGGACGCGCGGTCTCACGCATGACGCCAGCTGTTGCGCGGCAGGCCGGCATCGCCGTCGTCCAGCAGGAACTCAGCCTGACGGCCAGTCTTTCCATCGCCGAAAATGTTGGTCTCGGCGCCTATCCCAAACGGTTCGGCCTGATCGACTACCGCGAACTCGCTGCGCGGGCGAGGGCCGCATGCGAACTTGTCGGGCTGCACGAGCCGCTGTCGACGCCGGTCGGGAATCTGTCGCTCGGCCGCCGCCAAATGGTGGAGATCGCCAAGGCGCTCTACCGCCGGCCGCGCGTGCTCATTCTCGACGAACCGACATCGTCGCTATCGGCAACCGAAACCAAAATCCTCACCGATCTGCTGCAGCGGTTGCGCGGCGAAGGCATCGCCATTCTCTACATCTCGCACCGACTGAACGAAGTCATGGCGCTGTGCCAGCACGTCACCGTGCTGAAGGACGGCACCTGCACGGCCGACCGCACCCTGGAAGGCACCGACGCCGCCGGGTTGGTTCGGCTGATGGTCGGCCGCGATCCCGGTGATCTTTTTCCGCAATGGCAGCCTTCCAGTTTGCTTGCCGACGCTATCTCCGTCCGAAATCTTTCGGCCGGCCTGATGCGCGACGTCGATCTGGATATCAAAACGGGCGAAGTGCTTGGCATTGGCGGCCTGGTCGGGCAAGGGCAGGAAGATCTGCTGCTCGGTCTCTACGGCGCCATTCCGGCACGGACGGCGTCGGCGACCGTCAACGGCGCCTCCGGCCTGCCCGGCGGCGTGCCGAAAGCCAACGCGCTGGGGCTGGCCTATGTGCCCGCGGATCGCAAGCGCGAGGGCCTGCACCTGATCCATCCCATCATCACCAACATGATGCTGCCCGCCTTTGCCAGGCTGCCGGCGCTGAAGCTGCGCAGCCGCTGCGCAGAGCGCGAGACGGCCAAAAGCCTTGCCGCCCAACTCGGCATCAAGGGTCACCTCGGCCGGGCGGCGCAGGCTCTATCGGGCGGCAACCAGCAGAAGGTGGCGCTGGCGAAATGGATGCCGCACGACCCGTTGGTGCTTCTGCTCAACGATCCGACGCGCGGCGTCGACGTCGAAACCAAGCGTGAGATCTACATGATGCTTCGCAATTTCGCCGCCGCCGGCAAGGCGGTCGTGCTGCTCAGTTCCGACACGCCCGAACTCGTGCACCTTTGCGACCGTGTAGCCATCGTCCGCGAAGGCCGCATCGTCGCCATGCTGGCGCGTGGAGCGCTGAGCGAGGAAGCCATCGTCTCCGCGGCGATGGGCGCCGAACAGCGGAAGGTTGCGGCATGAACACATCTTCCTCCGCCCGGCAGACCGGCGCGCTCTACTGGCCGGTGCAACTGCGTCGCAATGTCGGCGTGCGCAGCCTGTTTGCCGTCGTCCTAGTGTTTCTCATCGCCTATGGCGTCCTCTTTCCGGGTCTGTTCACGGCGTCCGGCTTCGCCAAATTCACGCAGAGCTGGTTTCCATTGGCTCTGGTCGCGATGGCGCAGGCGATCCTGATGCTCACCGGCGGCATCAGCCTGGCCATCGGCGCGACGGTCAGCTTGGGCGCGGTCATCGCCGCGACGACGATGGCCGGGCCGCTGGGCGTCGCCGGGGGCACTGCCGCGGTGGCGCTGACGGGCCTCGGCATCGGGGCGGCGACCGGCTTCATCGTGGTACGGCTTCGGCTGCCGGCCATCGTGGTGACGCTTGCCGGGTCGTTCATCATCGGCGGCGCCGCACTGCTGATCCTGCCGCGGCCCGGCGGCGCAATCCCGGCGTGGCTGTCCGACCTGCTTGCCGGCAACACACCGGCGGCATTCGTGCTGCTGGTGCTCATCGTTCTCCTGTGGAAGCTCTATCTCGCCACGCCGCTTGGCTTGAGCCTCTATGCCGCCGGCGAGAATCCGGTCGGCGCCTATCGCTCCGGCGTGCCGGTCGACGGCGCGCGCATTGCGGCCTATGCGATCAGCGGTCTGCTCTCCACCGGCGCCGGCTTGTTCGTCGCCGCACAGACCGGTTCGGGCGACCCGGTCATCGGCGCCGCCTTTACCCTGAACTCGATTGCCGCTGCGGTGCTCGGCGGCATCGGCTTCCTCGGCGGCCAGGGCACGATGCGCGGCGCGCTTGCCGGCAGCCTGCTGCTCAGCCTGATGATCAGCGTCATGTTCTTCCTCGGCTTCACGCCGGTCGCACAATATGTGGCCCAGGGCCTGATCATCATCGGCGCGGTCGCCATCCCGCAATTCCGCAAGGCACAGCAATGACAGCATGGAATGACAGCGCGGGCGGCAAACGCGCCCTGACGGTCCTGCGCAGCCGGCCGTTTCTCACCGTTGCCATCGTTGCCGCGGTCTGGATCGTGGCGAGCTTCGTTTCGCGCGGCTTCGGCGCTTATGGCCATCTGCGCTATCTGGTGGAGCTCGGCGCCGTCATCGGCCTGGTTGCCGCGGGCCAGACTTTTGTGGTGATCGCCGGCGGCATCGACCTTTCCGTCGCGGCCATCGTCACGGTCAGCGCCGTCAGCCTGCCGCTGCTGTCGTGGCAGGTGGATCCGACCGGCATCACCGCCATTCTTGCCGTTCTGGTGCTGACCACGGCAATCGGCCTGGTCAACGGGCTCGGCGTCGCTTTGCTGCGCGTCCACCCGATGATCATGACATTGGCCATGGCGACATTCTTGCAGGGTCTGTTGATCATCATCGCCGGCGGCAGCGCCGTGACCGCCGAGAACCCGCTGGTCCACTGGCTCGGCAATGGCCGGCCGGCCGGCATTCCCGCTGGCGTATTGTTGTGGGTGGTCGTCTCGGTGATCGTGCTGACCACGATGCATGCGACATCGCTCGGCGCCCGGATTTTTGCCATGGGCGCCAACCCGCTTGCCGCGGCGCTGTCCGGTGTTCCGGTCACGTCCACGACGCTTGCGGTCTACGGCATCAGCGGCTTCTGCTCGGGACTTGCCGGCGTGCTCGTGTTGGGCATGAACGGACAGGGCTATGTCGGCATCGGCGATCCCTATCTGCTCGCCTCGATTGCCGCCGTGGTCCTCGGTGGCACCTCGATCCTCGGCGGGCTTGGCACCTATGCCGGCACCATCCCCGGCGCCATCCTGCTGGTCACCATCACCGCGCTGATCACCGTCGTCAACGCATCGCCCGGCTGGCGCAGCATCCTGTTCGGCTCGCTGATCCTCGGCCTGCTGCTGCTCTCAGGCCGGGAGCAGGCGCGCCGATGACACATCGTCGAGCCGATAGATGCGCCTTGCGTTGCCGAAGAACAGCGCCGTCTGCTCGTCGGCGGAAAAGTCCGCTGTGATGGTTTTGAAGCCGTCATATATGTCATCGAACGAGGCATGCAGGCCGGCGACCGGAAAGTCGCTGCCGAACATGGCGCGACCGGTGCCGAAACAATCGATGCAATGCAGGACGACGGGCTTCAGGCTGTCGAGCGTCCAGTCATGATCGTAGGCGACCAGATCCGATATTTTGATGGCGACGTTGTCGCATTGCGACAGAAGCCGCAGCCCGTCGCGCCACACCTGCATGCCATCGGCGTCGCGGTCGATCGGGCTACCGCAATGGTTGAGCACGAATTGCTGATCGGGGAAGGCCCTGGCAAGCAGCCCCGCGTCGGCGAGCTGGCGCGGAAACACCATCATGTCGAAGGCCAGCCGATGCTGGCCAAGCAAGGCAAGCCCGGCGCGCCAGGCCGGATCGTCCATGATGCCGTCACGGGCCGCAAAACGGCGGGCAGGGTCGGGATCCCAGCTCAATATGTCGCGCACGCCGGCGACACGCTCGAACGCGGCTTGCGCTTCGATCAGCGCCGGCGCCTGGCGATCGGCGAGCGGCACGTGAACGACATAGCGGGCGGCGACGCCGCGCGATTTGTCGAGTGTTTCAAGCCAGCGCGTTTCTCCGATGCAGTCGCCACTCGCCCAGCCGGCTTCGACATGGACGGTGGCGATGACATTATGCCCTATGGCATCGCGCGCATAATCCCCGGGCAGATAGTTCCGCCGCAAGGGGCCAAGCTCGCCGAGGCCGCCGCGCTCGCTGGCCGTGGCGGCGAGCCAGGGATGCCGTCCCAGTCTGAGATCCCAAAGATGATGATGGGCGTCGATGATCGGTCCGGCGTAAGGTTCTGGCACGTATCTCTCTCAGGCTGTGACCGGCGATCGATCCTGGCTTCGTTCTGCGACGGTAAAAGGGTTAGCATCGCATGACTGAAAACTCACCGGTTCCAGCCCTTTCGGTGCGCGAAAATTTTCGGCTCGACGACCGCATCCGCGGCGTGCCTCCCGGCACAACCGGGCTGGACAGCAGCCTTGTCGCGGCCGAGCACTGGCATCCGGCCGATGGACGCATGGCGCTTCCGGTGCTGACCCTCGACGAGGCGGCCTTCTCCGCCAATCGCGACCTGTTCCTGCGCTATGCGCGCGAACACAATGTTGCGATCGCTCCGCATGCCAAGACGCCGATGGCGCCCGATCTTACCCGGTCGCTGGTCGAGGCCGGCGCATGGGGCACGACGGTCGCCGACATCAGGCAAGCGACAGTGATGCTGAAGGCCGGCTTGACACGGCTGATCATCGCCAATGAGGTTGGAGGAGCCGGCGGCGCCAACCGGCTGGCCGTGCTTGCTGGTGCCTGGCCGGATGCCGAGCTCTATGTCTTTGCCGACTCGGTCGACGCCGTGAACGCGCTTGCCGAGGCTTGGCGCGCCAATGCGGCGCTGCCGCCGCTGCGCGTGCTGGTCGAACTTGGTGCGGGCAGGGCGGGCGCCCGCACCACCGCGCAAGCCGAGGCCATCGCCGATGCGATCACGGCTGCCGGCGGGCGGCTGCTGATCGCCGGCGTTGCGACCTATGAAGGGGCGGCGGCGCAACCCGAGCCCGGTCGCACCGATGAGGTGATATCCGGCCTGCTGGCAATGACCGCCGACATGTTCCTGCGGCTGCGTGCCCGCGTCGGCGGCGACGCACCGCTGATCGTCACAGCCGGCGGCTCCGCCTTCTTCGACCAGGCGGTCGCGGCGCTTGCACCCCTCGTTTCCAGCGACGGCAACGCAACGCTGGTGCTGCGCAGTGGCGCCATCTTCTTCCACGACCACGGCACCTATGACCGTTCGCTCGGCGCCCTCGATGCCCGCAAGGGTTTTGCCATAGGCGGCATCAGCGCTTCGGCGCGGCATTCCTTTCGCCCTGCGCTACGCCTGTGGGCCGAAGTGCTGTCGCGGCCTGAGCCCGGCCTCGTCATCTGCGGCATGGGGATGCGCGACGTGTCGTTCGACCAGGGATTTCCAACGCTGCTCACGGTCTTCCGCGCCGGGAAGCCGTCGCCGACGCCCATCGCGCGCGCCGAGGTGGTCAAGCTCAACGACCAGCATGCCTTCCTGTCGATTGCGCCTAGCGACGACATCGCCGTCGGCGACGTCATCGAATTCGGCATCTCGCACCCCTGCACCTGCCTCGACCGTTATCGTGTGATCTTCGGGGTCGACGCCACCGGCCACGTCCGCCACGCTTTCCCCACCTGGTTCGGCTGACCAGATCCCCGAAAAAGAGAACCTCGAAAGGATCCGATATGATCAAGTATTTTCAGTCCGGCTCGCGCATGTCGCAGGCAGTCGTCTATGGCGGCCTCGTTCACATAGCCGGCCAGGTGGCCAACGATCGCAAGGCCGGCATCGAAGGCCAGACCAGCGACGTGCTTGCCAAAGTCGAGGCGCTGCTGGTCGAGGCCGGCAGCAGCAAGTCGAAGTTGGTGGCGGTCAACATCTTCCTGCCGCAGATCGGTGATTTCGAGGCCATGAACAGCATCTACGATGCCTGGATCGATCCTGCCCGCCTGCCGGCGCGGGCCTGCGTCGAGGCGCGGCTTGCCGACCCTGATCTGCGCATCGAAATCACCGCGGTCGCGGCGGTCTGACCATGCACACCGGCCTCGCCCACACGCTCGATTTCGACCGCGACGGCAAGACGCTCAGCCATCTAAGCATTCCGTTCTCGATCGATCGCTCGCCCTACTTTCAGGTCAAGGTGCCGATCTGCCTCATCCGCAATGGCGACGGCCCGTCACTGCTTTTGATGGCCGGCAATCACGGCGACGAATATGAGGGCGAGCTGTCGCTGGCAAAACTGGCGCGCCGGCTCGATCCGAAGCGCATCAAGGGCCGCATCACCATCATGCCGATGGCCAACGCCCCTGCGGTGATGGCCGCCAAGCGCTGCTCGCCGCTCGACGGCGGCAATCTCAACCGGGCGTTTCCCGGCGATCCCTCGGGAACGCCGACAAGCCGGCTCGCCAATTTCCTTGAGACGGAGCTGTTTCCTCGTCACGACGTCGTCTTCGATATCCATTCGGGCGGCACGTCGATGGAGCATCTGCCGACCGCGCTGGTCGAACGCAACGCCGATCCCGAGCGCCACCGGCGTGGCGTCGAGCTGATGCGCACGCTCGGCATGCCCTACGGCTTTATCGCTGATAACGGCCAGGCCTCGCCAACCTCGATGGGCGCAGCGCGCCGCGCCGGCGCCGTCGGCGTCAGCGGTGAGTTCGGCGGCGGTGGCACCGCAACGGTCGATTCGATGGCGATCACGGCCCGCGCGCTCGACCGTCTGATGATAGCAATGGGTGTGGTCGACGCGCCGGTTCTTGGCGCGGGCGAAAAGCCTTCGGCGCCGACAAGGCTGCTGTCCCTGTCCAGGCACAGCCAGGGCCTCTATGCCACCCGCCGCGGCTGGTTCGAGCCCGCCGCCAGGCTCGGCGACAGTGTCACTTCAGGACAATTGGCCGGCTGGTACCACGATCTCGAGCGGCTCGATGTTGCCGAGGAGGCCCTACATTTCGCCGAAAGCGGCTTGGTGCTGTCGCGCCGGCTGCACACGATGTGTGAGGCGGGCGACTGCCTAATGCAAGTCGCAGAGCCGGTCGACGGCTGAGCCAAAGGCAGAGGATATTCCATGCAGCAACTGTCCATGTGGACCTATCCCTGGGACATCCAGGATCTCGGCCTGGAGACGGTCGAACGTGATCTTGTCGGGCGCGCCGGGCTCAACATGATCAGCCTGGCGACATCCTATCATGCCGGGCGCTTCCTGCAGCCGCGCAGTCCGCGCCGCAAGGCCTATTTCCCTGAGGACGGCACCATCTATTTCAAGCCGACCGCTGCGCGCTGGGGAAGTCTAGCCATCCAACCCAAGGTGGCTGACGTGATCACCGAGGGCGGCGACGTGCTCGGTCAGCTCATCCGCCGTCGCGACGCGGGCGGGCTAGGCGTTTCGTGCTGGACGGTCTGCCTGCACAACACCCGCCTGGGCATGCTGCATCCGCAGGCCGTCACCCGCAACGCCTTCGGCGATGCCAACTACTACAATCTCTGCCCGTCCCATCCCGATGCGCGCGCCTATGTCCGCGCGCTGATCGCCGACATCTCGCACAGCTATCGGCCGGACCGGATAGAACTTGAAAGCCCGTCCTTCATGGGCTTTGCCCATGAATACCATCACGAGAAGGACGGTGTCGGGCTGACGCCGGAAGACGATTTTCTTTTGTCTCTGTGCTTCTGTCCGTCCTGCGTCGCCCGTGCGGCAAAAGCCGGCATCGATGCCGAGGCGGCGCGTAAGCTCACCAGGCAATGGATCGTCGAGACCTGCGAGCGTGCGGTGCCTGAGCGGCGCTTTCCCGATTTCCCCGCCTGCGGCCTCGACGCCTTTGCGCCGTGGCCGGAGCTCCATGCCTATCTCTTGTGGCGATTCGAGCCAGTGACCAGCCTGGTCGCCGAACTGCGCGAGGTAGCCGATCCCACGACGCGGGTCGTCATTATCGATCTGAAAGACGGCTGGCTTGGCGGTTGCGATCTGGCAGCGCTGGGCAAGGTCTGCGACGGGGCGATCCTGTGCGCCTACGACATGCAGGCCGGCGATGTCGCCAGCCTGATGGCGGCCGGCCGTGCGGCACTGGGCGCGGACAAATTCCTCGGCGCCGGCTACCGGCTGTTCTATCCGGAAATGGCCCGCCCCGACATCCTCGCGGCCAAGGTGAAGCCGGCGCTGGCGCCCGGTGTGGACGGCGTCAATTTCTACAATTACGGCCTCATTCCAGCCGCGCGGCTCGACTGGATCCGCGCTGTTCGGCAGTCTTGAGCCAGCCGGCCAATGCTCGTGGCCACGAGGCGTTGAGGCCGGATTCGGGCGCGAGCGCTGCCGGGTTAATCAAATCAGCGAAACCTGAAGCCATCCATGGTGTAATCCGGGTAGGCGTCCATCGTGTCTAATAGGTCGAACAGGTCAGGTGTGTCCGCCAATATTCCTGACAGAACCAGCACCGTGGCCACGCCGGCAGCAAGTCCGCCGGCGATGTCGTGTTCGACGCTGTCGCCGACGCAGACCACAGTGCTGCGGTCTGGATTGCCTGCCACCGCTAGCGCAGCGCCGAATATAGTGGGGTAAGGCTTGCCGATACGCGTGACGCTACCACCGAGGTCCTCGTAGAGATCCGCCAGCCGGCCGGCGCCGAAGCGCGGCCCCACTGCCGTCAGCATGATCTTGTCAGGGTTGGTGCAGAAGCATGGCACCTGCCGCACCGCAGCCGGCGCAAGAAGCCGGCGATAGTGCTCGAGATCGTAGCGGTCGCCCTCGCTGGCCGAGATCAGCACCAGCTCGGCATCGTCACCGTCCTTGGTCAATGCGAAGGGCAGACCTTCAATCGCCGAGCGGTCATCGTCGCGGCTTATCAACAGGCATTTCGTGTTTGGCAGTAGCTTTCCGGATACCGCCATGTCGTGGAAGAACTCCCACGCGACCTCGCCGGAAGAAACAAAATGGTCCCAGCTTCCCGGTTCGAAGCCGAGCTTTAGCAGCCGGCTCTCGTTGGGCCCCGCCCGCTTGCCGGAGTTCGAGATCAGCACAATGGTCTTGCCGGCGCGCTTCAGCGTCGACAGTGCTTCCACCGCCCCTGGATAGGGGCTGGCACCGTCATGCAGCACGCCGAACTGATCGAGCAGGAAAACATCATAGCGCTCGGCCAGCTGGTTGACGCCGTTGAGGTGTTCGACTGTTTTCGCGCTCATAGAAGCCCCGCCGCGCTTGCGCCCGTCAGCGCCAGTCGCGCCGTGCCGGCGGCGGCTTCGTCCGAAAGTGCCGGCAGGAAATCAACACCAAGTCTGCGCCGCCGGATCGCCGTCCAGGCGGCATTCGCCGCACCGCCGCCGACGCTTCTGACCGACGTCAGCCGCGGCGCGCCGAGCTCGGCGAGCCTGTCATAACCGAGCGCCTCGATCGCGGCGATACCCTCCAACATGGCTTTCAGATAGTCGGCGTCCTCCACCGGTCGGGGCACAAGACGCGGCGGCAGTGCCGGATCGGCGATCGGAAAGCGTTCGCCTGCAGTGGCAAGAGGATAGTAGTCGAGGCCGGTCTCGGTCATCGGGTCGATCGCCATGCTCAGCTCGACGATGCGCGCCAGAGGGAAATGCTGTGTCAGCACCTTGCCGCCGGAGTTCGATGCGCCGCCCGCCAGCCAGACATCTCCAAGCCGATGGCTGTAGATGCCGAAGCGTGGCGCCGAGATAGGCCGGTCGGACAGGATCTTGACGGTCAACGACGACCCCAGCGCGGTGACGCCGTCGCCTATTGCCGCGGCACCTGTTGCCAGGAACGAGGCGCAGCCATCGGTCGTTCCGGCGACGACGGCGATTTCGCGCGGTAAGCCGAACACATCCGCGGCATCCGCGGTGAGCTTGCCGACGACATCGCCCGGCCTGGCGACACCGGGCAGCAACTCCATGCGCATTTCGGTGGCCGCAATCCAGTCCGGCCAGCAGCGGGCCGTGGCGTCGTAACCGGTTTTCAAGGCATTGTTCTCGTCGCTAACATCGAAGCGACCGGAGAATTGTCCCGCGATCCAGTCCGCCTGATGCAGCACCGCGGCAACACCGGGCGTGCGCTGGAACCAGAGCGCCTTGGCAAGACCGGACGTTGCCCCAAGTGCGGCACTGGTCGCTGGGGCTTCGCGAGCGATCGCGACCAGAATGGCGTTGTCGGCGACCGTATCGTTGTACATCAACGGCTCGGCCAGCGGCCGCCCGGCGCCGTCGACCGGCAGCAACGTACCTGAAGTGCCGTCAACAGCGATCGATCGGACCACTGTTCGGTCGATGCCCGAAAGCAGTTCCGCCAGCGCTGCGCCGACCGCTGACCACCACACTGCAGGGTCGCGGGCATTCCGGCCAAACAACTCGAGCGAAACGGCGGAACGCGCGGCAATGGAAAAATCCGGACGCATGGCGACCGCGCGCGCGCCGGACGTGCCGATGTCGATGCCTATGGCAAGCGGCGTGTCAGCGGCTGGCGGCATTGAGTTTCTGGCGATACTTCTCGGCGTCCCAGTTGACCAGTTCATCGTTCTCGACGGCGGTGAGGTAGTTCAGCCGCGCTGCAATGTCGATGCGTGCCGTCACGTCGGCAAGGCAGCGTTGCATGGCGTCGGCGCCCGCACTGGCATCGCCGCGCATCAGCACGCCCAGCCCCGGAAACAGGATCGCCACGGGGTTTGCACCGCACCGCTCGATGACGCGCGGCACATCCTCACCGGGGTTTGCCACCACCGACCCCCGACCCAGAAAGATGACGTGATCGGGGTAGAGGCTGCCCCCGGACGCCATGCGGCGGCTTTCGGGATCGATGGCGACGGCGTGCGCCTCGATTTCCGCCGGCAGCCTGTAACCGGTTTTCCCGGCCAGCGCCGCCAATCCCGCAACATCCGGTTCCGCCACTTGGCGCGCCGGCCGCGCCAGAAGCAGCGTGACGCGGCGCAGCAGCACTTCGGCCTCGGCGACGGTATCGGCCGCGACGACCAGCCCGTGATTGGCAAGGATCAGCACGTCGACCCCAGCCTGAAGCCGCTCGGCAATACCCTGGGCAAGCGGCAGGCCTGGCCGGAAATAAGGAACATACGCCCATTTGAGACCATCAAGGCGTCTGGCGGCTTCCACCTCGCAATTGGCCTGTACCGCCAGCGAAATGGTTTCGACGCAATGGACATGCAGGACGACGCGCTGCGGCATCAGCGCGTGAACGGTGGTTTCAATCGAAGGGCGCAGGCGCCGGGCGTTGAGCGTCTCGATGGCGAAGATCTGCGGCTGGTCGGCGGCGCTGTCGCGCTGTTCGACAGCCCTGAGCAGCGGCGCCATCGCCACCGGGACCATGATGTCTTCGGAGAGCGCATCCTTCAGCCATGTGCCGGAAGCCTTGATCCACAGCGTGTCGCCGGCTTTCAGCGAGGTGTTGCCGCCGGCGGCCTGGGTCAGATTTGGATTGCGCCCGATGCTGGCCGAAAGCGCCCGCAAAGCAGCCATTTCCTGCGCATCCGCATAGCTCGCCATGGCGCATTTCCTCTATCAGCTCCGTCAGCCTCGCAGCTTCGGATACCCGTCGTGGGATGTTGATGTGTATCGCAGATGCGAGCGACTTACGTCAATAGTGATCTAATGTCATCAAAGGTTCTTGCAATCGGAAAGATGTTGAGTAAGTTACGTCAAATGCCGTGGCAAAAACGGCTCCTGGGAGGAAAACGATTGAGCGACTCCGGCCGCCAGCGTCAGATCGTCGAGTTGCTGCGGGATCGCCCCTTCGCGTCGGTGCGCGAACTGCAGGGGCAGCTCGGCGTGTCGGCGGCGACGGTGCGGCGCGACATCGACAAGATCGACGAGGCCGGTGAAGCACGGAAGGTCTATGGTGGCATCTCGGCGCTCGACGGCGCTTCACAGGCGGGTGTTGCCTATGCCAGGCCCTATGACGAGAACCGCGACCTCGCGGTCGAGGCCAAGCGGCAGATCGCCGCTCTCGCGGCCACGATGGTGCGCGACGGCGATGCGGTCATCGTGCATGGCGGTTCGACCTGCTTCCACCTTGGGGTCAAGCTGGCTGAGCGCAGCATCCGTCTCTATACCAATTCGATGCCGCTCGCGGCCTATCTGAGCGACCACGGCCATTGCAGCCTGACCGTTGCCGGCGGCGATCTGCATCGTGAGCCGGGCATCATCCATTCACCGACCCAGGCGGAGCCGTTCTACGCATCGAAGTTCTTTCTCGGCGCGCAAGGCCTTGGCCAGGAGGGCGTGCTGGAATCGCACCCGCTGCTGGTCCGCTCCATCGCCGATCTCAGCCTGTGTGCCGACCAGATCGTGGTGCTGGCCGACAGCCGCAAACTGTCGATCCACGCCCGTAACATCGCGCTGCCCTTGTCGCGCATCGGCACGCTGGTGACCGATGACGGCCTGTCCGACGTCGACGCGCGCATGCTGGAAGACGCGGGCGTCATGGTGCGCATCGCTTCGGCTTCGGGAGCCATCCAGTGAAGATGGCCGTCCTCGATTTCGGCAAGACCAATTCGAAGCTGTTCGTCTTCGCTCAGGACGGGCGCATCGTCGACGAGCGCCGGACCCGGCCGAACTGGATGCGCAAAGATGGCTTCAGCGTGCTTGATGAGGCAGCACTTCACAGTTGGGCGGTTCGCGCCGTAAGCGAGGCCTCCGACGTCCATGGCGTACAGGGCGTGATGGTGTCGGGCCATGGCTGCACCTTTGCCCTGGTCGACGAGGCGGCGCTGACGCATCCGATACTCGATTATGAGCAAGAGCCGCCCGCTGATATTGCCGCGCAAATTGATCGCCTCGTTCCGGATTTCACCGAGACCTTCTCGCCGCGATTGCCGCTCGGCTTCAACTACGGTCGCCACATGCTGTGGCTACAGGCGGTGCAACCCGGTGCATTCACGGCCGCGAAATCGATCCTCGGCTATCCACAATACTGGAGCTGGCGGTTTGGCGGCCGGGCGGTCTCGGAAGTGTCCTATCTCGGCTGCCACTCGCATTTATGGGCGCCGCGCAAGCGCGACTTCAGTTCGCTGGTCGATATTGAGGGCTGGCGCGACCGGATGCCCGCTTTCGAGCGGGCGGGCTCGGTTGTCGGCGAGCAACGCCTCGGCGACACGAAGCGGCGGATCGCCATCCACAATGGTGTCCATGACAGCAATGCCGCGCTCCATGCCTATCGCCGGCAGGAGCTTGGCCCGGTCACCGTCGTCTCGACCGGCACCTGGGTCGTCGTGCTTAATCCGGATTGCCTGCTCGACGCGCTCGATGGCCAGCGCGACATGCTGGTCAATGTCGATATCGACGGCGGCCCTGTGCCGACCATCCGCTTCATGGGCGGGCGCGAATTCGCCACGATCAGCGACGGCTGGCAAGGCGCGATCGCGCCGGCGGCAGTGCAGCGGGTGATCAACGCCGGCAGCATGGCGCTGCCGAGCTTCGCGCCGGGCGGACCAATGCCCGGCCGCGCCGGCAAATTGGTCGGCCGCATGCCAAGCGCCGAGGAACGCGCAGCCGTGGCGCTGCTCTACGTCGCGCTGATGGTCGACCTCTGCCTCGACCAGATCCATTCGGACAACACCGTGATCGTCGATGGCGGACTGAACGCTGGCGGCCTGCTCGCCGGGCTAGTGGCGCAACTGCGTCCCAGCCAGGCCTTCCTGCAAGGGGCCACACTGGAGGGCAGCGCCACCGGGGCGGCGGCGCTGGCCTTCGAGACCGTCGGCCGCGAATTTGCCGCGGAAGTGCCGGAGCCCGTGCGTGCCGCAAGCTTCACCGGACTTGCCCGATATCGCGACACATGGCGTGGCCTCATCGGCGAGCAGGGCATCCCCCGCGCGGCAGCGGGAGGCGCACGGTGATTGTCGCTGCTCAGGCCGAAGTCACGCGCCAGCCAGTGCTGGAAATGCGGCACATCTCGAAGACGTTCGGGCCAGTCCGCGCCTTGCAGGACGTGTCGCTGACCGTCCATGCCGGCGAAGTCCATGCGCTGATGGGTGAAAACGGTGCTGGCAAGTCGACTTTGATGAAGGTGCTGTCCGGCGCCTATCGGCCTGATGCCGGCGGCGAGATACTGATCGACGGCGTGCCGGTCGCCACCGGCGACCCGATCAAGGCGCGGGCTCACGGCATTGCGGTTATCTATCAGGAACTGTCGCTGGCGCCCAACCTGACGGTCGCGCAGAACATCTTCCTCGGCAATGAGCCGAGGCGTTTCGGCATCGTCGACCGCGACCAATGCTACCGGCGCAGCAATGAGATCATCAAGCGTCTCGGCGTGTCCTTCTCCGCACGGGCTCAGGTTTCCAGCCTGTCGCTCGGCGAGCGTCAGCTGGTCGAAATCGCCCGCGCGCTTTCGACCAGCGCGCGCATCATCGTCATGGACGAGCCAACCACCTCGCTGACCTCGCGCGAGACCGACCGTCTCTTCGAGGTCATCGCGACGCTGAAGTCGCAAGGCATCGCCATCATCTACATCAGCCACCGCATGGAAGAGGTCTACCAGTTGGCCGACCGTGTCAGCGTGCTGCGCGACAGCGGCTATGTCGGCACACTCGAGCGCGCCGAGCTGAACGCCTCGCGCCTCGTCTCGATGATGGTTGGCCGCGACCTGTCGGCTTTTTACAGGAAGGATCATCGCCCGCCGGACAGCAAGCGCGCGGTCGCCTTGTCGGTGCGCGGCATGGCAGACGGCAATCTCCTGAAGAACTGCTCCTTCGAACTGTACAAGGGCGAGGTGCTGGCTCTGGCTGGCCTTGTCGGCTCGGGCCGCACCGAACTCGCGCGACTGATCTTCGGTGCCGACAGACGCATCGCCGGAACGCTGGAACTCGACGGCAAGCCAGTAACCATCGGCTCGCCAAGCGAGGCACTGAATGCCGGCATCGCCTATCTCACCGAAGACCGCAAGGAACTCGGCCTGTTTCTCGACATGTCGATATCCGACAACATCAGCATGGGCGTGCTGGCTAGGGATGCGCGGCCCGGCGGCTTGCGCGATTTCAAAGCCGCCGAGAGACGTGCTGCCACGGCCGTTTCGGATCTCTCCATCCGCACCAGGTCGGTACAGGCCAATGCCGGTTCGCTGTCGGGCGGCAACCAGCAGAAAGTGTTGCTTGCCCGCCTGCTCGAGACCGAGCCGCAAGTGGTCATCCTGGATGAACCGACGCGCGGCGTCGATGTCGGAGCGAAGTCGGAAATCTACCGGCTGATCGACAATCTCGCCAAAAAGGGCATCGCCATCCTGATGATCTCCAGCGAACTGCCGGAGGTGATCGGCGTCGCCGACCGCGTGCTGGTAATGCGCGACGGCACGATCGCCGGCGAGGTGACGGCGTCCAAAGACCAGCCGCTGCGCCAGGAAGCAATCATGGAACTTGCAACGGGAGCGGCCAAGGGATGACCGACAAGGCGACCGAGATCAGTGGCCAGGCTGTCGGCAGGAGCCGGCGGTTGCGCACCGCCTTCGCCGCCCTTGGCATGCTGCCGATCCTGATCCTGCTGGCGGTCGGCTTTCAGTTGATGAACGCGCGCTTCTTCACCCAGACCAATTTGCTGATCGTCATGCAGCAATCGTCGATCAACATTGTGCTGGCAGCGGGCATGACCTTCGTCATCCTGACCGGCGGGATCGACCTGTCCGTTGGCTCGATACTTGCCGCCTCGGCGATGGTGGCGGTGATGGTGTCGCTGGTGCCTGATTGGGGACTGCTGGGCGTGCCGGCGGCCATTCTCGTCGGCCTCGGCTTCGGCGTCATCAACGGGCTGCTGATCGCCTATATCAGACTGCCGCCCTTCATCGTCACGCTGGGGTCGCTGACCGCTGTGCGCGGCGTCGCCCGCCTGCTCGGCCAGGACACCACGGTGTTCAACTCGGACCTGCCGTTCGACTTCATCGGCAACGGTTCGCTGTTCGGCATTCCGTGGCTGGTCATCATCGCCTTGTCGATCGTGGTGCTGTCCTGGCTGGTGCTCAAGCGCACCGTGCTCGGCACCTGGATCTATGCCGTTGGCGGCAATGCCGAAGCGGCGCGGCTGACCGGCATCAAGGTGCCGCTGGTGCTGCTCTTTGTCTATGGCGTTTCCGGCCTGCTGGCCGGCCTTGGCGGCGCCATGTCAGCGGCCCGGCTCTATGCGGCCAACGGGCTGCAGCTTGGGCAGTCTTACGAACTCGACGCCATTGCCGCGGTCATTCTCGGCGGCACCAGCTTCGTCGGCGGCGTCGGCTCGATCTGGGGTACGCTGATCGGTGGCCTGATCATAGCGGTGCTCTCCAACGGGCTTATCTTGGCCGGTGTCTCGGACATCTGGCAGTACATCATCAAGGGATTGGTCATCATCGTGGCAGTCGCCCTCGACCGCTACAGGCTCCAGGCAGGAGCGAGAACGTGATTGACCTTGGTCGCCGGCGTAAACGACCGGTTTGTGTAACGCACCGTGAGAGGCGCGGGGCAATTGGAGGAAAGCAATGAAGACCATCGCTAAACTGCTCTGCGGCGTCGCACTCGCGGCTGCCGCCATCGCGCCCGCATCGGCCAAGGACCTCAACAAGGTCGGCATCTCGGTCGGCCTGCTCGGCAACCCCTTCTTCGTCGCCACCATCAAGGGCATCGAGGACGCGGCCAAGAAGATCAACCCGAAGGTCGAGGTGACGTCAGTGTCGGCCGACTACGACCTCAATAAGCAGGTCTCTCAGGTCGATTCCTTCATCGCCGCCGGCGTCGACGTCATCATGCTCAATGCGGTCGATGCCAAGGCGATCGGCCCGGCGGTGAAGAAGGCGCAAGCAGCGGGCATCGTCGTTGCCGCCTTCGACGTTTCGGCGCCAGGCGCCGACGTCACCGTCATGACCAACAACGTCAAGGCCGGCGAAGAGGCCTGCCAGTATCTGGTCGACCACACCGGCGGCAAGGGCGACTACGTCATCCTCAACGGCCCGGCGTCGTCGTCGATCCTGGAGCGGGTCAAGGGCTGCAAGGACGTCCTTGCAAAACACCCCGACATCAAGATCCTCTCCGACGACCAGAATGCCGAAGGCTCGCGCGACGGCGGCCTGAAGGTCTTTCAGTCGCTGCTGACCCGCTTCGACAAGATCGATGCGGTGTTTGCCATCAACGATCCGACGGCGATCGGCGCCCAGCTTGCGGCCAAGCAGCTCAATCGCTCGGAGTTCATCTTCACCGCAGTGGATGGCGCTCCCGATATCGAGAAGGAACTCGCTTCCGGCACCTCGATGATCAAGGCCTCGGCTTCGCAGGATCCCTACGTGATGGCTGGCCAGTCGCTGACGATGGCGGCTGAGCTGCTTGCCGGCAAGAAGCCGGCGGAGCCGACCGTGCTGCTCGACCCGAAGCTGATCACGGCCGAGAACCTGAAAGACTACAAGGGCTGGACCGCAGCCCGCTAAGCCTCCCAAGGCCGATGCGGCCGGGGCAACCCGGCCGCATCTCAATTCAGAAACGGGAGACGATCATGTCGCGCATCGGTATTCATTCCTTCGTCTGGTCGGCGAGTTCGGCGCAAGGCGACCTCGAACGGACGCTGGCCAACACCAAGGAGGCCGGTTTCGACCTGATCGAGTTCTCCTATCTTGACCCCGCCAATGTCGACGTTGGCGGGTTGGCCAGGCGCATCGCCGACCTCAAGCTCGGCGTCGCGATCAGCATCGGCCTGCCGGCCGACGGCGACATTTCGAGTGCCGACAAGGCGGTTGCCGCGCGCGGCGTCGAGATCCTCAACGAGACGATCGCGCTCACCCGCGATCTCGGCGGCCAGAAGATTGGCGGCATCCTCAGTACCAGCCACGGCTTGCAGACGCAGGCGCCGACGCGCGATCAGTGGAACCGCAGCGCGGGTACACTTGCGAAGGTTGCGGAGACGGCCAAGGCCGCCGGCGTCACGCTCAATCTGGAGATCGTCAACCGCTTCGAAAGCAATCTGCTCAACACCGCTTCACAAGGCCTGGCCTTCATCGCGGACACCGGCTCCGACAACATCTTCCTGCACCTCGATACCTTCCACATGAACATCGAGGAGGCCGATGTCGGACTGGCTATCCGCCATGCCGCTGACAAGATCGGTTATGTCCATATCGGCGAGAGCCATCGCGGTTTCCTCGGCACCGGCAATATCAACTTTGCCGCCATCTTCGATGCGCTGACCGCAATCGGCTATAGGGACGACCTCAGCTTTGAATCCTTCTCGTCGAAGATCGTCGACGAGAACCTGTCACGGAAGACCGCGATCTGGCGCAATCTGTGGGCCGACAATATGGAACTGGCCCGGCATGCGCGCGCCTTCATCTCAATCGGTCTGGAGACGGCGCAGCGCAAGGCAGAGCTTGTCGCATCGAGACATCGTCCTTAGCAGGAGCGCGCTGCCAAAGCGCGCCAATGTAGTCGTTCACCCGGCCGGCACTCCCTTCACTTGCAAGGAATCGACGCCGGAGGCGCTGAGTGCGGCGGAGGCAGTCGAGCGGCGTGACACGCAGATACGGGAAGATTTCTGATTTGGCCCACGAAACTCAAAAAAATCAACATTTTCATACGCCCTCCGGGGTCATCCAATCTCCATACTGGACGGGGATGACGTTTGACACAGCGCGGCGGAAAGAAGCAGGATAGCTGATAGAGTCGACATCGCATAATGATGTCACTATATAGCGGCGGCTTCGACCGCGTAGCTGTGGCGGTGTACCACGAAGCAGCAGAAAATGTGTTACGCGTTGTGATCCCTATTGTGATACAAATCGGCCGTCGACAGCAGGAAAAGATCGTAAGAACAATAGCATAAAGCCGAAGCCGATCCCGGCCAACGTACCACTCTATCAAACAATCAGAACGTGCTCCTTGAACCTTCCCTTCATTCGGCTCTTCGGACCTCCGACAAGATCAACTTGCCGGGCGAAGCCGACTCGGTTCGAATGGCAGCATGCATCCTTTACCGGGTGCGGACGTTTACGGTTACCAACCGGCATAGCCGCCAGGGAAAAGCAGTATGAGTGAACATGCGATCGAGTTCTTGCGCGGATGGATCGGTGAAAAGGTCCACTGCCAGCACTCGCCGGTAAAGATCGAGAAGCAGGCCGAGACCCTCGCCAAGGAGTGCGCCGCCAAGGCCGCTGAGGTCGGCATTCCGCTCGAAGATATCCAGGAAGAAGTCGGCGACATCCAGGAACTGATCGCATCGCGGCTCGAAGAGGCGGCCGAGGCCGACCAGAGCAACGCGGCCAAGCCGTGACGCAACAGGCCTGGCGCCGCCAGGCCTTGCCCTCTATCCAAATCGATCTTTCAGCCAGGCCTTCGGCAGCGCCGGCACGAAATTGCCGTCGCGTCCGCTCATATCCTCATTGGCGACCATTGCATTGAGGATCGCCTCCTCTACGCCTTGCGCCACCGCATCGAAGAACGGATCGATATCGACGTCCGGGATGTAAGCCGCGTTTGCGGTTCGTCCCGACGGTGCAAGTGCTGCTTGCGGATTGGCGGTGGTGAAGGCCAGAAAAATGTCGCCCGAACTGTGGTAGCCGAAGCCGCCTGTCATGGCGATGCCGAGCGGCACGCGCTTTGCCAGCCGCTTCATCTGGTGCGGCAGAAATGGCGCATCGGTGGCGACGATGGCGACGATCGAGCCCTTTTCGGCACGCGGCGTGCCTTCGCGCATCGCCGGCTCTAC
Organism: Mesorhizobium sp. M0077; assembly: GCF_040322955.1. NCBI lineage: Bacteria > Pseudomonadati > Pseudomonadota > Alphaproteobacteria > Hyphomicrobiales > Phyllobacteriaceae > Mesorhizobium > Mesorhizobium sp. M0077. The sequence continues at coordinate 98,329 of NZ_JAMYUL010000017.1, forward strand.
CAGATCAGGCCCGACGCGGGCGCCGCGCAGTGTGAAATTGCGCCGCTTGCCGAAATTCGCCTGCACGAATACGCCGACCGTATGCCTGATGCCCTGCCACTCGACGATGCGCGATGCCGTGCCCGAGCCGGCCTTGAAGCCAAAGGCAATCATGCCGGTGCCGCCGCCGACACTGCCTTCCTCGATCGCTCCACCGGCGGCACCGTCGAGCGCGGCTTCGACATCTTCGAAGCCGACGTGATGACCGTTGATGTCGTTGAGGAAACCATCATAGGTCTCCGCCGCAACCGGCAGGCCCCAGCCGCTGTCGAGCGCCGCCGGCAGCACGCGTTGCATCCAGCGCAGCGTGCCGTCGCGGGTAACGCCGCAGGAATGCGTGTTGGTGATCGTGACCGGCAGGTTGAAGGCGCCGACTTCCTCGATAATGTGCGACCCCGTCAACTCGCCATTGCCGTTCTGGCTGAAGACACCGGCAAACACCGGCGTGGCGAGCTCAGCCAACGGCCGCGGCAGGATGGCGGTGACGCCGGTGCGCACCGGCCCCGTGCCAACCTCGAGCAGACCCTCGCCGGAAATCAGCGTCGCATAGCCGACCGATACGCCGGGCACATCGGTGATGGCGTTGAAGCCGCCCGGCGTGCCCTCGAAGGCAATGCCGAAAGCACGCGCGCGCGGCTTGCCCGCCGGCGTTTGAAGATGCGGGTCATGTCCGGTCATGCGGTCCTCTAAAAAAGCGAGCCCTGATTGCCCGGCTCTTTCGGTTTGCTGGCCGTCGGCTTTGCGGCGGGTTTGCTGGCCGCTGGTTTGGCAACGGCCTGCACCCGCTCGGCGTCGCCGGTCGCGACTGCATTTACGATGCCGTCGGCGAACTCCAGCTGCAGGCCAGCGCCCGGCGCCACATCAACTGCCAGTTTGATCACCGCGCCGTCGGCATCCTTGACCAGCGCGAAGCCGCGGGCCAGCACAGCCTTGTGCGACAGCGTTGCCATCAGCCTCTCGGATTGGACGATGCGGCCGCGCAGTCGCTCCAGCCTGAGCAGTACCGCTTGCGTGCCGCGTCTCGTCAAAGCTGTCAGCAGATCCCTCTGCACGGTTTGCCGCCGTGCCGTTGGCTCGATCGTAATGCGGCCTTGCAGCAAAGCCAGTTGCTGCCTGTGCCGTTGCAGGGATGCTTTCGCACATTTTGGCAACTGATCCGCCGCACGATTCAACTCCGCGCGCCGGGCTCTCGCCAATGCGCGCAGCGCCCCTTGAGCGCGCAAAAGGTTGCGGTCGTTGGTGCGTCGCGCCTCGGCAATTCGCCGCGACAGCGTTGCCGGAGTGAGCTTCACGGCGAAGAACCGAGCTTGCTTTCTTTCGGTGGAGACCATCAGCCCCCGGCTAAGCCGGCTGGCCGCCTCGTCCAGCCGCCGTCGCGGCAGCGCCAGCAACTGGTCGGGCGAGGGCAGCGCGCGGGCGGCCGCACGCGAGGCCTGCCGCTTGCGTTCGAAATTGCGCAAGGTAGCTGCTTTGAGCCGTGCGCCAAGACTGGCTAGTGTCGCTTCGAGGTCCGCTTTCACCGGCACCGCGATCTCCGCCGCACCTGTCGGCGTCGGTGCCCGCATGTCGGCGACGAGATCGATCAAGGTCCAGTCGGTCTCGTGGCCGACGGCCGAAATCACCGGGATGCGCGAGGCAGCGACGGCGCGCGCCAGCCCTTCATCGTTGAACCCCCAGAGGTCCTCGAGGCTGCCGCCGCCGCGCGCCACGATCAGAAGGTCGGGCGGCACGATCGCTCCATCCCAGGCCAGCGCGTTGAAGCCGTTGACGGCCGCCGTCACTTCCGCCCCCGCCGTCTCGCCCTGCACTCTCACCGGCCAGACCAGCACATGCAGCGGAAAGCGGTCCTTGATGCGATGGATGATGTCACGGATCACCGATCCGGTCGGCGAGGTGACGACGCCGATGGTGCGCGGCATGAAGGGCAGCCGCCGCTTGCGGCCGGCATCGAACAGCCCTTCGGCCTGCAGTCGCCGCTTGCGCTCTTCCAAAAGCGCCATCAGCGCCCCGGCGCCGGCGGGTTCTAGATTGTCGATGACGATCTGGTAGTTGGATTTGCCGGGATAGGTGGTGAGTTTGCCGGTGGCGATCACCTCCATCCCCTCTTCGGGGCGGAATTTCAGCCGGCTCATCGTGCCTTTCCAGACCACGGCATCGAGCCGCGCGCGGTCGTCCTTCAGGGTGAAATAGGCATGGCCGGAAGAGTGCGGCCCACGATAGCCGGAAATTTCGCCGCGCACCCGCACATGGCCGAAGACATCCTCGACCGTGCGCTTCAGCGCGCCGGAAATCTCGCTCACCGTGTATTCGGTGGCATTGGTTCGTGATTCGGATTCTGCGTCGCTCATCGGCCGATTGAGCGGCTGTTGTCGCTCCGCGTCAAGATTCCATAACTTGATCTTAAGCCTGTCCTGATTGACTCTGGGCCAAGGAGGACGCATGAGCGCCCGCAGACAACGCAGCCCGTTGACGTTCCAGGTCACCCTGACGGTGCTGACGCTTGCCGTTTTTGCACTGGCCATCGTTGTCGGCTTCGGCCTTTACGCCACCATGCAGGCCGACCGGGTCTCGCTCGAGCGGCAGAAGGTTTTCCTGGCCAACGGCCTGCAGGACCAGGTCGCCGCGGTAAAGCGCGAGCAGGAAAGCGTCGCCGTCTGGGATGATTCCGTTATCAACGCCAAGGCCGGCAACCAGACCTGGATGGCAGAGAATCTCAGCGTCTGGATGTCCTCGTATTACGGCCACAACCGGGTCTATGTGCTGGACGACGCCAACCGGCCGGTCCACGCCATGCGCGAAGGCAAGGTCGTGTCGCCTGCCGTCTTTGGCGAGGACGAACCCGCTTTGCGGCCGACCATCGCCAGGTTGCGCCAGATGATGAGCAAGGACGCAAGCCAGGCCGGCGCAAAATTCGTTGCCGACGATCTGGTCTCGCTTGGCGGTCAGCCTGCCATACTCAGCGTCATGCCTCTGGTGCCGAGTTCGGATCGCGTCACCCAGGCATCCGGCAGCGAATATCTGCATGTCTCCATAGAGTTCATCAACGACGCGGTGATCGGCAAGATCGCGCAGAAATATCTGCTGGCGGGGGCGCATCTCCTGCCGATGGCTCAGCCGCTTGGCTCTGCTGCCATTCCGCTTATCGACAAACAGGGTGTCATCCTCGGCTATATTGCCTGGGACCAGGAACGGCCCGGCCTGACGCTGGTGGGCAAGGCCAGCCCGGCCCTGGCTCTGGCCGCGCTGGTTGCGGCGAGCGTGCTCGCCTTTCTGCTCCGGCGTCTGCGCCGTGCGTCATCGGCGCTGCAGACCAGCCAGGCCCAGGCGCAATATCTCGCCTTTCACGACACGCTCACCGGCCTGCCCAACCGGGCACTGTTCGAGGACAGGCTGCGGCGTGCCTTGCTTACCTCCGGCAATGAAAGCAAGGTCGCGCTGCTTTATCTCGATCTAGATCGCTTCAAGCATGTCAACGACACGCTTGGTCACCCGGCAGGCGACGAACTCGTGCGCCAGACGGCGGCCAGGCTTCAGCATACGGTTCGCGACGTCGACACGGTGGCAAGACTGGGTGGCGACGAATTCGCGGTGATCCTGATCGATGTCCGCGACGTCAGGAACGCAGAGGATATTTCCGAGAGGGTGCTGCAGAAACTGCAGGAGCCGTTCAAGCTGATGGACGATCAGGTCTTTATCAGCGCCAGCATCGGCATAGCCTTGTCGACAGGCCCTGATGCCGACGCAGACGATCTGCTGCGCAAGGCCGACATCGCGCTCTACGAAGCCAAGAAGAACGGCCGTGGCCGCTACCAGGTCTTCGCCGGCGACATGGACGACCTTTTGCTGCGCAAGCGCAAGGTCGAGAGCGAGCTGCGCAGCGCGCTGAATGGCGGCACCGGTATCAAGCTCGCCTACCAGCCGGTCTTTGCCAGCGACGGCAAGACCATTGTCGGCGCCGAGGCGCTGATCCGCTGGGCGCATGAGGTCCATGGCGCACTGCCGGCGGCGCAGTTCATCGCCATCGCCGAGGAACGCGGCATGATCGGGCAGCTCGGCGCATGGGCCCTGCTGGAAGCCTGCCGCTTCGCCGTGAAGACCAAACTGCCGTGGCTCGCCGTCAATGTCTCGCCGCTGCAATTGCGCGACGCCGGCTTTGCCGAAGAGGTTGCCTCGATCCTCGCCGAAACCGGACTGGCGCCGAAGCGCCTGCAGCTCGAAATCACCGAAAACGTTCTCCTGGAAAACAACGACACCACCAGAGCGGCTCTGGCAGCCTTGCGCCAGTCGGGCGTCGGCATTGTGCTCGACGATTTCGGCACCGGCTATTCGTCGCTGAGCTATCTGCGCCGCCATGCCATCGACAAGCTCAAGATCGACCGCTCCTTCGTGCGGCTTCTCGACGGCGACGGCAATTCGGGCGCCATCGTCAAGGCGCTGATCGATCTCGCCGGCGCGCTCAAGGTCGAGGTCACCGCCGAGGGCGTAGAGACCGAGGTGCAAAAGGCGCTGCTGGTCGCCATGGGCTGCCAGCAGCTGCAGGGCTACCTCTTGTCGCCGCCGCTGGAGCCGGCGCAATTGGTGGCGCTGTCCGGCCTGTCGTCGGCCAACGCAACGACGGAGGCGGCAGCGTCGGCCTGATCGTTCCTACCAGCCAGGCAGGATCTGGTTCGGCTTGCTCCGCTTCATCTTGGCGAAGGCGAGCGAGGCGAAATCGAAGCTTCCCGTTTCTTCGCCGAGCGGCACGGAAATATTGTCGAGGCTTTCCGAGATGTGTCGGGCCAGAGCGTCGACGATTTCGGGACGCGAGGTCTGGCCGCGCATGATGCCGATGCGGCAGTCGGGCAGGGCGCCAAAACCGTCGGCTTCGCCCAGCACCCGCATGCCGGGCCGCAGCGCGCATTCCGGCAGCACCGAGATCGCCAGTCCCGACAGCACCGCGGCGGTGATGACGGTGGCCGAGAAGCTGGTGAACAGGATTCGATAGTCGCGGCTTTGCCGGTCGAGCACATCGACGGCGGCGCGCCGCCAGATGCAGTTCGGCCGGCCGAAGGCCATCGGCAGCACTTCCTGTTCGTGCGTGGCATGGTTGGCCGAGGTCACCCATAGCAGCGGCTCGCGCCGCACCACTTCCGACTGGCCGCGCGTGTCGTTGTGCGTCACCAGCGCAAGATCGAGATTGCCGCGCTTGATATGCTCGACCAAGCCTGGTGTCGGCTCGCAGATGACGGTCAGTTCGACGCGTGGGTTGGAGCGCGTGAAGCGTGCCATGATTTCGGGCAGGAACCGGTCGGCATAGTCGTCGGGGGTGCCGATGCGGATGGTGCCTTCGAGCCGCTGGTCATCGAAGGCGGCCAGCGTTTCGCGGTTGAGATAGAGCAGGCGGCGCGCGTAGGAGAGCAGCTTGTCGCCTTCCTCAGTCAGCCTGTTGGTGCGGCCGTCCTTTTCGAACAGCGGCTTGCCGATCCGCTCTTCCAGCCGGCGCATCTGCATCGACACCGCCGATTGCGTGCGCAGCACTTCCTCGGCCGCGCGGGTAAAGCTGCCGGTATCGGCAATCGAGATGAAGGTCTGCAACTGGTCGAGATCGAGTGGCGCTTTCATCGGTCCAATCCATCACTAGCGTTGATGCTAAAGATTAGAAACATTCGTTGGATTAATCAATCGGTGCGTGGCAAATTCACATTGTCCACATGAAGGCATGTGAATCGAGACCGGAACGGCCGCTGTCCCCAGTGCCGATCGCCTGGTCTTGTCCAGTTCGAGTCTGAAGGAGACCGACATGACCACGTTTGATTTCGCCACCGAGACCTCGCGCATAACCTCGCGTCCGGCCGTTGCGACGCGCGTGGCCAACACCCTTCTCAATGCCTACCAGGCCTGGAAAAATCGCCGGGCCTTCTATCGCCTCGGCGAGATGTCGGACGCCGAACTCGCCGATATCGGCCTGACGCGCGCGGATCTCCATGTCGCCATCGATGTGCCGTTCGGCGCCGATCCGACCGTGAAGCTGCGTGCGATTGCGAGCGATCGTGCCGATACGATCGAAGATCTCGCCCGCCAAATAGCGTGATATCGGGCGCATTGTTTCGGTTGCCGTGAACCTTTCTCAGGCTCGCTGCGACCAACGAGTATAGCAGGCTCCCCACTCCCTGCCGGGTCCCCGCCGGCCAGCCTGCACACTGGCCCGGTCCTCCTCCAGGACCGGGCTTTTCTTTTAAAGCTCCGTCGTCATCGTGCGGTCTGCGCCGCGTCGCTTCGTTCCTTGCTCCGAAGCCGCGAAGGTCAGCGCCCAACTACCGCCAACTACCGCCGGTCCATGTCCCGCTTGAACTGGTCGAAGATCGTTTCCACGCCCTTCTGATAGTCGTCGCGCTGCTGGGCGCCGGTCTCGAACATCTTGCCGAAAATATCGTCGAACGGATTGCGTGGCCTGCCGCTCGGATTGGCCTGCGGTTGCGGCGCCTGGCGCTCCTGCGGTGCCTGTCGCGGCTGGGGTGCTTGCGGCTGCTGCGGCGCCGGCTGCCCACCGGGCAGGCCGAAGCCGCCACCACCGCCTTGCCGCATCATCTTTTCAAAAATCTTGCCCAGCGGGTTCTCGCCGTAAGGGCTCTGCGTCTGTTGCGGCTGTGTTGGCTGTTGCGGCCGGCCCTGCGGTTGCTGTGCCGCGCCACCGCCGAACATATCCTGCAGCACCTTGCCCAGCGGATTGTCGCCATAGGGGTTGGGCGCCTGTTGCGGCTGGCTTTGCGGCTGTTGGGCGCCGCCGCGGAACATGTCCTGCAGCACTTTGCCCAGCGGGTTCTCACCGTAAGGATTGGGTGCTGGCTGCGGCGCAGGCTGTGCCCCGCCGCCCGCCTGCCGCATCATCTGTTCGATGATCTCGCCGAGCGGATTGCTGCCGCCGCCGAAGCCACCGGCGGCCTGCATCTGACCCCCGGTCAACTGGTTTGTCGTCTGCTTGAACAATCCGCCCATCACCATCGAAGCGATGGCCGGCAGCATCTGCTGCAGGATCTGCTGGCTGACGCCGGTCGCCTGCGCGGCCTGGCTGGCCACCGCGCGCGACAGCTCCTTCGAGCCGAACAGATGACCCAGAATGCCATTGCCCTCATTGACGCCTTGCGGTGAGAAAGCCCTGGTCGCGTCCTCGAAGTATTTGGCGTGCTGGCCGCTCGCCATCGCCGTCATGAAAGCGCCTAGCCCATAGGGATCGGCGGTGTTGCGTTGCAACCCTTGCGAGAAGGCCGGCAGCAGAGCGGCGACAGCCGCCTGCGTCTGCTGCATGGAAAGCCCGTACTGCTGGGCAAGCGCCTGCATGCCGTTGCCGTTCTGCGCCTGCGCCAATATGTCGAACAAGGTAGGCATCGGTTTCTCCTCCGGGAAATCCTCGAGGGAGAACCTAGTTCGTTTCGATGTTCGATTGAAGCGGCTTTTGCCGCTGCTCAAGGCGCGACGCTAATACGCATATTCCATGAACACCGGCTCGATCGAGCCGCCCCAGCGCGTGTGGTAGGCCGACAGCATTTCCTCGGCACTGGTGGTACCGCGCGCCACGACTTCGTCCAGCGTGTTGAGGAACGAGGTCTCGTCATAGCCGTCGCGGTTCTTCCTGCCGCGATTTTTCAGCCCAAGGCGCGAAATCGTCATTACATCGCGGCCGATCTCACGCAGCGTCGTGTTGCGGAACGGCGCGGAAATGCCTTGTTCCGGCACCGCATTGCGCATCGCCAGCGTTTCTTCATAGGTCCAGCTCGAAGTCAGCGCCTCGGCGGCGTCGAGCGCGGCCTCGTCATAGAGCAGCCCGACCCAGAAGGCCGGCAGTGCGCAGATGCGGCGCCACGGCCCGCCATCGGCGCCGCGCATTTCGAGGAAGCGCTTCAGCCTGACGTCGGGGAACAGCGTCGACAGATGGTTCGCCCAGTCGCCCATGGTCGGCAGTCCGTCTGGTACTTCATTGCGGGCAGCGCCGGTCATGAACTGGCGGAAGGTGATGTGCGTCATGTCGTGATAGTGGCCGTCGCGGATGACGAAATACATCGGCACGTCGAGCGCCCATTCGACATAGTCGGCAAAGCCGAACTCGGGCGAGAAGCAGAATTCGAGCAGGCCCGAGCGCTGGTTGTCGGTGTCGCGCCAGATGTCGCCGCGCCAGCTCTGCAGCCCGTTCGGCCGGCTGTCGGTGAAGGGCGAGTTGGCAAACAGCGCCGTCGACAGTGGCTGCAGCTTCAGCGACACCTGCATCTTGCGGCGCATGTCGGCTTCGCTTTCGAAGTCGAGGTTCACCTGGATGGTGCAGGTGCGATACATCATGTCGAGACCCTTGGTGCCGACCTTGGGCATGTAGCGGGTCATGATTTCGTAGCGCGATTTCGGCATTTTCGGCGTCTCGGCCAGCGACCATTTCGGGCTGCCGCCGAGGCCGAGAAAGCGGATGCCCATCGGCTCGGCGATCTCGCGGACCTGCGCCAGATGCGCATTGCCCTCGCGACAGGTCTGGTGGATCGTTTCCAGCGGCGCGCCCGACAGCTCGAACTGGCCGCCCGGCTCGAGCGAGATCGCGCCCTGGCCGGTCGGCTCGACCAGGCCGATGATGCGGCCGTCATCGATGATCGGGTCCCAGCCGAGCTTTTGCTGCATGCCTTCGAGGATGGCGCGGATGCCGCGCTCGCCGCCATAGGGCACCGGCGCGTTGCCGTCGACATAGAAGGGGAACTTCTCGTGCTCGGTCCCGATGCGCCACTTGTCGCGCGGCTTGTTGCCTTCGGCCAGATGCTCGACCAGTTCGTCGATGCCTTCGATTGGCCGGAAATCGGTTGTGTCGCGCGCCATGGGGCCCCCTCTGCGGCTCTCGGAGCCCGCCGGCGCTAAATGGACGAAATGTCAGCAGCCGATCAAGCGAAAAATCCTGAGCCACAGGTCAACAGGAATTGATCTTTACGCCTCTTACCAGTCTCCGACCGTCGCCTGCATCACCGCAAGCGCCGCTACAGCTGCTGTGTCAGCGCGCAGGATGCGCGGTCCGAGCGGGATGGCAGTGACGAAGGGGAGCGCCCGCAGCATCTTGCGTTCGTCGTCGGAAAAGCCGCCTTCCGGCCCGACCAGCAGCGCCAGCTTCCTCTCCGGCACCGCCTGCAATGCCGGCAGCGGGTTGTTGGTCGAGGCATCCTCGTCGCAGAAGATAAGCCGGCGTTCCTTGTCCCAGCCGGAGAGCAGGCGCTCGAATTTCTCGGCCTCGCGCACTTCCGGCACCGCCAGTATGCCGCATTGCTCGGCCGCCTCGACGACATTCGCGCGCAGCCGGTCGATGGAGGGTTTTGCCACTTGCGTGTGCTGGGTGATCACCGGCTGCAGGATGCCGGCGCCCATCTCCACCGCCTTCTGCACGAGATAGTCGAGCCGGCCCTGCTTCAGCGGCGCGAAACAATAGACGAGATCGGGCAGCGGCGGTTGCGGCCGCTGCGAGGCCAGCACCTTCAGCCGCACCGCCCTTTTCGACCTGGTGGCAATCGCCGCCGACCACTCGCCGTCGCGGCCGTTGAAGACCAGGATCTCGGCGCCTTCGCCGAGCCGCAGCACATGCGTGAGATAATGGCTCTGCTGCTGGCCGGCATCGAATTCGATGCCTGCCGCGAGGTCGTCCGGCACGAACAGCCGCTGCATCTTGTAATTGGCGCGCATCGCCGAGGAATGGGCGAGGCGGTGCCTGGCGTCAAGTCTCGGCGGAACGATGCCACACCGGTTCAAAACCGTGCCGCAGCACCGAAACGGTCGTGGCCGGTGTGAGCAGGCGCAGCGACCGGCCGGCAAGGCTGTCGAAGGCCGCCGCATCGCCATAGCCTGCGAACGACCAGGGCAGCGCGTTGCCGCCGCGCAGCGCATAGGCCGAGCCGCCATCCGCGATCATCGCTCCGTCCGGCAATTCGGCAAGCTCTCCCATGGTGACATCAGGTGGCTTGCCGCCGGAAGCCAGCCGCTCCTTGTGCAGCCGCTTGTCCACCATTGGCGCGCGCGGTTCGTTTACACCGAAGACTTTGCCGACAAAATCCGTGGCTCGCTCACGCCGGCAATAGAAACAGGGACGGTGCCCGGCGGCCAGCGCCGTCACCTCGTCGAGGAAGAACAACTCGGTCCAGCCGGCCCTGCCGCCCGGCCTGTTCCTGCCCATCGGCTCGCGCCGCGCATTGCGGAATTGGCAGACGCAGATGATCCAGGCCGGCAAGGCCCAACGCTTTTTCAGCAGCGTCTTGGTCTCAGGATCGTGGATGATGCCGCGATTGCCGGTGAACAGGCCGCGCTCGGATATGGCATGGATGGCGCCGAACGGATCGACCCGGTTCTGCAGTGGCATAGCTCTCTCCCGAATACGCATCTTGGCTGCAATACGGGCGACATGATATCGCTCGTCGCGTCATTTCATGTCAGCAGGGTTTTGCGATGCGGGTGCTGGTGGTCCAGAACTACGACAACACCGGCCTTGGCCAGGTTGGTGCCGCGCTCGCCGAAGCCGGCGCCGATCTCGACCTGCGCCGGCCCTACAAGGGCGATGCGCTGCCGGACGACGCGACCGGACACGATGCCATGGTGATGCTTGGCGGCGGTCAGAATGCGCTGGCCGACGATGACTACCCGTATTTCCCGGCGCTGCTCGAACTGACCCGCGATTTCGCCGCCAAGGATCGCTCGGTTCTCGGTATCTGCCTGGGCAGCCAGTTGGTTGCCCGCACTTTCGGCGGTGAGAACCAGATCGGCGGCGCCTCGGAATTCGGCTGGCACAAGGTATCGCTGACGCCGGACGCCAAAACCGATCCGGTGCTTGGCGCACTTCCCCAGGATTTCCCCATCTTCGAATGGCACGACGACACTTTCGCGCTGCCGTCAAATGCGGTGCGGCTTGCCGGCAGCGAAATTGCCGAGAACCAGGCGTTCCGTATCGGCCGCGCTGTCTACGGCTTCCAGTTCCATTTCGAGGCCGACCGGCCGATGGTGAGGGACTGGAGCACATCCTTCGCGCCGCTGATTGCCGATCGCCATCCCGACTGGCAGGATCGCCTCGACAGCGAAATGGCACGCAACGGCCCCGAGGCCGACGCCGCGGGCTTGGCCATTGCCCGCGCCTGGGTGGCGACGATCTGAGACTGGCCGCGCGCAGTCAGCAATTCCAGGAAAAGTGTGAAGCGGTTTTCCGTCCGAAATTGCGTCAGATAAAAGGATAGAGCGGTTCGCCGTAGCGGCGAACCGCTCTATCCGTTGCATAATTGGCACGCGGCGGGGAATCTGCCGGGGACAACTTCTTTCGTCCTTGGTTTGTGGCCGAACGCTATCCTACAAGGCGCGCGCTCTGCATCGGCAATGCAACCGCGATGAACCTTCTGTGTGCTCCGCGCGACACACCGCCGATACAGAATCGACCTACAAGCGCGAAATCGTCGAAACTTTGAGACGAATTCGTTGTTTCAACGCATTGGTAACCGCCTCGTGCCCAGATGCAGGAAGCTCAACTAGAGATGACGTCCGTGAAAGCAGCGCTTCTGTCCTTTGTCATGCTGTCTGCCATCGTTTTGTGCGGTCTCGGCATATATTCCGCCGATGCAGCCAACAACCACCAAGCCGTCGACGGCTACGGCGTCACCGCCGCCCTCCGTTAAAACGCTTTTCCCTGTACCGTCAGGATACGCTTGTCCGCGCCGTCTACGGCGAGCGCGCTGAGCATTCCTGACTGCCAGGCGAGCGTGTCGACATTGACGCGGTTGGGCATAACTTCGGCCTCCGGCACCGGCGTGTGGCCGTGCACGATCACCTTCGGGTAAAGCCCTGGATGGTTGTGGAAGACGTCGCGGATCCAGACCAGATCCTGTGGGCTCTGGCTCTCCAGCGGCACGTCAGGCCTGATGCCGGCATGGCAGAAGAAGAAATCACCTGATATCAGTGACAATTGCAGCGACCGCAGGAAGTCGACATGGGCTTGCGGTACAGCATTGACCAGTGCCTGGTGTCCCCGCCGTAACGCCTCGGCCTTGCCGAACCAGCTTGCGTGTCCCGCTAGGTCGACGCCATAGGATTGTGCCGTCTGCACGCCGCCATAGCGGATGAACAGCCCTTCCGGGTCAGGCTCGTCGAGAAAATCGAGGAAGCCGATATCGTGGTTGCCGGCGAGCATCAGATGCCGTGGATCGCGTTTCTGTGCCTCGATCAGGAAGTCTATGACGCCCTTGGACTCTGGTCCGCGGTCGACATAGTCGCCGAGGTGGATGACGCGCCAATCGCTGGTCGGCTTGTATTCGAGTTCGCTCTCGATGCGGCGATGCATGGCGGCGAGCAGATCGAGCCGGCCATGCACGTCGCCGATCGCATAGAGGCGCATGCCATCGGGCGCGCGCGCGTCGAGGTAGTGGATGCCGGTCTCGGTCAAGGCGGCTTCGTCTCCGTGATCCAGCGAGGCTAGGGTCTAATCGGTGAACAAGACCCTATCGCCGCAACTGGTCCTTGCCCATCTCGGTCACCAGCCGTTTGCCGCACAGTGCCAGCGTGATGTCCATCTCCTTGCGGATGATGTCCAGCGCCAGGGTCACGCCTTGCTTGCCCATGGCGCCCAACCCGTACAGGAACGGGCGGCCGATATAGGTGCCCTTGGCGCCGAGGCAAAGCGCCTTCAGCACGTCCTGGCCCGAGCGGATGCCGCCGTCCATATGCACTTCGATCCTGTCGCCGACGGCATCGGCGATCTCCTCCAGCGCCATGATTGACGACGATGCGCCGTCGAGCTGGCGCCCGCCATGGTTGGAAACGATGATGGCGTCGGCGCCGGTCTCGACCGCCATCAGCGCGTCCTCTTTGTCGAGAATGCCTTTCAGGATCAGCTTGCCGCCCCAGCGCTCCTTGATCCAGGCGACGTCCTTCCACGACAGGTGCGGGTCGAACTGCTCCGTCGTCCACGATGCCAGCGAAGCGACGTCGCCGACGCCCTTGGCATGGCCGACAATGTTGCGGAAGGTGCGGCGCTTGGTGCCGGCAATGCCCATCAGCCAGCGCGGTCGCATGGCGATGTTGGCAATGTTGGCCAGCGTCATCTTGGGCGGCGCCGACAGCCCGTTGCGGACATCCTTGTGGCGCTGCCCCAGGATCTGCAGGTCGAGCGTCAACACCAGCGCCGAGCATTTTGCAGCCTTCGCCCTGTCGATCAGGTCGAGCACGAAATCCTTGTCGCGAAGCACGTAGAGCTGGAACCAGAACGGCTTCTTCGTCACCGACGCGACATCCTCGATCGAGCAGATGCTCATCGTCGACAGCGTGAACGGCACGCCGAATTCCTCTGCCGCCTGCGCCGCCAGCATCTCGCCATCGGCATGCTGCATGCCGGTCATTCCAGTTGGGGCAAGCGCCACCGGCATCGCCACTTTCTCGCCGATCATGGTCGATTCCAGCGAGCGGTTGCTCATGTCGACCAGCACGCGCTGACGGAATTTTATCTTCTGGAAGTCCTCCTCGTTGGCGCGGTAGGTGCTTTCGGTCCAGGCGCCGGAATCGGCATAGTCGTAGAACATCTTCGGCACCCGCCGGCGCGCCAGGTCCTTGAGATCGGCAATGGTGAGGATGTCGCTCATGGTGGTTCCTCGTTAGCCAGTCGTCTTGAAGCCGTCGTCGGCGTCGGAGCGCTGCTTGAGCCTGAGCCGCGACACGCGCTGCCAGTCGCCGCTGCGTTCGGCCTCGAGCATCGAGCGCTCGACATAGGAGATATGGTCCATCGCCGCCTGGCGGGCAGCTGAGGGATCGCCGGCCTTCACGGCTTTGTAGATCGCGCCGTGCTGGGCCAGCAGCGCCTCGCGCGCTCCGGGCACGCTGAACACCAGAAGCCGGTTCTGGAACACGCCTTCAGACAGCAGCCGGTAGCAGGAGCGCAGCGTATGCAAGAGGATGATGTTGTGCGCGCATTCGCACACAGCATGGTGGAACTCGACGTCGATTTCCGCCTCGTCGTCGAAATCGCCGGTGCGGTGCGCCTCGTCCATACGCGCCATGATGCGGTCGAGCAGCGCAATGTCGTCCGCTGTCGCGCGTCGCGCCGCATATTCGGCCGCAACACCTTCGATCTCGCGGCGGTATTCCAGATAGTCGGTCACCGCCTTGCGGTGCATCGAGATGAGGTCGGTCACCGGCTTGGTGAACAACTGGCCGATGACGTCGGCGACATGGGTGCCGCCGCCGGCCTTGGTGATCAGCAGCCCGCGCCCTTCCAGCGCCTTCAGCGCATCGCGCAGGATCGGCCGCGACACGTCGAACTGGCGCGCCAGCTCGCGCTCGCCCGGCAGCCGGTCGCCGGTGCGCAGCACGCCTTCAAGGATCAGGCTTTCGATCTGCTGCACCACCTCGTCGGCGGTGCGCGAATGCTCGATCCTGGAGAAAATATCGCTCAACGGGGGCCTGGGAAATTGAACCGGCGTCGCGCAAGATAAAGCCAGCGTCGCCAACTGGTCAAATTATTTATCCAATTTGCCCAATCGGGTCGGTCTGCGCGTCGCGCCGGCAGGACCTACGATGCTAGATTTTGGTGTTTACGCGCCTCATGGATTGCCTTTAGAGGACGCCATCACACGAAGGGTCGAGAACAGGGGGACCACCGTGTCGGACGAGACGTCCAACCTCGAATTCCAGCCGCGCGCCCAGGGCAGCGTGATGGGCTTTCCCGCGCATGAGGGACGGCCTGGCGCGATCGGCGAGGTCCATGCCCGGCCGCATCCCCTGATCGAGAAGCCGCGCGTGCTTGTGCAACTCGCCTTCATGACCGAGGGCGGCTCCGGCGTCGACATGGCCGTGCTCTCCGAACTGTCGCGGCGCCTCGGCATCGCGGCGCCCGACCGTCATGCCCGCCACCACGCCATGAAGTGGGGCAAGGGTACGCTGCGCTGGGAGCGGCATACGGAATTTTCGACCTATCTGTGGGAAGGACCGCTGGCCGAAAGCAGCAGGGCGCAGGAGGATTCTCCTTTCGGCAACGGGTTCTCGCCGCCGGGAACGGTGATCTCAGGCATAAGGCTGGAGATTCGCAAATGGACGCCGGCAAGCGAGAAGCTGATTGCGGCCTTCGACCCGACGAGCCTCTGCTATTCGCTGGTCGAGCGCGGCAATGCGGCCATCGTCACCGATTTCCGCCAGGACGGCGACGGCCTGACCCGCATCCTGGTGCTTGATCGCGGCCTGACGCCGGCGCGGACCGGCGCGCTGTCGCAGCGGCTGATCGACGTCGAGACGTATCGCACGCTTGCCATGCTCGGCCTGCCGCTGGCGCTGACGCTGTCGGGCCGCGCCCGCCGCATCGAGGACCGGCTGGCGCAGACCACGCTGGAAATGAAGGTCGCTGAAACCCGCGACAGCCAGACGCTGCTCGCCGACCTGACCGAGCTTGCCGCTGAACTCGAGGCTGATGCCGCCTCCAGCCTCTATCGCTTCGGCGCCAGCCGCGCCTATGACGGTATCGTTGTCGAGCGGCTGGAAGCGCTGGAGGAAGAAGCCGTGCCCGGCTACGACACTTGGGGCGGCTTCCTGCAGCGGCGGGTGGCGCCTGCCATGCGCACCTGCCGTTCGGTCGAGGAGCGCCAGGCCAACCTGTCGCGCAAACTAACCCGCGCCACGACGCTGCTGCGCACGTGGGTTGATGTCGAGGTCGAGAAGCAGAACCGCGATCTGCTGGCGTCGATGAACAACCGCGCCCGGCTGCAACTGCGGTTGCAGCAGACGGTCGAGGGCCTGTCGGTGGCAGCAGTGTCCTACTATGTCGTCGGCCTGATCTCCTATCTCGCCAAGGGCGCATCGATCTTCGGCCATGCCTTTGCACCCGAAATCGTCACTGCCGCGGCGGTGCCGGTCTCCATCGTGCTGGTCTGGTGGGGCGTGCGGCGAGTCAGGCGGATGCACTCCGAGCCGGCGAAACATCCGGGGGAGTAGGAGCGCACTTTACCCTCCCCCTTGTGGGGAGGGTCGATCCGCATAGCGGATCGGGGTGAGGGTGCTCGTAAAGAGCTTTCGTCGCGCGGACCCCCACCCCGCTCACTGCGTTCGCGACCCTCCCCACAAGGGGGAGGGTTAAGATCCATAGCGGCAGATTGCCGCTGCGGAAGGCGGGCAGTACGCTCTTTGCCCGACGCGGTGTTTGCAACATCCGGATGTAACTGGTAAAAGATTTTTACCAGCTAAGCGGAGGACGCCGCCGATGTCCGGCCTTGTCATGCCCAAGCCAGACGACGCCACGATGCGAAGGCGCGCAGAGATCGTCGCCGACATGCGCATCATCGTGCCGGGCGAGGGCGTCGTCGACGCCACCAATGAGATGCGCGCCTTCGAAAGCGACGGCCTCACCGCCTACCGGCAATTGCCGCTGGTCGTGGTGCTGCCGGAAACGGTGGCGCAGGTGTCGCGCATCTTGAAATACTGCAACGACCGCAACATCCGTGTCGTGCCGCGCGGCTCCGGAACCTCGTTGTCGGGCGGCGCGCTGCCGCTCGAGGATGCCGTGCTGCTGGTCATGAGCCGCTTCAACCGCATTCTGGCCATCGACTATCCCGACCGCATCGTCGTCGCTCAGCCAGGCGTTACCAATCTTGGCATCACCATTGCCGTCGAGCAGGAGGGCTTTTACTACGCCCCTGACCCATCCTCCCAGATCGCGTGCTCGATCGGCGGCAATGTCGCGGAAAATTCCGGCGGCGTGCACTGCCTGAAATACGGCCTGACCGCCAACAATGTTCTGGGCATCGAGATGGTGCTGATGAACGGCGAGGTGGTGCGCCTGGGCGGCAATCATCTGGACTCGGAAGGCTATGATCTCCTCGGCGTCATGACGGGGTCCGAAGGCCTGCTCGGCGTCGTCACCGAGGTCACGGTACGCATCCTGAAGAAGCCGGAGACGGCGCGCGCTCTGCTGATCGGCTTTCCGACCAGCGAGCAGGGCGGCCAATGCGTCGCCGACATCATCGGCGCCGGCATTATCCCTGGCGGCATGGAGATGATGGACCGGCCGGCGATCCATGCCGCGGAAGATTTCGTCCATGCCGGCTACCCCCTTGATGTCGAGGCGCTGCTGATCGTCGAACTCGACGGGCCGGGCGTCGAGGTCGATCACCTGATCGGTCTCGTCGAAGCGATCGCCTATAGGAACGGCTCCACCACCTGCCGCATCTCGCAATCCGAACAGGAGCGGCTGAGTTTCTGGGCCGGCCGCAAGGCGGCCTTCCCGGCGGTCGGCCGCATCTCGCCCGACTATTACTGCATGGATGGCACCATCCCGCGCAAGGAATTGCCGCGTGTGCTCGCCGGCATGCGCGAACTGTCGGAGAAATACGGCCTTGGCGTCGCCAATGTCTTCCACGCCGGCGACGGCAATCTGCATCCGCTGATCCTCTACGACGCCAACGTGCCGGGCGAACTCGACAAGGCGGAAAGTTTTGGCGCCGACATCTTGCGGCTCTGCGTCAAGGTCGGCGGCGTCTTGACCGGCGAGCACGGCGTCGGCGTCGAGAAGCGCGATTTGATGCCGGAGATGTTCAACCAGATCGACCTCGACCAGCAAATGCGCGTCAAATGCGCCTTCGACCCCAACCATCTGCTCAACCCCGGGAAGGTGTTTCCACAACTGCGCCGCTGCGCGGAGCTTGGGCGCATGCACGTGCATCGCGGCCAGGTGGCGTTTCCGGACATTCCGAGGTTTTGATGGGGGCGGAATGTCTCACGTCGGCGATCCTTCGCGCCCCCCTCTGTCCTGCCGGACATCTCCCCCACAAGGGGGGAGATCACCAGTCATCTCTGCCTTCGCCAATCTTCGACGTTGCTAGAGAGGCGCGGTCGCCAAAGCTGCTAATCTCCCCCCAAGTGGGGGAGATGTCCGGCAGGACAGAGGGGGGCACGAAGGAACTCGACGTCTCTGCACTCGCAAGCGGCGCGTCGCCATGACCACCTTCACTCCCACCTCGTCCACCGAAGTCCTCTCCACCGTCCAATGGGCGGCTGCGGAGGAATCGCCGCTGGAGACCATCGGCCACGGCTCCAAGCGCGGCATCGGCCGGCCACAGCAGAGCGAACACACGCTCGATCTTTCGAAGCTCACCGGCGTCACCCTCTACGAGCCGGCCGAGCTGGTGCTGTCGGCCAAGGCTGGCACGCCGCTTTCCGAGATCGAAAACCTGCTCGCCGAAAACGGCCAGCAACTTGCTTTCGAGCCGATGGACTACGGCCCATTGTTCGGCGGTATCAAGGGAAGAGGCACGATCGGCGGCGTGCTTGCCGCCAACCTGTCCGGCCCGCGCCGGCTGAAGGCGGGCGCCGCGCGCGACCATATCCTTGGCATCAACGCGGTTGCCGGTCGTGGCGAAGCGTTCAAATCAGGCGGCCGCGTCGTCAAGAATGTTACCGGCTACGATCTGTCGAAGCTGATGGCCAACAGCTGGGGCACGCTGGCCGTGTTCACCGATGTCACCTTCAAGGTGCTACCGGCGGCCGAGACCGAGGTGACGCTTGCCATGCGCGGCCTACTCGACGATGCCGCCTCTGCCGCCATGGCGCTGGCGCTCGGCTCCAGCGCCGAAGTGTCGAGCGCGGCCCATCTGCCCGAACGCATCGCCGCGCGCGTTGCCGGGGGCAGTCTAGGCACCGACGCTGCAACGCTGCTGCGCGTCGAAGGGTTTGGCCCATCGGTCGCCTATCGCATTGAGGCGCTGAAGACCCTGCTGAAAAATGCCGGCCCGCTGCAGGAGATCGCAGGTGAGACATCACATACCCTCTGGCGTGACATAAGGGACTGCACGCCATTCGCCGACCGTAGCGAAAAGCCGGTCTGGCGCGTCTCCATGGCGCCGTCTCAGGCCCATCAGATGGTGCTGACGCTGCGCATGCAGATCGGTGTCAGCGCCTTCTACGACTGGCAGGGCGGGCTGGTCTGGCTGCGCATGGAGGAGGGCGATCCCGAGGCCGCCCTGCTGCGCGGGCTGATCAGAAAGCTTGGCGGCGGCCACGCCACGCTGGTGCGCGCCACCCCTTCGCATCGCGCCGCCGTCCCGGTGTTCGAGCCGCAGGCACCGCATAAGGCCGCACTGTCGGCGCGGCTCAAGGCCGAGTTCGATCCCAAGTCCATCCTCAATCCCGGCCGCATGGCCCAAGGCTAAGATAATGCAAACCAACTTCTCCCTTGCCCAGCTTGCTGATCCGCATGTCGCGGAATCGGAGAAGATCCTGCGCAAATGCGTGCATTGCGGCTTCTGCACCGCCACCTGCCCGACCTATGTGACGCTTGGCAACGAACTCGATTCGCCGCGCGGGCGCATTTATCTCATCAAGGACATGCTGGAGAATGGCCGCCCGGCCGACAAGGAGATCGTCACCCATATCGACCGCTGCCTGTCCTGCCTGGCCTGCATGACCACCTGCCCGTCGGGCGTCAACTACATGCACCTGGTCGACCATGCCCGCGCCCATATCGAGGAGACTTACAAGCGGCCGCTGCTCGACCGGCTGACCCGCGCCATGCTGGCCTTCGTGCTGCCCTATCCCGCGCGCTTTCGCGCCGCGCTGAAATTGGCGAGACTGGGCAAGCCATTCATCGGCCTGTTCGAAAGGCTGCCGGCGCTGAGGCCGCTGGGCGCGATGCTGAAGCTGGCACCGGCCTCGATCCCGACGGTCTCGCCAATGGCCTCTTCCGGCATTCATGCCGGGCAGGGGACGAAGAGAGGCCGCGTCGCCATCCTCACCGGCTGCGCCCAATCGGTACTCGACCCCGCCATCAACGAGACGACGATTGCATTGCTGACCAGGCTTGGCGTCGAGGTCGTGGTGCCGCAGGGCGAAGCCTGCTGTGGCGCGCTGGTCCATCATATGGGCCGCGAGGCAGCAGCCCTTGCCTCGGCCCGGCAGAATGTCGATGCGTGGACGCGTGCCATCGACCAGGGCGGGCTCGATGCCATCGTCATCACCGCGTCCGGCTGCGGCACAACGATCAAGGACTACGGCTTCATGCTGCGCCTCGATCCGGCCTATGCCGACAAGGCCGCGCGGATCTCGGCGCTGGCCAGGGACATTACCGAATATCTCGCAAGCCTCGACCTGCCCGAGCCGGTGCGCAAACCCGGCACCGTCGTCGCCTATCACTCCGCCTGCTCGATGCAGCACGGCCAGAAGATCACCCGCCAGCCGAAGGAATTGCTCGCCAGGGCCGGCTTCGTCGTGCGCGATCCGCGCGAGGGACATCTGTGCTGCGGCTCGGCCGGCACCTACAACATCCTGCAGCCGGAGATTTCGGAGAAGCTGCGCGACCGAAAGGTGAAAAACATCGAGGCCACCGGCGCGGAGATCGTTGCCACAGGCAATATCGGCTGCATCACCCAGATCGCTTCGGCTGCAAAGCTGCCGGTGGTGCACACGATCAAGCTGCTCGACTGGGCCTATGGTGGTCCGAAGCCGGAGGGCGTCTCCGAAGGAAACCTGGTCGCCGCCGAGTAAGCAGCTATTCCGCTGCCAGCCGGTCCACCACGCCATACGTCGCCTGGTAGCGCGCGCGCTGGCGGCTGAGCGCGACCATTGTGTTGCGCAAGAGGATCGCCACAGTGATCGGGCCGACGCCGCCCGGCACCGGCGTGATCCAGGACGCGACTTCCTTCACGCTCTCGGTGTCGACGTCGCCGACGATGCGGCTCGTGCCCTCCGGGCCGATCTCGGAATTGATGCCGATGTCGATGACGGCCGCACCGGGCTTCACCATGTCGGCCTTGATCAGCCGCGGCTTGCCGACGGCGACGAACAGCGCATCGGCGCGGCGCGCATGTGCCGCCACCGAGCGCGTCATGTGATGGCACACCGTCACCGTTGCGCCTTCGCTCATCAGCAGGAAGGCAATCGGCTTGCCGACGATCTCGGAATGGCCGACGACGACGACTTCGAGCCCCTTGAGGTCGAGGCCGGTTTCCTTGAGCAGCTCGACCGAGGCCGCAGCCGTGCAAGGCGCGAGGTCGAGTTGATTGTAGACGATATTGCCGATCGACGCCGGATGCATGCCCTCGACGTCCTTCAGTGGATGCACCGCCGCTTGCAGCGTCTTGATCGGGATATGCGCCGGCACCGGCCGCTGGATGATGATGCCGGTGACGCGCGGGTCGGCGTTCAGGCCATGGATCGCCGCCTCGAGTTCGCCTGCGCTGATGTCGGCGGGGAACCGCCGCTCCTCGAAACCGATGCCGGCAAGCGCGGCCTTGGCGCGCTGGTTGCGCACATAGACATCGACGGCAGCGGTATCGCCGACGGTGATCGACACCAGCTTGGGTGGAAAACCTTCGGCGGTGGCGATGGCGGCATCCTCGCGCACGGATGCCATGATGCGCTGGGCGACCGGGCCGCCCCGGAGATAGCGGCTATCGTCTGGCGGAGACATGGCTGAACCTTTGCAGCGAGTTTGGCGCAGGGGAGTTTGGCCGACCCTATAGCAGGGAAAATGCGGCAAGGCAGCGTGAAAGCGAACCGTCATCCCCCTGGCGCGACGTTCTGGCGCAGCCTGGCTCAGCTATAGCCGCAAAGAGAAAGGGCAGCGCGGTTTCCCGGGCTGCCCTTTCCTGACTGGCCGCATCCCCACACGGCCCGTCCCCCGTAAACTCTTCCCGATCCTGAAGCTCTAACCTTTTGGACCAGATGATTCGGTAGCCGACTATATCACGACCACGGTCGTTCCAACATTGACCCTCTCGTAAAGGTCAACCACGTCCTCGTTGCGCATGCGGATACAGCCGGAAGACACCGAGCCGCCGATGGTCCATGGCTGGTTGGTGCCGTGGATGCGGTATTCCGTCGTGCCGAGATAGAGCGCGCGGGCGCCAAGCGGGTTTTCCTCGCCGCCGGCCAGATAGGTCGGGAGGTAGCGGCCCTTGGCGGCCTCGCGCTTGATCATCTCCGCTGGCGGGCGCCAGTCCGGCCAGACGCGCTTGTTGGTGATCTTGTGCGTGCCAGACCATTCGAAGCCAGGCTTGCCGGTGCCGACGCCATAGCGCCGCGCCTTGCCGTTCTTCTCGACCAGGAACAGGAAGTTCTGCGTCGTATCGATGACGATCGTGCCCGGCTTCTGCGGGCCGTCATAGGCGACTTCCTGCGGCAGGTAGAGCGGATTGATCTGCGGCCGCATCACCACGCGCTTGG
Source organism: Mesorhizobium sp. M0077 (assembly GCF_040322955.1). Classification (NCBI taxonomy): domain Bacteria; kingdom Pseudomonadati; phylum Pseudomonadota; class Alphaproteobacteria; order Hyphomicrobiales; family Phyllobacteriaceae; genus Mesorhizobium; species Mesorhizobium sp. M0077. Next base: position 120,526 of record NZ_JAMYUL010000017.1, read on the forward strand.
CCGGCGCCTGCACGGAAGCAGTGCGCACCCGATCGGGTCGCGCCGGCTGCGCATAGCGAAGTCGCGGCTGCTGGACCACCTGTCGGCTCTGCCGCACGATGCCGGGCGCCCGGCCTAGCTGCAGCACCCAGGGTGCGGAAAGGTCGGGGCTCACCATCACCGGCGGCCTGTCGGCATAGCGGTCGTTGGCGGCAGACGAGGTGACGCCGGCGGCCAGAATGGCCACGGCGCCGAGCACGGAACGCAAAAAGATCTTCATCGGAACGCACCTTGATCGTCGAACGGACGGAGGCGGAACTTGCCCCCGGTTGCGCGATCCTTGGCGCGAAGCCACAACCGAAACATGAATCGGAATGCGTAAAATGCCGCTTTGTCAGTAAACCTTTTGGTGTGGTTACCGCCGGGTTCAGGAATCTGGTAAAGCCGCGGTAAATGCAGCGCGAAAGCGCGTTAACGAATGGATTGGCCATGACTCAAGACAACACCGGACTGCTTACCGGCTCCGACGGGATCACGCGCTGCTTCTGGCACGGCAATCTGCCGGACTATCTGCACTACCACGACCATGAATGGGGCCGGCCGGTCGCCGACGACCGCAGGCTGTTCGAAAAGATCTGCCTCGAAGGCTTTCAGTCCGGCCTGTCCTGGCTGACCATTCTGCGCAAGCGCGAGAATTTCCGCGAGGCCTTCGCCGGTTTCGACTTCTACAAGGTCGCTGCCTTCACCGACGAGGATGTCGAGCGCCTGGTCGCCAATGCCGGCATCATCCGCCACCGCGGCAAGATCGTCTCGACCATCAACAACGCCAAACGGGCGTGCGAAATGGTCGACGAGTTCGGCTCGCTGGCCGCCTGGTTCTGGAAGTTCGAGCCGGGGCCGGAGGAGCGGCCGGCGGTGGTGGACATGGCGCATCTACGCGCCAACCCGACGACAGGGGTCTCGATCAGGATTTCGAAGGAGTTGAAAAAGCGCGGCTGGACCTTTGTCGGCCCGACGACGGTCTACGCCTTCATGCAGGCGATGGGTCTGGTCAACGACCATCTCGAAGGCTGCGTGTGCCGGGAGCAGGTGGAGAAGGAACGCAAGGCCTTTAAGAGGCCGAACTAGGGCGCTGTCCCCCTACCTCCCCCTTGTGGGGAGGTCGCGCCGAAGGCGCGGGTGGGGGTATCTTGGCGCCGCACCCCCACCCCGACGCTACGCGTCGACCCTCCCCACAAGGGCGAGGGTAAGGAACTCACGTCCCGCTGGCGCCCGTCAGAAAAAGCCCGGCGACAATCGCCGCCAGTGCCGCAAAGGCCGGATAAATCACCAGCAATCCAGTCATCAGCGCCTCGCGCACGGTGGAACCCTTGCGCTCGTCGGCAGTGACCTCAAACGGACCGGGGCTCGCCGTCACCTGCGCACGGCTCTCGGCCGGCCGCAGCCGGACTTCATGCAAGCCGTCGTCTCTGATGTCGAACTTGTGTGCCGCAGTCATGGCCCCAACCCTTTGTTTCGGCGCGCTTATCGGCTCTGATTGTGTCGGCACGATGCCGCGCCGATGGCGGAATTGTTTCCTTTCGGTGCGTTTTGTTTCGGACGAGAAGGAAAGAGCGCAAACCCTTGCCGCACCAAGCCGCTTCGGTTAGGACACGCCCACTCCAAACAAGTCATCGATTACTAAGCGAAAAGACCCATCCCATGGCCGACAAATCGGAAAAGACGAAAGCGCGGCTGCCGCGCGGCTTTGCCGACCGCAGTGCCGACGATATCCGCGCCGTCGAGAAGATGATGGCGACGATCCGTTCGGTCTATGAGCTCTACGGTTTCGAGCCGGCCGACCAGCCGCTGATCGAATACACCGATGCGCTGGGCAAGTTCCTGCCCGACCAGGACCGGCCTAATGAGGGCGTATTTTCTTTCCAGGACGATGATGAGCAGTGGCTGTCGCTGCGCTACGATTTGACTGCGCCGACGGCGCGTTTCGTCGCCGAGAACTTTGAGCGGCTGCCGAAACCTTACCGCAGCTACCGCTCCGGCTGGGTGTTTCGCAACGAAAAGCCCGGCCCCGGCCGCTTCCGCCAGTTCATGCAGTTCGACGCCGACACCATCGGCACGCCGGGCGTCGCGGCCGATGCCGAGATGGCGATGATGATGGCCGACGTGATGGAAGCGCTCGGCATCAAGCGTGGCGACTACGTCATCCGCGTCAACAACCGCAAGGTGCTGGATGGCGTGCTGGAGGCGATTGGCCTTGGCGGCGATGAGAATGCTGGCCGCCGGCTGCATGTCCTCCGGGCGATCGACAAGCTGGATAAATTTGGCCCAGACGGCGTGGCTCTTTTGCTTGGAGCCGGACGATGGGATGGCGGTAAGGAAGGCGAAGGGGACTTTACTAAAGGCGCGGGCCTTGGCGCAGCTCACATCGAACGAGTGTTGAGCCTTGCAGCATATCCGGATGCATTGGGTGGTGCATTAGGGCTTTCCAACGATGAAACCCTTGCGAGTATGGCAAAGGCAGTAGAGGGCAATGCTCGCGGAGTAGAAGGCTTGGAGGAGCTTTCTGTCATCGCAAAGTTGGCGCATGCATCTGGTTACAACAATGACCGCATCCGCATCGATCCCTCCGTTGTCCGCGGCCTCGAATATTACACCGGCCCGGTCTTCGAAGCCGAGCTGTTGGCCGAGATCCCGAACGAAGACGGCCAGATCGTGCGCTTCGGCTCGGTCGGCGGCGGCGGCCGCTATGACGGGCTGGTCTCGCGCTTCCGTGGCGAGCCGGTGCCGGCGACCGGCTTTTCGATCGGCGTCTCCCGCCTGATGACGGCGCTGAAGAACCTCGGCAAGCTGGACACCACCGATGTCATCGCGCCGGTCGTCGTGCTGGTCATGGACAAGGATACCGATAGCCTTGGCCGCTACCAGAAGATGGTCGCAGAGCTGCGCGCCGCCGGCATCCGCTCCGAAATGTATCTCGGCGGCGCCGGCATGAAGGCGCAGCTGAAATATGCCGACCGCCGCGGCAGCCCGGTCGCCGTTATCCAGGGCGGCGATGAGCGCGCCAAGGGCGAGTTGCAGATCAAGGATCTGATCGAGGGCGCGCGCATGTCGGCCGAGATCACTGACAACGCCGAATGGCGCGCCGCAAGGCCGGCACAGGTCACGGTGGCGGAGAGCGAGCTGGTCGCCGAGGTGAAGAAGATCTTGGCGGCGCAGGTCGCTGACCGTGCGAAGGGTGGCGCTTGAACGCCCCCCTCTGGCCTGCCGGTCATCTCCCCCTCAAGGGGGGAGATTGGATGTCGCGCATGGTTTCGCCAATCTCCGGCGTTGAAGAAGAGGCGCTGCGCTCCAAGCTGCCAATCTCCCCCCTTGAGGGGGAGATGGCCGGCAGGCCAGAGGGGGGTGCCTCGCGCCACGCATGACCTCCCGCTATCCCGCCATCGCATCCGAAATCACAAACCTCTTCGCCACCCGCAACACCCATGCGGTCGAGGTCGCGGTGCTGCAGCCGGCCGACCCATTCCTCGACATGGCCGGCGAGGATCTGCGCCGCCGCATCTTTCTCACCGAAAGCGAGACCGGCAAGACGCTGTGCCTTCGTCCCGAATTCACCATCCCCGTCTGCCTCGACCACATCGCCTCGCAGGCCGGCACGCCGCGCCGCTATTCCTATCTCGGCGAAGTGTTCCGCCAGCGCCGCGAGGGCGGCAACGAGTTTTTCCAAGCCGGCATCGAGGATCTCGGCGACCGCGATACGGCCGAGGCCGATGCCCGTTCGCTGGCCGATGCGCATGCGCTGCTGCAGTTGGTGCTGCCTGGCCAGGAGCTGGCGATCACACTCGGCGACCAGACCATTTTCGAAGCGGTGCTGGCCGCACTCGGCCTGCCGCGCGGCTGGCGCATGCGACTTGCGCGTGCCTTCGGTTCGGCGCCGATGCTGCAGGCAGCGTTGTCCGATCTCGCCAACCCGCCACGCAACGGTCAGCTTGACGGCGAAGTCGCGGCCCTTGTCCTCGATCGCGATCTCGAAGCGCTTTCCGCCCACATTGCTGGCGGCATGGAAGAGGCCGGCCTGCTGGCATCCGGCGGACGCGCGCCCGCCGACATTGCCCGGCGGCTGATCGAAAAGGCCGAACTGCGCAGCGTGCGGTTGTCGAACGAAGCGTTTGCGGCGCTCAGGGATTTTCTCGCCATCGACGTGCCGCTCGACGGCTCGAGTGCTGCGCTCGAAAGTTTTGCGGCCTCTGCCGGGCTTTCGCTGGGCGCGGCGCTGGAAAAATTCGCCGCCCGCGCCAAAGCCATCGAGGCACATGGCCTGCCTGCAAAGACGATCCGCTACGACGCTGCCTTCGGCCGTCCGCTGGATTACTACACCGGCATCGTCTTCGAGATCGCAGCACTTGGTGGCGAGCGGCCGCTGGCCGGCGGCGGTCGCTACGACCGGCTGCTGACCCTGCTCGGCGCCAAGACGCCGATCCCCGGCGTCGGCTTCTCCGTCTGGCTCGACCGCATCGAAGCGCTGCGGGGAGAGCCGCAATGATCACGCTGGCGATCCCATCGAAAGGCCGGCTCAAGGAGCAGGCCTTGGAGGTACTGGCCAGGGCCGGGCTTGCCGTCAGCCTGCCCGGCGATGAGCGCCAGTACCGCGCCCGCATCGACGGCGCCGAGGGCATCGAGGTGGCGTTCCTGTCGGCGTCCGAAATCGCCGGCGAGATTGGGCAAGGTTCGGTCGACCTCGGCATTACCGGCGAGGATCTGCTGCGCGAAAACCTCGCCGACTGGGAGGCGCGCGCCGAAATCGTCGCTCGCCTCGGCTTCGGCCATGCCGATGTCGTGGTCGCGGTGCCCGGCATCTGGCTCGACGTCGATACTATGGCCGATCTCGACGATGTCGCCGCCGATTTCCGCCAGCGCCACGGCAGGCGACTGAGGATCGCAACCAAATACTGGCGGCTCACGCAGCAGTTCTTCTCGCAAAAGCACGGCATCCAGGTCTACCGCATCGTCGAAAGCCTCGGCGCCACCGAAGGCGCACCGGCCGCCGGCCTCGCCGATGTCATCGTCGACATCACCACCACCGGCTCGACCCTACGCGCCAACCATCTCAAGGTGCTGGCCGATGGGGTTGTGCTGGAGTCGCAGGCTTGCCTGGTGGCTGCCCGGAAAGATCGTGCGCCGGCGGATGAGGCGCTAGTGCGGGAAATAGCCGCGAAGATGAGCGCGCTCCCTCCCCCTTGAGGGGAGGGTGGACAGCCGCCAAAGGCGGATGGACGGGTGGGGTCGCTCCGGCAGTGCTCGACGCGAGACGACCCAAGCCGGGTCGACCGTGACCAAGGAAGTCGAGCACTTCGCTGAGGACCCCACCCGCCTCGCTTCGCGAGGCACCCTCCCCTCGAGGGGAGGGAAACCACCTGTACTTTCCACCACCCCATCAGGCTGCTAGGCTCACTCATCGGGAGGAGACGGCGATGGCGATCAATCTCGACGAGCTCAAGAACGCCACCAATCTGCGCGGGCGCGGCAGGGCGTTCATCGCGCCGATCGATGGCAGGGCGCATGTCTCCGGCGAGCGCACCCCGTCGCTGCTCGACAAGACGATCCCTCAGCTTTTCTCCGGCACGGTCAGCAAATACGCCACGCAGGATGCTGCCGTCTTCGTCGGCCAGGACAAGCGCTTCACCTGGAGCGAACTGTCGGACACGGTCGATACGCTCGCCGCCGGCTTCCTGGCGCTTGGCCTCGAAAAAGGCGACCGTGTCGGCATCTGGTCGCCTAACCGCTGGGAATGGCTGGTCACCCAGTTCGCCACAGCTCGCATCGGCCTGATCCTGGTCAACATCAACCCGGCCTACCGGCTGACCGAGCTGGAATATGCCCTCAACAAGGTCGGCTGCAAGGCGCTGGTCACCGCCGCCAGTTTCAAGACCTCCGACTATCTCGGCATGATCGAGACGCTGGCGCCGGAGCTCGCCAAGGCCAACCCCGGGAAGCTCAAGGCGCAGAAATTGCCGACGCTGAAGATCGTCATTCGCATGGGCGACGACAACTCGCCCGGCATGTTCAATTTCGCCGATGTGCTGTCGATGGCCGGCCGCGACGAGCATGACAGCCTCGACCGCATCTCCGAAGGGCTGAAGCCGGGCGAGGCCATCAACATCCAGTTCACATCAGGCACGACGGGCGTGCCCAAGGGCGCGACGCTGACCCACACCAACATCGTCAACAACGGCAATTTCGTCACCGCTACGATCAAGCTCACCGTCGACGACCGGCTCTGCATCCCGGTGCCGCTCTATCACTGCTTCGGCATGTCGATGGGCACGATGGGCTGCGTCACCAAGGGCGCGACCATGGTTTTCCCGCGCGAGGGTTTTGACGCCGGCGCCACGCTGAAGGCGGTGGCGCAGGAACGCTGCACCGGCCTCTACGGCGTACCGACCATGTTCGTCGCCATGCTCGACCATGCGGATTTCGCCAGCTTCGATCTCTCCAGCCTGCGCACCGGCATCATGGCGGGCTCACCATGCCCGATCGAGGTGATGAAGAAGGTGGTGTCGCTGATGCATATGGAAGAGGTGACCATAGCCTACGGCATGACGGAGACGAGTCCCGTCTCCTTCCAGAGCAGCGTCGACGATCCGCTGGAAAAACGCGTCTCCACTGTCGGCCGCATCCATCCGCATGTCGAGGTCAAGGCCATCGACGCCGACGGCGCCACCGTCGCGGTCGGCGCGCCGGGCGAGCTTTGCACACGCGGCTATTCCGTGATGAAGGGTTATTGGGACGACGCGGAAAAAACCCGCGAGGCGATCGACAGCGATGGCTGGATGCACACCGGTGATCTCGCCACCATCGACGCCGAGGGCTATTGCAACATTGTCGGCCGGGTCAAGGACATGGTCATCCGCGGCGGCGAAAACGTCTATCCCAGAGAGGTCGAGGAATTCCTCTACCGCCATCCCAAGGTCAAGGAGGTGCAGGTGTTCGGCATTCCCGACGCCAAATATGGCGAGGAGCTGTGCGCCTGGATCGTGCTGAAGCCCAACCAGATCGCCACCGAGCAGGAGATCAAGAACTTCTGCGCCGGCCAGATCGCCCACTACAAAATTCCCCGCTACATCCGCTTCCGCACCGAACTGCCGATGACGGTGACGGGCAAGCCGCAGAAGTTTTTGATGCGCGAAGCGATGGTGGAGGAACTGGGGCTGGTGGTGCAGAAGACGGCTTGAGGGTTGAACGCCGGGGGACGGGACTGCCCAGCTTCGAAACGACACTGGGGTGCTCGACAGGCTTCCGCAAGGTTCGCCGAACGCATGGGGCTTGAATGACTGGTTTCGCACGATCAGCGACTTCCTATGCGATGCCTTTGGCCGCGCTGGCACTGGCCGTTGCGGTCAGAGTCAGCGGGCTACCGGTGGACGAAGGTTCGCCGAGCGTCAGGATTCTCGTCGGAGCGCTCTCGAGTGCGATCATGTTCATCACTATTTTCGTGGTGCTCGATCACGCCGAGGCGGTGGCCCACCGTGTGGGGGAGCCTTACGGCACATTGGTGCTGACTTTTGCCGTGACGGCAATCGAAGTGTCGATCATCGTTTCCATGATGCTGCATGGAGAGAACAACCCCACGCTTGCACGTGAATCCGTCTTCTCGACAGTGATGATTGCCTCCACCGGCGTTGTCGGAATGTGTCTCACGTTTGGCGGCTGGCGGCATCGCAAGCAGGCAATTGTCCGGCAAGGGACCAGCGCATATCTGGCGGTTCTGGCCGCACTGACCGTCATGACGCTTATCCTGCCGACCTACACGCGGACCACCGATCCCGGCACATTTTCGGCAGCTCAGCTTGGCCTGGTAAGCGTTCTTTCCGTGCTGCTCTATGCAAGCTTTGTGTTCGCGCAGACAGTCCGGCACCGGGACGATTTCATCGAAGGACTGGCACACGACCTTTCGGCGCGAACCGCCCCTCACAAAAGCATCTCTTCCAGCGCTCTGCTCCTGGTAATCGGACTGATCGGAATTGTCATGCTCGCCGAGCAGGTCGCCGCAAGTGTTGAAAATGCGCTCGTTGCTTACCAGGTGACCCAGGCTGACAGCATTGTGGGGGCAATGATCGCGGGTCTGGTTTTGATGCCGGAAGCCATTTCGGCGGTTCGCGCTTCACTCAACAATGAGCTGCAGCGCGGCCTGAATGTCGCAATGGGTTCGGCTTGCGCCACGATTGGTTTGACGATACCTGCGGTCGCAGCAGCCAGCCTGCTTACGGGACGAGGGTTGACCCTGGGGCTCCCGGAAGCTGACGCCGTACTTTTGGTTTTAGCGCTTTTCATATGCAGCGTAAGCTTTAGCAACGAAAGGACGACCTTCCTGACCGGAATCGTCCATGCCGTTGTGTTTTTTACGTATGTATTTCTGGTATTTATCCCTTGAGGCTTTGGTGCGATCTGGCGACCAACCATCAAGGCGGGTATTCTCGAACGCGCCTGATTTGAGCTTTTCGGGGGTTCCCAAGGCGACATCCAAGACCCAAACGACTCACACCCCCATCACCACCCCATCCAGTCCGCGAATGATCTTCGCCAACTCGACGCACTCATCATGCCGCACCTTGTTGCGGCGCCAGGCGAGGCAGATCGTGCGTTGCGGCATTGGCTCCTGGAACGGCACGATCTTGAGGTCCGGCATCGCGCTGGCCGGCTTCGCCGCCATTTCCGGGATGAGCGTGACGCCGAGACCATGCGCCACCATCTGCAGCAGCGTCGTCAGGCTGGTGGCGCCGTAGCTTGCCATCGCTACGGGACGCACGCTGCCGCACAGGGCCAGCGCCTGTTCGCGCAGGCAGTGGCCTTCCTCCAAAAGCATCAACCGCTCCAGCGCCGGGCTTTCCGGCGGCACCGGTGGCGAGGCGAAGGCTGGATCTCCGGATGGCACGGCGAGGAAGAAGCGGTCGGCGAACAGTTCCTCGGTGACCAGGCCCGGCTGGTCGAGCGGCAGCGCGGCAATGAAGGCGTCGAGCCGTCCGCTTGCCGTGTCCTCGACCAGTGATGCGGTGACTGCTTCGCGCAGTTCGAGCTGCAGGGACGGAAAATGCCGTTTCAGTTCCGGGAGCACATGCGGCAAAAGATACGGCGCCACGGTCGGGATGATGCCTAGCCGGAAGCGGCCTTCCATGGCCGGGCGGCCGCGCCGGGCCGTCGTCTCGACGTCGCTGATATCGCGCAGGATGCGCTCGATGCGTGGCAGCAGCGCTTGCGCCTCTTCCGTCATCCGCACCGTCTTGCCGCCGCGCTCGAACAGCCGGCAGTTCAGCCTTTGCTCCATCTCGGCGATTTGCGCGGACAGCGCCGGCTGGCTGACACCGGCGAGTTTTGCGGCGCGGCCGAAATGCAGCGTTTGCGCCAAAGCCTCGAAATACTGCATCTGCCGCACCGTCAGGCCAATCATAAGGAAAACCTATCGCAACAAACAGGAAAGGCAATTTGTTTTTATCGAAGAGACGGCTTAGTCTGGAACCATTCCAGAGTGGCGCGGCTCCCGGCCGGCCCGGAAAAACCAACACATAAATCAGCAATTCGGAGGCCAAGATGGACGCGATGACCGACGACAACAGCGCCGGCAAATGCCCGGTCGCGCATGGAACCTCCGCCAGGACCAACCGCGACTGGTGGCCGAACCAGCTCGACATCGGCGTTCTCCACCAGCAGTCGAGCCTTTCGGACCCGATGGGCGAAGCTTTCGACTACGCCGCGGAGTTCAAGACGCTCGACCTCGATGCGGTGATCGAGGATTTGCACAAGGTGATGACGGATTCGCAGGATTGGTGGCCGGCCGATTTCGGCCATTACGGGCCGCTGTTCATCCGCATGGCCTGGCACAGCGCCGGCACCTATCGCATCGGCGACGGCCGGGGTGGCGCCGGTGCGGGCCAGCAGCGTTTCGCGCCGCTGAACAGCTGGCCGGACAACGCCAATCTCGACAAGGCGCGCCGGCTGCTGTGGCCGGTCAAGCAGAAATACGGCCGCAAGATCTCCTGGGCCGACCTGTTGATTCTCACCGGCAACGTCGCGCTGGAATCGATGGGCTTCAAGACCTTTGGCTTTGCCGGTGGCCGCGCCGATGTCTGGGAGCCCGAGCAGGATGTCGACTGGGGTTCGGAAACCAAGTGGCTCGACGACAAGCGCTATTCCGGCGACCGTGAGTTGCACGGCCATCTCGGCGCGGTGCAGATGGGCCTGATCTACGTCAACCCGGAAGGGCCGAACGGCAAGCCGGATCCGCTGGCCTCGGCCCGCGACATCCGCGAGACCTTCGCGCGCATGGCAATGAACGATGAGGAAACCGTGGCGCTGATCGCCGGCGGCCACACCTTCGGCAAGACCCATGGCGCCGGTGATGCAACACTGGTCGGCGCCGAGCCGGAAGGCGCGGGCATCGAGGCGCAGGGCCTCGGCTGGTCGAGCAAGCATGCCACCGGCATTGCCGGCGATGCGATCACGTCCGGCCTCGAAGTTACCTGGACGACGACGCCGACCAAGTGGAGCAACAACTTCTTCGACAATCTCTTCAACTTCGAATGGGAGCTGACCAAGAGCCCGGCCGGGGCCCATCAGTGGACGCCGAAGGGCGGCTCTGGCGCGGTTACGGTGCCGGACGCGCACAATCCCTCGAAGCGTCATGCGCCGGCAATGCTGACCACCGACCTCGCGCTGCGGGCCGACCCGGCCTATGAGAAGATCTCGCGCCGCTTCCATGAGCATCCGGAGCAGTTCGCCGATGCCTTCGCCCGTGCCTGGTACAAGCTCACCCATCGCGACATGGGGCCGGTCGTGCGGTATCTCGGCCCGCTGGTGCCGAAGGAAGAGCTGATCTGGCAGGATCCGGTTCCGGCCGTCGACCATGAGCTGGTCAGCGACCAGGATATCGCATTGCTGAAGGCCAAGATCCTGGCTTCGGGCCTCAGCGTTTCGCAATTGGTCTCGACCGCCTGGGCCTCGGCCTCGACCTTCCGCAACTCCGACAAGCGCGGCGGCGCCAATGGCGCGCGCATTCGCCTGGCGCCGCAGAAGGACTGGGAGGTCAACCAGCCTGTCGAACTGGCCACCGTGCTGGCGAAGCTCGAAGCCATCCAGAACGAGTTCAACGCAGGCGGCAAGAAGGTCTCGCTGGCCGACCTCATCGTGCTCGGCGGCGTCGCCGCGGTCGAGAAAGCCGCAACGGATGGCGGCAATGCGGTGAAGGTTCCCTTCGCGCCCGGCCGCACCGACGCCTCGCAGGCGCAGACCGACGTCCATTCCTTTGCGGCGCTCGAGCCCAAAATTGACGGCTTCCGCAACTATGTCAGGGGCAAACCGCCGATGACGGTTGAAGCCATGCTGGTCGACCGGGCGCAACTGCTCAGCCTGACGGCGCCGGAGATGACGGTGCTGGTTGGTGGCCTGCGCGTGCTCGGCGCCAACAGCGGCGGCTCGAAGCACGGTGTGTTGACCGACAGGCCGGGCACGCTGACGAACGACTTCTTCGTCAACCTGCTCTCGATGAGCACCATCTGGGATCCGGCCTCCGAGCCGGGCTCGCATGAGGTCTACGAAGCACGCGACCGCAAGACCAGGGCGGTCAAGTGGACCGCCACACGCGCCGACCTGATCTTCGGCTCGCATGCGCAGCTGCGCGCGCTGGCCGAGGTCTACGGGTCGGCGGATGCCGGGCAGAAATTCGTTGGCGATTTCGTCAAGGCGTGGACCAAGGTGATGAACGCCGACCGTTTCGACATCGCTGGCTGATACAACCTCCCAAACGAAGGGGGGGGGGGGGGGGGGCCCCCCCCCGGGGGTGGGGAGCGGGGGAAAAAAGGGCGGAGGTTAAGGGGGGGGGGTGGGGGCGCCCCCCCCCGGGGGGCGCCCCCCCCCGCGGC
>NZ_JAMYUL010000018.1:0-96335 GCF_040322955.1 Mesorhizobium sp. M0077
AGATGTATGTCCAGGGCGTGTCGACCCGCAAGGTGAAGGCGATCACGGAAGAACTGTGCGGCCATGCCTTCTCGGCCTCGTCGATCTCGGCCATCAACAAGCGCTTGGACGAGAGCCTGAAGGCGTTTGCCGAACGACCGCTTCAGGAGCCATTCCCCTACCTCATTCTCGATGCCCGCTACGAGAAAGTGCGCGAAGCCGGCATCGTGATGAGCCAGGCGGTGCTGATCGCGGTCGGCATCGACTGGGACGGGCGTCGGCAGATCCTGGCCGTGGAGATGGCCAATCGCGAGAGCCGCTCGGCCTGGAAGGACTTCCTCGTCGGCTTGAAACGACGCGGTCTCAAGGGCGTCGAACTGGCCGTGTCCGACGACCATGCCGGCCTGGTCGCGGCGATCGGCGAGGTGATCCCGGAAGCAGCATGGCAGCGCTGCTACGTCCACTTCCTCAGGAACGCGCTCGATCACCTGCCCAGGAAGCACGGCGACGATTGTCTGCAGGAACTGCGCTGGCTCTACGACCGGCGCGATCTCGCCGAGGCCAAGGCCGATCTCGCCGCGTGGCTGTCCAAATGGTCCGCCCGCTACCCGCGGCTGACCACCTGGGCGGAAGAAGCCATAGAACAGACGCTGACTTTCTTCCGGCTACCGCGTCAGCATCACAAGCACCTCAAGTCCACCAACATGCTTGAACGGCTCAACGAGGAAATCCGCCGGCGCACCTATGTCGTGCGCATCTTCCCGAACGCCGAAAGCTGCCTGCGCCTGGTCAGGGCGCTGGCCGTCGAAACCAACGAAAACTGGATGGAGGCCAACCGCTATATCAACATGGATGATCTGCGCGAGCACAAGAAGCTCGCTCTACGCCAAGCCGCATGACCAGTTTCATGATCGCCCATTTTGCAGAACTTGACGCACACAACCTCAAGCTGCCAATCTCCCTCCTTGCGGGGGATGGCCGGCAGGCCAGAGGGGGGTGCTGTCCCGCCGACGCTGCCAAGGCGATCGCCCCTTTCCTGATAGCTACAAGCGAGCTATCAGACCGCTGCCAGCGCCTGCGTCAGGTCGGCGGTAAGATCGTCCGGATGCTCGACGCCGATCGACAGCCTGACCGTCGTCTCCAGCACGCCGATGCGCTGGCGCACGTCGAAGGGAATGCCGGAGTGCGTCATCGCCGCCGGGTGGCTGGCGAGTGACTCCGTGCCGCCAAGGCTCACCGCCAGCTTGAATATTTGCAGCCCGTTGAGAAAGGCGAAGGCCGCCTTCTCTCCGCCCTTGATATCGAAAGAAAATGTCGACCCGGCGCCGCTGCATTGCGCCTTGTAGGCCCGTCCCGCTGCCGTATCCTCGCCCAGGAACGGCAGGTAATGCACCTTCTCGACCTTGGCGTGATCGCGCAGGAATTCGGCCACGAGCCGCGCATTGTCGTTGGCGCGCTCCATGCGGATGGACAGCGTCTCCAGCGAGCGGCCGAGCATCCAGCAGGAATGCGGGTCGAGCTGCGTGCCGATGGCGCCGCGCAGCGCCTTGATCGGCTTGGTCACCGCCTTGCTGCCCATCGCCGCACCGGCGATCAGGTCGGAATGGCCGCCGACATATTTGGTCAGCGAATAGACGGAGACATCGGCGCCATGTTCGATCGGCCGCTGGAACACCGGGCCGAGCAGCGTGTTGTCGCAGACGATGATCGGCGTTGATCCTTGGCTTGCGCCGATCTCGTCGGCAATCTTCCTGATCAGCGCGATATCGACCAGGCTGTTGGTCGGATTTGACGGCGTCTCGATGAGGATGACCGACACACGCCCCTTTGCCACCGCAGCATCCGCAGCCGAGCGCACCGCCTTCTCGTCGACGCCGTCGGCAAAGCCGACAGCGCCGATGCCGAAGCCGGACAGCGTGCGCGTCAAGAGCGTCTCGGTGCCGCCGTAAAGCGGCTGCGAATGCAGGATGACATCGCCCGGGCGGGCATAGGCGAGCAGCGTCGTGGCGATCGCCGACATGCCCGACGAGAACAGGATGCAGGCGTCCGTTCCCTCATAGACCGCCAGCCGGTCCTCGACGATCTCCGAGTTGGGGTGATTGAAGCGCGAATAGACCAGGCCGGACGCCGTGCCGCTCGGCGGCTCCTTGCGGCCGGATGTGTAGTCGAAGAAGTCGCGCCCCTCCTCCGCCGATTTGAACACGAAGGTCGAGGTCAGGAACACCGGCGGCTTGACGGCGCCCTCCGACAGCTGCGGATCGAAGCCATAGCTCAACATCAACGTTTCCGGATGGAGCTTGTGGTTGCCGATGTGGGTTTTCGACGGGCGCGGCGCGGTCATGGCTTTTCCTGCATCTGGAGGAGTCTCGTGCAGCAATTTATGCGATCCCGGTCCACCAGTCCTTGCTATTTTCGGCCTCGCATGGCTGCATCCCGGCAACAAATTGCCGAGCGAGAGCAAAAGTGCAGCAGAAGATAGCCGACGATTTCGACCGCAAGATCCTGCGCGAGCTGCAGGCCGACGCCCGCATCACCAACAATGAGCTTGCGGAGCGCATCGGCCTGTCGCCGTCGCCATGTTTGAGGAGGGTACGCCGGCTGGAGGAGGCCGGCATCATCAGGGGCTATACCACGCTGGTTGATCCCTCAGCCTTCGGCTGGAACATGGTCGCCATCGCCACCGTTCGGCTCAGCCGCCAGAACGAGGACGAGATCGTCATGTTCGAGGACGCCATCCGCGGGTGGGAGGAGGTGCTGGAATGCCACCTCGTCACCGGGTCGCGCGACTATGTGCTGAAGGTGGTGACCGGCAGCCTCGAACAGTACGAGCGCTTCATCAAGGAAAAGATCGCGCGGCTGAAATGCGTCGCCTCGATTGAGACCAGCTTCGTCATGAACACCATAAAGGAACGGCGCCTCTGACATTGGGTCAAAGGCGCCGCTCTCGAGGTCGAAATTGCCTGGCCAGGCTTATTTGATCGCCTTGTCGGTGATGGCCGTGGTGTAGGCGCCGGTCGGCGCCTTGGTGATGATCTTCTGGTCGAGCAGCGCCTTGGCGGTGCGCTCGTAGGTCGCCGGGTCGAGCTTGCCGTCGGCATTGTCGATCAGCTTGGCGACTTCGCTCATCATCCGCTTCTGGTGGTTTTCGTCCTGGCCACCGCCGTCCATGACAATGCCCGCGGCCTCGTCATTGTTGTCGATGGCATATTTCCAGCCCTTCATCGAAGCGCGCACGAAACGCACCATCTTGTCTTCGAAAGCCGGATCCTTGAGCTTGTCTTCCGAGGCATAGAGCCCGTCCTCAAGCAGGTCGTTGCCCATCGCTGAGTAGTTGAACACGGTGAGCTGGTCCGGCTTGTAGCCGGCATCGATCAGCTGCCAGTACTCGTTGTAGGTCATGACCGAAATGCAATCCGCCTGCTTCTGGATCAGCGGCTGCACGTCGAAGCTCTGCTTCAAAACCGTGACGCCGTCCGGGCCGCCTTCGGTCTTCAGGCCGAGCTTGTTCATCCAGGCGTAGAAAGGATATTCGTTGCCGAAGAACCAGACGCCGAGCGTGTGACCCTTGAAATCGGCTTCGGTCTTGATCGGGCCGTCCTTCGGGCAGACCAGCTCCATACCGGCCTTCTTGAACGGCTGGGCGATGTTGACCAGCGGCACGCCCTTTTCGCGCGCGGCGAGCGCCCCGCCCATCCAGTCGACGATGACGTCGGCGCCACCGCCAGCGATCACCTGCTCGGGTGCGATATCGGGACCGCCCGGCTTGATGTCGACGTCGAGGCCTTCGGCTTCATAAAAACCCTTGGCCTTGGCGACATAGTAGCCGGCAAACTGCGCCTGCGTGACCCATTTCAGCTGCAAGGTCACCTTGTCGGCGGCCATTGCCTGGAACGCGGCCAGCGACATCGCGCCGGCCAGCATCGGAATGATCAGTCTTTTCATGTTTTACCCTCTGAAGTTAACACCCGAACCCACCGCCCTATCCACCACGGACAGAGGGATGCCAAAACGTGACGGCTCTCTCGACGAGAGCGACCACGCCATAAAAGACCGAACCCGCTAGTGCTGCAACTGCGATTTCGGCCCAGACCATATCGATGTTCATCCGCCCGACCTCGGTCGAGATGCGAAAGCCCATGCCGACCACAGGCGTGCCGAAGAACTCGGCGACGATGGCGCCGATCAGCGCCAGCGTCGAGTTGATCTTCAGCGCGTTGAAGATGAAGGGCGCTGCCGCCGGCAGCCGGAGCTTCAAGAGTGTTGGCCAGTAGCCCGACGCATAGGTGCGCATCAGGTCGCGCTCCATATGGCCGGAGGCGGCAAGACCGGCAACCGTGTTCACCAGCATTGGGAAGAAGGTCATGATGATGACGACCGCGGCCTTGGACGGCCAGTCGAAGCCGAACCACATCACCATGATTGGCGCCACACCGATGATCGGCAGCGCCGAGACCATATTGCCGATCGGCAGCAGACCGCGGCGCAGGAACGGCACGCGGTCGGCCGCAATCGCCACCAGGAAGCCGGCGCCGCTGCCGATGACATAACCGAAGATCACCGCCTTGAAGATGGTCTGCCTGATATCGGCGCCGAGCACCGGCAGGGAACTGGCGATGCGCACACCGATGGCGCTCGGCGGCGGCAAAAGGATGAAGGGAATGCCGGCGCCACGAGTCACCGCTTCCCATATGATCAGGATCCAGGCGCCGAAGATCGCCGGGATGATGAGGCGCAGCGCCATCCGCGCCCCTTTTGCCATCGGGCGAAGCCCCGACAGCACCGCCACACAGCGCCAGGCCAGCAGCCAGGCAGCGGCGAGCAGCAGGAAATACGGCGCCAATGCCGTGCCTTCGAAACCTGTAATGCCCGAGATCAGCATCCAGGCGACGAGATGAGCGCCGATGAACAGCACCGCAGCCTCGGCCAGCGGCGAAATTCTGATCATCGAGATCAGCCCTGCCAGCACGGCCAGGCCGATCATCGGGGTCTTTATCCCGAAATAGGGGTAGTCGAAGCTTGCCGTCGGGTCTGCAAGGGCGGCCCCTTCCGGCTTCGACATCGCACCGAGCGCGACGGCGACGAGGCACAGCGCAACCGCCAGCACGGCTTGCCAGGAGGGCTTCAGCCAGTTCATGCCGGCCTCCCGCCCATGGCGCGGTCAACGAGGCGCCCGGCTATGCCGACCACCATGACCAGAAGGGCCGCCACCACCGAGCCCGCCACAAGGGCGGACCAGATGTCGATGGACTGGCTGTAATAGGCACCTGCCAAAAGCTTGGCGCCGATGCCGGCGACAGCACCGGTCGGCAGTTCGCCGACAATGGCGCCGACCAGGCTCGCCGCCACCGCCACCTTCATCGAGGTGAACAGGAACGGCACCGAGGCCGGCACCCGCAGCTTCCAGAAGATCTGCGAGACACTGGCATTGTAGGTGTGCATCAGGTCGAGATGCATGAGTTCGGGCGAGCGCAGGCCCTTCACCATGCCCACCGTCACCGGGAAGAACGACAGGTAGGTCGAGATCATCGCCTTTGGGATCAGACCGCTGATGCCGATCGCCCCCAGCACGACGATGATCATCGGCGCCACCGCCAGAATGGGAATCGTCTGGGAGGCGATGATCCACGGCATCAGGCTGCGGTCGAGCGTCGCCACATGCACGATGCCGACCGCGATGACGATGCCGAGCGCCGTGCCGAAGGCAAAGCCGAGCAACGTCGACGACAGGGTCACCCAGGCATTGTAGACGAGGCTTCGGCTCGATGTGATGGGCCGCAGGAAGGTGTTCTCGAAGAAGTTCACCGCCACCTGATGCGGCGCCGGCAGCGTCGGCTTGGGCTGCGACAGCGTCTTGCCGATGAATTCGACGGTGTCGTGGGTTTCCCCGGCGCGCCGGTCGAGGTCGCGCTGGAAGGGCGCGTTTAGGATGACGGCGAAGACATACCAGAGCACCACCACGCCCAGGAGGATGGAGGTCACGGGGATGAATTTTTCGCGGAAGGTGTCCATCTAGCGCGCCTCGCCAGCGGGGCGCCCTCCTCTCCCCAACGGGGAGAGGGTGGCCGGAGCGAAGCGGAGGTCGGGTGAGGGGGTAGAAATCTTTCCGTCGAGACAAGCCAAGATCGTATCCAGGACCGCTCGGCGCTCAGCCAAAACTTCGTGATTCCAGAAGCGCAGAACCGAATAACCTTGTCCGTTCAGCCAGGCTGTCCTGGCGGGATCGGTCAGTGAATCCGCGTGTTGGCTGCCATCAAGTTCGACAATCAGCCCCTGCTCGCGGCAGACGAAGTCCGCGATGAAAGGTCCGAGCGGCACTTGCCGCACAAATTTGTAGCCGTTGAGATGACGTCCTCTCAATTCCCCCCAAAGCCGGTATTCAGCTTCGGTCTCGTCAAACCGCAGCTTTCGGGCGCGAGCGGTTGCCCCGACATTTCTCTTGGTCGGATCCGTCGGCGCCGCCCCCTCACCCGACCTCCGCTTCGCTCCGGCCACCCTCTCCCCGTTGGGGAGAGGAGCCAGCCGGTCGTTCGCCCCCTCAATCATCATAGCTGTGCCCTGCCCTCAAGCCATCGCGTACCCTGGCCGCGATCGCCAAAAATTCCGGCGTCTCGCGGATATCCAGTGGCCGCTCTTTTGGCAGCGTCGATTCGATGATGTCGGTAACCCGACCTGGGCGCGGCGACATGACGACGATGCGCGTCGACAGATACACCGCCTCGGGGATGGAATGGGTGACGAAGCAGATCGTCTTGTTGGTGCGCGCCCACAATTCCAGAAGCTGTTCATTGAGATGGTCGCGCACGATCTCGTCCAGCGCGCCGAAGGGCTCGTCCATCAGCAACAGGTCGGCGTCGAAGGCGAGCGCGCGGGCGATCGAAGCGCGCTGCTGCATGCCGCCGGAAAGCTGCCAAGGGTATTTCTTCTCGAAGCCGGAGAGGTTGACGAGCTCCATCGTGCGCTTGATGCGCTCGGCCTGCTCCGCTCTCGAAAGGCCGATGATCTCCAGCGGCAGCGCCACGTTACGCTCGATCGTGCGCCACGGGAAAAGGGCTGCCGCCTGGAAGACGTAGCCATAAGCGCGTTTCTCGCGCGCCTGTTCCGGCGTCATGCCGTTGACCGAGATCGTGCCCGATGTCGGTTTTTCCAGATCGGCGATGACGCGCAGCAAGGTGGTCTTGCCGCAGCCAGATGGGCCGATGAAGGAGACGAACTCGCCCTTGCCAATGGTCAGGTCGACTTTGGAGAGCGCCTCTA
This sequence comes from Mesorhizobium sp. M0077, assembly GCF_040322955.1. Lineage (NCBI taxonomy): Bacteria > Pseudomonadati > Pseudomonadota > Alphaproteobacteria > Hyphomicrobiales > Phyllobacteriaceae > Mesorhizobium > Mesorhizobium sp. M0077. Next base: position 7,234 of record NZ_JAMYUL010000018.1, read on the forward strand.
CCGGACCGTCATTGGTCTGAAAGGTAAGGCCAAGTTTGCTTGCCGAGACGACGGCTGGCGATCGTCCCGTCATCGCTTGCTGCCTGCTTCTCGCAGCCGCCCAGGATGAAATGCCGTTGCATTCGCGTTGATGTTGCTTTCCACTCGTCCAATCCCACCCAATCGACGCCCGGAGCCTTGCCGATGTCGCCCAAACCCACTTGTCACCTTATCCGTCCTGAAAGCACTTATGAAGGCAAGCAGGGATTGACCTATTTTGCCGGCATTGCAGCCGAGACGGTCGGCTCGTCCGGCATGTGCATGCATCTGCTCACCCTGCCGCCCGGCGCCCGCGCCAAGGCGCATCTGCATGAAAGCCATGAGACGGCGATCTATGTGCTCTCGGGCGAGGTCCACACATGGTATGGCGACAGGCTCGAGAACCACATCGTCGTCAAGGCCGGCGACCTCTTCTACATCCCGGCCGGCGTACCGCATCTGCCGGCCAATATGAGCAACGCCCCGTCCTCGGCCGTCATCGCCCGCACCGATCCCAATGAACAGGAAAGCGTCGTCCTGTTGCCGGAGCTGGATGCGCTGGTGGCCTGACGCTGACGGGACTGCCGTCATTTGCACCGCGCCACTTCGCCCATGACATTGCCGTCCTCGTCGGCGACCGTCAGCTTCTTGGCGTTCTTGGCGCTGCGCTTGATGGTGAATTTGGTCGGCTCCTGTCCGTCTTCACCTTCGGCCTCGCATGTCGCCGTCACCACCAGCGAACCATCAGCCTGCGCTTGCTTCTCCGTGAAGGTGCAGGCGCTGGCGGCGGTGACCAATGCCTCGTCGGTCAAAAGCAGCATCCGATCGGCGGCGACTTCCTGGCCGTTGCGGTTGATGCAGCCATATTTGTCCCCATAGGGTTTCGTCAGGTCGATGCCTGCCGCAAGGGCCTGACCCGCAGCCAGAACGACTACCATCGCAACAGACGGCCCCAAACCGCGCGCGCTCATTCCCCCAGCTCCAACGTCACGAACACGGTTGCAACGGCCCCATTTCTTCAAGACCGGGAATGGTCACGAAGAACCCACCCTCGCCCTTGTTGGTGACCACAACGGTTTCAGCCGTCGTCCCCGCCTCGCCTTCGGCGGAACAGGTCGCATCAAGTGATTGCGTGCCCGGCGCCCACGTCAATTGCTGCGCGAACCGGCAGCCGCTGCCATAGGTCTCGATGCCCTCGGCGGTCAGCACGATATAATCGTCGCGGCCCTGAAAGCCGGCCTTTGCAAAGACACAACCGGCATCGTTGCCCCAGAAGCCCACCAGCCTCTCGGCCCCTGTTGCCGGACCAGCGACCACCATCGCCACGACCAGTGAAATGAGCGCCCCCGGGCTCCGCAACGTCAAACGCCTGTCGCCGGAATGCCGGTGCGTTCGACCTTGCGCGGCGCGGTGATGTCCTTCCAGGTCGATAGAGCCCGGTTGACCGCCGCGTTCGGCTCGCGGGCGACGAATTCGCCATGGCCGGGCTTGGCCTTGACCTCCGCTTCCTCGACCGACAATTCGCCGCGCGAAAAGACGAAGCGCGGCAGGCCGGTCACCTCAAAACCTTCGAAGACGTTGTAGTCGATCACCGATTGCTGCTTCTTCGAGGTGATGGTCTTCTTGGCGCTGGGGTCCCACACCACGATGTCGGCGTCCGCGCCTTCGACGATGGCGCCCTTCCTAGGATACATGTTGAGGATCTTGGCGATGTTGGTCGAAGTCACCGCGACGAACTCGTTCATCGTCAGCCGCCCGGTGTTGACGCCCGTCGTCCACAGCACGGGCAAGCGGTCTTCGAGCCCGCCGGTGCCGTTCGGGATCTTGGTGAAATCGCCGAGGCCGTTGCGCTTCTGCTTGGTGGTGAAGGCGCAGTGGTCGGTCGCCACCACCTGCAGCGATCCCGCCTGCAGGCCGGCCCACAGCGAATCCTGGTGCAGCTTGTTGCGGAAGGGCGGGCTCATGACGCGGCGCGCCGCATGGTCCCAATCCTTATCGAAATACTCGCTTTCATCCAGCGTCAGATGCTGGATCAGCGGCTCGCCGAAAACCCGCATGCCCTTCTGGCGGGCGCGGCGGATGGCTTCGTGGCTCTGCTCGCAGGACACATGCACGACATAGAGCGGCACGCCGGCCATGTCGGCGATCATGATGGCGCGGTTGGTCGCCTCGCCTTCCACTTCCGGCGGCCGCGAATAGGCGTGTCCCTCGGGACCATTATTGCCGGCAGCGAGCAGCTTTTGCGACAGCGCCGCAACCACGTCGCCATTCTCGGCATGAACGAGCGGCAGCGCGCCGAGATCGGCGCAGCGCTGGAACGACGCGTACATCTCGTCGTCGTCCACCATCAGCGCGCCCTTGTAGGCCATGAAATGCTTGAACGAGGTAATGCCTCTGTCGACGACGGTGGCCATCTCGTCGAACACCTGCTTGCCCCACCAGGTGATCGCCATGTGGAAGGAGTAGTCGCAGGCAGCCTTCGAGGTCTTGTTGTCCCACATCTGCAACGCTTCCAGCAGCGATTGCTGCGGCGCCGGCAGGCAGAAATCGACCACCATCGTGGTGCCACCGGAAAGGGCCGCACGCGTCCCGGACTCGAAATCGTCGGCCGAATAGGTGCCCATGAACGGCATTTCGAGATGGGTGTGCGGATCGATACCGCCCGGCATGACGTAACAGCCGCTGGCGTCGAACTCATGGTCGCCATGCAGGTTCGAGCCAATGGCGACGATCTTGCCGTGCTGCATCAGCACATCGGCCTTCCAGGTGCGGTCGGCGGTGACGATGGTGCCGTTTCGGATGACTTTGGTCACTGTCGTGTTCCCTTGTTCTCTTCGCGCTTCTTGTGAGCGTCGTTTTGAATACAGATCTTAGTTCACGCCACGATCCCCGCTGTCTCTACCACCGCATGGAACAGCACGTCGGCGCCGGCGCCGGCCCATTCCTTGGTGATTTCCTCAGCCTCGTTGTGTGACAACCCGTCAACGCAGGGGCACATCACCATGGCGGTCGGCGCAACGCGGTTGATCCAGCAGGCGTCGTGGCCGGCGCCGGAGACGATGTTGCGGTGGGAATAGCCGAGCCGATCGGCGGCGTCGCGGATCGCCTTGACGCAGCCGGCATCGAAGGTGACCGGATCGAAAGCGCCGACCTGCTCGACCTTGTACTGGATGTCGAGCGCCTCACAGATTGTGTCGATGCCTTCGCGTATGCGTCCATCCATCGCGTCCAGCACTTCCTTCTCGGGCGAGCGGATGTCGATGGTGAAGACGGTGCGCCCGGCGATGATGTTGCGCGAGTTCGGAAACACCTCCATGTGGCCGACCGCGCCGACGGCGTCGGGCTGGTAGTCCATGGCGATCTCGTGCACCAGTTCGATGACCCGAGCCATGCCGAGCCCGGCATTACGGCGCTTGGGCATCGGGGTCGAGCCGGTATGCGCCTCCTTGCCGGTCAGCGTTACCTGCAGCCATTTCAGGCCCTGGCCGTGGGTGACGACGCCAATGTCGATGCCTTCGTCCTCGAGGATCGGCCCCTGCTCAATATGCAGTTCGAAGAAGGCGTGGATCTTGCGATCACCGACTTTCTCGGTGCCTTTCCAGCCGATGCGCTCCAGCTCCTCGCCAAATTTCCTGCCCTGTTTATCAGTGTGCTGATACACGTCCGCCTGATCGAGCACACCGGCGAACACGCCGGACGCCATCATAGCCGGGGCAAAGCGCGAGCCTTCCTCATTGGTCCAGTTGGTAACGACGATCGGATGCCTGGTCTGGATGCCGAGATCGTTAAGCGAGCGAATAATCTCCAGCCCGCCGAGCACGCCGAGCACGCCGTCATATTTGCCGCCGGTCGGCTGCGTGTCGAGATGGCTGCCGACATAAACCGGCGGCAGGCTGGGATCAGCGCCTTCCCGGCGGGCAAACATGGTGCCCATTTCGTCGAGCCCCATTTCGAGCCCGGCCGCCTCGCACCAGCGCTTGAACAGATGCCGTCCCTCGCCGTCCTCGTCGGTCACGGTCTGGCGATTGTTGCCGCCGGCAATACCGGGGCCGATCTTCGCCATCTCCATGATGGAATCCCACAAACGGTCTGAATTGATTCGCAGATTCTCGCCTGGGGCGGCCATGCTCTAAAACCTCATCGGTTGCGGGGCGGCGGCGTCCCCCTCCCCCTCGAGGGGAGGGTGGCCGCGAAGCGGTCGGGTGGGGTCGCCCGCGACGCGCGCGACCTTCTCTTTGACCACCTGCGCGACGTGCCAAGCGCTGTTTATGACATCGGGCTCGTCAACACGGAAGACTTCAAATCCGAGCGATCGCAGATAAGCATCGCGAACGGCATCGTGCCGCCTACCCCTGTCGTGTTCGTGCATGTCGCCATCGACCTCAACGATCAGCTTCACCGCCAAGCAGGCAAAATCCACGATGTACGGCCCAATCGGGCACTGACGGCGAAACTTGATGCCGGCTGATTTCAGGTCCCGCAGTTCATACCACAGCAGCGATTCTCCTTTGGTCGCGTGAACTCGAAGCGCTCGCGCCTTTTGGCGCATTTCGAAGCTCACGCGGGTACGGGGCATCAGGAGCGGCCTCGGAACAAAAGAGCGGGTCGGCGTCCGGTCGCACCGACCCCACCCGACCGCTTCGCGGCCACCCTCCCCTCGAGGGGGAGGGATATCCGCGCCCGGTTTGTCAATCGATCGCCCTCAGCACTTCTCTGACATGGTCGATCAATTCGTTGATCTGGCCCTTGGTGATGATCAGTGGCGGCGACAGCGCGATGATGTCGCCGGTGGTGCGGATCAGGGCGCCGCGCTCGAACGCCTTGACGAAGGCCGAGAAGGCCCGCTTGGTCGGGCTGCCTGCGATCGGCGCCAGTTCGATCGCGCCGATCAGGCCGATGTTCCTGATGTCGATGACATGCGGCTCGCCCTTCAGCGAATGCAGCGCATCTTCCCAGTAGGGCGCCAGTTCCTCGCCACGGGTGAGCAGGCCCTCTTCCTTGTAGGTGTCGAGCGTGCCGAGTGCGGCGGCACAGGCGATCGGATTGCCCGAATAGGTGTAGCCGTGGAAGAACTCGATCATGTGCTCGGGGCCGGTCATGAAGGCGTCGTGGATTTCCTTCTTCACGAACACCGCGCCCATCGGGATGACGCCGTTGGAGACGCCCTTGGCGGTGGTCATGATGTCGGGCGTGACGCCGAAATAATCCGCTGCGAACGGCGCGCCGAGACGGCCGAAACCGGTGATGACCTCGTCAAAGATCAGCAAAATGCCGTGCTTGGTGCAGATCTCGCGCAGTTTCTGCAGATAGCCCTTCGGCGGCAGGATGACGCCGGTGGAGCCGGCGACCGGTTCGACGATGACGGCGGCGATGGTCGAGGCGTCATGCAGGGCAACGATGCGCTCCAGCTCGTTGGCGAGTTCCGCGCCATATTCCGGCACGCCCTTGGAGAAGGCGTTCTTTTCCGGCAGATGCGTGTGCGGCATGTGGTCGACGCCGCCGAGCAGCGTGCCAAACATCTTGCGGTTGGTGACGATGCCGCCGACCGAGATGCCGCCGAAATTGACGCCGTGATAGCCGCGTTCGCGGCCGATCAGGCGGGTGCGCGCGCCCTCACCCTTCACACGGTGATAGGCGATCGCCATCTTCAGCGCGGTTTCCACCGATTCCGAACCGGAATTGGTGAAGAAGACATGGTCCATGCCCTTGGGCGCGAGGTCGACCAGGCGGTTGGCCAGTTCGAACACGATCGGGTGACCCATCTGGAAGGCCGGCGCATAGTCGAGTTCGGCGGCCTGATGCTGGATCGCCTCGGTGATCTTGGGACGGCAATGGCCGGCATTGACGCACCAGAGGCCCGCGGTGCCGTCGAGCACCTTGCGGCCGTCGCTGGTGGTGTAATGCATGTCCTTGGCGGACACGAACATGCGCGGCGCCTGTTTGAACTGCCGGTTTGCCGTGAACGGCATCCAGAATGCGCTGAGATCGTTCGGCGTGACTTTCAGCCGGTTGGACATGACCAAGACTTCCCCTTGTAACCTGTTTCGGTGCGGCTAACGCTTGGTCTTTCCAAAGCTTGGTCTTTGCTGCCTTTTCATGCTACGCAAATTTTTGACCGATTGGACAAACGTTAGCACCGCCCTGTCGGCGGTCAAGGGATTACTAGCGGAAATGCGGCCTGCGAAGTGCGCTCCACGGGTAAGAGAAAAACTGGTCCAGAGAATTGGTCCAGATGACCCGCTCGGCCAAGGCTTGCAGGGGTGAGCGGCGCCATGGAAGGCTCAGCCCCTCGCCGCACCCGCATCCAGCAGGAAAAGCGCGAACTGATCCTGGAAGCAGCGCTCGAAGTCTTCTCCACCAACGGCTTTCGCGGCTCGACCATCGACCAGATCGCCGAGGCCGCGGGGATGTCGAAGCCGAACCTGCTCTATTATTTCCGCCGCAAGGAAGACATCCACGAAACGCTGATGGAGCGGCTGCTGGCGACGTGGCTGGCGCCGCTACGTGAACTCGACGACATCGGCGACCCCCTGACCGAGCTCAGGAGCTACATCCGGCGCAAGCTCGAAATGGCGCGTGATTTTCCCAGGGAGAGCCGGCTGTTCGCCAACGAGATCCTGCAAGGCGCGCCGCGCATCATGCCGCTGCTGGCGGGTGAGCTGAAAACGCTGGTCGACGAGAAGGCCAACGTCATCAAGGGCTGGATGCGCGCAGGAAAAATCGCCCGCACCGATCCCTGGCACCTGATCTTTTCGATCTGGGCGACGACGCAGCACTATGCCGATTTCGATGTCCAGGTCCGCGCGGTGCTTGGGCCCGATCGCGGCGGCGACGGCCGCTTCGAGGATGCGGCGCGGTTTCTGGAGCAGTTGTTCATTGATGGGCTGAAGCCGAAGGGCTGACCTTTGGGCGTCAGGCGCTGCGGCGCTCCGCCGGCATCGCCTCAAGCAAATTCTGCAGCTTCTCGATCGAATTCTGTTCGGCCAGCGGCGTGTAGACGATCAGCTTCATGTCCGAGCCGTCGTCGATCGACAGGCTCATATGCTCGAACGTCATGGCGCCGGCGCTCGGATGTCGGACATGTTTCACCCCCGACAATCGGCGTGCCACGTCGCGTTGCGGCCACCAGTCGCGAAACTCCGGACTTGAGCGCGTCATAAGCACGATCAGCCGCTCGAAATCCGCATCGCCCACATAGCGGGCGCTTTCCGCCCGGAACGAGGCCAGCACGGTGCGCGCCAATTGCTCCCAGTCAACCAGCAGGCGCCGGTGATGCGGATTGGTGAACACCATGTGGACGATGTTGCGGGCGTCGCCCTCTAGCAGGCCATAATCACCGAACACCGCTACCGCCGCCGGATTCCAGGCCAGCACGTCCCAGCGCCGCCCGACGACATAGGCCGGCTGCAGCACCAGGCTCTCCAGCATATGCATCAGCGGGCCATCGACCTTTTCCGGCGCAGCCTCGCGGTTCTCCGGCTGCTGGCGGCCTGCCAGGATGAACAGATGCCGCCTTTCAACGGCGTCGAGGCGCAGCGCTTCGCTGAGCGCCGCTAGCACCTCCACCGAGGGTCTGACCTCGCGCCCCTGCTCTAGCCATGTGTACCAGGTGGTGCCGACGCCGGCGATCATCGCCACTTCCTCGCGACGCAAGCCTGGCGTGCGTCTCCGCAGGCCGGTCGCGATGCCGGTGGCGGACGGCGTCAATCTTTCGCGGCGCGAGCGCAGGAAGGCGCCAAGCTCGCGCCGGCGGCTGTCTTCAGCGGAGTGCGTGGGAGCATCCATGAGAGCTATTATAGCAGTATTGATACCAGGATAAAGTTTGAACTGTTTGGGCTGGGTCAGGCGCCCCATCTTCCATCCAGAGAGATGGAGGCTCTGAATATGGATCTGAAAGACAAGACAATCCTCATCACCGGTTCGACCGACGGCGTCGGCCGTGTCGTCGCGCAAAGGCTGGGCGCCGGCGGCGCGCGCGTGCTGGTGCATGGCCGTGACGCGGCTCGCGGCAAGGCAACCGTCGCAGAAATCGAATCCGCCGGCGGCAAAGCCGAGTTCCTCGCCGCCGACCTCGCCTCGCTAGCCGAGGTCCGCCGCCTTGCCGAGGCCGTACGCGCAAAAACCGACCGGCTCGACATCCTCATCAACAATGCCGGCATCGGCACGGCCGGCGCCAAGCGACAGCTCAGCGCCGACGGCTTCGAACTGCGCTTTGCGGTCAACTATCTCGCCGGTTTCCTGCTGACCTCGGAACTGCTGCCGCTGCTCAAGGCGAGTTCGCCGGCGCGCATCATCAACGTCGCTTCGGCCGGCCAGCAGGCGATCGATTTCGGCGATGTCATGCTGACACGTTCCTATGACGGCGTGCGCGCCTATTGCCAGAGCAAGCTGGCGCAGATCCTGTTCACCATCGACCTGGCCGGAGAGTTGAAAGGCAGCGGCGTCACCGTCAACGCTCTGCATCCAGCGAGCTACATGAACACCACCATGGTCCGCCAAGCCGGCGTGACGCCATGGAGTTCGGTCGAGACCGGCGCCGACGCCATTCTCAACCTCGCGACATCGCCCGCCCTGGAGGGCCGCAGTGGCCTCTATTTCGACGGCCAAAAGGAATCCCGCGCCGAAGCACAAGCCTATGACGCCAAGGCCAGACAGCAATTGCGAACCCTGAGCCTCGACTTCGTCGGCCAGGCTTCCCCACAATCGAAGGAACAGCATTCATGACCGGCAAGATCGAACACACGGTCGTCGTCGGCGGCTCGTCCGGCATCGGCCTGGCAACGGCGCGAAAACTGCTGGGCCCAGGCATGAAGGTGACCATCACCGGACGAAACCAGGACAAGCTCACCAGCGCTTGGAAGAGCCTCGGCGGCGCCGCCGAAAAAGCTGCCTTCAATGCTTCGAAGCCGGGCGAAGTCCGCCAGTTCTTTGGGGAACTCGGACCGTTCGATCACCTCGTGCTGGCTGCCAGCGGCGGCAAGGGACTTGGGCCGTTCGAAACCCTCGACCTCTCAGACATCGCCGGCGGCGTCGACGAGAAAGTCAGGCCGCAGCTGTCCTGTTTGCAGGCAGCCTTACCGACGCTCAACAGATCGGGATCGGTCACTTTCATCTCGGCGGTGTCGGCACAATTGTCGGCGCCCGGCGTGGCCGGCATTGCCGCCGTCAACGGCATGCTGCTGACGGTGGTGCCGATCCTGGCGGTCGAACTGAAGCCTCTGCGCGTCAACGTCGTGGCGCCCGGCGTCATCGACACGCCATGGTGGGATTTTCTGGCCGAAGACCAGCGGCAGGCGGTGTTCAGCGAATATGCCGGCAAAACCCCGGTGGGCAGGATCGGCCGCGCCGAAGACGTCGCCGGCGCAATCGCCTTTCTCGTCTCCAACGGCTTCATGACCGGCCAGGTGCTGACTTGCGATGGCGGTTTGCGCTTCGCGGCGTGACCTTACAGCGACTGTGCGATCAGCGTGAGAAAGCCTCCGGCCAAGGCGACGTTGCCGACGAAGCCGTTGATGCGCGAGGCCCGGTCCGGGCCCTGATGGTCCCAGAAATTGTGGAACATCGGCGTCGCGACAATGAGAAACAGCACCAGCACAGCACTGGCGATCGCGGTCCACAGGCCGGCCATCACCAGCGCGCCGGCAACGGTCTGCAGGACGATGCCGGCCCACAACGCCAATCTCGCCTGCGGCACGCCGCGCGCGGCCATCAGCCCGGTCAGGAACGCCTCGTTTTGAACATTGCGCAGTCCCGCGACAACGAAGGCGCCGCCAAGCAACAGGCGGCCGAGAAACAACAGGGTCGAAGGCAAATCGACAGGCATGAAATCTTCCCCGTACTTAAGCATGAAACAGGTGGAGCGCCGCCCTTTCCACGGCGCTCCATGACTAACCGCACGGTCAGGCTGCTTTGGCCGCCGGCATCGGGTGAATGGCGTGGAACGGGATGCAGAGCCGGTTCCAGGTGTTGATCATGCCGATCGCGACCGACAGCTTGACCAGTTCCTCTTCCGAGAAGTGCTCTAGCGTGCGGGCATAGAGTTCGTCCGAAACGCCATTGTTGGCGATCAGGGTCGTTGCCTCGGTCCAAGCAAGCGCCGCGCGTTCGCGCTCGGAAAACAGCGGCGATTCCTTCCAGGCCGAAACCAGATAGAGCCGTGTCTCGGTTTCGCCATCGCGCCTCGCCTCGCGGCTATGCATCTCGACGCAGTAGGAGCAGCCATTGATCTGCGAGGCGCGGAGCTTGATCAAATGCAGCAGGCTCACTTCAAGCCCGCATTCGTCGACCGCCTTGTTGAGCGCCGACACGGCTTTCATGATCTCAGGCGCCTTGGCGAAGAATTGCAGTCTCTGTTTCATCGTCTTTCCTTTCACATCTGTTTGGCGGGGGATTAAATCTGTTTGGTCGAAGCGGGTTTCTGCGGCCGCTGATGGCGCGCCACAAAGGCACAGCTGGCGGCAAACGATCGCGGATCGCCTTCGGCCTTGTAGTCAGCCACGATGTCGGACAACCGGGTTTCCGCGAGAGCGGCACGATAGGCACGCTCGGCTTTCAGCATCGCGGCATTGATGCCGCACGGCTTCACATAGGCCGAAGCATCGATCTTGACCGGGCCGCGCTGGCGGATCTCGCCGCAGCGGAAGGCCGGCTCGCGACCCTCGACCGCAAGCACGATATCGAGCAGCGTGATGCGCTCGGCCGGACGCGCCAGCCGGTAGCCGCCCGCCGGTCCCGGCACCGATTCCAGGATGCGCGCAGCAGTCAGCTGGTTCAGATGTTTCAGCAGATAGCTCGGCGACAGGCCGAAGGACTCTGCCAAAGCAGCACCCGGTATCGTGCTGTTGCCCTCCACGCTGGCCAGTGTGGCCGCGCAATGGATGGCCGCTTCTACACCCTCGCCCAGCTTCACGATGTTGCGCTCCTATTCATGGATATCTTTTATCCTAGATAAAACTTATCTGCAATAGGAAAATGAAAAACGGCGCTCGAAAGCGCCGCTTTTTTCTTCGACCCGTCCCCTACTCCGCAGCCACCTTGGCCATCGGGTTGTTCGGGTGCGTCGTCCAGTTGGCATAGACCGGCGACACCGGCTTGCCGGTGCGCTGGTCCATCACGCCGGCGGCCAGCGGCTCCATGGTGATGCAGTTCTCGACCGGGCAGACATTGACGCACAGATTGCAGCCGACGCATTCGGCCTCGATCACCTCGAAATGCCTGACGCCGTCGACCATGTTGGTGATTGCCTGGTGCGAGGTGTCCTCGCAGGCGATGTGGCAGCGGCCGCATTTGATGCAGGCGTCCTGGTCGATATGCGCCTTGGCGATGTAATTGAGGTTGAGATACTGCCAGTCGGTGACGTTGGGCGTGGCGCGGCCGACGATGTCGTCGAGCGAGGCATGGCCCTTCTCGTCCATCCAGTTTTCAAGACCGGCGATCATCTCCTGCACGATCTTGAAGCCGTAGGTCATCGCCGCCGTGCACACCTGCACATTGCCGGCGCCGAGCGCCATGAACTCGGCAGCATCCCGCCAGGTGGTGATGCCGCCAATGCCGGAGATCGGCAGGCCGTGCGTTTCGGGATCGCGGGCGATCTCGGCCACCATGTTCATGGCGATCGGCTTCACCGCCGGGCCACAATAGCCGCCATGCGAGCCCTTGCCGTCGATGGTCGGCTGCGGCGCGAAACTGTCGAGATCGACGCCGGTGATCGAGTTGATGGTGTTGATCAGCGACACCGCGTCGGTGCCGCCGGCGTGGGCGGCGCGCGCCGGCTTACGCACATCGGTGATGTTGGGCGTCAGCTTGGTGATGACAGGCATGCGGGTGTTGGCTTTGCACCAGCGCACCACCATTTCGATATACTCCGGCACCTGGCCGACAGCCGCGCCCATGCCACGTTCCGACATGCCGTGCGGGCAGCCGAAATTGAGCTCGATGCCGTCGGCTTCGGTCTCCTCGACCACCGGCAGGATCGCCTTCCAGCTTTCCTCGACGCATGGCACCATCAGCGAGACGACGATGGCGCGGTCGGGCCAGTCCTTCTTGACCTGCTTGATCTCGCGCAGATTGACCTGCAAATCGCGGTCGGTGATCAGCTCGATATTGTTGAGGCCGAGCAGGCGGCGGTCGGCGCCCCAGATCGCGCCATAACGCGGGCCGTTGACATTGACCACCGGCGGGCCTTCCTCGCCCAGCGTTTTCCAGACCACGCCACCCCAGCCCGCCTTGAAGGCGCGGATGACGTTGTAGGCCTTGTCGGTCGGCGGCGCCGAAGCCAGCCAGAACGGATTGGGCGATTTGATGCCGACGAAATTGTTGCGGATGTCTGCCATGACAGGTCCCTTTCAACCGAGACGAAGGAGCATTTCCACGGGTGCGAGAATGCCGCCTTTAAGCGCGGGGGTGAGATTGGCGATCTTGGTGCCGGCGTTCTCGCCCATGATAAGATTAACGCCAGGCGGCGGCTTTTTTCCTTCCGCCTGCGCCGCAGCCATGCGCGCCCGTATCGTGTCGAAAAATTCGATGGCGAAGGCGCCACGAGGGCGCTCGGCGGTTACAGAGAACCCCGCGGCGGCGGCAGCCGAACGATAGTCGTCGGGCGTGGCAACGAAGGACATGCTCTCGTCGGATGCCCATGGCAGCGGATAGGTCAGCGCACCTGCCTTGAGCCGCATCACATCGTAGACGGCAAAGACGCCGCCCGGCTTGAGCACACGCGCCGCCTCGCTCATCAGCTTTTTCTTGTCGGGAAGATTCATGCCGACATGCAGGATCATGGCCGTATCAAAGCTTTTGTTGCTGAACGGCATGTCCAGCGCGCTGCCCTGCACGAACCGGACTTTGTCGGCCATTCCCACCCGCTTCGACAGGCTGGTCGCGATGTCGACATAGCTTTGCGTCAGATCAATGCCGGTGACATCGGCGCCGGCATTGTTGGCGGCGAAGCGGGCTGGACCACCCACGCCGGAACCAATGTCGAGCAGCCTGGCCCTCGGCTTCAAACCCATCTGGCCGATGAGTTCCCTGGTGGCGGCGATACCGCCAATGTGGAACTCGTCGACCGCTTCGAGATCGCCAGCGCGTAGATGGGCAATTTCCACGCCGGTATCGGCGACCACGGCAAGAATGTGCTGCTCCAGATCCGAGACGTCGTAGTGACGCGCGATGCCTGATTCCACTGAGGCCATGATCTCTATCCCTGTGCCAGACTCCGGTTGATGCTCTCCGCCGCATCGCGGCCTTGCGCGACGGCCGATACCGTCAAATCGTCGCCGCCAAAAATGCAGTCGCCGCCGGCCCAGACATTGGCGAGCGAGGTGCGCCCTTCTGCGTCGACCTTGATGCGGCCGGCTTCGAGTTCGATCGCAGCACCGCTGCCGTTAAGTGCCGCCGGCACAAAGCTCTGGCCGATCGCCTTGAACACCTGGTCGGCGGCCAGCGTCAGCCGCTCGCCGGTGCCGACAAGCGTGTCGCCGTTCATCGCTGTGTATTCGAGCTCGATGCCCGACACTTTGCCACCTTCGACAATGACCCGCTTCGGCTGCAGCCAGTGGCGGATGGTGACGCCGTTGGCGGCTGCCAGATCCTGCTCGAACTCGGAAGCGTTCATGTGTTCCTGGCCGCGCCGGTAGCAGATCGTCACCTCCTCGGCGCCGAGCAGCTTCGACTGCACGGCGGCGTCGATCGCCGTCATGCCGCCGCCGATGACGACGACGCGCCGGCCGACCGGCAGGCTCGAGAGATCGCTGGCCTGGCGCAGTTCGGCGATGAATTCGACTGCATTGACGACGCCACCGGCCTCCTCGCCATCGGCGCGCAGCGCATTGACGCCGCCAAGCCCCATGCCGAGGAAGACGGCATCATAATTGAGGATCAGGTCCGACAGCTGGTAGTCGCGACCGAGCGCCTTGCCGTTATGGATATCGATGCCGCCGATCCCAGTGACATAGTCGACCTCGGCCTGGGCGAAATTGTCGATGCTCTTGTAGGCGGCGATGCCGTATTCGTTGAGGCCGCCGGCCTTCAGGCGGGCTTCCAGTATGGTCACCTCGTGGCCATGGCGGGCGAGCCGGTGCGCCGCGGCTAGACCGGCCGGACCGGCGCCGACCACGGCGACCGACTTGCCGGTCGATTCAGCGCGCGAATAAAACTGCTTGTGCTCGGCCATCGCGACATCGGTGGCATATCGCTGCAGGCGGCCGATCTGCACCGGCTTGCCTTCCGCCACCTCGCGCACGCAGACCTCTTCGCAAAGCGTCTCGGTCGGGCAGACGCGGGCGCACATGCCACCCAATATGTTCTGGTCGAAAATCGTCTTGGCCGAACCGATCGGGTTGCCGGTCGATATTTGGCGGATGAACAGCGGAATGTCGATCGAGGTCGGGCACGCGTTCATGCACGGCGCATCGTAGCAGAAATAGCAGCGGTCGGATTCGACCAGCGCTTCGTGGTGATCGAGCGGCGGATGCAGGTCGGAAAAATTCTCGGCGTACTGGTCGGCGGCAAGCCGGCCGCCGGCAATGCCGTCCTTGAACTGGCCTTCTGGCATCGTCAGTTCCCCATGTTTTCGTTTTGGGGAAGGCTAGCACGTTTTATTTTTTTATCAATTGGTCAATTTTCGCCGCAAGCCACTGAAAAGCCTAGCTGATAATATGATCGGACCACTCATGTTATGGCCTATGTCACGGGCGAAAAGCCAGTGCTCGTAGCGCCGCCATGAATCGACCTGATCTCGTCGGCAACCAGTTGCTGCAGCCGCCACAGATTGCGGTCGCGGATGCCGAATTCCTCGAGGTGGCTGACGGTGTTGTAGAGATATTCCGCACCCGAGCCGACATGGCCGCAGGCCCGCGCCAACACCCGCGCCACCCGATCTAGCGGCTGCCCAAGCGAGGTTCCCCTGCCCGTCACCCCGACCCAGAAGCCGAGCGCCCGTATCCGGCCCTGCTCCGTGCGCACGGGAACCCACCGGACCGAGCTGACACTCTCATGGTCGTCGATCTCGCGCCGCAACAATCTTTCGATCTGCTGCGGCTTGTCGCCGTCGGGCAGGCGGTAGATGACGCCGTCGCATCGGCCGCCGCGTTCGAGCGCCATCATCAGCCCCGGCTGCGCGACGCTGCCGCGCCAGCGCACCATGTCGAGGCAGAAGGAGCGATGCCAGCCAAACGCAGTGGCGCGCTGGCGTTCGACGGACTCGAAAGCCGGCTTCCAGATCAGCGAGCCATAGGCGAACACCCATAACGGCCCCGCATCGGCTTCGTCGGAGAGCCGTAAGGCAAGCGTGCGAAAATCCTCATCGTTCAGCTGCGTCCAACTGCAGTCGGGTCCGGGATCGACCTCTTCGCGATGACACAGTGACACAAGCTCAGGCGTGAGCGACATAAGGCGCATGAAACGACTACCCCTCGTTTGCCCAAGGAAAGTCGAAAACCGCCGCACGTGCAAGGCGTCGGTGGGGCGAAGTGCGGAACGATGTGTCAACGCAGCCGTTGAATTTTCTCCGGTTCGCTGTCGGATTCGCGTCGCTGAAAACGTCCTTTGATGGATCGGACGACGATCTATGCATAGGTGAGGAGACCGAGAATGCCGAGATCCCCAATGCCCTTCTTCTGGTACGAGTTGATGACCAGCGACCTCGATGCGGCGCAAGCGTTCTACACCACCGTGGTCGGCTGGCGGGCCGAGCCCTTCGACAAGGCGCCCGGCATGCCGCGCTATATCGTGGTGAACTCCGCCGAGCGTGGCGTCGGCGGGCTGATGACCCTGCCCGAGGAAGCAGCCAGGACGGGTCTGAAGCCGGCCTGGTTCGGCTATATCCACACCAGCGATACCGATGC
Organism: Mesorhizobium sp. M0077; assembly: GCF_040322955.1. NCBI lineage: Bacteria > Pseudomonadati > Pseudomonadota > Alphaproteobacteria > Hyphomicrobiales > Phyllobacteriaceae > Mesorhizobium > Mesorhizobium sp. M0077. The sequence goes on from NZ_JAMYUL010000018.1 coordinate 23,091, forward strand.
CTCGACCGAGGCACTGAAAGCCGCCGGCGGGGCTGTTCACCGCGAACCCGACGACATTCCCGGCGTCGGCCGCTTCTCCGTCGTCGCCGACCCGCAAGGCGCCGCCTTCATGTTCCTGCAGCCCAATGGCCCCGACCAGCCCGTCCTTCCGGCAACGACGCCGGGCCATGTCGGCTGGCACGAGCTTTATGCGTCCGACCGCCAGAAGGCCTTCGATTTCTACTCCAGCCAGTTCGGCTGGACCGATGCCGGTAGCATGGACATCGGCGAGATGGGCATCTATCAGACCTTCTCGGCCGGCCCTGAATCCGGCGGCGGCATCATGAACAAGCCACAACAGCTGCCGGTGCCGGTGTGGCTGTTCTACTTCAATGTCGATGCCATCGACGCAGCCGCCAAACGCGTCACCGACAATGGCGGCAAGATCGTCATGGGTCCGATGCCGGTGCCGACCGGCCAATGGATTGCCCAGTTCACCGATCCGCAAGGCGCTTATTTCGCGCTGATCGCGCCGGGCCGCTGATCCCCTCCGGTACTCGCCTGCACGGAACTGCTCTCATCGCGCCGCCCCGATGAGAGGCGCGTCGGGGCGCGGTCACTCTGGCGCCAGCACCGCAACCTTGAGGTTCTCTTTCCTGGCGCCGCTGAGCTGGATCGTGGCTGCGCCAGGCGTCAGCTTGAAGCGCAGGCTCTTGCGGACGCCGAGGCAGGTCTTCACGCCGCTGAAACCGGCTGATTTCACGGCCTGGCCATCCTGAATGACGTCGACCCAGGCCTCATCGACAGGCTGATCTGGAGCTCTCCTTCCGTTGGCACGGCCACGTTTGCCGTCGCGCCGAACGTGCCGGCTGCCGGCGCGCGTTGCGGTGAGACCATGAAGCTGACCGCATCGACCGGCTCCAGCGCCATATCCGCGGCTTCGCCGAAAGCAAGAGAGGCACCGGACTGCGCGGCGGGCGCTGCCGGAAACAGTTCCTGCTCGCGTGTTACCGGCCATTTGAAGGCATCGCAGCCAGCATCAGCGGCCACGGCGAAACTGGTGCTTGCGAGGATTGCGAACAGGCTGATGGCGACTTTTTTCATGGCGAAGGAACCCGTCTGGTTTGGAGTGTCTACTCGCAAATATACAACCTTAACGAGATGTATGCAACCATAACGAGAGCAAATTTCGAAGTCAGACTGGAAATAATTGCAATCACCGATTGTTGATGACAGGCCATGGGAAGTGAATGGTCCAGCGCCGGGTGATGATTTATGGCCGGGCCACATGGTTGGAAAAATGGAGTTTAGATGAAGCTTTTTGACGGTCTCGCCAGATTTCAGCCGCAGGCACTCGGCGTCCTGCGCATCATCACGGCCCTGCAGTTCCTCGAGCATGGCTCGCAGAAACTGTTCAATTTTCCGGTCAGCGCCGAGCCTCACGCTCTTAGCGGCCTGACGGCGACGGCAGGCATCCTGGAATTCGCCGGTGGCATCCTGCTGGCGCTCGGTCTGTTGACCCGCCCGGTCGCGTTCCTTCTGGCCGGCGAGATGGCCATCGCCTATTTCATGGCGCACTACCCGCGCGACTTCTTCCCGGTCAACAACAGCGGCGACGCGGCAATCTCCTTCTGCTTCATCTTCCTCTATCTGGTGTTTGCCGGCGCCGGCGCCTTCGCGCTCGACAACCGCCGCAACGTCTGACGCGCAATGCATGTCGCCCAAAGGTGCGCAGCGGTTTTGGGATAACGACATGCACAAAGGAATCTGAAGCGCCTCGGCGAAGCCGAAGCGCTTCAGGCGCGCATTCGCTCGAAGTTCGCGTCAAAGAGCGGCGCTGCCTGAACGCGCGCCGCGTGGCGCTTGCCCAAAAGTTCGATTTCGAAGCCGTCGCTCTTGTCTGCGATCTCCTTCGGCACATAGCCGATGGCGACGGATTTCTTCGAGTGATGCGCATAGCCGCCCGACGTCACCCAGCCGCGCACCGCGCCATCGTACCAGATCGGCTCGTCGCCGATGACATCGGCATCGTCGGCATCGAGGATAAATGTGCGCAGCCTGAGCTTGCCGCCCTGCTTGCGCTCGGCAAGAGCGCCGGCCTTGCCGACGAAATCGGCATCCTTGCCATAGGCGACGAAACGGTCGAGCCCGGCCTCCAGCGGCCCGTAGATCGGCCGGTATTCGCGCGCCCATGAGCCGTAGTTTTTCTCCAGCCGCAGCGCATTGAGCGCGCGCGAGCCGAACAGGCCGAGGCCGAATTCCTCGCCTGCCGCCATCAACGCCTGGAAGGCAGCGCGCTGATATTCCGGCGCCACCCAGATCTCGTAGCCGAGATCGCCGGTGTAGCTGACGCGGCCGACCAGGCACGGCGCCGTGCCGATGTCCATTTTCGCGACCGCCATGAACGGGAATGCGGTGTTGGCGACATCCGCGCGGCTGGCCTTTGCCAGCACCTCCCTCGCCTTGGGTCCGGCGATCGCCAGACCGGTCAGTTTCTGCCCCAGCGCCTCTATGCGCACTGAGCTATCCGCAGGTAAATGCGCCTCGAACCAGCGCATATGATACTGCTCGGCGATACCGGAGCCGGCGATGAACCACTCGGTCCCGTTGGAATTGGGGGCACCGATATTGGCCAGCGTGAAATCGCCGATGAGCTTGCCGTCGTCCTTCAGCATCGGCGCCAACGTCATGCGGCCTGGCTTGGGCAACTTGCAGGCAAAGATCCGGTCGAGCCAAGCGGCCGCCCCTTCTCCCGTCACCTTGTATTTGGCGAAGTTCGAAATCTCCGCCAGGCCGACGCTTTCACGAACCGTCGCGACCTCATTGGCGACATGGGAAAAATCGCTGGAACGCCGCCACGAGAATTCGTCCCTGACACCCTCGGGCGCATACCACAGCGGCACTTCCAGCCCATAGGACACACCCCATTGCGCACCCTTGGCCGACAGCAAATCGTAGATCGGCGTCGTCTTCAGCTGCCGCCCGGCGGGCAGCTCCTCATTGGGAAAGCGAATCGAGAAGCGGCGCGAATAATTCTCGCGCACCTTGGCGTTGGTGTAGGCCATCGTCGCCCAGTCGCCATAGCGCGCCACATCCATGGCCCAGATGTCGGCGCCGGGATCGCCCTCGATCATCCAGTTGGACAGCGCCAGACCGACGCCGCCGCCTTGTGAAAAGCCCGCCATGACCCCGCAGGCGACCCAGAAGCCCGGAAGGCCGCGCACCGGCCCGACCAGCGGATTGCCGTCCGGCGCGAAGGTGAAGGGGCCGTTGATGATCTGCTTGATGCCGGTCCTCTCGAAGGCCGGGAAATGCCGGAAGCCGACTTCGAGCGACGGCGCGATGCGGTCGATATCCGGCTCCAGCAGTTCATGGCCGAAATTCCACGGTGTCTGGAATTCGGACCAGACCTTATTGGCCTTCTCATACGTGCCCATCAGCATGCCGCCGCGCTCCTGGCGCAGGTACAGCTCACCGTCGAAATCGACGGCATGGATGATTTCCGTCCCGGTCTTGGCGTTCCACGCCGCCACCTCGGGCATATCCTCGGTGATCAGGTACATGTGCTCCATTGCGAGCACCGGCAGCTCCAGCCCGACCATGCGGCCGACCTCGCGCGCCCATAACCCGCCGGCATTGACAACATGCTCGGCCACCACTTCGCCCTTGTTGGTGATGACGCGCCACATGCCGTCGGGCCGGCGCACAATGTCCTCGACCTTGGTGAAGCGCTCGACCTCGGCGCCCAGTTTCCGCGCGGCCTTGGCATAGGCATGCGTCACGCCGGAGGGATCGAGATGGCCGTCCTCCTTGTTGCGGACGGCGCCGACGAATTGTTTCGGGTCGAGCAGCGGCATCAGCTCGGCCGCTTCATTGGCCGATATTTCCTCAAGGTCGATGCCGAGGTAACGCCCCTTGGCGACGACGCCGCGCAGCCAGTCGAGCCGCGCCTCGGTCGCCGCCAGAAGTACGCCGCCGGTCAGATGCACGCCGGTCGCCTGTCCCGACAGCTCCTCGATCTCCTTGTAGAGCGAGATCGTGTATTTCTGCAGCTTGGCGACGTTGGGGTCGCCATTGATCGTGTGCATGCCGCCGGCCGCATGCCAGGTCGAGCCGGAGGTCAGCTCGTCGCGCTCCAAAAGCACGACATCGGTCCAGCCATGACGCGCCAGATGGAACAGCACGGAGCACCCGACGACGCCACCGCCAATGACCACGACCTTTGCATGCGATTTCATGAGTTTTGCTCTGTTATCAACGAGTTGGGAACGTAGGATGAATCGGAAAAGGAAGCGCCAAGCGACCCCCCTCTGGCCTGCCGGCCATCTCCCCCTCAAGGGGGGAGATCAGCAGCCTCTGCATCGCCGCTTTCTTTTCAGCGTTGGTGATTGGCGAAGGAAGACGTGACAGCCAATCTCCCCCCTTGAGGGGGAGATGTCCGGCAGGGCAGAGGGGGGTGCCGCGCGCCGACGCTGAAAAAGTCATGGCTCGCCCTGCCCGATCGCTTCCTTGCGCCTGGCCACATACGCCTCCAGCGCCTCGCGCACGGCGATGTCCATCACCGGCTCGACATAGTCTTCCAGCGCCTTCTTCCACAGCCGCGTCGCGCGCGCCGTGGTGTCGAGGCCGCCGGCTTCCTGCCAGGCCTCGTAATTCTGCCAGTTGGACAGCATCGGCTGGTAGAAGGCGGTGGCATAGCGTTCCAGCGTGTGCGGTTCGCCGAAGAAATGGCCGCCGGTCGGCACCGCGCCCAGCGCCTCGACAGCAAGCTCCGCCTCGTCGACGACGATCGGCCGCAGGAACTCCATCATGTGCTGGATCATCTCGACGTCGATGATCAGTTTTTCGAACGATGCCGTCAGCCCGCCTTCCTGCCAGCCGGCGGCGTGATAGACGAGGTTGCCGTGGCCGAGCACCGCGCCCCACAGCGCCATCAGCGTCTCATAGGCGCCCTGCGCGTCCGCCGCGTTCGAGGCCGAGCCCGGCGTCGTGCGGTAAGGCAGATTGTAGCGCCGCGCCAATTGCCCCGAGGCGATGTTGGCCTTGGTGTTCTCCGGCGTGCCGAAGGCCGGCGCGCCCGACTTCATGTCGACGTTGGAGGTGAAGGCGCCGTACATCACCGGCGCGCCGGGGCGCACCAGTTGCGTCAGCACCACGCCGAACAGCGCCTCGGCATTCTGCTGCGCCAGGGCGCCGGCGAGCGTCACCGGGCTCATCGCGCCCATCAGCGTGAACGGCGTCACCGCCACCGACTGGCCGAACTCGGCCATGGTCATCAGCCCCTCGGCCATCATCTCGTCAAAGCGGCGCGGCGAGTTGACCGAGATGATGGTGGCAATGCCGGGATCATCGCGCATCTCGTCCAGCGTCAGCCCGCGCGCGATTGCCATCATCTCGATGCCGTCCAGCGCCCGGCCTCGTCCGATCGCCGAGACATGGAACGATTTGTCGGTCAGCGTCAGATTGGTGAAATAGGTATCCATGTGCCTGGTGTTGGCCGGCAGTTCCACCGGCGCGCAGACCTGGTTGCCGAGCATGTGGATGCAGTTGAAATGCTGCGCCAGCCGGGTCAGATCGGCATAGTCGTGCAAGTTTCCGGCGCGCCGGCCGCGCTCCATGTCGTGCACATTGGGCGGCCCGGCGACGAGGGTGAAATTGATCGTGTTGCCGCCGAGATGAATGGTGTTGGCGGGGTTGCGCGGCGTCAGCCGATAGCTGGACTGCGTGGTCTTCAGCGCCTCGGCGACAAGGCCCCGGTCGATGCGGACATTGGCCGTTGCATGGTCGACCTTTGCGCCCGCCTTCTCGAACAGCGCCAGCGCCCGCTGAGACATCACCTCGATGCCGAAATTTTCCAGAATGTGCATCGACGCCTGGTGGATCGCTTCGACCTGATCGACTGAGAGCATCGCCATCGGCGGATAGGGATTGGTCACCCGCCGCAGTGGAAGTTGCGGGATGGCGGCGGGCCCCCGGTTGCTGGTTCGCTCCGCGCCGCGCTTTCGTCTTGGTTCATTCATGCCTGGCATCAGAGCGCCGGCATCCGGATATCGCTGTCAGAAATACGCCCTTCGCGGGCGTGATTTTAGCCAAGGCGGCATTTTTGAATTCGTATGAAGACAGAGGCGACGCAAAAGGTCGGAATAATGATACAGGTCCCACTCAGCGGAGCCGGGCCGGCAAGCCGTTAAGAAACGCCGCAAGATTCCCTTTATGATTTCGGCCTATTCGTCTGCGGATGCGTAGTTCGAGTTTGAGTAAAATTGTAGCGGTTGGCGTGCTGCTGGCTTTGCCGGCCTGCGCGACGCCGCCCAACCATATCAACAATGTCTGCGCCGTCTTCGACCAGAACGACGGCTGGTTCGACAACTGGCAGTCGGCCGCCGAGCGCGCCTCGCAGAAATACGGCGTCCCCGTCCCCGTGCTGATGGCGACGGTGCGCAAGGAATCCGGTTTCAAGAGCAATGCCAGGCCGCCGCGTACCAAACTGCTCGGCTTCATTCCGTGGAAACATGTCTCGTCGGCCACCGGTTTCTCGCAGGCGCTCGACGGCACCTGGTCGCAATATCAGAGCGAGACCGGCAGCTGGGCGGCGCGGCGGACCAAATTTGCCGATGCCATCGATTTCGTCGGCTGGTATCATTCCAAGACATCAGACACGTTCGGCGTCGCCCGCAACGACACCTACAATCTCTATCTCGCCTACTATCTCGGCTGGACCGCCTACGGCCGCGGTAACCGTGGCGATGCCGGCGTGCAGGGCTATGCCAGGGCGACCGAAAAGATGGCCCGCGACTATGCCGAACAGCTGCAGCAATGCGGCAGCTGACGTTGCCAAGCGGTCTTGCAGCCACGCAGTTTGCGATCGAAGCGGAACTCAGCCATTCATTCGCTTGGGATCAGGTGGAGGATCGACCTCCCTCCCTTTACCGCTGCCGTCGACAGCTTTCGGTCAAACGTCGCCAATTGGCCGTCACGCGCCTTGGCGAGTCCCAACAGATAGCTATCCGTTACCTGTGCCGGGGTGAGGATCCTGGCTGCATCGATGTCGTTGGAACCGACAAGGCTGATCTCGTCAGGCCAGAACTGATGTCCTGAAAGGGCATGCAGCTTGCCGACAATCTGCGCCACCACGGCGGGAGAACCCGGAGAATTGGGGTATTTCGGGTTGCTTACAATCCTGATGACGCCATTCTCGGTAATGGGACATGTTGCCCATGATAAATGCCCGGTGGATTGGAACCACCGATGGGCATCTTCATGCGCAACGTGAGCTGGATCGATCAACGCAATCAACACATTGACGTCGAGCAGGAAGGTCACGGCAATTCGTCGCGAAGCGCATTGACCATTTCGAGATCGACCATCGGGCCGTCGGGCCGCGATGCAAGCAAGGGGATGCCGTTGCGTTCACCGCCGGTCGGTGGCCTGCGCAGTGAGCGGCGAGCCAGATCGGAAATGACATCGCCAACGCTGCGATCCTGCTGTCGCGCCATGGCCTTGGCCACAAGTAGGACATCGTCATCGATTGCAAGTGTGGTTCTCACAATATGCTCCCTACGGCGCATCAAACATCACGCATCACATAAAGCAATGGACAGCAATATTCAAGCGAACGTAGCTGTCGTTCCTTGAGCTATGGCGACGCTGCGGCAATGCGCCAACGAGCGGCATTGCCTCTATGGCTGGTCAGCTCGGCTTCTTGCCATGCGGGCGCTTCGGCGGTTCGCCGGCGAAACCGGGGCCGATCCCATCCGGTGCGTCTTCCGGCACGCCCTCATGCGCTGCGTGTTCCCTGTCGAACTTGATCACCGGCTCCATCGTCGCCAGCACATCGTCCGACAGCCAGCACAGGCTCATATGGCCATCGCCGAGATGCTTCACCGGCGGCACCTTGGTCTCGCACAGATTGTCCGGCACCAGCCTCTTGTAGCCGCAGCGCGTCTGGAACGGGCAGCCGCTCGGCGGGTTCATCGCCGACGGGATATCGCCTTCGAGCACGATGTGCCGTTTGACCACGCTGGTGTCGGCGATCGGGATAGCCGACAGCAGCGCCTCTGTGTAGGGGTGATAGGGTGGCGCGAAGATCTGGTCGGTCGTACCCTGCTCGACGATGTAGCCGAGATACATGACGACGACCCGGTCGGCGATGTAGCGCACGACGGACAGATCGTGACTGATGAACAGCATCGTCGTCTTGTTCTTGCGCTGGATGTCCATCAGCAGCTCGGTCACCGCCGCCTGCACCGAGACGTCGAGTGCCGACACCGGCTCGTCGGCCACCACCACCTTGGCATCGCCGGCAAAGGCACGCGCCACGCCGATGCGCTGCTTCTGGCCGCCTGAGAGCTGACGCGGCTTGCGCGTCTCGAAGGCCCGCGGCAGCTTCACCAGGTCAAGCAGCTCCAGCATGCGCTTGCGCCGCTCCGCGACATTGTTGCCGACTTTGAATTTTTCCAGCGTGCGGATGATCTGCGAACCGACGGAGTGGCTGGGATTGAGCGTATCGAACGGGTTCTGGAACACCATCTGGATCGATGACACCGTTTCGACGCTGCGCTTCTCGATGCCGGTCGACTGGATCTCCTTGTTGCCCAGCGTCACTGTGCCGGCACTTGCCGTCTCCAGCCCGAGCAGGACCTTGGCCAGCGTCGACTTTCCGCAGCCGGACTCGCCGACGATGGCGACGGTCTCGGATTCGCGGGCCATAAACGAGATCGTCTCATTGGCCTTGACGACGCGGCCTTCGCTGGAGCCGAACACTTCGCTGCCGCCGACCTTGTAGTATTTTCTCAAATCCTCGATCTTGAGCACCGGCGCGCCGGGCACAACCTTCTCATTGACCTTCTTGGCGCCGGGAGGCAGCGCTTCCCAGTCGATCTCGTTGAAGCGCACGCAGCGCGAGAAATGCCCTTCGTGACCGGCGACCTCGATCATCGGGATTTCGGCGGCATTGCAGAGGCCCTCAACGAAATGGTGGCAGCGCGGGCCGAAATTGCAGCCCTTGGGCCGCTCATGCGGCAGCGGCAACTGGCCGGGGATAGAGATCAGGGGCCGCGAATTCTTGTCGGCGCCCGGCAGCGGAATCGAGCGGAACAGCCCTTGCGTATAGGGGTGACGCATCCGGTCGAACACGTCCTTGATCTTGCCGGTCTCGACCGCTTCGCCCGAATACATCACCGTGATGCGGTCGCAGGTCTCGAGGATGAGGCCCAGATTGTGCGACACGAAGATCATCGACGTGCCGAACTTCTCGCCCAGCCCCTTGACCAGTTCGACGATGCCGGCCTCCACCGTCACGTCGAGCGCCGTCGTCGGTTCATCGAGCAGAAGCAGCGCCGGCTTCGACAGCAGCGCCATGGCAATGACGATGCGCTGCTGCTGGCCGCCGGACAGCTGGTGCGGATAGGAACGCATCATGCGTTCGGGATCGGGCAATCTCACCGAGCGCACCATTTCGAGCGCCCTTTTGTAAGCCTCTTCCTTCGACACCTTGTCGTGGATCAGCGGCACTTCCATCAATTGCTGGCCGACCTTCATCGCCGGATTGAGGCTCGCCATCGGCTCCTGGTAGATCATGGCGATCTTGTTGCCGCGGATGGAGCGCAACTCCTCGTCGGACAGCTCGCCCATGTCCTTGCCCTGGAACTTGATCTTGCCGCCGACAATCTTTCCGATGTTGGAGAGGTCGCGCATGATGCCGAGCGACACGGTCGACTTGCCGCAGCCGGACTCGCCGACGATGCCCATGGCTTCGCCCGGCATCACCGTGCAGGAAAAGTCCATGACGGCGGGGATCTCGCCCTTGCGGGTGAAGAAGGAGATCGACAGGTTCTCGATCTCGATGATCGGCCCATTGGTCGACTTTGGGGGATTTCGAACTGCCTCATTCATGGGTCGCTCCAATCCTATTTTCATGCTCGCGGGCCGAAACCCGCAGATCAGTCTTTCATCGATTGTTCGCGCAGCGAGTCGGCAAGCAGGTTCAAGCCCAGCACGAACGACATCAGCGCGATCGTCGGCGGCAGCGCCGGGTGGATGAAGGAGCGCAGCAGGCGGCTGGCGTCCTTGATTGCGGTGCCCCAGTCCGGGCTCTCCGGCGCCAGACCCAGCCCGAAATAGCCGAGCGTGCCGAGCAGGATCGTGGTGTAGCCGATGCGCAGGCAGGCATCGACGATCAGCGGCCCGCGCGCATTGGGCAGGATCTCCCACAGCATGATGTACCAGGGCGATTCACCGCGCGTCTGCGCCGCCGCCACATAGTCGCGCGTCTTGATGTCCATCACCAGGCCGCGCACGATGCGGAATACGCCGGGGCTGGAGGCGAACACCACCGCCACGAAGATGTTGAGCTGGTTGGGATCGATGTGGATAATCTTGAACGGATCGGCATCGAAGACCAGGCCGGCATAGACCCAGCCGCCGATGATCAGCGTCAGCCCGAGCAATATATAGAGCCGGTCCGGCCGGTTCTTGTAGCGGGTCCAGAACAGCACCGAAAAGAAGATGATCGGGAACAGGAAGAACAGCCCGGCCATGGCGTATGGGATCGGCGTATCCATGATGCCCGGCGTCACCAGCAGGTAAAACAGCAGGATCACAGGGAAGGCCAGCACCAGATTGGCCAGGAAGGACAGTACAGTGTCGATCCGGCCGCCATAGTAGCCGGCGGGCAGACCGAGCGTAATGCCGACCATCAGCGCGAAACCCGTCGCCGCCGGTGCGATGATCAGCACGATCTGGCTGCCATAAACCATGCGCGAAAAGACATCGCGGGCGAGCTTGTCGCCGCCGAAATAGTAGATGAGTTTCGATACCGGCTCGAGCGCGCCCGGCAGCGCATCCTTCATGATCGGGACCTGGGCGAGCGGATCGAAGGGCGCGACGGTCGACGCGAAGATTGCCGTGAACAGCCAGAACAGGCAGATGCCGACACCGACTATGCCGACGCCGCTATCGAACAACTGGCCGTAGAGGCCGAGCCTTTTCTTGTAGGTGAAGCTCACCCCCATCACCAGGGCAAGCCCTAACCAGACTGGCCAGAAACGCCCAATCACGCCGAGCACGACATTGAAGGCACCGATATATTCGACCTGCATCTGCCCCAGCCCCCTATTGAACTCTGATACGCGGATTGAGGAACGCGTAGCCGACATCCGAAATGAGCTGCGTGATCAGCACGATGAACACCGAGACCAGTGAACAGCCAAGCAGCAGATCGATGTCGTTGTTGCCGGCGGCCTCGACCAGCGTGTAGCCAAAGCCCTGGTAGCGGAACATCACCTCGACGATGACGACGCCGGTAAGCAGCCAGGGAAATTGCAGCATGATGACGGTGAAGGGCGCAATCAGCGCATTGCGCAGCGCGTGCTTGACGACGACGCTGCCGAAGGAAAGCCCTTTCAGCCGGGCGGTGCGGATATATTGCTGCGTCATCACCTCGACCATCGAGGCGCGTGTCATGCGGGCGATGTAGCCGATGCCGTAGATCGCCAGCGTCATCACCGGCAGGGTGAAATTGTAGAAGGTGATGCCCTGGCTTGCCGAGGCGGCCGAACCGTTCAGCCAGCCGAGCCAGGAGGCGAAGATGACGGTGAAGATGACGCCGGACACATATTCGGGCGTCGCCGTCGACGCGATCGATGCGACGGACAGCGTTCGGTCCGTTCGCGAGCCCTCGCGCATGCCGGCCAGGATGCCAATCAGCAGCGAAATTGGCACCATCACCAACAGCACGCAGAGCATCAGGATACCGGTGGCGGCGAGTGCGGGGAAGAGCTTTGACGCAACGGAGGTTTTGAACTTGGTCGAGCAGCCGAAATCACCTTCCAGGATGCCGGAGAATTTCGGCTCCAGCGGATCGTTGCAGAAGGAGAAACGCTGCGTCGGCTTGCCGGTCGCCGGATCGGTCACCGGTTGCTTCGGGACGACGCCCAGCCATTGCCCGTAGCGCACGAAGAAGTTCTGCCGGTAGCCATGGTTGACCAGCCAGCTTTCGAGCTGTTCGGCCGATGTGTGCATTTCGGTCTGGCTGATCGCCAGCTTCTTCAAATTAGGCTCGAGGTTGATCAGGAAGAAGACGATCATCGTCAGGCACAGCATCGTCAATGCCATGGTGCCGAGACGCCGGATTACGAAAGAAAGCATGGCGGTCCCCTGCCGGTCTGGTTGGGGTTGGAGCCAGTTCGAAAAACCAGCTTTGCCGTTGCCGGCAGAGTTGGCCGTCAAATCGGCACTCGGATGCAATCAACCCAGTTTTATTGAACGGTCTTTCAGGAGAGTCCGCAACTTTTTGCTGCGGCGGCTTCCGGTTCTGGGCCATGCGAGGCGTGACGGGAAGGAGCGAAGCGCCCCTTCCCTGACGTTCCAATCACGCCTGGTCGAGCCAGACCTTGCCGTAGTCGCGCTCGAAGGTCGGATGCATCTTGTAATTCTGCACCGCCTTGACCGAGTGGCTGTAGAGCTTGCGCCAGTATGGCTGGATCATGATGCCGGAATCCTGCAGGATCTGCTCGATGTCCTTCATCATTTCCTTGCGCTTGGCCGCATCGGCGACAGCCAATGCTGCATTGAGCTTGGCATCCCATTCGGGGTTGGAATAGGCCGACTCGTTCCACGCCTCGCCAGTGCGATAGCCGATCGCCAGAACCTGAACGCCGAGCGGGCGCATGTTCCAGTTGGTCATCGACAGCGGGTACTTGGTCCAGTCGTTCCAGAACGTCGAGCCCGGCAGCACCGTGCGCTTTACCTTGAGGCCGGCGTCGCGCATCTGCGCGGCGATGGCGTCGCCGGTATTCTTGTGCCAGTCTTCGTCGACCGTGATCAGCTCATGCTCGAAGTCGGCCTGGCCGGCTTCCGCCATCAGCGCCTTGGCCTTGGGCGGATCGCGAGCGACTTTGGGCAGCTCGTAATATTCCGGGTGGATTTGGCAGACATGGTGGTTTTCAGCCACCGTGCCGGCATTTCCGTAGCCAAGCTGCAGAACGACATTGTTGTCGACCGCCAACTGCAGCGCGTTGCGCACCTTCTGATCGCCGTAAGGCTTGTTGTTGATGTTGGTGCGGCACACGATGGTCGAGGCGGTGACGATTTCGGACTTGACCAGGTCCAGTCCGTCGAGGATCGACACATAGTCGGCCGAGGTCTCGAAATTGGTATGGACTTCGCCCGCCTCGAAGGCACTGACCATGGCTGCCGGATCGGTGCCGTAGTCGACGAATTCGATGCCGTCGAGGAACACCTCGCCGTCCCACCACTTGTTGTCCTCGCGGCGCTTGTAGACCACCTTCTGGCCGACATCGTAGGAGACGAGCTCGAACGGACCGGTACCGATCGGGCAGGCTTTGAAGTCGCCGCCCTTCTCGTCGAAGCTCTTGTGGACGATGAGACCGGGATAATCGCACATGTTCGGAATGAGCGCGATGTCGGCCTTGCCGAGCTTCAGCTTGACGGTGTGGTCGTCAACCTTGGTCACGGCGCTTTCGTCGAGTTTGTCGTCCTTGACCAGCGTGCCGAGACGGCCAGGCATGGAATTGCCCTCGGCCTTCTTGTCGGCCCAGCGCTTGAGATTGAAGATGACGTCATCGGCGGTGAAGGCATCGCCATTCGACCAGGTCACACCCTTGCGCACATGCAGCGTGTACTCGGTGGCGTCGTCGTTGACCTCCCAGCTCTCCAGAAGGTACGGGCGGAACGTGTATTCGCTGGTGTACTTGACCAGCGGCTCAAGCGCCTGACGCTCGGCATTGGCGATTTCCGACCAGTCGGCCTTGCGCGGATCCTTGGGATCCTTGACCCATTGCGCGACTTTAAGGATGCCGCCCTTCTTGCCCTGCACCTCTTCGGCCCTGGCTTGGGTCGGCACGGCTACGCCGAGCATGCCGTAGGCCATCGCAGTCGACGCGCCGAACACGCTGGCCATGGCGAGGAACTCGCGGCGATCGACTTTGCCTGCCTTGGCTTCTTCGGCCATGGCCAGGATGTGATCGGGAACGCGATCGCCATTACTCTTGTAATTTGTCATACCTTAACTCCCATTGTTGGCTTTCCGCCTTTTAACATTCCGCATCCCTGCCGTGATGTCAAAGACGGCATGGCTACGGAACCTGTTAGGGAATGTGCAACTTTGAAAAGGGAGCGGTTCGCGTGATAACGACAGACTTGGCGCAAAAGTGCTAGCGCGCCCAGATTCCGCCGGAATCTGCTTAGGCGAGTAACTGATACATTTGGGCGGGTTGAGACAGCGCCAGTTCCGGCGGCGGTAAGGGCCAGGAACTCAATATTCCTTTTCGTAGAAGATGCCGCCCTTGGCCTCGCCGCCATCGTTGGCCTCGCCGCGCAGCTTGACGCCGCGTCCCACATTGAGGTCGATCGTCGCCTTGCCCGATCCTGGCCTGTCGCCTTTCTGGATCGTCACATAGGTGCGGTCATTGAGGTACTTGCCCGCCGACACGGCGGTGCCGCCCTGGTCATCGGTGGTCACATCCAGGTCATCGACGCCGATTGCACTGCGCAGGTTTTCGAGCAGCGAGGTCGAGCCGCCGACGCCGGCCAGTTGGCCGGCGGCCTCGGCCAGCTGCGCGATCTGAAGCGGCGACAGGTTCGACATAGAGCGGCCGAAAATCAGCTGCGCCAGCACCTCGTCCTCGGGCAGCGCCGGCACCGAGGAGAAGTCGAATTTCGGATTGGTGGCTTCGCCCGAGACGACGATGGTGACGGTGGCGCTGGTCGTGGTCGATGTCGCGGTCAAGTTGAGGTAGGGCACCAGCGAGCCCGAAAAGCCGACCGTGCCTTCGGTAAAGGTCAGCCGCTTGCCGAGGATCGACAGCCGCCCACGCTGCAAGGTGAAGGTGCCGACCGCCTGCGGCGAAGCCGCCGGGCCGGTCAACCTCAGCGAACCGCCGAACTCGGCATCGACGCCCCTGCCCTGGATGAAGATCTGGTTCGGCGCATTGACCGTGACGTCGAGGACAAGCCCACTGCCGCCACCCCCGCTGGCCGCCGCCGGTCGCAAGGCCTTGTCCTGCGCCCGCACGGAGGCGGGCGCGTTCTTGTGCTTGACACCGAGCGCTGCCAGCGAGCCCGGCAGCTTATCCGGAACGGTGATGACGGTCTTGGCCAGATTGACGGTGCCCGAAATCACCGGCGCCGAGGTGAGCGGCCCCTTGATGGTCAGGTCGCCGCCGAGATTGGCTGTCACCACCCCGCCGTCGGTATAGCGGCCGTCGACCAGCTTGATAGACAAATCGGCTGGGAAACCTTGCGCCGGATTGATGCCGAGGGTGCCGGAGGCCGACAGGCTGCCGCGTGTCGACAGCGTGCCGGTCAGCCGGTTGATCCGGGCAACGCCGTTGCCGATCGAAATGTCGGCGGCAATGTCGTTGACGGCAAGGCCGGAGCGCGCGTCGACCAGGCGGGCGCCCGACGTGCTGACCGTGCCGCCGATCACCGGCGACGCCGCCGGGCCGCGCATCTGGATATTGACGTTAGCGGTGCCGCTGAGCGACAGCCCTTGCGCCGCAAGCTTGGCGGCCAGGAAGGAAAATGGCACCTTGCCGTTGAAGTCGAGCACCAGCGCTGGTGTGCCGGCCGTCGTCACCGTACCGCCGCCCTTGAGCCCAAGCCCGGCGCCGTCGCTGATGTCGGCGTTGAAGGTGAGCTTCTTGCCGGCGAATGTTCCCGACGAGGAGATATTCATGCCGCCAAGACCGGCGCTGCGCGTCTGCGAGGTCTGCACCCCACCAGCATCGATATCGAAAGCGACAGTCGGATTGCCCGGCGCGCCGGTTACCTTGACTGTTCCCGAAATCGAACCGGCGGCCTGGAGGCCCGGCGAAAAACTGTTGGCGAGTGAGGCCGGCACCTTCGACAGCGCGGCGCTGATGTCGAGTGCCTGCCCGACCTTGCCGGTCACCGTCGCCGTGCCGCCACCGAGATTGAGCACCAGCTTGTCCAGCGTCGTGGTGCCGTTCGCGATGCTGACGGTCGAGGCCTGGGCGATGGCCGCCTTGATGCCCTGCACCGTGGCCTGGCCGGAAGCGAGTTCGATGGTGGTGGTGCCGCCAGCCACCTTTACCCTGCCCGCAGCCTTCGCCGGAATGCCCTTGACGGTGGCGCCGCCGGAAAACCCGGTCCAGTCGCCGTCGCGCTTCAAATCGACATCGATGCCGCTGATGGCGGTGCCGCCGGAAATGACGCTGTCGGCGCGAATTTTGCCCGAGATGACCGGCGCGGCGAGATAGTTGGCGACCAGCGCATCGATCGACACCGTCTTCGCCTGCAGGTCGCCGCGCGTAATCGAAGCGGTCGCAGCCTTGACGGCGACGTTCGGGCCATCCGCGGTCTTTGAGAAGGCGATGGTGCCGCGCACGTCGCCTTCGGCCTTTTCCAGCGCCAGCGCCGCCAGGGGCCCGATATCCGGCAGGTCGAGCGCGATGGTGCCGACCGGCACGAAAGCCTCGTCGAGCGCAAGGTCGCCGGAGATCTTGTTGTTGCCGAGCGACAGCAGCAGGCCGTTGATGGCGCTCTTGCCGTCGGCCGTCGCCAGCACCGCGCTGCCTTGCAGCGCCTGCCCTGCGACATTGCCGGTCAGTTGCACATTGGCCGCCGGATTGGCGGCGTCGGCCTTGCCGGTTGCGGTCAGCTTCAACCCGGTGATTTCGCGTTCCGCCACCAGCAGCCGGTCGCTGTTGACTGTCAGCGACAGGTCCGGCGCCAGGCTAGGCCCCTGCGCGCTGAGTGCGAAGCTGATCGCGCCTTTGGCATCTTTCGACAACAGTGAGATGTCGGCCAGTGCACCCTTGATATCTGCGCTGAGCTTATTGTCGGCGAGACTGGCCTGACCGTCCGCGGTCAGTGCGCCCGACGCCAGCTTGACCGGATTGGCGCTGACATTGCCATTGCCATCCCGCTTCAGCGTGGCGCTGAGCTGCGTGCGCTCTGCCAGCACGCTGCGCGCCGCCGCCGGCAACGCCGCCGACAGCACGTCGGCGTTGAGGTTGAGGTCGATTGCTCCATCGGCAAAGCCGACACGGCCATTGAAGGCGCTGCCCAGCGCATCGGCCTGCACCGAGCCGCTGTCGATGGTGATCGCGTCCGCCGCCAGGGTGCCGGCGATCTTGGCGGTGATCTTGCCGGCGATCAGCGGCGCGATGGTCGGATTGTCCAGACCGATCTTGTCCGCCGTCACCGTGCCCGAGATCGGACCGGTTCGGCTTTTCATATCAAATGCATCGGAATGCAGCGCAAGCGCAATGCCCTCGACCTTGGCGTCATCCGTCGCCACCGAAGGCAGTACCGCCGAGATGTCGAGCTTGGCTTGCGCAGCCTGCCCGGCCGCCTTCACCGACAGCGCCTGCAATTCGAGCTTGATCGGGCTTTCCGCGCTGCCCAGCGTCAACGGCAGGCTCGGACCGGACGATGTCAGATCGAGCGCGAAATCGCTGGCGCCGTTCGGGTTGAGGGTGCCGGCCGCCTTGCCGGAGATTTTCTCACCCGAAAGCGTCGCCTGGTCGAGCACGACGCCGCCGGCCGCGGAATAGCTGCCGGCCGCATCGACATCGAGCGGCCCGAGCCCGGCCTGACGGGTCTGGCTCGTCTCGGCGCCGGCCAGCTTTGCATTAAAGCGAATGTCGGGATTTGCTGATGGCCCGGTGATTTGCGCCGTGCCGTCGAGCGTGCCCGCGGCATCGAGGCGGGGCGAAAAGCCATTGGCAAGCGCAGCCGGCAGCGCCGAGAAGGTCGCCGCCAGATCGAGCGTCTGGCCCGCCGTGCCCGACAGCGTCACCGAGCCGCCGCCGAGATCGACTACCAGCCTTTGAATGTTGGTTATGCCATCGGCAATGGTCAGGCTCGACGGCTCGGCGATCGCCACCTTGATGCCGCGCACCGTCGCCTCGCCGGACGCGATCTCGACGCTGGTCGCGCCGCCAGCAATCTTCGCCCGCCCGGCAGCTGTCGCCGGAATGCCTGATATGGTTGCTCCGCCGGTGAAATTCGTCCAGTCGCCGTCACGCTTGAGGTCGACGCCGATGCCACTGACGACGGTCGTTCCCGAGGTCACGCTCTCGGCCTTGATCGTGCCGGAGATCGCAGGGCTGTTGAGATAGTTGGCGATCAGTGCGCTGACGGTGACTGCCTTGGCTGCCACATCACCGCGCGCGATCGACACGCTGGCTGCATTGATGGTGACAGTGGGAGCCTCGCCGTCTTTGGCGAACACCACGGTGCCGCCGATATCGCCGGCCGCCGTCTGCCCGGCCAGCGACGCCAGCGGCGCGATATCGGGCGCGGAGATCGTCAGCGTCCCCAGCGGCAGGAATTTCTCATCGAGCGTGAGGTCGCCCGACACCTTGTTGTCGCCCAGCGCTACGCTGAGCCCCTTGATGGAGCGCTTGCCATCGCTCGTCACCAGCGCCGCCTTGATGGCGAGCGGCTGTTCGTCGACCGCGCCGGTCAGCGAGATATCTGCGGCCGGGCTCACAATGTCGGCCTTGCCCGATGCGGTCAGCTTGATGTCCTTGACCGTGCGGCCGGAGGCCGTCAGGCTGGCACTGTCGGCCGAAACCGAGAAATCCGGTGCGTTGCGCGCGCCGCTTGCCGTCAGCGCGAAATCGACCCCGCCGGCGATCGGCACGCCGACCAGCGAAGACAGCACCGAGACGTCGCCGAGCTTGCCCTTGATGTCGGCCTGGATATCGCTGCCTTGCGCGCTGGCGGTGCCGCTGGCGCTCAGCGAACCGGAAGTGAGTTCGATCGAGTTGGCGGCGAAAGAGCCCTGCGGATCGCGCGTCGCGGTCGCCGAGAATTTGACCCGTTCGCCAAGCAGCGAACTGATCTGCGGCGGCAGCGCCGTCGACACAGCATCGGCATTCATCTTCAGCGTCATGGCGAGATCGGCCAGCGTCACCTTGGCCGTCAGCCCGGCATTGAGAGCATCGCTGCGCAGCGTGCCTTCGTCGAGGGAAATCTCGTCCCTGCTGATCGAACCGGCAAGAGAGGCCGTCAGCTTGCCGGTGATCAGCGGCGCCAGCGTCGCCACGTCGGTCTTCAGCCCGGCGGCCGCCAGACTTACACTGACCGGGCCGCTGCGGCTCTCGATGTCGAAACCGTCGGAATGGATCTTCGCATCCAGATTGTTCACCTGAGAGCCGCCCGCAACCACCGAGACGAGCGAAGCGCTGGCGTCAATCATCGGCGCCTTGCCGTCACCGAAGGCGCGCGCGGTCACATTGTTGATGGCCACCATGATCGGCTGCGCCTGGGTACCGGCATTGACCGTGACCGGCTTGGCTTTGGCCACGAGTTCGACCGAAAGGTCGCTGGCGCCGTTGGGGTCGACCATGCCGGCAGCGGTACCATGAACTGCGTCGCTCTCGATCGCAGCGCGCTCGATGTCGACGCCGCCGGCCGCGGTCGCGGTGCCGGCTAGGTCGAAGCTGGTCTTGCCGGCAAACAGCGACTTGAACCGTTCCGGCAGGAAGCCTTCGAACGAACCGTCGCCCTTGGCCTCGATCCGGTTGCCCTTGTCGGTGAGCTGGTGCCGGCCGGTGAGCTGGGTAACGATCTGACCGTCGACCATGAAGGTGCCGATGCCGCTCCAGTTGGCCAGCGGCCCGGTGCCCGAGACGACGATGTTGACCGGCGGCGCGCCGGGTAGCTTGAGCAGGTTGGCGATGATGCCGCCGGCCGGCTCGGAAGCCTTGAGATCGAGGTCGAGCTTGTTTTCATCCGGCGCGAAGTGGATGTTGGCGTCGACATTGCCTTGCTTGCCGTCATGGCGGGTAACGTTGAGCACCGTCTGGATCGCCAGTGGCGACGCATCGACCTTGGCCGATCCCTTGGCCGCAAGTTCGGCAATGCCGCTGCCGGCAAGTTGCTGGCCGAGCGCGATCTCCGGCAAATCGATCGCTCTGATATCAAGCGAAACCGGCAGGCCGCCCGACCCGCTCTTGCTCGGCTCGGTGCTCGCCACAGGCAGCCGTGCCAATTCTATCCGTTCGGCCGCTATGCGGTCGGCGCTGAAATTCTTCGACAGCAGCGCCAGCGGCGACCAGTCGATGGCCACCTTGCGGGCCACCAGCCAGGCGCCCTCGCGGTCTTCCAGCACGACATGGTCGACCGTCAGCGCGCCGGACCAGATACCGTTAATGCCGCTGACCGTGACTTTGCTGTCCCTTGACGAGGCCATGTCAGAGATGATGCCGGCGAGATTTTCGCGGCCGCGCTCGGTCTTGGTCAGCACGACCAGCGCGCCGATGCCCGCCGCCGCCACGATCAGCAGCGTGTAGAAAAACAGGCGAAGGATGCGTTTCAAAATCTTCATCGTCAGAACGCCTGTCCGATCCCGGCATAGATGCCGAAACGCGGGTCGCCACGGTCGCGGTTGAGCGGCACGGCGGCGTCGATGCGCAGCGGCCCGAACGGCGTGATGTAGCGCAGGCCAACGCCCGCGCCGACCTTCACGTCGGAAAAGTCCGGCGTCGCTGTGGTCGAGACAGTGCCGGCGTCGACGAACGGCACGATGCCGATCGTGTCGGTCAGCGCAATGCGCATTTCGACCGATGTTTCGAAGAAGGAAAGCCCGCCGATCGGCTGATTGTCGATGTCCTTCGGTCCGATGCCCTGATAGGCATAGCCCCGCACCGAGCCGCCACCGCCGGAATAGAAGCGCCTGTCGGCTGGAACGTTCTGAAGGCCGGTGCCGACGATCGAACCCAGCGCGACGCGTTCGGCAAGCACGAATTTCGAGGCCGTGTCGAGCGACTGATAGGCCGACCCCTCGCCCCTGAGCTTGAGGAAGGCGGCGCCGCTCAGAATGTCGTAGCTCGGTTCGGCATAGGCCAGAACCCTGAAGCCGCTGGTCGGATTGAGCCGGTTGTCCCTGTTGTCATAGACATATTGCAGCGGAATGCTGGCGATCAGGTATTTGTGCTTGCCGAAGGCGTCGGTGATCCTGGAATAGTCCAGCGCGATTTCAGCCGAAACCGTCTGCTTCTTGTCGATCTCATAGGACAGGCCGGTGCTGCCCTTGACCGAGAAATGGTCGTAGGCATCGGGATGTTCGAGGACGGTCTTGACGCTGGCGATGAATTTCGAGGCCGGCCCGACCACGCCCGGCTTCTCGAACATGATGCCGGCATTGTAGTTGAGCTCGCTGAGATCGTTGCTGCCGATGCCGCTGATCTTGCCCTCGATGCGCAGCTTTTCGGCCCGGCCGAACAGATTTCGGTGGCCCCAATAGCCTTCCAGGCCTAGCCCTTCGGTGTTGGAGAAAGTGCCGCCAACGCCGAAATAGCGTGGTTTGCGCTCGCTGACCTGAACGCCGATCGGAATGTTGCCGTCGGCGTCGAGACTGTCGGCTTCCTTCAGCGTCACGCTGTTGAACACTTCGAGCCTCAGCAGCCGGTCGCGGGCATCGTCGATCTCGTCGGGCGAATATTGCCGGCCGCGTTTCAGCCCGGTCATATATTCGGTGAACTCGCGATTGACCTTCTCGGTGCCATCGACGGTGGTGTCGCCATAACCGGCAACCGGCCCGGCGGCCACCGTCAGCGTCACGTCGAGCGTCGAGGTGGTGTGCTCGGCCACGACCTGCCTGTCGGTGATCCGGGCCAGCGGCCGGCCCTCCTGCTTCAGCGCCCGCACGATCAGCGCCTCGGCCTTGAGCACGGCGCCCGAGCCGGCATCGCCGCCGGCTATCAGGCCGAAATCGGCGCTCGCCAGCCCGGCGGCATCGCCCTCCAGCCGAATATTGCCGAGCGTGAATTTGGGCCCGCTCGAGATGCTGATCACCACCGGGATCGGCTGCGGACCCGTAAATTCGGCATCGGGCGGCAAATCGTCGAGCGCCTTGCCCTGGATGGTGATGGTGACGACGCCTTCATAACGGGCGTCGGCATAAAGCGCGGCGACCAGCTGTTCGCGGTCGCTACGCGCCTTCGCCAAAAGGCCGAGCGAGCCGGAAACCGGGCGGTCTTCGTCGGATTTCAGCGACGAGGCGTTTTCGAGCTTCTTGACCAGGTCCTTGTCGGCATCGGGCGCTTCGATGGTCACCGCATAGCGCAGCGGGTCGACGATATCGGCGTCCTCGTCATTCGAAGAGCCCCACAATTTGATGCCGAAGAGCTCGAAGGCGGCCGCCGACCCCGATTCGGCAACGAGCACGGTCGAGCACGCCAACGCCACAATCAGCGCACGCGAAAGCGTGCGCCGTGGCGCACTTACCTTCGACATCTGCGCTTCATACGCCGGCATCAGGACAACCTAGGTTACAAAACTAAAATTGGAATGAAGTTTTGAAGCGCTCGTAAAGGGGCCACAATCCAATTGTCTGAAATAGGCAGGGCTTGGAATTCACACCTTCTGCGTTTTCGCAAGAAAGCGTGATCCCTTTCCCGTGGATGAACTATCGGCATACCGGTCATTGGCCGGTTTGGGAACCGTTGGCGGGCGGAAACCTGCCCGTCCTCGTGTTGACAAGCTTGACTGAAGCTTGAACATGCCGCGGACGTAGCAGTGTCTGGAGGGTGTTATGGCGATGCGCGCGGCGGCTCGTGGTCTGTCGATCTTGATTCTTCTCATTTTCGCCTGGGGGTCTGTAGCGCAAGCGGCCGAAGCCCGCCGGGTGGTGACCTCAAATAATTCCGACTATTTCGGCTTCGATCTCAGATCGGACCAGAATGTCAGCCTCGATCAGTGCAAGACGACATGCCTCGGCGACCCCGCCTGCCGCGCCTTTACTTACAACAACAAGGCCAAATGGTGCTTCCTAAAGTCCGACTATAACCAGTTGAAACCCTTCAGCGGCGCGGTCGCGGGCAAGGTCGTCAATGTCGATGGCGACCCCGATATCGGCGCCCCGCCGGAACTCGCCTTCTTCCCCAACTGGATGGCCGACCAGGCCCAGCAATACCGCAACAAGCTGACCGATCCGGCCTATGACAAGCCGACCGACGGGCTGGAATCACTCCGCGCCGCCGCCGAACAGGCTGCACTGACCGGCGACCATGGCCAGGCCATGAACAAATACGAGGCCGCGGTCTCGGTCCTGCCTGACGACGGTCAGCTTTGGCTCGGTCTGGCGCGTGAAACGCTTGCCATACAGCCGGCCAGCGGCACCTCCGAATCCTACAATCTGCCGGTCAAAGGCACCTCCGCCGCCATCAACGCCTACAAGTTGCTGCGCACCACCAAGACCCGCGCCGAAGTGCTGGCGCTGCTCGGCAACGGCCTCGACCGCCGCGATCTCTACCGTCCGGCCCTGCAGGCTTATGAAGCCAGCCTCGCGCTGGTCAGTTCGCCGGCGGTCAAGGCCGAATATGAGGATCTCAAGGCCCGCAAGGGCTTCCGCGTCATCGATCACTCGATCGACGCCGACACCAGCGCGCCGCGCATTTGCGCGCAGTTTTCCGAGGAGCTGGTCAAGACCGGCGTCGACTACGCCCAGTTCGTCACCGTCGACAACCAGCCGCCCAAGGGCGTCGAGGCCAAGGACAAGCAGATCTGCGTCGAAGGCCTGGAGCACGGCCAACATTACGAAGTGACCTTCCGCGCCGGTCTGCCGGCCGCCATTGGCGAGGTCACCGCCGCTCCGGTCGTGCTGTCGATCTATGTGCAGGACCGCGCGCCGTCCGCCCGCTTCACCGGCGACAGCTTCGTGCTGCCCGCCGGCGCCCGCCGTGGCATCCCCATCGTCACCGTCAACATGAACGCCGCGCAGATGAAGCTCTACCGTATCGGCGATCGTTCGCTGGCGCAGCTTCTGTCCGGCTATCAGTTCCTGAAGCAGCTCGACGGCTATGATATCTCCAGCATTTCCGACCAGATGGGTGAGCCGGTCTGGCAGGGGCAGCTGGATATCGCCAACGACCTCAACAAGGACGTCACGACTTCGTTCCCGGTCGACGAAGCCTTGCCGCAGCGCAAGCCCGGCGTCTACGTGCTGACCGCGCAAGCGGTAAATGAAAATGACGAGGACAATTACAATTCGCTTGCCACGCAGTGGTTCGTCGTCTCCGACATCGGCCTGTCGACCTATACCGGCCAGGATGGCCTCAATGTCTTTGCCCGCTCGCTCGGAACCGCCAAGCCGATCGCCGGCGCCGAACTGACGCTGCTGGCCAGGAACAATGAAATCCTCGGCACAGCCACGTCGGACGCCGAAGGCCATGCTGTCTTCAACCCCGGCCTGACGCGCGGCGACGGCGGCATGGTGCCGGCCGTTCTGATGGCCAAGCAGGGCGACAACGATTTCGTCTTCCTCGACATGGGCCGCGCCGGCTTCGATCTGTCCGATCGCGGCGTCGCCGGACGCGCCGCACCGGGCGCGCTCGATGTCTATGCCTGGACCGAACGCGGCATCTACCGCGCCGGCGAGGATGTGCATGTCGCAGCCCTTGCCCGCGACGGCGCCTCCAAAGCGGTGGAAAACCTGCCGCTGACCTTCATCTTCACCCGTCCCGACGGCGTCGAGAACCGCCGCATCGTTGCCGATGGCGTCTCGGCCGGCGGCTATGCCGTCGACCTGCCGCTGGAAGCCAACGCCATGCGCGGCACCTGGACGGTGTCGATCTATACCGATCCCAAGCAGGCGGCCGTTTCCAGCCAGATGTTCCTGGTCGAAGACTTCGTGCCGGATCGCATCGAGTTCGACATGAAGTCCGACAAGCAGGAGATCGCCCAGGGCGAAACCGCCAACATCGACATTGACGGCCGCTTCCTCTATGGCGCGCCGGCCGCCGGCCTCGCGCTCGAAGGCGAGCTGACGCTGTCGACGGCGCGCGACTGGGACCGTTTCGCCGGCTATTCGTTCGGCCTTGCCGACGAGCAGTCGGCCGAGCCTTCGGTCACCCCGTTCACCGGTCTGCCGGTGGTCGGCGACGACGGCAAGGCGACCTTCCCGGTCACGGTCGACCAGTTGCCCGCGACCACCAAGCTGGTCGACGCCAAGGTCACGGTTCGCATGCGTGAAACCGGCGGCCGCGCCATCGAGCGCTCGCTCAACATCGGCATCCGCCCGCAAGGCCACATGATCGGCATTCGTCCGGATTTCGCCGACAATGAGGTGCCGCAGGGCGGCACCGCCAAATTCAGCCTCATCGCGGTCGACCCCGACGGCAAGCGCGAGACGCTGAAGGGCGCGCAGTGGTCGCTGGTCAAGGTCGAACGCAATTACCAGTGGTATCGCAACAACAACTCGTGGAACTACGAACCGGTCACCTTCACCAAGTCGATCGCCAACGGCCAGGTCGATCTCAGCGCCGATGCCGAGGCGACCGTGACGATGCCGGTCGACTGGGGCCAGTACCGGCTCGAGATCGAGACTGCCGATCCCGAGGGCCCGGCGACCAGCTATGAGTTCGACGCCGGCTGGTATGTCTCCTCGACCTCCACCGAAACGCCTGATGGGCTCGAGATCGCTCTCGACAAGGACAGCTATGCCGCCGGCGACGTGGCCAAGCTGAAGGTGTCGCCGCATTTTGCCGGCGAACTGCTGGTCACCATCGGCGCCGACAAGCTGCTCAAGACCATCACGGCAACCGTGCCGGCCGGCGGCAGCACGGTCGACATCCCGGTCGGTGACGACTGGGGCGCGGGCGCCTACATCACCGCAACCCTGTTCCGGCCCGGCGATGCGCAGGAAACCCGCATGCCGGCGCGCGCCATCGGCGTAAAATGGCTGACGGTCGACCCAGGCTCGAAAAAGCTCGCCGTCACCCTGACGCCGCCGGACAAGACGATGCCGCGCCAGCAGCTGTCGATCCCGGTTTCGGTCGCCGGCGTAGCGCCGGGCAGCAATGCCTATGTCACGGTCGCTGCCGTCGATGTCGGCATTTTGAACCTCACCAACTACAAGGCGCCGGATCCGGAGGGCTGGTATTTCGGCCAGCGCATGCTCGGGCTCGAAGTCCGCGACATCTATGGCCGTCTCATCGACGGCTCGCTCGGCACCACCGGCAAGCTCAGGACCGGCGGCGACGGCGCCTCGATGCAGCCGCAAGGCAGTCCGCCGACCGAAAAGCTGGTCGCCTTCTTCTCCGGCCCGGTCCAGCTCGACGCCGACGGCAAGGCAAGGATCGACTTCGACATCCCGCAGTTCAACGGCACCGTGCGCGTCATGGCCGTCGCCTGGACCAAGGATGCAGTCGGCCATGCCACGACCGACGTCATCGTGCGCGATCCGGTGGTGATCACCGCCGGCCTGCCCCGCTTCCTGGCGCCTGGAGATGCAGCCATCATGCGGCTCGACGTCGCCGACACCGACGGTCCGGAGGGCGACTATGCCCTGTCGATCGCCACGACCGGCGACCTCTCGACCGGCGACAAGCCGTTGCCCGAAAAGCTGACTCTCGCCAAGGGCAAGCGCCAGACGCTGACTGTGCCGCTGGTTGCACAGACGGCGGGTAATGCCTCGATCACCATCAAGCTCGCCCATGGCGACGGCACCGCCGTCGAGCAGACGCTGTATGTCCCGGTGCGTCCGGCGCAATTGCCGGTCACCACCCGTCTGGTCGTCGACCTCAAGGGCAATGGCGGCTCGCTGCGCGTCGACAAGGAGCTGCTCGCGGCAAGCCTGCTCGACGGCGCCTCGATCAGCGTCGGCGTTTCGCAGGCTGCCGCCTTCGACGTGCCGTCGCTGCTGATGACGCTCGACCGCTACCCCTATGGTTGCGCCGAGCAGACCACCAGCCGCGCCATGCCGCTTCTCTACGTCAACGATCTGGCGTCCGGAGTCGGCATGCAAAGCGATCCCGAACTGCACGGCCGCGTGCAGGCCGCCATCTACAAGGTGCTGAGCTACCAGGCTTCGGCCGGCAGCTTCGGCCTGTGGGGTCCGGGCTCCGGCGATCTGTGGCTTGACTCTTACGTCACCGACTTCCTGACCCGGGCGCGCGAGCAGAACTACGACGTGCCGGCCCTGGCGATGAGCCAGGCGCTGAGCAATCTGCAAAACTCGGTCGGTTACGACCAGGACGTCCAGGATCGCGGCAGCGAAATCGCCTACGCGCTCTATGTTCTGGCCCGCAACAAGAAGGCCTCGGTCGGCGATCTGCGCTACTACGCCGACACCAAGCTCGAAGCCTTCTCGAGCCCGATGGCCGTCGCCCAGTTGGCGGCGAGCCTGGCGCTCTACGGCGACGCGCAGCGTTCGGAAGCAACCTTCCAGACGGCGCTGCAGCTGGCCAAGTCGACCACCGAGTACGACTACTACCGGTCCGACTATGGCTCGCGGCTGCGTGATGGCGCCGCGATCCTGGCGCTCGCCGCCGAATCGAAGCCGGTGCCGACCATCGTGCCGGAGCTGATCCGGCTGGTGGCAAGGGAACGCGCCGATGCCCGCTGGACCAGCACGCAGGACGAGTCCTGGATGCTTCTGGCGGCCCGCGCGCTGAAGTCGGGCAACGACTCGATCACGCTCTCGGTCAACGGCGCGCCGCATGCCGGTGGGTATTCCAACCACCTCAGCGGCACCGACATTGCCGACAGCCCGCTGACCATCGCCAACACCGGCGCCACGCCGCTGCAGGCGGTCGTCACCACGGTCGCCTCGCCGGTAGAGCCCTTGCCGGCCGGCGGCGACGGCTTCACCATCGACCGCACCTACTACAAGCTCGATGGCACCGAAGCCAACGTCACCGAGGCGACGCAGAACGAACGCTACGTGGTCGTGCTCAAGGTTTACGAGCAGAACCGCTGGCCTTCGCGCCTGCTGATCACCGACCTGTTGCCGGCCGGCTTCGAGATCGACAATCCGGGCCTTGTTTCCAGCGCCCAATTGTCGAACTTCACCTGGCTGGCGCAAACCGACGCCGCCCATCTCGAATTCCGCGACGACCGTTTCGTCGCGGCATTCAATCCCAATGACGGCGATGGCGACCGCAACATCATGCTGGCCTATGTCGTGCGTGCGGTGACGCCGGGCACCTATGCCCATCCGGCGGCCACGGTGGAGGACATGTACCGGCCGCAATATTCGGCCCGCACCGCCACCGGTATGATGGAGATCAAGGCGCCGTAAGGCGCCTTGACGAAGATGAACACGCCGATGTCCGCGACCATCTCCTTCTCCCCGCTATGCGGAGAGAAGGAGCCGGCAGGCGGATGAAGGGCACCACCATGCTCTCCAGAAAATTTCTCCGTCGAACAGGCATCGCCGCCGCCTCCCTCGTCGGCTTTGCGGCGATCGCTGCCGCTTCTCTCTGGGAACTCGACCGCGCTTTTCCGCCGCCGCTGCCCGGAAGGCTCACCGTCTGCACCGAGGTCCAGGACCGCGACGGCCAGCTGTTGCGCGCCTTCGCCACGCCGGACGGTTACTGGCGGCTCGACACTCATCTCGACCAGGTCGACAAGCAGTTCGTCGACATGCTGGTCACCTATGAAGACAAGCGCTTCTGGGACCATGATGGCGTCGATGTGCTGGCGCTGGCGCGCGCCGCCGGCCAGTTCGCCACCAGCGGCCATATCGTCTCCGGCGGCTCGACCCTGTCGATGCAGCTTGCCCGGCTGATCGAGCCACGCGAAAACCGCAGCCTCGGCTCGAAGATCAAGCAGATGCTGCGTGCCATCCAGATCGAGCGGCGGCTGTCCAAGCAGGAGATCCTCGAACGCTACCTGACCTTGGCGCCCTATGGCGGCAATCTTGAAGGTGTGCGCGCCGCCTCGCTCGCCTATTTCGGCAAAGAGCCGAAGCGGCTGACGGTCTCGGAAGCAGCACTGCTCGTCGCCTTGCCGCAATTGCCGGAAAAGCGCCGGCCCGACCGCAATCTCACCATCGCTCATGCCGCCCGCGACCGCGTGCTGACCCGCATGGTTTCGGCAGGCCTGCTTGGCGAGCGCGAGGCCGCGCGCGCCGCCCTCGACGATGTCTCGGGCCTGCGCCGCAAATTGCCGGCGCTGGCGCCGCACGCCGCCTACGCCATGCTGCCCAAGGCCGTGCCCGGCAAGCCACTGCAGCTTACGATCCGCAAAAGCGTCCAGCAAGGGCTGGAACAGGTGGCGCGCGATGCCGCGATCAAGCTTGGCCCGCGCCTGTCGGTCGCCATGGTGATGGCGGACGCACGCACCGGCGACATTCTTGGCGAAGTCGGCTCGGCCGATTTCTTCGATGCCAGCCGCTCCGGCTGGATCGACATGACCAGGATCGTGCGTTCGCCCGGTTCGACGCTGAAGCCGTTCATCTATGGCCTCGCCTTCGAGCAGGGGCTGGTGGCGCAGGAAATGCTGATCGAGGACAGTCCGGTCGATTTCGGCGGCTACCGGCCAAAGAATTTCGACATGGGCTATCAGGGGGATGTCTCGATCCGCCAGGCGCTGCAGCTGTCGCTCAACGTTCCGGCGATCCGCGTGCTCGACTCGGTCGGCCCGGCACGGCTGATGGCGCGCTTCCGCCAGGCCGGCGTCAGCCCGGTGCTACCGGTCAACGAGGCGCCGGGCCTCGCCATCGGCCTCGGAGGCGTCGGCGTAACGCTGCGCGATCTCGTCCAGCTCTATACCGGCCTGGCCAATGGCGGCAAGGCAAACACGCTGCATGACGGCACCGAGCCGGCCAACGACGAGCGCGCCACCGCCACCATCCTCGACGCCCAGGCGAACTGGCAGATCACCGACATATTGTCGGGCGTAAAGCCGCCTGAGGGCGCCTTGCAGCGCGGCATCGCCTACAAGACCGGCACGTCCTACGGCTATCGCGATGCCTGGTCGGTCGGCTTCGACGGCCGCTACGTGCTGGGTGTGTGGGTCGGCCGCGCCGATGCCGGTGCGGTGCCCGGCCTGTCCGGCTATGTCTCGGCCGCCCCCATCCTGTTCGAGGGCTTCGTCCGTTCAGGCCTCACCGCCGTCCCGTTGCCCAGCCAGCCGGCCGGCGTCGTCAAGGCCAGGCGCGAAGACCTGCCGGTGACATTGGCGCGCTTCGGCGCCGGCGCCGACGGACTGGTGCAGGCAGGCCCGACGGAACCGGCGCCAACGATCATTTTCCCGCCCAACGGCGCCCGCGTCGATCTCGCCACCAATTCCGCCGAGGCCTCGCCGCTGGTGCTGAAACTGCAAGGCGGCCGCGCGCCGTTCCGCTGGCTGGCCAATGGCAAGCCGCTCGTCGGCATCGACCGCCGCCGCACTGCGACCTGGCTGCCCGACGGCGCCGGCTATTCGACGCTCACCGTCATCGACGCCGTGGGACGCGCGGCAAGCGTGAAGGTGTTCGTTGAATAGATGGCGCCAAGCGATTCAGGGGATTGGGCTTCTTCGCCCGAGACCCGGCGCGAGGCACCCCCCTCTGGCCTGCCGGCCATCTCCCCCGCAAGGAGGGAGATTGGCAGCTTCGGCGCCGCGCTCATTCAGCAACGTTGAAAATTGGCGAAAGCCGCAGCGACATCTGATCTCCCCCCTTGCGGGGGAGATGGCCGGCAGGCCAGAGGGGGGTGTGCCGAAGCGCTTGCATCGAGGATTGGCCTTAGCCCTATCCATGTTCGTTTCGACTTGCTCCCCCGCCGACGCCGATCCCCTGCCCGCCGGCTTCGTCCGCCTGGCCGATGTCGATCCCTCGATCCGCCAGGACATCCGCTATGCCGGCCTGGAAAATTTCCTGCATCGCAAGGCCGATGGCTACGACGCCCCCATCTGCATCCTCACGAAGCAAGCTGCGCAAGCGCTGTCCGGTGTGCAGAAAGCGCTCGCCGCCGATGGCCTGACGCTGGTCGTCTTCGACTGCTACCGCCCGGCCCGCGCCGTTGCCGACATGGGCAAATGGACCAGAGAGGGCGGCCCGCCCGATCCGCAATGGTACCCTCAGGTGCAGCGCGGCGACCTCATCGCCACGGGCTATATCGGCGAATTGTCCACCCATTCGCGCGGCTCGACCGTCGATGTCGCCATCGCCCGCAGCGACGGCAAGAACAAATCATGCGCCGCTTGCGGCACGGCCGGCGCCGGCACGCTCGATTTCGGCACCAGCTTCGACTGTTTCGACCCGGCAAGCGAAACCGCACATCGCCCATTGGCGGCAGAAGCGGCGGCAAACCGCAAAAGGCTGCTCGACGCCATGCGCGCCGGCGGCTTCAAGAATTATGCGCGAGAGTGGTGGCACTACACGCTTCGGGATGAGCCGTTTCCAAAGCTGCGCTTCGATTTTCCCATCACTGCGGGCTGAACCGCCCGGTGCTACACCGAGCCTTCCCTCGCTCGGCCTTGCTTCTGCGGTGTCAGCTCCTAGATAGCGTCAAACCGGCCGGATTTGGGTTAGACCAATATGAGGAAAATATTTCCTTCCGAAACCCAATATCGGCGAAAATTTCCTTCGAGCGGACAAAAAAGGCAACGTTGAATGCATCTAATTTCTATCAATTCGATAGAGTTCAGCCGTCATCAACGGAGGCGGGAATGACCAAACCTCATTTCAAGAAACTGCTCGGCGCACTGGTCGCCACATCGATCCAGTTCGGCACGCTCGGTTTCGCGTTTGCCGATACGACCATTCTGAACGTGTCCTACGACCCGACACGCGAACTCTACAAGGCCTATGACGAAGCCTTCGTCGCACACTGGAAGGCCGAGACCGGCGAGACGGTCACGATCCAGCAATCGCATGGCGGATCGGGCGCCCAGGCCCGCGCCGTGATCGACGGCCTCGATGCCGATGTGGTCACGCTGGCGCTTGAGGGCGACATCAACGCCATCGTCACCAAATCGAAGAAGATCAATCCGGACTGGCGCAAGAAATTCGAGAACAATTCGGCGCCGTACACCTCGACCATCATCTTCCTGGTCCGCAAGGGCAACCCCAAGGGCATCCACGACTGGAGCGATCTGGTCAAGGACGGCGTCCAGGTGATCACGCCGAACCCCAAGACCTCCGGCGGTGCGCGCTGGAACTACCTTGCCGCCTGGGCCTATGCCAACGCCAATGATGGCGGCGACGAAGCCAAGAACAAGGAATTCGTCGGCAAGCTCTACGCCAATGCTCCGGTGCTCGACACCGGTGCGCGCGGCTCGACGGTCACCTTCGCGCAAAAGGGCATCGGCGACGTGCTGATCGGCTGGGAAAACGACGCCTATCTGGCGCTCAATGAATTCGGAGCCGACAATTTCGAGATCGTCTATCCCCCGACCTCGATCCTGGCCGAGCCGCCGGTGGCGATCGTCGACGCCAATGTCGATGCCAAGGGCACCCGCAAGGTCGCCGAAGCCTATCTCGGCTGGCTCTATTCCAAGGAAGCCCAGACGATCATCGCCAAGAACCACTATCGTCCGGCCAAGCCCGAGCTGGTGGATGCGGCTGACATTCCGAAGACGCCCGAAATCAAGCTGATCTCCATCGACGATCCGCTTTTTGGCGGCTGGAAGAAGGCACAGCCTTATCATTTCGGCGATGGTGGTATATTCGACCAGATCTACAAGCCGGCCCAGTAGGATTTAGATCAGGACGACATGACCATAGCACCCGCCAAGGCGGGGTGGCGATTCAGACAGCCGAGTGTCATTCCGGGTTTCGGATTGACGCTCGGCTTCTCGCTTGCCTACCTCACGCTCATCATCCTCATCCCCCTGTCGGGCCTGATCTGGCGCTCGGCAGCCCTCGGCTGGACCGATTTTTGGGCGATCGCCACCGACCGCCGGACCATCAACGCACTCGAAATCAGCTTCGGCACAGCCTTCATCGCAGCCGCCGTCAACGTCGTCTTCGGCACGCTCGTCGCCTGGGTGCTGGTGCGCTACCGCTTCCCCGGCCGCCGCGTCGTCGACGCGATGGTCGACCTGCCCTTCGCGCTGCCGACCGCGGTCGCAGGCATTGCGCTGACCACTCTTTATGCGCCCAATGGCTGGATCGGCCATCTCCTGGCGCCGCTCGGCATCAAGGTCGCCTACACGCCGCTCGGCATTGTCGTGGCGCTTGTCTTCATCGGCCTGCCGTTTGTCGTGCGCACGGTGCAGCCGATCATGGAGGAGATCGACAAGGAAGTGGAGGAGGCCGCCGCGACGCTCGGCGCCAACCGCTTCCAGATCATCACCCGCATCCTGTTTCCCGGCCTGGCGCCGGCCATCATCACCGGCTTCTCGCTCGCCTTCGCGCGCGGCGTCGGCGAATACGGCTCGGTCATCTTCATCGCCGGCAACCTTCCCTACAAGTCGGAGATCGCACCGCTTCTGATCGTCATCCGGCTCGAGGAGTACAATTATCCGGCGGCCACCGCGATCGCAGCGATCATGCTTTTGCTGTCGTTCGTGATGCTGCTGGTCATCAACCTGGCGCAGTCATGGAGTCGCAAGCGCTATGGCTGACCCCGAGATCAAATCCTACGAACCGCATCACGAGAGCCGGTCGGCGGCGGTGACCGAAAGCCGGCCGGTGCGGCTGCTGCTGATGGCGGTGGCCTTCGCCTTCCTCGCCATCTTCCTGCTGCTGCCGCTGATCATCGTCTTCCACGAGGCGCTGGCGAAAGGCATTGGCGCCTACACGGAATCGCTCTCCAATCCCGATACGCGCTCGGCGATCCGGCTGACGCTGCTGGTGGCGGTGATCGCCGTTCCGCTCAACGTCGTCTTCGGCATTTCGGCTGCCTGGGCGATCGCCAAGTTCGAGTTCAAGGGCAAGGCTTTTCTAACCACGCTGATCGACCTGCCCTTCTCGGTCTCGCCGGTCATTTCCGGCCTGGTCTATGTGCTTTTGTTTGGCGCTCAGGGACTGTTCGGTGAATGGCTGAAGGCGCACGGCATCCAGATCTTGTTCGCCGTGCCCGGCATCGTGCTCGCGACCATCTTCGTCACCTTCCCCTTCGTTGCCCGCGAACTGATCCCGCTGATGCAGGAACAGGGCAACGGCGACGAGGAAGCCGCGCTCTCTCTGGGCGCCAACGGCTGGCAGACCTTCTGGTACGTGACGCTGCCCAACGTCAAATGGGGATTGCTCTACGGCGTGCTTCTGTGCAACGCCCGCTCGATGGGCGAATTCGGCGCGGTCTCGGTCGTGTCGGGCCACATACGCGGGCTGACCAACACCATGCCGTTGCATGTCGAAATCCTCTACAACGAGTACAACGCCGTCGGTGCTTTTGCCGTCGCTTCGCTGCTTGCCGGCCTGGCGCTGGTCACGCTCGTCTTGAAAACACTTCTCGAGATGCGCTACGGCGCCGAGATCGCCGCGACGCGCGGGCACTGACTAAATGCATGTCGCCCAAGACTGGGAACCGGTTTTGGGACAACGACATGCACCAAATTACTGAGGGATCTACATGGAAGTTCGCGTTGCCAACGTACGCAAGGAGTTTGACCGGTTTCCGGCCCTCCATGACGTATCGCTTGACATCAAGTCGGGTGAGCTGATCGCGCTGCTTGGGCCATCCGGCTCCGGCAAGACGACGCTGCTCCGGCTTATCGCCGGCCTGGAGCGGCCGACGCGCGGAAAGATCTTCTTCGGCGACGAGGACGCCTCGCACCGCTCGATCCAGGAGCGCAATGTCGGCTTCGTCTTCCAGCACTATGCGCTCTTCCGGCACATGACGGTTGCCGACAATATCGGCTTCGGCCTCAAGGTGCGGCATGGACCGTCGCGGCCGCCGGCACAGGAGATCCGCCGCCGCGCCTCCGAACTGCTCGACCTCGTCCAGCTTTCCGGCCTGGAAAAGCGCTATCCGGCGCAACTTTCGGGTGGCCAGCGCCAGCGTGTGGCGCTGGCGCGCGCCATGGCCATCGAGCCCAAGGTGCTGTTGCTCGACGAGCCGTTCGGCGCCCTCGACGCGCAGGTGCGCCGGGAACTCCGCCGCTGGCTGCGCGAAATCCATGACCGCACCGGCCACACCACCGTCTTTGTCACCCACGACCAGGAAGAGGCGCTCGAGCTTGCCGACCGCGTCGTGGTGATGAGCCAGGGCCGCATCGAGCAGGTCGGCTCCGCCGACGAGATCTACGACACGCCGAACTCGCCCTTCGTCTACTCCTTCATCGGCGAATCGAGCATGCTGCCGGTCAAGGTTGAGAATGGCGAGATCTGGCTCGCCGACCGTCCGATCGGCGTGTCGGCGCCGCACGCACCCGAGGGCGATGCGACGCTGTACTTCCGCCCGCACGATATCGAACTGCTCGACGGCTGCAGCGGCTGCATCGCCGGCACGGTCGCCGCCAGCCGCCGCGTCGCCGGCACAAGACGCGTCGAACTGGAAATCGGCGGCGAGCGCCAGCGGGTCGAGATCGAACTGCCTGTGGACCATCCTGCGGCGCAGAAGAGCCGGGTGGCGTTCAGGCCGCGGCGCTGGAAGCTTTTCCCGGCGGCATAGACATCGATCCGGCGCTACTCCAGCCAGTTCTCGACCTTCAGGCCCTTGATCCGGCTGAACTCACCGGTGTTGGCCATAACCAGCGTCGTCCCCAGCGCGCAGGCGTGGGCAGCAATGAAAAGGTCATTGTGGCCGATGACCTGGCCCCTTGCTTCCAGTTCGGCACGAAGTGCGCCGTATTCGGCATCCACCGGCACGTCGAGCGGCAGCACAGGTAACTCGGCGAGCAATTCCTCCACCTTGGCGAGCAGCTTGGCCGATCCCTTGCGGGCGCAGCCATAGCGCAGCTCCGAGGCGACAACGATGCTGGTGCACAGGGCACCGTCTCCCGCGCGAACCGCCGCACTGGCAGCCTTGCCGGCAGGGTTTCGGATCATGTCGCTGAGAATGTTGGTGTCCAGCATGAACCGCATCAAAAGATATCCTCAGGCCCCACGGGCGCATCATGGATCTCGGGAAAGTCGTCTTCAGGACCAAGCGGCGGCTCTTTCGCCCATTGGGTGAGCAAGGCGGTGAGGCCTGGTTTACGGAATGGCTCGATAACCAGGCGATCGCCGTCGCGGCTGATCAGGACTTTTTCGCCGGGAAGCTCGAACTCGACGGGAATGCGCACCGCCTGGCTGCGGTTGTTGCGGAAGAGCTTCGCCTCTCTCGGCGGCGTTGAATGGCGGTGTTGCGGCATCACAATGCATTCTTGTATATGCCAAATGTATATGCCCCAACGACAAGATGCAATCATTTTGCATGGCGTTGGAAGGAAATCCTACCAATCGGCTGTTTCGGCAACGCTTTTTCTCATCGTCGAATGGCGAACCCGGCGCGCATGTCTGGCCGCGCTGGACATGGTCCTATTATGCTGGCGCATTATATCGATGCATAGACAAACGGCCTTCTCAAGGAGCTCCTTTTCATGAAGCGATTTTTCCTCAGCGTAGCCGCCGCCGGCCTGATCCTCGCCTCTTCGCCGGCCTGGTCGGCCGACAAATTGCTCAACGCTTCCTATGATGTCGGCCGCGAATTGTTCGCCCAGGTGAACAAGGCTTTCGTCGCCGGCCATCCGGGCGTCACCGTCGACCAGTCGCACGCCGGCACCTCGGCGCAGGCGCGCGCCATTGCCGAAGGCCTCGGCGCCGATGTCGTCACCTTTAACCAGGTCACCGACATCGACTTTCTGGTCAAGAAAGGCCTCGTCGCCGCCGACTGGCAGAAGGATTTCCCCGACAACGCCTCGCCCTTCTATTCGCTCCCATCCTTTCTCGTCCGCGCGGGCAACCCCAAGCACATCAAGGACTGGAACGACCTCGTGCGCGACGACGTGCAGGTGATCTTCCCCAACCCCAAGACCTCGGGCAATGCGCGCTACACCTATCTGGCCGCAACCGCCTACGCCAAGGAAGCCTTCAAGGGCGACGACGCCAAGGTGAAGGAGTTCGTCACCAAGCTGTTCAACAACGTGCCGATCTTCGACACCGGCGGGCGCGCCGCCACCACCACCTTCGTGCAGCGCGAGATCGGCGACGTGCTGATCACCTTCGAGTCGGAAACGCGCGGCATTCGCAAGGAGTATGGCAACGACAAGTTCGAACAGGTCACGCCAACGGTCAGCTTGCTCGCCGAATTCCCGGTGGCGATCGTCGACAAGGTCGCCGACGAGCACGGCAGCCGTGACCTCGCCAAGACCTATCTCGACTTCCTCTACACGCCCGAGGGCCAGACCATCGCGGCTGAAAATGGCCTGCGCGCCCGCAACGCTGAAGTCGCGGCAAAATACAAGGCCGACTTCCCCGATGTCCGCCTGCTGACGGTGGAAGACGTCTTCGGCGGCTGGGACAAGGTACAGAAGGAGCACTTCGCCGCCGGCGGTCTGCTCGACCAGACCTATGGCAGCCGCTGATATCAGCAGCGTTCGACCTCACCTCACAAGAAAGCCGGCGCTTTGCCGGCTTTTTCGTTTTCGCGCGCCGACAAACGGCTTTCATGCGGAATCTGTCGCGGTGAAAAACGTTACAAAGAATCAACGCCTTTGTGCCTAACGTCTCAACCGGGCGGCTTGTTCTACGCGAAACCGGGTTGTTCAGGCGAAACGTCATGATTTGCACACAAACAACCGCCAGATGCGGGTGGTTGGGGTTTTCATGAACTGAAGCGGGCATGCTTACCAAAAAAGGCAAATACGGCCTCAAGGCCCTCGTGCATCTTTCCGGCCTGCCGGTCGGCCAGCTTGCATTCGTCAACGACATCGCGATCGCCAACAACATCCCGAAGAAATTCCTGGATGCCATTCTGGGCGAGCTGCGCAATGCCGGTTTCGTCCTCAGTCGCAAGGGCAAGGAAGGCGGTTATCGCCTCGCCCGGCCGGCTTCCGAAATCAAGATCGGCCACGTCGTGCGCGTGCTGGACGGCCCGCTCGCTCCCATACCCTGCGCCAGCCGCACGCAATACCAGCGCTGCGAGGATTGCGACGAGGCGACCTGCCAAGTCCGGCACATGATGCTGGAAGTGCGCCAGGCGATCGCCGAAGTGCTGGACAATCGCAGCCTCGCCGCCATGCGCGACGCCGACAATGATGATTTTCCGGTCGAGCTGACATCGCAGATCTAAATTAGAGCATGGTCCCGAAAAGTGCGAACCGGTTTTCGGACAAGATCATGCTGAAATGAGAGTCCTCAGACCAGGCCGAGCTTGCCGGCCAGGCCGACGCGCTGGATTTTGCCGGTGGGACCCTTGGGTATCTCCTGGAGAAACAGGATGTGGCGCGGCACCTTGAACTCGACGATCCGGCTGCGCGCGAAATCACGAATCTGCTCGGCATCGGCGGTGGCGCCCTCGGCCAGCACGATGGCCGCACCCACCTCTTCGCCGAGCATGGCGTGCGGCACGGCGAAGGTCACCGCCTGCGCCACCAGCGGATGATCGAGCAGCACATTGTCGACCTCGAGCGGCGAGATCTTTTCGCCGCCGCGATTGATGATCTCCTTCAGCCGCCCGGTGATCTTCAGATCGCCATCCTCGTCGATGAGGCCCTGGTCGCCGGTGCGGAACCAGCCATCGCTGAAGGCAGCTTCATTGGCCACCGGATTGTCGAGATAGCCATCATGGATGTTGGCGCCGCGCACCGCGATCTCGCCCTTTTCACCCGCCGGCAGGATCGTCCCCTTGTCGTCCAGGATCGTCACCTGCGGACCCGCAGGCAGGCCGACCGAGCCTGGCTTGCGGCGTGCCGGCGGCAGGCCGTTGGATGTCATCTGGTGCGCCGCCTCGGTCATGCCATAGGCCTCGACCACCGGACAGCCGAAGACGCGCTCGAGGTCGCGGAACACGGTGTCGGGAAGCGCTGCCGAAGACGAGCGGATGAAGCGCAGCCGCGCAGCCGCGATGGTTTCGCCATTGCGGGCGGCGCGCGCCAGGATCGCCTGATGCATGGTCGGCACCGCGCTGTACCAGCTCGGCCGGAAATCGCCCAGCCAGCCGTAGAATTTGAGCGGGTTGAAGCCCGGCGTGCAGACAACAGCGCCGCCGACTGCCAGCTGTGCGCTGAGCGCCGCCATCAGCCCGTGAATGTGGAACAGCGGCATCACGTTGAGACACATATCGTTTGCCGACAGCGCCAGGGTGCTGGCGATGTTGGCCATCGATGCCTGCAGATTGCGCTGCCGCAAGCCGACGATCTTCGGTCGCGCCGTGGTTCCCGATGTGTGCAGGACAAGCGCGAAATCGTCGGGTCCGTTGAACTGCATATCGTCGAGGCGAGCCTCGCTGGCAGCCTCCACCTCGGCGTCGCCCGCCAGCAGAAACTCGCCGGCCTTGGCGCCGTCAGTCACGACGACGTCGAGCACCGCAATGCCGAGCCCCTTTGCGGCGTTGCGCGCGGCATCGCCCATGCCTTGTCCGCACAGCAGCAGCTTCACATCGAGATCGCCGAGATAGAAGCGGAATTCGTCTTCGCCGTAAGCCGGATTGAGCGGCGCCGCCGTCGCCAACGCCGAGACCGCCAGGAAACAGGCCGCCATTTCCGGGCCGTTGGGCAAGACGATGCCGACGGCCGTGCCGCGGGCAACGCCACGCCTGGCGAGATCGCCGCAGAGCTTGTCGACAAGATTGGCGAGGCCGGCAAAGCTCAGGGACGGCCGGTCCGGCGCCATCAGCGCCACCGCAGCCGGCCGCCAGGGCGCCAGTTGGGGAAGTGCTACCGATAGGGCCTGTTTCAAGTTCGAACCCTGAATGGCGTTCACCATGGCCTTGCCGGCGCCGATTGCGCGCCCGTGGCAGACGCAGTAAAGCGATTTCCGGACGCACGCAAGAACAGGTGGACACCGATCGGATGAGGCTGCCGTGGTTGGGAAAATCCCGGAAAGCCGACCGGACACCATCTTCCGCCGTCATTTATCATACGGAAATCATCGCCGACATCCTGGTGCCCGAACGCGCCGAGCATGTCCGCTTCTTCAGCCGCAAGCAGGTCCGCGCCGGCAAGTTGCGCACCTTCAACAACAGGGATTTCCGCGAGCTGCTGCTGGCCGCCTTCTATCTCGGGGTCGCGGCATTGCTGCCGGTCAATTGGTGGGCCGCGATCTGCAGCCGCGTATCGGGGCTGCGCCTCAAGCGCCATATCCGCAAGGATTTCGTGCGCTACGCCGCCGCGACGCGCGCCGTGCTCGGCAATGGCATCGATGCGCAAAGGCAGTTCAGGGCCTTGCTCTGCGCCAACCACCGCCGGCGTTTGCTGCTTGCCGCGCATCTCATCGGCCGCCGCTGGTCACCTGATATCCGGCTGGAGGGCCTGGAAGGCCTGCAAGCGGCGCTGAAGCGCGGCCACGGCGCTATCATCTGGTGCGATCAGTTCACGGCACAGACCATCATCGGCAAACGCGCTCTCCATGAGGCCGGTATCGAGACACACCAGCTCAGCGTCAGGGCTCACGGCATATCCGATTCGACCTTCGGCTTGCGCTTCCTGAACCCGCCGATGGTTCGGGTCGAGAACCGTTTCCTGAAAAGCCGGATCGTGTTCGACCGTAGCGACGCCTACCAGGTCACCGGCCGGATCCAGAAGATCCTTGGCAACAACGGCGTCGTATTGGTGACCAACACCGTGCATGCCGGCTCGACATTCACCGAAGTCGGCCTTGGCGAGAGCGGCTGGACTCACCTCGCCTCGGCGCCGACGAATTTCGCTGCCAGAGGCAAGGCGGCGCTGTTTTCCATGTCGACCTTCGAGACCGATCCGTTCCGCCAATACCGCGCCGTCCTAAGTCCCGAACTGGTGCCGGCCCCGGCAGAGGCCGGCGAGCGCGCGGCCAGAGCCGGCGCCAAGAACATGGCGCTGCAGGCCGAGTACATATTGCTCAAGCGCGACCGCTTGCTGGAGGCGCTGAAACTCTGTCCCGAGCAAATGATGGTCTGGTCCGGCGCCGACCGGTTCACCGAACGGCCGGAAACCGCCTTGCCCGACGAGGGTGGTTCATGATTTTGCGCCGGCCAGCAGGCTGGCAACGGCGGTGACGATCTCAGCCACTGGAAGTGTGGCGTCGGCCGTCAGCGCCCGCTCGTCGGCGCCAGGCGGTTCAAGGATGGCGAACTGGCTTTCGACCAGGCTTGCCGGCATGAAATGCCCCTTGCGGCTGGCGACACGCTGCTTGGCGGTAGCGGGATCGATCTCCAGATAGATGAAAACGATATCCCGGCGGAAGCTGCGCAGACGATCGCGGTAGCTGCGCTTCAGCGCCGAGCAGGCGGCAACCACGATTTGGCCGCCGCCGGTCAGGTCGGCGATCCGCTCGCCGATGGCATCGAGCCAGCCCTCACGCAGTTGATCGGTGAGCGGCTCACCGCTCGCCATGCGGGCGACGTTTTCGGGCGGGTGCAGCCTGTCGCCTTCGACAAAGACGGCCCCTTCCTCTGCTGCCAATGCCTTGCCGACAGCCGACTTTCCGCAGCCGGCGACGCCCATCACCACAATGGCCCGAGGCACTGAGCCGGTAGCGCCCATTGGCGGCTGTGCCGTCTCTTCGTCCACGGTCAGCGGCTTGCCGGCGCGCGGCCGTAGAGCAGGAGCATGGCGACGATGACCAGGCCATAGACGATCTGCCGCCCCGCCTCCGGCATCTGCATGACCGAAAGGATGGACTGCAGGAGGGTGATCAGGATGACACCGGCGACGGTGCCGAGATAGGAGCCGCGGCCACCCAGGATGGAGGTGCCGCCCAGAACCACCGCGGCGATCGACGGCAGGAGATAGGCATCGCCCATCGATTGCGCCGCCTTGGAGGCATAGCCGGCGAGAAGCACTCCGCCAAAGGCGGACAGCCCGCCTGAGATAGCGAAGGCGATCATCACCACGCGCCTTGTATCGATGCCGGAGAGATAGGCGGCACGCTCGCGGTTGCCGATGCCGTAGACGGTGCGGCCGAAGCTGGTGCGGGACAGCACGAACACCATCGCGGCACCAATCAGCGCCCAGATGATGACGGCGTTAGGCACGCCAGGAATGGTAAAACCTGTCGCAAGATAGCGCATGGCGCCGGTGGCCGAATCCTGTGGCGAGTAGCCGCCGGTATAAACGACCATGAGCCCTTGCGCGACAGCGTTGGTGGCGAGCGTGATGATCATCGAGGGTATGCGCAGATAAGCGACGCCAAAGCCGTTGACGATGCCGATCAGCACCCCGCAAAAGATGCCGAACGGGATGGCCAGCGCCACACCGATCGGGCCATAGGCCGCAGCCGCACACGCCATCATCGCGCCCGCCGCCACCGCCCACGGCACCGACAGGTCGATCTGGCCTAGCAGGATGACCAGCATCATGCCTGTGGCGATGACGCCGAGGAACGAGGCCACCTTGAGCTGCTGCAAGAGATATTCAGGCGACAGAAAGCTCCTGGAATAGAGGCTGCCTAGGAACAGCAACAGCACGATGCAGGCGAAGGCCGTCAGCACCGCCGGATCGGCGCGGCGGATGAATTTCGGCATGCGGCCGGCGATGCCGCCCAATGTCGTTTCGCTCACAGGAACCACTCCAGCCGGTTGCGGACCCGAAATAGTGCGAAGGCGCCGAGGCTGACCGCAACCAGCAGGATAACGCCCTGGAACAGTGGCTGCCATAGCGGGTCGAAATCGAACACGAACAACAGGTCGCCGATGGTGCGGAAGGCCAGCGCGCCGAAGATGGCGCCGATGGCGCTGCCTTTGCCGCCGAACAGCGAGACGCCGCCCAGCACCACCGCGGCGATTGAAAACAGCGTATAGGCGTTGCCGCTGGCATAGGCTGCATCGCCGGTATAGGTGAAGAAGGTCAGGAACAGTCCGCCGATCGCGGCCAACAGGCCTGCGAGCGCGTAGGCAGCGAACTTGCCGCGCCTTATCGGCACACCGGACATGTAGGCCGCCGTCTCCGACGAGCCGGCCGCATAAGCCGCGCGCCCGAGCACCGAGCGGCTGAACGGCACCCAGACGATTAGCACGACGGCGAGGAGCGCGATAAGACTGGCCGGCACTACGCCGAACAGGCGCCCGGTCAGCGCGTCGGCGAGACCTTCGTTGACCGAACCGCCGGGAAACGGCCTCAGCAGCAGCGCGATGCCGAAATAGACCGCACCCGTGGCGATCGTGGCGACGATCGGCTGCAGGCGGCCGTAGATGACGATGGCGCCGTTGATCGCTCCGCAAAGGAGCCCGGTGCCGAGCACGGCGATGACGCCGAAAGCGGTCTCGAGGCCGGTGCCGATGACCAGCCAGGAGGCGAGGCAATTGGTCAGCGTGAAGATCATGCCGACGGAGAGGTCGATGCCGGCGGTGATCACGACCAGTGTCTGCGCCATGGCGACGAAGGCGAGCAGCACGCCCTTGTTGGACGCCGTCTGCACGACATTGGCGGTGAAGCCCGCCGGATGGTTCGAGGTGTAGATGA
This sequence comes from Mesorhizobium sp. M0077, assembly GCF_040322955.1. NCBI lineage: Bacteria > Pseudomonadati > Pseudomonadota > Alphaproteobacteria > Hyphomicrobiales > Phyllobacteriaceae > Mesorhizobium > Mesorhizobium sp. M0077. Next base: position 66,240 of record NZ_JAMYUL010000018.1, read on the forward strand.
CGAACATGACAATGAATATGCCGAGTGCCATCAGTGTTCCGCGCTGCTCGGCCAGCCAGTAGCGCCACTCTTTCACGCGTCCGCTCCCTGTCTTGCGCCGGCATCGTCTCTCGCGCCGCCGTCATCGCCGTGGATGTTGAGCGCGCTTGCAATGAGCGCCCGCTCGGTGATCTCGGCCCCGACCAGCTCGCGCTTGACCGCGCCGTCATAGAGCACCAGCACGCGGTCGCAGCAGCCGATCAGTTCGTCATAGTCGGTCGAATAGAACAGGATCGCCGCCCCCGCATCCGCCAGCTTGCGCATCAGTTGATAGAGTTCCTGCTTGGTGCCGACATCGATGCCGCGCGTCGGATCGTTGAGCAGGATGATGCGCGGCTGGCGCATCAGCCATTTGGCGATGACCACCTTCTGCTGGTTGCCCCCCGACAGCGCACCGACCGGAATGTCGAGGCCGGCCGTCTTGATCGCCAGCAGCCCGACCATGTCGTCGATCAGCCGCTGTTCGGCGGCGCGGTCGATGATGCCGGCCTTGGACAGCCGGTCTAGGGCGGCAAAGGACAGGTTCTCGCGCACCGTCATCGGCAGCATCAGGCCTTCGGTCTTGCGGTCCTCCGGGATCAGCGCCATGCCGATGCGGTCGTCGCGCGCCGCTTGGGGGCTGGCGATCGAAACAGGCTTGCCGTCGATAAGGATCTGGCCGCCGAGGCCGCGCAGCACACCGAAAAAGGCAAGCAGCAATTCGCGCTGGCCCTGGCCGTCCAGGCCGCCAAGGCCGACGACCTCGCCTGCCCCGACCGTCAGCGAGACATTGTCCAGCCGGTCCGTCCAGGACAGCTTGCGCGCCTCCAGCACGGGAACGGCGGCGGCTGCGGTGCGCGCGGGTTTCGGCGGGAAAATATGGCTGTATTCGCGCCCGATCATCAGTTCGACGACTTCGTTGTCGCTCTTTGTGCCTGCCTTGTAGCTGGCGACATTGCGGCCGTTGCGAAACACCGTGCAGTGGTCGGCAAGCTCGGCGATCTCGTTCATGCGGTGCGAAATGTAAAGCAGCGCCAACCCTTCCGAGCGCAACCGCTTGAGCACGCTGAAAATCCTGGCGACGTCCGTCGCGGTCAGCGCCGAGGTCGCCTCGTCGAGGATCAGGATGCGCGGCTTCCTGGCCAATGCCTTGGCGATCTCGACCATCTGTCTTCTTGAAAGCGGAAGATCCTTGACCAGCGCCAATGGATGGATATCGGCCGCACCTGCGCGTGCCAGCGCATCCTCGGCAATGCGGCGCTGCGCCTTGCGGTCGATCATGCCGAAACGCTTCGGCGGATCGGAGATGACGATGTTGTCGGCAACGCTGAGTTCGGGAACCAGCGACAGCTCCTGGAAGATGCAGACGATGCCGGACTTGTTTGCAGCAGCAGGCGAAGCGAACGTCACCTCGCTGCCGTTCAGCATCATGCGGCCTTCGTCGGGCGCGACGACGCCCGCCATGACCTTGATCAGCGTCGATTTGCCGGCGCCGTTTTCGCCGAGAATGGCGTGGATGCTACCGGACGAGACCGAAAGCTCGGCCTTTTCCAGCGCCCGCACACCACCATAGCGCTTGGATATGCCTTCCATCCGGAAGAGCGGAACCGCACCGTCCATCGGCCCTCCCGAGGCAGTTTGACTTCAAGGGATATCGAGTGGCCGGCGCCGCGGAGATCCCGCGGCGCCGGATATGCCGCCTATTGGTCAGCCCCTATTGGTCAGCTTTGGTCTGGCCCATAATTTCCTGCGCTGTGAAATTGATGCCGCAGGTCGGGAAGGAATTGCCGACGAAGAAATTGTCGGACTGGTCGGGGAAGAAATCCTGACCGGCCTTGAAGTTCGGATCCTCGACGATCGCCAGTGGCAGTTTCACTGCTTGCGGAACGACGTTGCCTTCGAGCGCGGCAATCGCCGTCTTGATGGCGACCGCGACCTGCGCCGGACCGGTGCCGGCCGATGAGCATTTCAGCCCGTCGCCGGCATGTGCCGCGCAGAACTTGCGGAAACCGTTCTCGGTCTCCCCGCCGAACGGCACGAAAGCATGCTTGGCATCGATCATCGCCTGCACGATGCCGGTGTCGCCGCCTTGCCCGGTGATTCCGTCGAACGGACCGTTGGTGGCAATGGCGTCGGCCGTGGCCTTCTGTGCCACGCCGTCGTCCCATTTGCCGACCACCTCGGTGACGTCCCATTTCTTGCCGGAGGCATCGAGCGCTTCATGGATTCCGTTGTGACGGTCGGTGTCGACGGAAGTCCCGGCAACGCCGCGCACTTCGAGCACCTTGCCGCCATTCGGCACATGGCCGACCAGCCATTTGCCCCACAATTCGCCAAGGCCCTTCTGGTCGACATTGACGTTGATGGCGTCCTTGGTATCGAGAATATTGTCGAAGGCGACGAGGATGACGCCAGCTTCCTTGGCGCGCTTGATGACCGGCCCGAAAGCGGTCGGGTTCTGGGCGTTGACGACGATCGCGTCATAGCCGGAATCGATGAAGTTGTTGATCGCCGAAATCTGAGCCGGCACGTCCTCGCCGGTCGAGACGACCTTGAATTCCTTCAGTTTCGCGGCGACCTCCGGCTGGGCCGCATAGGCCTTGGCGGTCTGCACCATCTGGATGCGCCAAGTGTTGGCGATATAGCCATTGGCGAGCGCGATGCGGTATGGGCCGTCTTTCTTGGGGAACTTGAAGAACTGCGTATCGGCGGCCCAGGGCGCAAAGCAATCCGGCTCAGCCGACGGTCCCTTGACGACTTCTGGGTCGGCCATGGCCGACGAACTCAGCATGACGAATGCAGTGGCGGCAACGATGCCACCAACAAGTGACTTGATCATCGATATTCCTCCCAGTTGTAGTTTTGTTTGCTGCTGCTTGTTTATTTGATGCTGTTTGTCGTGGTGTGGTTTCCACGCCTGCCGAAGGCCCTCCAGCCTGGCCGGCGCCACGTCTCAAGGGCCCGAAGCCGGCCCGATCCCCTCCCCCTCGCCGCTTCACAGGCGAGAAACGAAACTAGCATATTATACATAATAAACAAGCATGAGCTGTTGCTTATGTATAATAAACAGGCAGGGCCTCTCATCAAAACGTCTGCCCGACGAAAATGGTAGCGCTACCATGACGTTGTGTAAAGCACCATTTGCTGAGGCCGGCCAAAGCCTGTTCAGCGTGCGGTGCTCTCGCGGGGCTTGAGTTCGAAACCAAGATCGACGACCCGCTGCTCAGGCCTTCGTCCTGCGATGGCCGCCAGCGCCATGGCGACAGACCGACGGCCGATTTCATAGCGAGGGGTGCGGATACTGGTGAGCGGCGGGAACGCCGCCTGCATCATTTCGAGGTCGTTGAAGCCGACAATGCCGATTGTTTTCGGCACGTTGAGCGCGGCGCTATGGCATTCGAACAAAACGCCGAGCGCGATGTCGTCATTGTTGCAGAAGACGCCGTCGAGCGCCGGCATCTTGGCCAGCGCATCGCGAAGCAGCTCGCGGCCGAGCGTCACGCTGGACAGCAGCGGCGTGGTGGTGACCAGCCGCGGGTCGAACAGGCCGGCCTTCTCCATTGCCGCGCGATAGCCGGCAAGCCGCCGCTGCGAGCGCGGGTCCATGCGTGCGCCGATGAAGCCGATCCGCCGGTAGCCGGCCTCGATCAGATGCTCGGTCGCGGTGCGGCCGCCGTCAAAATGCGAGAAGCCGACCAGCATGTCGACCGGATCGGACCCGGTCTCCATCACCTGCACCACCGGGCAGCCCGCGCTCTCCAGCAGCTTTCGCGAGGTCGGCGTCTGGTCGATGCCGGCCACGATCAGCGCCGCCGGGCGCTGCGGTGCGAACACCTGCAGCAGGCGCTCCTCCTCGAGGCCGGAATAATGGGTGTTGCCGAGCTGGACGCGGAACGGGCCGTCCGACAGGCTGTCATAGATGCCGCGCACCACTTCGGCGAAGACGTTGTTGGTCAGCGACGGCACCAGCACGCCGAACACATCGGCGCGCGCCGAGGCCAGCGCCCGTGCATTGGGATCCGGGACATAACCGAGTTCGTCGACGGCGGCCTGGATCTGGCGCCGCAGATCCTGGCTGACGCGTTCCGGTTCGCGCAGCGCCCGCGACACGGTGATGGCGCCGACGCCGGCCTTGCGCGCCACATCTGATAGGGTCGGGCGGCCGCCCCCACGACGCGAGCGCGGCTTGGTCATGGACATCCACCACGTGCCAGGCCCCGGCCGCTGCGCCCTTGCGAAACCATGTTCAGCTTTTCCACTGCCACCATGCCGGCTGCTGCCGCACCCACTCGCCTGCTGGCGTCGCGCAGCCAATCGCTCTTGTCAAGCAACAGGGCAATCCTGCCTTCCTAAGCCATCAGGGCAGCACTGCGTTTTGCTTTCCACAGCAGCAGCCCGATGGCCACTATGTTCAGCAAGTTCCACGCGATCCCGTTGAGGAACGCGGCGGCGTAAGAGCCGGTCAGGTCGTAGATCCAGCCCGACATCCAGCCACCGATCGCCATGCCGAAGATGGTCGCCATCATGACGATGCCGATACGCTGGCCGGCCTCCCTGGCGGGCAGGTATTCGCGCACGATGATGGCATAGCAAGGCACGATGCCGCCTTGCGACAGGCCGAACACCAGCGACACGACATAGAGCGAGGCAAGCCCGTCGAACGGGATGTAAAACAAAAGCGACAGGCATTGCAGCACGGAACCTATAAGCAGGGTTTTCACGCCGCCGATGCGGTCCGCGACAAAGCCGGAGGCGAGCCGGCTGACGACGCCCGCCGCCATCATGATCGACAGCATGTCGGCGCCATGCGCAATGCCGTAGCCAAGATCCATGCAATAGGCCACGATGTGCACCTGCGGCATCGACATCGCCACGCAGCAGCCGAGACCGGCAACGATCAGCAGCACCTGTAACGCCGCCGGAGACAGCGAAATCGACTGCACTGTCCGGCTTCCGGGTGAACCGGCGGCAGCCGCCGCGGGAGCAGCGCGCCGCAACAACAGCACCAGCGGCACCATGGTGGCCAGGCAGAAGACACCGATGCCGGCATAGGTGAAGCGCCAGCCTTCCGCCTTGATCAGCGTCGGCATGATGGTTGGCCAGAGCGCTCCGGCGAGATAGTTGCCAGCCGCCGCAGCTGTGACGGCGACGCCGCGCCGACGGTTGAACCAGTGCGAGATGTCGGCGATCAGCGGCCCGAAGATCACCGATGTGCCGACACCAATCAGCACGCCCTGGGCAAGGGTGAATTGCAGGATAGAGGTCGACAGCGCGGCGAGCAGCAGGCCGGCGGCGAGAGCCACCGAGGATAGCAGTGCCGGGATCCAATACCCCATGCGATCGACCGCGCGGCCAACCAGCACATTGCCGGCGGCGAAGCCGACCATGGTTGCGGTGTAGGGCATCGATGCCGCGGCGCGGTCAACGCCGAACTCGGCCTGCACGGCCGGCAGCACGACGACGACGGCCCACATGCCGACCGCACCGATCGTCGCCAGCAGCATGGAGATGGCAAGCCGCATCCAGGCGTAGCTGCTGTCGATGCCGGGGCTATCCGCCTGATTGGCGACGATCGGGGTCAAGGCGTTTCCTGTCTACGGTCCTGGGAAGTCGACCGTTGTGTCGCCACTATCGGCGCATTCACCGCGACGGGCAGCGCCACAGGGCCATGATCCGTGGCTCCAGCGGCCCGGCGACTTTCTCGGGAACCGGCGGCGGCCTGCCCGAGTTTTTGCGACAGGAAGGAGTTTGTCATGACCGCGAAAAAGAAATGGTCGGCCGAGGTGACCGAGCACAGCGATGCGATGGACCTTGAGGACCACATCTTCGAAGCCGACGACGCTAGGAAGATCGCGGCCTCGCTCAAGCGCTCGGCCGAGCACAGCGACCGCCGCAAGGCCGAGCCGTTTCAGTCGGCCATGTCGATGCTGAATTTCTACATCAACCGCGCCGGCAAGAACCTGCCGCAGGCGCGCCGGAAAGTGCTCGAGGACGCCAAGGACGAACTGCGCGCGGCCTTCGGAAGGCCGCAGCAGGATTAATGCATGTCGCTCAAAAGTGGCGCCGGTTTTGAGACAACGACATGCATAAACAAAGACCTAAGCGCGTCGACTTAGTCCGTTCAAACGGGACGGGCTTTAGCGCTCCCGATTGGCTCTGCCAAATTCACCTCAACTGGACCTAGTGACAGGTCCTCTTTCCCCTCAGTTTGCCGGCCTCGGCTTTGTGTTTCCCCGAGCCCTTTGAAGTAGCGGCATGACGGTCAAGATCGGCATCAATCCCATCACCTGGAGCAATGACGATGTTCCCGCACTCGGCGGCGATACGCCGCTCGCGACATGCCTGTCGGAAACCAGGCAGGCCGGCTATCGCGGCACCGAACTCGGCGGCAAATTCCCCAGGCGAAGCGACGAGCTTGGACCGATCCTGTCTTCTTACGGACTGGAGCTCGTCTCCGGCTGGTATGACGGCCGCATTCTGGACCGCACGGTCGACGAGGAATTCGCCGCCATCACCTCGCATCTGACCCTGCTGCGCGACCTCGGCGCCAAGGTCGTCGTCTATGCCGACACCTCGCGCGGCCGTCATGACGGCATTTTCGCGCCGATCTCACAGCGTCCGCGCCTCGCTGACGGCGAATGGGCCGCCTATGGCGAGAAAATCACCGAGCTCGCCGACCGCATGGCTGCCTTCGGTGTCGGCATGGCTTTCCATCACCACATGGGCACCATCGTCGAGAACGATGACGAGGTCGACAGACTGATGGCCGCAACCGGCAAGAGCGTCGGCCTGCTTTTCGATACCGGCCATTGCCTGTTTTCGGGCGGCGACCCGGCCTCGCTCCTGAACCGGCATCTCGACCGCATCGTGCATTTTCATTGCAAGGACGTCCGCGCGGCCGTGCTGGAGAAGGCACGGCGCGAGGACATGAGTTTCATGGCGGCAGTGATGGAAGGAATCTTCACTGTGCCCGGCGACGGCTCCGTCGATTTCCTGTCGCTGTTGAAGCCGCTGGCCAAGCGCGGCTTCGAAGGCTGGATCGTCGTCGAGGCCGAGCAGGACCCGGCCAAGGCACATCCCTTGACCTATGCCACGAAGGGCTACGCCTCGCTTCTCGCCACGGCCCGCACGGCCGGGTTCGACGTCGCGATACGAGACATGGCCTGACCACCGCCGGGGGGCTGGTGGTTGGCCGGTTGGGCGCGCGCCTCGGTAGGGGTAGCGACGCGAATGCGCCCGGCGATCCGCGCCGCCGCCCTCCCTTGGCGGCGCGGATCGCACAGTTCTCGGCAAAGGATTTTCAAGCTCCGGCGTTTCCGCCTTGAGGCTGGCGACGAGGCATGCCTTGATGCGGATGGAGGAGCGACATGGCATTCGAGGCGGCACTCGGCATGGAACGGCTTTGCACCATCCGTGAGATCGCCGAGAAGGCGGAACTCGGCGCGGCAACCGTTCACCGCGCGCTGAAGAACAGCCGTGAGGTCCGTCCCGCAACCAGACGGCTGGTGCTCGAGACCGTTTGCCTGCTTAACGAAGAAAAGATCGCGCGCGCAGCCAGGCTCGTCGGAGACTAGCTTGGCCGACCACATGCGCCTTTCCCTCGACATCATGTCGGTCGACCGCGGCTCGGACGAACCGATGCACCGACAGATCTATGGCGCCCTGCGGCGCTTCATCCTCGACGGCCAGATCCAGCAGAACACGCTGCTGCCATCGACCCGCTCGCTGGCCGAGGATCTCAAGGTCGGCCGAAACACGGTGATCGCCGCCTACGACCAGCTGCTCGCCGAAGGTTTTATCGAGGCGCGCGCCGGGTCCGGCACCTGGGTGGCGCCGATCCAGCAGAAACGCCCGCCGGCCGCGCTGCGCGCCGGCCTCGCCGCCCCGCAAAAGCTGTCGCGGCGCGGTCAGACCATCGTCAACGGCCCGCAGCCGCCGCGCAATGCCGGCGTCATCAACTTCCATCCCGGCGTGCCGGAAACCGCGTCCTTCCCCTTCACCATCTGGTCGAGCCTTCTGGTGCGCAATGCCCGCAGCCGCGACGAGAACTTGCTCGGCTATATCTCCTTTGCCGGCCATCCCGGCCTGCGCCAGGCCATCGCCTCGACCATCAGCCTGTCGCGCGGCATCAACTGCACCGCCGACCAGGTCATCATCGTCACCGGCGCGCAGGCGGCACTCGACCTCGCTTCGCGCGTGCTGATGGACGAAGGCGACCATGTCTGGATGGAGGAGCCCGGCTATCTCGGCGCCAAGAGCGCCTTTCTCGCCAGCGGCGCGCAGCTCGCGCCCTTGAAGGTCGATCGCCTTGGATGGCATCTCGCAGACCCAGAGCTGCCGCCGCCGCGCCTCATCTATGTGACGCCATCCTGCCAGTGGCCGTTCGGCACCATCATGCGCATCGAGGAACGACTGCAGCTGCTTGACATCGCGGAACGCCACGGCGCCTGGATCGTCGAGGACGATTATGACGGCGAATATCGTTATCGCGGCCGGCCGGTGCCGGCGCTGCGCGGCCTCGATCATGCCGACCGCGTCGTCTATATTGGTTCCTTCGGCAAGACGCTGATCCCGGCGCTGCGCATCGGCTATCTCATCGTACCCCGCGAACTGTCCGTGCCCTTCGACCGTGCCGTCTCGATCACCGGCCAGTTCGCGCCGCTGATCCTGCAGGCGACGGTCAACGACTTCATCACGCAAGGCTATTTCGCCACACATCTGAAACGCATGCGCCGCCTTTATGCGCGCCGGCAAGCCAATTTCGTCAAGCTGTGCCAGGAGCATCTGGCCGAATGGCTGACAGTGACCGAGAACGATTCCGGCATGCAACTGCTGGCCAGTTTTGTCCGACCCTACAAGGACAGTGACGTCGTCGCCGCTGCCGTCAAGGAGGGCCTCGACGTGCAGGGCATCTCGATCAACTACCATTCGAGCGAGCCGGAACACGGCCTGCTGCTCGGCTATGCCGCGATGGACGAACGCCAGATCCTGCGCGCGGTGCTGGCGTTGCGCGCTGCCTTCATGCGGCTGGACCGGCAATAGGCCGATCCAGCGCTGAGCGCTTCAATTCACACTATCGAATTTCTGCAGATCGACGGGCGCTGCCTTGCGCACCTCGACATCTTCCAGCGAGGCATTCTCCAGCGCCACACGGGCCGCCGCATCGATGTTATGGATCATGTCGGCGATGTCGGCGTCGCCATGCGCCGGATTCATCGCGATCATCACCGTGCGGTTGAGGATGTCGAGAGAACCCTTGCCGAGGTCGTCGGCATAGGTCAGCCGCAGGCCCTTGTTTTCCGGCAGCGTGTACGGATTGAGCGCCGGATGGTGCGCGCCCTCATGCATCAGCACCTGGTCCCACTGGGTGAAATTGTGGCGGCCGGTCTTGCCGGCAATGACGCTCGGAATGGTCTTCGAAAAAGTCTGCGCCGCCTGTTCGCTGGGCAGGAGATACATCACCTGCGCCGCGCAATCGTCGTCGGGGCTGTTCATCGGCGACGGCGTCAGGCCGAGATTGCCGAGATGGCGCGTGCCGGCCAGCACCTTCTTCTTCTCCGACCGCATCGCCTCGATGATGCCGTCCAGACGGTCGAGCTGGACATTGAGCATCGCGCCCATCAATTCCGAGGCCCGCGCGCCGATGCCGGCGAACGGCTTGATGCTGTCGCTGCGGCCCTGCCAGTAGAAATGGCAAGGGTCGATGGCGCAGCGCGCGCGCTCGGCCACTTTCGGGTCGCTGGTGGCGATGCCGCCGCCCTCGCCCGAGGTCATGTTCTTGAAGTAGTTGAAGGAGTAGGCCCCGGCATGGCCGATCGAGCCGAGCTTCCTGCCCTCATAGTCGCCGCCAATGCCCTGGCAGACATCTTCCAGCACGAGCAGACCGCGTTTTTTAGCGATGTCCATGATGGCGTTCATGTTGCAGGCCGCACCCCACATATGTACCGGGATGACCGCCTTGGTGCGCGGGCCGATGGCGTCGCGCAGAGCGGCCGGGTCGATGGTCAGGCTCTCGTCGATATCGACAATGACCGGAATGGCGCCGACCGACAGCACTGCTGTGGCGGTCGCCATATAGGTGTGCGCCGGCACCAGCACCTCATCGCCCGGGCCGATGCCGAGGCCGATCAGGCCGGCGGCGAGCCCATAGGTGCCGCTGGCGGCCAGCGCAAAATGCTCGACGCCGAGATGCCTGGCATAGCGGGCCTCGAAGCGGTTGCACTCGCTGTTCTCGCCATAGCGAAACAGCGCACCCGAGCGGATCACCCTGGCAATGGCTTCGATCTCTTCTTCGCCGGCAGTGTACATGGCAAGTCTCCCACATCGCTGATGGTATGAAAGCAGTACGCCTGCGGCCGCTGTTTGAAAGAACCACTCCGCTGCGATCTGACCAAGCCATCCCGGTTGCTTGATGGCCGGGTTTGACGCCGAATGTGGGCATATCGAATGAAATCGACATTCCAGAATGCAGGCCCGCGGAAAATCGTACCCATCCGAATTCGTCGAAGTGGCCCTGTCGGAAAGCCGGCATAGGGCGTTCCATCGCGTCCAGTTGGGCAAACGGTCGGTTCCATGCAGCACGGGACACACTTTGGAAGACCCTCGAAACCGGCGTGCCGGCAAGATGGTGGCCGGCAAGATGGTGGCCGGCAAAACGGTGGCCGTCCATGACGCGACAGCTCGTCCTGCATGAAGACGATGTCGGCATGTGCCATGGCGCCAACAGCGCCTTCCTCGAACTGACCGCACACGGCGCCTGCAGCTCCGGCGCCGTGATGGTGCCGTGCCCATGGTTCCCTGAGATGGCCGAAGCGGCAGCCGCCGATCCCCGGCTCGATCTCGGCGTCCACCTGACGCTGAACAGCGAAAAGCAGCACTACAAATGGCGGCCGCTGACGTCGCCGTCGCGCGCGGCCGGCCTGACGGACGAGTTCGGCTATTTCTGGCCCGATGTAGCGACCACCCGCCGCAAGGCAGCACCGCAAGCGGTGGAAACCGAGCTTCGCGCGCAGATCGACACCGCCTACCGCGCCGGCATCGACGTCACTCATCTTGACGCCCATATGGGGGCAGCGCTGTCGCCGGAGTTTTGCGACGTCTACATCAAGCTCGGCCTGGAATATCGGCTGCCGGTGCTGTTGACCAAAACGCTGTCGGCCTATTCGCCCAACGACAATCTGGTCGGCGTCACCGAAGCGGCGTTCCAGCGCGGCGTCACTGGAGCCCGCGCCAAAGGCTTTGTCATCTTCGACGCCGCCATTCAGACGACCTGGGGCCGTCCACGCTCCAAGCCGATAGAGCCAGCCTACAAGGCATTGGTCGAAGGGGTCCGTGAAGGCCTGACCTTCTTTTGCCTGCACTTCAACGCGCCGGGCGAGCTCGAACTGATCGAGCCGCGCTCCGCCTATATCCGCACCGAGGAATATGAACTCTTCCGCGACCAGGCTTTTCGCGACTGGCTCGGCGCGCAGGACATCGACATCATCGGCATGAAGCCGTTGCGCGAGGAACTGCGTGCACGGCTCGGGGCATCGACACCGGCAAAGGCCCGCAAAGCGGCCACCCGGTCAGCGCCGTAAGCCGATCCGTCGGCCAACAGCGCAAAGAGGGATTTGGAACTGCAACGACAATGGGAGAATGACATGAAGACTGTTCTGAAACTGGCGCTCGGCGCGCTTGTCTCGATGAGTATGCTGGCGGGCGTCGTGCAGGCCGCGGGCCTGAAGGACCCTAAGGATGTCCGCATCACCTTCGTGGTGCATGGCTCGGCCTCCGATCCCTACTGGTCGGTGGTCAAGCGCGGCGTCGACGATGCGGCGGCGCTCACCGGCGCCAAGGTCGAATATTATGCGCCGCAAGTGTTCGACGTGGTCGAACAGGCCCGCCTGCTCGACGCGGCCATCGCCACCAATCCCGACGGCATCGCCGTCTCCATTGCCGACGCCAATGCGCTTGGTAAATCGGTCAAGGCCGGCCTTGCCGCCAACATTCCGATGGTCGTCCTGGATTCCGGCGAGAAGGAAGGCGCCGAACTCGGCACCTCTCTCTACGTCGGCACAGTCTCCGAATATGATTCCGGCAAGAAGGCGGGCGAGCGGCTGGCCAAGGAAGGCACGCTCAAGGTCGTCTGCATCAACCACGAGGTCGGCAATGTCAGCCTCGACCAGCGCTGCCAGGGGTTGAATGACGGGCTGAAGCCGTCAGGCGGCGGCACCGAGGTGCTTACCGTGTCGCCCGATCCGGCCGACATCCAGCGCCGCACCGAGGCCTATCTGTCGGCGCATCCCGACACCCAGGCGGTGTTTGCGCTCGGCGCCACCGCCGCCAATCCGCTGATCCCGTTCTTCCGGCAGAAGGAACTGTTCGGCAAGATCAAGCTCTACACCTTCGACATCAGCCCCGAAGTCCTGGATTCCGTCGTCGCCGGCGAAATGGGCTTCGGCATGGACGCCCAGCAATATCTGATGGGATACCTGCCGGTGATCTATCTGGTCGAGCATGCCACACATGGCTTCTGGCCGCAGAACAACGCCTACACCGGGCCGCTGTTCATCGACTCGCCCGACAAGGCCAAGGCGATCCTGGCGCTCGCCAAGGACGGCATCCGCTAAGGCAAGACCAAAACGGATCGGGGAGCCGCCATGCGCTCCCCGTCTCTGGTCGAGATTGCGAAGTGAGCGATTGGGGAGCCTAATGGCTGTTGTGGAAGACAAGGCGATACCTCCAGAAGCGCCGGCCCCCGGGGTACTGGGCAAGGACCGTTTCGGCATGACGTCGAAACGGGCTGCCGGCACTGACGAGCGGCTGGCCAGCACCGGCCGGCTGACGCAATGGCTGCGCCGGCCCGAAGCCGGTGCCGCCGGCGGCCTCATCGCCACCATCATCATCTTCGCCCTGCTGCCGGGTGCGTCGAACCTCTATTCGCTGCAGGGGTCGATGACCTTCCTGACGCTGGCAGCCGAACTCGGCATCATCGCCACGGCCGCAGCCCTTCTCATCATCGCCGGCGAGTTCGATCTCTCCGTCGGCTCGATGGTCGGCTTCGCCGGCGTCGTCATCGGGCTGACGGTGAAATATTGGGGCTTGCCGCTGTGGGGCGGCATCGCCTGCGCCTTCGCTGTCGCCATCCTCACCGGCTACGTCAACGGCCTGATCGTTGTGAAGACCCGCCTGCCCTCCTTCATCGTGACGCTGGCGTCGCTCTACATCCTGCGCGGCCTGTCGATCGGCATCACCCGCGCCGTCACCGGCCGCACGCAGATCCCCTACATCCTCGACGGCGCGCCGGACCCGGCAACCGCGGGCCTGTTCAACGGCCACCTCCTGACCGGCTTCTTCCAATGGATGGGCACGCAAGGCTGGATCGCCACCCGCACCGACGGCATTCCCTTCGTCGTCGGCATTCCGATGTCGATCGTCTGGTGGCTCGGCCTGACAGCGCTTGCCGGCTATGTCTTGACCCAGACCAAATACGGCAACTGGATATTCGCCACCGGCGGCGACCTCAATGCCGCCCGCAATGTCGGCGTGCCGGTCGACCGGGTTAAGATCGCACTCTTCATCTACACCGCCTGTGCCGCGACCTTGCTTGCCACCATCCAGGTGATGGAGGCCGGCTCCGCCGACACCACGCGCGGCCTGCTCAAGGAATTCGAGGCAATTATCGCCGCGGTCATCGGCGGCGTGCTGCTCACCGGCGGCTATGGCACCGTCTATGGCGTGCTGTTCGGCGCGCTGATCTTCGGCCTGGTGCAGATGGGCATCTTCTACACCGGCATCGACACCGACTGGTTCAAGGTCTTCCTCGGCATCGTCATTTTGATGGCCGTGCTGGTCAACAACTACATCCGCCTCAAGGCGCTCGGACGAGGAGGCGGCAGATGACCTACCCAAACCCGTCCCCGGCCATCCAGCCAGCCATGGAATTGCGTGGTGTGTCGGTCAATTTCGGCTCGGTACGCGCGCTGCAGGATATCGACATCAAGGTCTATCCCGGCGAGGTGCACTGCTTGCTGGGCGACAACGGCGCCGGCAAGTCGACACTGATCAAGGTTCTGTCGGGCGTGCATCGGCCGACCAAGGGCGAGATTTTCGTCGACGGCAAGCCCGTCACGTTCCGCAGCCCGCGCGACGCGCAGGACCTCGGCGTCGCGACGGTCTTCCAGGACCTCGGCATGATCTCGCTGATGTCGATCACGCGCAACTTCTTCCTCGGCCGCGAGCCGACCAGAAGCCGCCTGCCCTTCTCGCGCTTCGACAAGGAGCGCGCCAACACAATTGCCCGCCAGGCGATGGCCGATATCGGCATCGACGTGCGCGACCCGACGCAGGCCGTCGGCACGCTGTCGGGCGGCGAGCGCCAATCGGTGGCAATCGCGCGCGCTGTCCACTTCGGCGCAAAGGTGCTGATCCTTGACGAGCCGACCTCGGCGCTCGGCGTGCATCAGGCGGCCATGGTGCTGAAATTCATCATCGAGGCGCGCATGCGCGGGCTGGCGGTGATCTTCATCAGCCACAACATCCACCACGCCTACCCTGTCGGTGACACTTTCACGCTGCTCAACCGCGGCCGCAATCGCGGCACATACGCAAAGTCCGAGATCTCGCGCGACGAGGTGATTTCCATCATGTCGGGCGGCGAGGATCTGAAGGCGGTGGAAGCTGAGATTGCCGGGCTGTTGGCGCAGATCGGCAATCGGCCGGCCGCCGCACCCTGAGTCTGGAACACTTTGCAGAGAGTTTTAGCAGCATGAGCAGGATACGGGTTGGCGTTATCGGCGCCGGCATGATCTCGCAGATCATGCATATTCCGAATCTGTTGCGGCTCGGCGACCTGTTCGAACTGGTCGGCGTCGCCGATCCGTCGAAAACCTCGCGTGAGTTCGTCACAGATATCCACGGCATCGCCAATTTCGAAACGCCGGAGCAACTGTTCGGCCAGAAGCTCGACGCCGTCGTCATCGGCTCGCCCGACCCGCTTCATTACGAGCAGGTACTAGCCGCCCTTGGGTGCGGCCTGCATGTCTTCTGCGAAAAGCCGCTCTGCTATTCCCCGGCGGAAATCGCCGAGATCATCGCCGCGCGCGACAAGGCCGGCAAGGTTATGCAGGTCGGCTATATGAAACGCTTCGATCCGAGCTACCGGCTGGCGCTGGCCTCGCTGCCCGGCACGGCAAAGACGTTGCGGTCCGTCTCGGTCGAGGTCAACGATCCCGATGCCTGGCCGTTCATCGCCCACCAGCGCTACAAGCGCGGCAACGACATTCCCGAGGAGCTGATTGCCGCCGCGCAAGCCAGGCAGAAACAACAGGTCGAGCGCGCCATCGGCCAGCCCATGACCGATCTGGCTTTCCGTGGATTTACCGGCGCTTACAGCTCCGCCTTGATTCACGATGTGAATGCCGTGCACGGACTGCTCGACGCACTCGGCGTGCCGGAGGGCGAGGTTGTCGGCGCGCAGATCTTCGCCAATGGCGATGGCGGCCAGGGCGCGGTAAAACTGCTCGACAGCCAGGCGCTGTGGACGATGACGCATCTCACCGTGCCGAAGCTCGCCGACTACAAGGAACGCATCACGCTCTTCTTCGACGATGCCAGCCTTGAGCTCGAATTCCCCTCGCCCTGGCTCAACCATCATCCGACCCGGCTGACTGTGAAGACCTCGGACGGCCACACACTGTCGACCAGGGATCTACGCGCCGGCTACGGTCAAGCCTTCGTCGAGGAACTGCGCGGCTTCTGGGGTGCGATCGTCAATCGCGACGAGGTGGTCAACCGCCCCGAGCACGCCGCCCGCGACCAGGCGCTGCTGGTCGCGCTGACCAGGCAGCATTTGGCCACTTCGCAGGCCGGCTGAGCGCTCGCAGGATGTGTTGAGATTCAGGTCAGGCCGCGCCGAAAACATTGGGTTTCGAGAACCGGAGCGGAGCGTACTTAAGTACGTGAAGCGCGAAAGCCGGCGTTTGCAGGCCGGCCTCACCTGAATATCAGCACATCCTACCGGGTGTTGATGACGCCGTCTGTATTGGCGAGCAGCTTGCGCACCGCGTTGCGGGCCGCATCCGGCCGCTGCAGGCGGATGGCCTTCTCGATCGCCTCGTGCAGTTGCTGTGCATGCTGCAGATCGTCGAGTTCGCGCGTCGTATAGGTGAACAGATGATCGAAGGCGGATTCGATCAGCACGCCGAGCGGCACCAGCAGATCGTTGCCGGAGGCGCGCAGGATGGCGAGATGAAAGCGTGTGTCGGCGCGCGTGCGCTCCTGCAGGCTCGACGCCTCGCCCATCTCGCGGCAGGCCTGGCTGATCTCGGCCATCTGCTCCTCGGTGCGTCGCATGGCGGCGAAGGCAGTCGCTTCCGGCTCGATGATGTGGCGGAATTCCTGCACCGTCTTCAGGAACACCTCACGGTCGGGCGCGGTCGCGTACCAGGCGAGCACATCGCGATCGAGCAGGTTCCAGCGCTCCCTGGGCTCCACCCAGCTGCCGATTTTAGGGCGTGATGCCAGAAGGCTTTTGGCCATCAGCATCTTGATCGCCTCACGCACCGCCGAGCGGCTGACGTTGAAGGTTTCAGACCATTTGGCTTCATTGGGCAGGATGGTGCCCGGCGGATAGTCGCCGCGCACAATCCGAAGCCCGATTTCGCTGGCCAGTGACGCATGCACGCTGGTGCCGGGCATCCGGGCCGCGTCAGCCCGGCGAAGGGTCGCCGGGCGCTCTGCGGATGCCGCCTTTTCAGACATCTTTCCCTTGTTCGGCTTTCCGTCCCTCATGCCTCCACAAAGTCCGGATTTCGGAAGCTGTCAAGCAAAGGGCGGGACGTTGACGGCAAAGGCTGCGGCTGTGCACAGATCAGGTCGCAACCTTGCCCCAGCCGGCCTATTTGACGTATTTGCGCCAGCTGTGCTCGGGACGGAAGCCAAGCATGTCCCTGGCTTTGCGGTTGGAAAGCAGCGTCTCGTATTCGTCGAGCTCCGCCTTGACCGGCACGTCGGGGTAAAACCGCTTCAAAAGTTCCGCTGTCGGCAGGTCGGACGAGGTATCGTCATTGGCCGCGTTGAACACCTGGAAGCCGAGCCCGTCCGTTTCAACGGCGCGCAGCGTGATCTGGCCGAGATCGCGCGCGTCGACATAGCTCCAGGCGATGCGCTTGCGAAAGCCCGGATCGGCAAACCACTTCGGAAACAGCGAATATTCGTGCGGCTCGATGACGTTGCCGATGCGCAAGGCATAGATATCGGTGCCGTTGCGCTGCGCAAAGGCGCGCGCCGTGTGCTCGTTGACGACCTTGGACAGAGCATAGCTGTCCATCGGATCGACGTCGTATTCTTCATCGAGGGGAAAATATTTGGGGTCGCGCGGTTCGTTGGCGAACACCACGCCATAGGTGGTCTCGCTGGACGCGATCACCACCTTAGGGATGCCGAGTTTCACCGCCGCCTCGATGACGTTGTAGGTGCCCATCGCATTGATGCGGAACACCTCATTGTCGGTCGTGATCATGATGCGCGGTATGGCGGCGAAATGCACCACGGCATCGACCGGCTGCGGGCGCAGCGACGGGTCGAATTCGTGCAGACCCATATAGCTCGACAGCGCGTTGAACACCTGGCCGCTGTCGGTGATGTCGGTGATCAGCGTGCGTACCTTGGGATTGTCGAGCGGCTTGGTGTCGATGTTGAGCACCTGGCAGCCCTGTTCGATCAGATATTGCACGACATGGCGACCGGCCTTGCCGCTGCCGCCGGTGAACATGATCCGCTTCGTCATTTTCGTCTCCAATGCCTAGGATTTCTGTGTATTGTCAGACAATATGGCATTCTGCAACCACCCTCGCCCGCAAGACGGCGGCGCCCAATATCAATCATCGCAACAGGACTTCAAGACATGACCACGACCGCCGCGAGCGAAAAGATCGGCTTTATCGGCCTTGGCCTGATGGGGCACGGCATTGCCAAGAACATCGTCGACAAGGGCTATGGCCTGACCTTCCTCGGCCGCAAGAACCGCAAGCCGGCGGAAGACTTGGCTGGCCGCGGTGCGAAGGAAGTGGCCACCTCGCGTGAGGTGGCAGCGGCATCCGATATCGTCTTCATCTGCGTCACCGGCTCGCGCGAGGTCGAAGCCATAATCCGTGGCCCCGGCGGCCTCAAGGAGGGCCTGAAAAGAGGCTCGGTTGTCGTCGATTGCTCGACCGCCGATCCGGTCTCGACCGTGGCGCTGGCGGCGGAACTGAAGGAGATCGGCGTCGACTTCGTCGATGCACCGCTCAGCCGCACGCCGAAGGAAGCCTGGGAAGGCACGCTCGACGCCATGGTCGGCGCGCCCGACGCGCTGTTTGCCCGTGTGAAGCCGGTCATCGAAACCTGGGCCGGCCGCATCGTCCATATTGGCGATACAGGTGACGGCCACCGCATGAAGCTGCTCAACAACTTCATCTCGCTGGGCTATGCCGCGATCTATTCCGAGGCGCTGGCGCTGGCCGAAAAGGTCGGCATCTCGCCACCGCGTTTCGACAGCGTCATCCGCAACGGCCGCATGGATTGCGGCTTCTACCAGACCTTCATGCGCTGGACGCTGGAGGGCGACCGCGACGCACATAAATTCACCATCGCCAACGCCTTCAAGGACCTGACCTATCTGGAATCGATGGCGGGCGCGGCCGGCATCGCCAACCCGCTCGGCAACGCCACCAAGAACTCCTTCGCCGGTGCCCATGCCACTGGCCCGGCCGAGCAATTCGTGCCGATGCTGGCGACATATATCGGCAAGGTCAACGGCGTCGACCTGATGCCCAGCAAGGATGGCAAGAAGCAGACGATTTGAGGTGGCGAAAAGCCTGTGTCAGCGCCTCGACCGGCCGATAACATCGTCGGTGTTGGCGAGCAGTTTGTGCACCGCATTGCGCGCGGCCGCAGGACGCTGCAGGCGGATGTTCTTCTCGATCGCCTCATGCAGCGCCTGCGCCCGCCGCTGATCGCTGGTCTCGCGTGTGACGAAGACAAAGAGATGATCGAGCGCCGACTCGATCAGAACGCCAAGCGGCACCAGCAGATCGTTGCCCGAGGCGCGCAGTATGGCGAGGTGAAAACGCGTATCGGCGCGGATACGCTCCTGCAGGTTCAGAGCCTCGCCCATCTCACGACAGGCCTGGCTGATCTCGTCCATCTGCTCGTCGTTGCGCCGCGTGGCGGCAAAGGCCGACGCTTCCGGCTCGATGATGTGACGGAACTCCTGCACCGTGCGCAGGAAGGCTTCCCGGTCCGGCCCGGTCGCGTACCAGGCCAGCACATCGCGGTCGAGCAGGTTCCAGCGTTCCCTGGGCTCGACCCAACTGCCGATCTTGGGCCGTGAAGCCAGCAGGCTTTTGGCCATCAGCATCTTGATGGCTTCGCGCACCGCCGAACGACTGACATCGAAGATCTCGGCCCATTTGGCCTCGTTGGGCAGAATGGTGCCGGGCGGATAATCGCCGCGCACGATTCTGAGGCCGATCTCGCCGGCCAGCGAGACATGGACGCTCGCTCCCGGAAAATGCGCGGCACCGGCCCTGCGCATGACAGCCGGACCGCGGCTGGCTTGTGCCTTGGCCCGCTCGGTTCGCTTCTTTGATTTCTCGTCCGGCATTCACGTTCCAATGCGTCGGCCGTCTGCGTCCGGACTGGTCCGAACCTGCACGGCGCGCCGATCTCGTTGCCGAAAATCCAAACTACAGACGCGTCAAAGCCGGAGCCTGCTGCCCCAACCGTTGCGTCCGTCCGGGAAGAGACGGGGCGCCCGTCAAAGGGCGCCCCGAAATCGAGAACCTACTTCTGGATGCAGGTGTCGACCGTGTCCTTTGTGCATTCGTCGAGGCCGGTGAACACCGGATCGGCGACGGCCTTGCCTTCGACCAGATCGATCATCACCGACGGTGCCTTGTAGCCCATTTCGAACGGCCGCTGACCAACCAGAGCGGTTACAAGGCCGTCACGGGCGATCGCCACTTCATCGCCGATCGTATCGGCGGCGCCGATGACGAAGTCGTTGCTGGCGATGCGGTCCTTGAGCGGCCCGAACAGGTCGCGATAGGGCTGCGGTGCGCCAAACAGCGGCCAGCCGCCCATGATGCCGAAGGCGTCGAGCTTGGGATTGGCGGCGAGGATGTCGGTCATCGCCTGCACGCCCTTGGCGCCGTCGTCATTGGTGAACACCGGGCAACCGGCGACTTCGGTCCAGCCGCCTTCGCCGGCAAGTGCCGCCAGGCCTTCCTTGCCCGACAGCGCGTCACGCATGCCCTGCGCGCGGCGCAGGATGTTGTCGGCCGCGGGATTGCCTTCGATGGTACAGATCGTGCCGCCGTTCGGCTTGCCCTTCTTGATGTACTCGCCGATCTTGTGACCCATCAAATAGTTGTCGGTGCCGAGATAGGTCTTGCGCAGCGCGGCATCTTCCTTGCTGAGATCGGCGTCGAGCGTCATGATCGGGATCGTCGGATTGGCGGTCTTGATCGTCTGAGCGATCAGCGGCGCGTTGGATGGCGAAATCGCCATTGCCACCGTGTCGGCCTTGCTCAGCATGTCCTGAACGATCTGCGCTTCGCCGGCCTCGTCGGAGGTCGATGCCGGGCCGGTGTAGAAGCATTCATATTCCGAGCTTGCATTTTCCTTGTTCCATTTCTCGCAGCCCTGGTGGATGGCTTCGAAGAATGGATTGTCGAGACCCTTCACCACGATGACGAGCTGTTTCTTGGCCAAAGCCGGCCCGGCGCCCAGCGCCATGGCGGCGACGGCGGCGAGCAAAAGTGTTTTCCTCATGTCAGTCCTCCCTTGAAACAGACGGACACGGCGTGCCCGCCACACAGATCGACCGGATGCTTAATGACCGAGGTTCGTTTCACGAGCACTCGTGTCGCCAAGACAGATCGATAAGCATTTCCAGATGCGGCATTGGCCCGGCTCACACAAGGGTGGCGCCGCAACCTCGACCGATAAACCTCCGCCGATTCCGCCCGGCTAACCGCCAGCGGCATCGGCATAATCTCCTCCGACGCTTAGCTAATATCGGCTTGCGGCCAACGTCAATGCTATTTGTCCTACAAAACGGATTTTTGGATAACCAAGGCTTCAATTCGTCCGACAATTGATTGACGAGCGCCGGCTTTTGCGTAAAAGAACGCTGACGCTGTTTCCGGGAGGAGATGGGGAGAGCGGGGCCAAAGCAGCGCCGGCATTCACGCCGGGAACAGCAGCGGGTCGCAAAACACGGGGAGGCAAAGACTGGTGGCGGTTCTCGAACTCACCAATATCTCGAGGCATTTCGGCGCCATCCAGGCGGTCAACGACGTATCGCTGTCGATCGAGCCCGGACAGGTGGTCGGCCTGATGGGCGACAACGGCGCCGGCAAGTCGACGCTGGTCAAGATGATCGCCGGCAATTTCCGCCCCAGCCATGGCGTCATGCGCATGGACGGCAAGGAGTTGATCCTGCACAAGCCGGCGGAAGCTCGCCAGCACGGCATCGAGATCGTCCACCAGGACCTGGCGCTGTGCAACAATCTGACCGCTGCCGCCAATGTCTATCTCGGCCGTGAATTGCGCCGCGGCTTCGGCCCTTTACGCATCCTCGACTATGCCGCCATGTACAAGCGCGCCGGCCAGCTCTTCGCCGAGTTGAAGTCCGAGACCCGTCCGCGCGACCTCGTCAAGCAGATGTCGGGCGGCCAGCGCCAGGCAGTAGCGATCGCGCGCACCATGCTGTCGCAGGCGAAGATCGTGTTGATGGACGAACCGACGGCCGCGATCTCGGTGCGCCAGGTCGCCGAAGTGCTGAACCTGATCCGCCATTTGCGCGACCAGGGCATCGCAGTGGTGCTGATCAGCCACCGCATGCCTGACGTGTTCACCGTCGCCGACCGCGTCATCGTCATGCGGCGCGGCCGCAAGGTCGCCGACAAGACGATTGCGTCAAGTTCGCCCGAGGAAGTCACCGGGCTGATCACCGGCGCCATCGAACAGGTTTGATCTCAGCGAATTTCACCACGCACAGCACATGAAGGTCGACGATGGCACTGACAATTGACCAGCCGATCGAACAAAAGCAGCAATCCTTGCCGGCAAGACTGTTTGCCAGCCAGACCTTCTGGGTGGTGATCGCGGTCATCCTGGCCTGCCTGTTCCTGTCTTTTGCCACCGACGCCTTCGCCACGTCGAAGAACCTTTACAACATCACCCGCAACATCACCTTCGTCGCCATCATCGCGCTCGGCATGACCTTCGTCATCATCACAGGTGGCATCGACCTGTCGGTCGGTTCGGTGCTCTGCCTGTCGTCGATGGTGCTGGCCGTCACCATGCATGCCGGCTACTCCATCGAGGTCGGCATCCTCGCCTCGATCGCCACCGCGCTCGCCATAGGCGCCTTCAACGGCATCATGATCGCCTATCTCGGCTTTCCACCCTTCGTGGTGACGCTCGGTATGCTGTCGATTGCCCGCAGCCTCGCCATGGTCGCCTCCAACAACACCGTCGTCTTCCAGTTCGGCCCGGATCACGACAAGCTTCTGGCGCTGGGCGGCGGTGCATGGGTGTTCGGCATCGCCAATCCGGTGCTCTACATGATCCTTTTGGCGCTGATCACCGGCTTCACGCTGCGCTGGACCAAGTTTGGCCGCCACATCTTCGCCATTGGCGGCAATGAGCACGCGGCGACGCTGACCGGCGTTCCCGTCAAGCAGATCAAGGTCGCCGTCTATATGATCTCGGCGCTGGCGGCGGGCATTGCCGGCATCATCCAGACCGGATGGCTGGGCGCCGTCACCACCAATCTCGGAACCGGCATGGAACTGCAGGTCATCGCCGCCACGGTCATTGGCGGCGCCAATCTCGCCGGCGGCGTCGGCACCGCCTTCGGCGCTATTGTCGGTGCCGCGCTCATCGAAGTGATCCGCAACAGCCTTGGTCTGCTCGGCATCAATGCTTTCTGGCAAGGCGTGTTCATCGGCGGCGCCATCCTGCTCGCGGTGCTGTTCGACCGGATCCGCAACTTCAGGCGCAATGACTGAATGTTTTTGGACTGAACCTTTCGGCTGGAAACCGTTGCCTTGACATCGAAATCCCTGTTCGAGCTCAACGGCCGGCTGGCGCTGATCACCGGCTCCGGCCAGGGCATCGGTCTGGCGCTGGCGCGCGGCCTTGCCGAGCATGGCGCAAGTGTCGTGCTCAACGGCCGCGATGCCGGCAAGGTTGCCGGTGCTGTCGCCGGCTTGCGCGACGCTGGCTTCAAAGCGCACCCCTCGACCTTCGACGTGACGGATTTTCGCGCGGTCGATGCCGATGTCGCCCGCATCGAGGCCGAGATCGGCGCCATCGACATCCTGATCAACAATGCCGGCGTGCAGTTCCGCGCTCCGCTCGAGGACTTTCCCGAGGAGCAGTGGGAGCGGCTGTTCAAGACCAATGTCTCCGGCGCCTTCCATGCCGGCAAGGCGGTCGCCCGCAATATGATCGCGCGCGGCAAGGGCAAGATCATCAACATCGGCTCGGTGCAGAGCGAACTCGCCCGGCCCAACATCGCGCCCTATACGGCCACCAAGGGCGCAATCCGCAATTTGACACGTGGCATGTGCACCGACTGGGCGAAATACGGCTTGCAGGTCAATGCCATCGCCCCCGGCTATTTCCGCACCGAGATGAACCAGGCGCTGGTCGACAACCAGGAATTCTCCGCCTGGCTGGAAAAGCGCACGCCGGCTGGCCGCTGGGGGTATGTCGACGAACTGATCGGCGCCGCCGTGTTCCTCGCCTCCGACGCCTCATCCTTCGTCAACGGCCATACGCTTTATGTCGACGGCGGCATGACGGCTTCGGTTTGACGGGAAACCCTATCGCTCAGTCTGAAAATCCACCACTACGGCCGGCAGCACACAGCGGCTTTCGCCCCGCGCCTTGACGCGAGCCCGAACTCAGCCGCACAATCCCGTCGCAGGCGAAGGGAGGCCAGTCGTCTGCGGGAGGTATAACCCATGACGGACGCGATCAGGCTCTATTGGGGCCGGTTCGGACATGTTTCTGTCCTGAATGTCGCCAGCGACTTCGTCACCCATGCGCATGTCGAGGCCCACATCATCATCTGGCTGGAGGGCACGGCCGGCGAGATGACCGTCGGCCGCGAGACGGTGCCGCTGGGTCCCGGCACCGCCGCCGGCATCAATTCCTACCAGCCGCACAGCCACATTCTGTCGCAGAACGGCAGGCCCGGCCTGTTCCTCGCTTTCTACATCGATCCGGATTGGGCGCGCCGGCGCCGCGACCTGCCTTCGTCGGCGCCGTTGTTTGCACAGGCTGCGATCACGCTCGAACCCTGGCTGCACCAGGCCGCCGCCAACCTGCTCGACCATTTGAGCGATAATGAAAGCATCGACGACGTCGCCAATTACGAGATCGAGCGCTTCATCGATAGCCTGCTCGACGCCGCCGACGCCTCGGCGCCGCAGGAGGCGCGGATCCGGGTCAACACAATGCAGGATTTCCGCGTCCGCAAGGCAATCCAGCTGATGAAGGCCAATGTCTGCGAACGCATCTCGTTCGACGACGTCGCCCGCAGCGTCGGCCTGTCGCGGCCGCACTTCTTTGCTTTATTCAAGGAACAGACCAATCTGACGCCCAATGTCTACTGGAACACGCTGCGCATGGAGGAAGCCGTGCGGCAGCTGCAGTGGTCGCAGGAGCCGCTGATCTCGGTCGCCTGCAATCTCGGCTTCACCACCCAGGGCAATTTCTCGCGCTTCTTCCGCGACCATGTCGGCGTGCCGCCGACGCTTTACCGCGAGGCGGCGCGGGCCATGGCCTGAGCCAAGCCGCTCGTTTTTCAGACTCCTTGATAGGGCCGCAAGACCCATTGATAAGCGCAGCGCCGGCCGCCGCCCTACCCTGCAGCGTATCGAATTCGTAGGGGAATGATCATATGGCTGAAGTCACCGTCTCCAGCGTCATCGACGCGCCGGTCGAAAAGGTCTGGGCGCGCATCCGCGACTTCAACGGCCTGCCGGGCTGGCATCCGCGCATGGTCAAGAGCCATATCGAAGACGGCAAGAGCGCCGAAACCATCGGCTGCGTGCGTAATTTCGAGCTCGCCAGCGGCGCGCGTGTCCGCGAAAAACTGCTCGACTTCTCCGATGCGAATTTCCGCGTCAGCTACTCCATCCTGGAGACGCCGCAGCCGCTGACCAATCACAAAGCGACGCTGCAATTGCGCCGCGTGACCGACGGCGACCGCACCTATGCCGAATGGACCGCGAGCTTCGACGCGGCGCCCGAAGAGGCCGACAAGATCGCCGCCGGCATGGCCGCCAATGTCTTCCAGGGTGGCTTCAATGCGTTGAAGAGCCATTTTTCTGGCCAGAGCTGAGTCAGGGGAGACTGCCATGGCGCTTGCCCTCCAGACCTTTTCGGCCGTAAGGGATGCCAACGCGGCGCTGAAGGCGCCCGGCACCCGCTATCTTGGCGGCGGCACACTGGTCGTGCGCGCCGCCAATGAAGGCGATATCTCCGTCTCCGGCCTTGTCCGTTCGACCGATCCGACCCTTTCCGGGATCACCGTTGCCGGCGGCAAGGTCCGCATCGGCGCTTCGATGACGATGGCGGCTATCGCCCGCCATCCCGAGCTTGCGGCGCTGTCCAAGGCCGCGCGCGCCGTCGGCGGCCCGGCGATCCGCAACATGGCGACTGTCGGCGGCAATCTGTTCGCACCCGCGCCCTACGGTGATTTCGCTGTCGCCCTGCTGGCGTTGGATGCGACGGTCGGCACCGATGATGGGGAATTGCCTATCGAGGATTTTCTGGCCAGGCGGGACGGCAGCCGCGCCATCGTCACTTCAGTCGCCTTCGCGTTGCCGAAGGCCGAGAATTTCCGCTTCCTGAAAGTGTCGCGGGTCAAGCCGAAGGGCGTCTCGGTGCTCAGCATCGCCGCCGTTCTCGAACAGGCCGGCGACGGCACTGTCTCCTCGGCGCGGATCGCGCTCGGCTGCATGGCAGACCGGCCGATGCGCGCCCGCGCTGCGGAAAAGGCACTGATCGGCAGCAGGCTTGACCAGGACGGCGTCGCAGCGGCGCTGGCTGCAGCCGGTCAAGGCACTTCGCCAATCACCGATCCGATCGCCAGCGCCTGGTATCGCGCCGAGGTTCTCTCGGTCCATCTCGGCCGGCTGCTGCTTACTTAACCACCGCTTGGGGGGCGCGTGTCTGTCCGATCAACCGGGCAGGCGCGCTGGGAGGAAAACATGGCAAAGGTTCCGGTTCAGTTCACGCTCAACGGCTCGGAGAAGGCCGAATTTGTCGACAGCGGCACGACGCTGCTGCACGCGCTGCGCGACAAGATCGGCGACACCTCGCCCAAGGGCGGCTGCCACCAGGGCACCTGCGGCGCCTGTTCGGTCATCATCGACGGCGAACTCCGGCTCTCTTGCCTGACCCTGGCCGAGACCTGCAGCGGCGCCGACATCCGCACCACATCGGGCCTCGCTGAGGCCGGCGTGCTGCACCCGCTGCAGCGTGCCTTCCTCGATGCCTTCGCCACGCAATGCGGCTTCTGCACGCCGGGCATGATCATGGCCGCCAAGGTGCTGCTCGACCACACGCCCAATCCGAGCCGCGAGGACGTGATCGAGGCGCTGTCCGGCAACATCTGCCGCTGCACCGGCTACGAGCCGATCATCCAGGCGGTGCTGACGGCGGCCCGAGCCAATTCGCAGAACGCGGCCTAAGGACCAAAAGAATGGAACTGCGCAAAAACTATTTCGCCGATCAGCGCAAGGACGGCCTGCACGAGATCGGCCATGGGCGGCCGCGGCTGGATTCGCCGGGACATGTGACGGGCAAGACCGCCTATTTCGCCGACCGCAACTTCCCGAATATGCTTCACCTGAAAATGGTGCGCAGTCCGCACCACCATGCCCGCATCCGTTCGATCGACACTTCCGAAGCGGAGAAGCATCCCGGCGTGGTGAAAATCCTCACCGCCAAGGATGTGCCGCACAATGTCTACACCATCCTGATCCTGATCCAGGTCGGACCGGAAGACGAGACGGTGCTGGCCGACGGCAAGGTACGCTGGAAGGGCGAGGCGGTGGTGGCGGTGCTGGCCGAGACCGAGCGCGCGGCTCAGGAAGCGGCAGCCAAGGTCAAGGTCGACTACGAGGTGCTGCCGGCCGTCTTCGACATGGAAGAAGCGCTGAAGCCTGGCGCGCCTTTGGTCAACGAATATCACGGCCAGAACTATTATCTCTATGACAGCGGCGAATGCCGCAAGGTGCGCTTCGGCGATGTCGAGGCGAGCTTCGCCGGCGCCGACCACATCCTCGAACAGAGTTATCAATCCTCGCCCATCGAGCATGCGCCGACCGAGACCACCGGTTGCGTCGTGGTGCCCGAAGGCAATGACCGCTTCACCTGCTACACCAACACCCAGGCGATGTTCTTCACCCTCGACAACGCCTCGATCATCCTGCAGATGCCCGGCTCAAAACTGCATTTCGTCGGCGGCACTGTCGGCGGCGGCTTTGGGGGCAAGGTCGACGTCATCGTCGAGCCGATCGCCATTCTTGGCGCCGAGCTCACAGGACGTCCCGTCTCCTTCATCTACAGCCGCGAGGAGGAGATGCAGATCTCGTCACCCCGAGCGGCCGAAAAGATAATCATCAAGGATGGCGTGATGAACGATGGCCGCATCGTGGCTCGCAAGGTGACCGGCTACACCGATGCCGGCGCCTATTCGCGCCACTCGCCTTATGGCGCGCAGAAGGGAGCGGCGCACTATCCCGGCCCCTACACCATTCCCAATGTCTGGATCGACACCTACTGCGTCTACACCAACCGCACCCCCTCCTCCGCGATGCGCGGCTTCGGCGTCACCATCGGCGACTTCGCGCTTGAGGTGCAGATGGACAAGCTGGCGCGGCTGATCGGCATGGACCCGCTCGAATTCCGCTTCATCAACGCCTATCGCGATGGCGACATGAAGGCGCATCGCCAGCCGACCGAAGGAGCGGCGCTGATCGAGTGCATGCAGGAGGCGTCGCGCGCCGCCAACTGGCCGGTGGCGGAGAAGTATATGGCGATGTCCTCCTACAAGAAGGGAGCTTGAGATGGCGATAAGGCGCGGACGCGGCGTCGCCGCGATCAACTACCCGACGGGCATGAATCTTGGCGGCGACCCGACGCAGGCGCTGGTGCATTCGACGCCGACCGGCAATTTTATGGTCACACTTTCGTCGGTCGATCTCGGCCAGGGCCTGAAGCAGATCATGGCGCAGATCTGCGCCGAGACCATCGGCTTGCCGACCGACCGGGTCACCATCGACACCGCCGACACCGACACCGGCCCGCACTGCATGGGTACCTTCGCCTCGCGCGGCACCCACCGCGCCGGCAATGCCGTCATCCAGGCGGCCAAGGAAGCGCGCCAGGTGATGTTGGAAGTGGCGGCGGAAGAGCTGGAGGTCAACGCTTCCGACCTTGAGACTGACGGCCAGGGCAATATTCTGGTCAAGGGCGCGCCGCAAAAGTCGATCTCGATCTTCGATGTCGCCTTGTCGGCGCATTTCAAGCGCGGGCGCTCGATATCCGGGCGCGGCATGTTCCTGATCCCGCGCTCCTATCCGGAGAAAGAGACCGGCGCGATGAAGCCGTCGACCTGCTACGCCCATGCCTGCACGGTGGCCGAAGTCGAGGTCGATGACGAGACGGGCGAGGTTACGGTGCTGACCGTGAAGAACGTCTTTGAGATCGGCCGCGCGCTGAACCCGAAAATGGTCGAGCAGCAACTGGTCGGCGGTTCCTGGATGGGCATCAGCCACGCGCTCTACGAAACGACCGAGCCCTATTATCCCAACCGCGACCATGGCGGCACCGACTTCAACCAGTATCTGATGCCGGGACCGGGCGATCTCGCCCAAACCGAGATCATCGTGCTGGAGCGGCCGTCGGCGGATGGTCCTTACGGTGCCAAAGGACCAGGCGAAATGTGCGCGAACCCGCAGATCCCCGCGGTTGCCAATGCCGTCTTCGACGCCGTCGGCGTGCGCATCGACACGCTGCCGATCACACCGGAGCGCATATTGCGCGCGCTGAAGGCGCAAGCGGCGAACTGAGGACGACATGCAGGAGCCGAATGCCGAGACTGTCGCGACCTCGCCGGAGGCGGTGGCACGCCACCTCGCTGGATCGCGCTACCTCGCCGACGACAGCCTGGCCACCGCCATCTTCCTGGCCATACGGCTCGGCAAGCCGCTGCTGCTGGAAGGCGCGCCCGGCGTTGGCAAGACCGAAGCTGCGAAGGCGATCGCGCAACTGCTTGGCCGCGATCTGGTGCGGCTGCAATGCTATGAAGGCATCGACGCAGCAAACGCGCTCTACGAATGGAACTACCAGCGCCAGCTGCTCGCCATCCGCCATGCCGGCGAGCATGAGATCGACATCTATGACGACCGCTTTCTGATCGCGCGGCCATTGCTGCAGGTGCTGCGGGCGCCGGAGCAGCGCGTGCTGCTGGTCGACGAGATCGACCGCTCCGACCACGAATTCGAAGCGCTGCTTCTCGAATTCCTTTCCGATTTCCAAATCAGCATCCCTGAGCGCGGCACGATCCGCGCCGAGGCGCAGCCGATCGTCATCCTGACCTCGAACCGAACCCGCGAACTGGCGGAGGCGCTGCGTCGGCGTTGCGTCTATCACTGGATCGGCTATCCCGACGCCGAGCGCGAAGCCGCCATCATCATGCTGCGCGCCGGCGATGTCGCCGAGACCACCGCCCGCGCCGTGGCGACCGCTGTGCAGGAGATCCGCGTCCGCCCGCTGGCCAAGCCGCCCGGCATCTCCGAGGCCGTCGAATGGGCCAACGCCGCCACCATACTGGAGAAAGGCGGCAGCCCATGGCCGCAAGCCTTCCGCCGAGCCATCGGTGTGCTTATCAAGGACGAGGAGGATTTGTCCGCGATCGCGCCGGAGCTTGGCCAGATTGTCGAGGAGGCGCTGGGGTGACGTGTGAGGTCAACAGCTCGTTCATAGCGAGGTGGCCTCACCTGGGCACTCTGCAACGCTGGC
>NZ_JAMYUL010000019.1:0-91925 GCF_040322955.1 Mesorhizobium sp. M0077
ACCAATGAAAACTGGATGGAGGCCAACCGATACATCAACATGGACGACCTGCGCGAGCACAAGAAGCTCGCTCTGCGCCAAGCCGCATGACCAGCATCATGGCCGCCCCCTCTCAGCGAATTTGCAGAACTCTCAGCACACTACCGGCGGAGCTGCCTTGCCGAGCGCCTCGACTAGCTTGCGATCACGCTCCCTTTGCTCCTTTGCAATCGGGCGACGGCGCCCAGATGGGAGCAACATGACGACGAACGCGCCTTCGGCGCCTCTGAGCGCTTGCCGATGGCTGCCGAACAACAGACGCTCACCAATTTTTTCGTACAGTGAGCGCTGGAAAAATTGAGCTTCCGCTAGCCAGAGCAGGAAAGAAGCCAGAAGAGTGCCAAAGGCGTTTATCTCAAGGACCTAACTTCATACATCGATAAGCGACTGTCTGAAGTGCGCTCCTTCAGGCGTAGCTATCAGCAGCCCACCTGTGGCATCTTTGCGCTCGGAGTTTCAGCAATTCCTAGATGACTCACAAGATGCTAGCTCCCGTCCGCCATTCGTGCCCATTCCCAAAATACACCCGATTGCCCGCGCAGAACGGCGGACCCTTCTCGAGCACTGGCTCGCCTCAGAATGCCGCTGCCCCAGTAATGATCAACGTTTGGAAGATCGTGGCGCGTGGTCGTCTCAGTTTTCATCCCGCTCCTCGGTTTCCTCGGCAAGAATCTCCCTCTCCTGCTCAAGTCTTCGAATAAGGCGATCGAACTCTTTGACCCCCATCGCGCCAGTTGAAACGAGGTGAAAGCTGGCATCTTTCGACAGCATCCCTGCCCACTCGCGCTGATCGCCGTGCGGGCTCGCCACTCGCTCGACCCCCTTGGGTTTGGCATGCGGGTCGCCGGTCAGCACCGGTGGCCATGAAAACCAATCATCCGCGTACGGGACCTTGTACGACTCCTTTGCCCAATATCGGTCATGGTCGAACCGAGGAACCCGATCCATGTCCACGCCCAGATCGTTCAATCGCTCGTAGAATCCCGTGTAATTGAAGTTCTGCGGGTCACTGTGGCCGTCCGGAATCCCGCGATCGATTTCTATATGTGGCACGATTGTGAGAACTCGATCGACCGTACGGCAAGCGCCAATATAACAAGCCGCTAGGCTCGTGTACTGCGCCGAGTTCGGAGAGCCCCCCTCCTCGTAGTCTATTTCAATGTTAATTGCCTTGCCCTTAAGGTCGAACTTAGGCAGCTTTCCGTTCTTTGGCTTCAAGCCGGACTCTGCCTTCGTCGCCCACACGTTCGTCTCTTGGAATGGCCACAAATGGACCACCTCTCCCGTTTTGAGAATTACCGCGTGCGACTTGTTACGCTTTTTCCCAATCCAAGGCTTCACTGTGTGGTAGGTGAGCTTTCCGTCCACGGTCTGGTGGAGGATGAAGTGAGTGCGCCCGGCGCAACTGCCATCCATAAGGTCACAAGCGTCCTCGAGGTCAGCCAATGGATCTGTCGAAATATCGTTAATGCCCATGTCCCACTCCTAGCAAATAAATCCCCGATACTAGCATAGTAGCCGAGGCCGGCTCGTAGCCGCACGGTCCGTTACAAAGACTCCGCCTTAAAGACCGTCTATGCCAACGGATTGGCCGAAAGACGAGGGCACTCTCGAAACCTTCCTGCACAAGCTGAGGCTGGAACTGGGCGAAGCCAAGTGAGCCAACAAGCCCTGGCTTCGGCTCAAGATCACAGGCCTTTGTTTGCCGGCCCCCTACGTGGCTCTCATGGTTGACCGCCAAACTAGGCTACAAGGCCAAACTCCGAGAGATCAATCCGGAGGCTGTAGTCCATCCCACCGTCGACGCACGCTTTGAGTTCAGCGACGTCCCGCAGTGCGCCGGGTTCGGACCTTACCGACCTCAGGCTCCACGCAACCACAAGAAGTTCGCTCATTTTTACATCGAAGAAGCCACTCCTATCTAACACCGGCGATTCCGGTCGAACATGATCAATCGCTGCCGCCAACCTGCGGCTGTTACTTGGATTTCGTACTTCTGCCGTCCTGGTTCTGAGCCCTCTTGGGCTTGGAGTTCAGCGGTACGTCGCGCCAATAATATTCCGCGTAGCGCGAGAAGGCCCAAATGAAGCTGGCGGTCAGCCAAACCAGGGAGATTAGGACAAGGGACAGAAGCAAATTCTGCCACCACGGAGAAATGTCTGCCCATTGCCCTGGATCATACCTGTTCAGATCGGTGGAGGAGGAGGGAAGCGCGTTTTCGACATTAATCCCGATCCAGAAGACGATGTTCGAAACAATAAAGAGCGATGTGGCCAGGTAGAGCGTGATCTCAATCCGGTTCGATATTCGATCCGCGACGGTGACGTTGAGCTGATAGAAAAACTTGGAAAAGAAAGTCACGAGAAAAAGCGTTGTCGCGGCAATGACCAGCGCCGGCGCCAGACGCTTTATCCATGGATCGACCGCATCGATCGGGATGACGTTGAGATTGAATATCCAGTCCACGATCAGAGCGGTTCCACCGACTCCGATAGTGAAGACGAGAACCCGCGCGATCTTATCACCTTGCCGATAGAACCTTTGCAACTTTTGCCGCGCCGCATCGACATAACGGTTCGTGTCAAATCCATACTCGTCGAGGAAGGCTATGAGCGCCAGAATGATGCCGAAGAATGCATCGCCGAAGGATTTGCCGTAGACGCCGAAAAGCGCGTAAGTGATAGACACGGCTGCGACAGCCAGTTTCAGATTGAAATGTCTTGACCTGGGCGTAGCCGGTTTGGTCAGCAAATCGTTCACGGTTTCCCTCCGCTGTAACATTTCCCCGACAGCTCAGAATAAGCCGGTTAGATCGAATTGCAATTGCGCGATGACGGGACGGTGTCGGTAGTAAGTTGCAACCTTTTTGGACCTTACAACCTGAATGAACCGAATTCACGCCCCTGAAATCGCTCACCTGTTAAATACTCAGAACAAGCTCGTCATTCATTACGACGTTCATTGAGCAGGATTGTTGAGCATTACCCTTTCATGAGCCCTGAACTCACGTGTGCTAGTGTGCCAGGCCTCTTGTCGCTGACCGTTCAGCGACCAGCAGGCGCGGTCTTGTCAATCACAGCTGAAATCGCCTTCTGCCACACGCCGACGAGGTCACGCGCTTTCACTACCAACTTTGCTCAACGGAAATTCTGGATCACGTTTGAGCACATGCCAATCTGAATTTTCCGCAACGATCTCTTTGATAATACTTCCGGGGTCATCCTGAAGTCACTCGCCTAGCCAGCTCAGTTCGCTTCAACGTAGGCAGCGGCTCGATACCGCCCATAGCCGACCTTCACGAGCAGCCCTTCCTCGCACATCCGGGAGAGGTAGCCCCGTGGGATGCCGACGTCGGTGAGATCGCGAGTCCGTACCTCGCCGCGTTCTTGCGCCAGAGCAACGGCGCGATTCCGGAGCGATGGTGGACGCCCACCTGCGAGGTGTAGCGCTTCCGCGCGGTCCCGATCACGTTTTCGCATTTGATGCGGCAGTGCCGCGTCCCGGAGTAGCGCTATGGCGAATGCGTATTTCTCAGATTCATCGATCCCGGAGAGCCAACTTCCAAAGATTTGGCCAATCGTGAGCATTGGCGGCGGCATAAGCCGCAGCTCTTTGTGCAGCAGATGCGCGAGGTTGGCGGCTTCGGATTTGAGGACATTCCACGCACGGCAGTTTGTTCTGCCCAATTGAGCGCGGATATCGTGCCGCTCATCTACCATGGAAGCAGTCGAACGACGCCGCTCGCTGGCAAAGTGTTCGCCTGGCGCTTGCCCGATCTCATCGATTTCAAACACGGGAAGCTTCACTTCGAAACGCGCGAAACCTCTGTCGCACATACAACATAGACGCCACCGCTGACATTGTTCTAACCGGCGTCAATCACGATCATCGGATTGAACCGTGGTGGACCCTTGGCGAGCAGCGCACCGCCATCATTAGGGGGACAAAGGAACTTGGAATCGCGCTTGTAACGACCCCGAACTTCGGTCTTCTGCTCGACAATCCGCGAACAGATGATCTTCACGCGATAAAGCGTATCGCCATCACATTCGAAGAATTCCAGCGTGAAGGGGTGGCCTGCGCACTCCATCCTAACGGCCGGACCTATCGGGACTTTGAGCGCTGGTCGAGACTTATTGCCGAGCGCTGTTTGGTGCAAGGCTGCAGCGCGTAGTTGTCGAGCATCAGCTCGCCAACATGACGGCGTCGTGCCGAGCGGTGCCGCCGCATGATGCCTCAAATCGGGCTCACCACAAACAATGCTGTCCCCATTGAACGAAACTGTCGCGAAGCGAACAGTCGAACTGTAGCCGAACGTTTTCCGTTCGTGCTTGGGTGGATCCGCAAGGCAAAAACAAGGAAGTGCGAACCAAGGTCCGCCCGCACAATTGAGCTTCAAGCCGCAGCTGGTCGTCAGGCTGGCACGTCATTTGCGGTCGAATGCAGGACCCTTTGTGACGCCTACCTCTACCAGCTGAGTTGACTGTGATGATTGTACAAAATTTTGCATACCTCCATTTCGGCGAAAATTATGTTATCGGCAGCTAAAACCAAATATTGGACAACAATCACCAGAGTACATTCTAGGATCTCCTTCAGGGCTTAGCTGGCGGCGCAGCAAAACTGCGCACGTTTCAAAGCTGTTCACAGAATCACTCGCGTCCATCACTTTATTATTAAAGCGGAGATCGACAATGACCATTAGGAGCCTCCTCCTCGGCTCAACTGCGGCACTGATTGCCGTTTCCAACGCTCGCGCCGTCAGCACCGCCGCCGAGCCTGACCCGACTGAGTACGTCAAGATCTGCGACGTCTACGGCTCGGGCTACGTCTACATTTCAGGCACCGAGACCTGCCTGCGAATCGGCGGCTCTGTCCGTTACAACGTCGGATTGTTTGACCACTCAAGAACCTCGGATGTGAGGACTGGTGAGCATCAGAGCGCGTGGCAAAACAACACACGCTTCACATTGAAAACCTGGACCGGCCAGGAGACCGAACGCGGGACGTTGAAGACCTACACCGAAACCCGCGTGAACTTCGGCAGCCACCAGACATCGGTTTCGGACAGTTCTCGGTCCTATGCCTTGAACGGAGGCAGCGGCCTGACTATCGCCTGGATTCAGCTTGGTGGCCTGCGAGTTGGTAAGGACCGGTCGGCTTTCGACATGTTTATTGGCTGCGCGGGTGATGTACTGAACCAGACGCCGGCTCCGTACGGCGCTTTCGATACCAATGTGGTTCAGTACTACTTGGACGCAGGGAACGGCTTTTCGGCCGTGGTTTCGCTGGAACAAGGCTCGGACGTGGTCGGCACAATCGACAGCTACGCTCCCCACATAGTAGGCGGCTTGAAATACGCACATGGCTGGGGAGCGATCACCGGCGTTGCAGCTTATGATAGCAACTACGAATCGGTGGCCGCCAAGGTCCGTGTCGACATCAATGTCACCAACGAACTATTGCTATCCGGAATGTTGGGCTACGGTTCCCATGGCCAGCTCAACTACGGCTCGACGAATTCGGTAGACGCTCATGGTCGCGGTTTCTATAAACCTTGGGGTGGGAACTGGGCTTTCTGGGCTGGCGCCGGTTACGAGCTCACCGAGTCAGCTTCGTTCAACCTTCAGCTCTCGGGTGATCAGCTCAACAACTATGGTGTCGCTGCGAACGTCGCCTATGCGTTCCTTCCCGATTTCACAGTTACGGCTGAACTCGACTATGACCGCTACGGAGGCTCCGCCGTCGGAAAGGTGAAAGCTTCCGAAGTGAACTGGACCAATGCCAACAAGAAGAGCAGTGTCGGCGGTATCCTGCGTTTCGAACGCTCATTCTAATGCGATGAAGCGTTGAGCTCCGAGGTCCAGTTGATGCGCGGACATTCCCCCTACATTCCGTTGATTGTGCATGCACGGCTCGGACGGCCGTCGTACGCGGCGACCGTCATAGAGCTCGGGTTTGACGCCGTGCTCCTGAACACGGCGGTCCCGAGGGCGGCCGATCCGGTCGGCATGGCGCGTGCGTTCGGCAAAGCGGTCGATGCCGGTCGTGAAGCTTTCAGCTCGGGAATGCTCGAACGGCGCTACCCACCGACGATCGGCAGGGCCGTCTTCTCATGAAGTCGTGGACGTGCCGGCTGGATTGACCGGCTGGTGCCGCTCGGCGTCCGTCTGGTGCAGCTCCGGATAAAGGATATGGACGAGAAAGGACTGCAGACGGAAATCCGCCGCGCGAACGACGCCTGCGCGGTCCATGGTTGCCAAGTGAGTCAACGACATTTGGCGCACGGCAATCGAGGAAGGCTGCGACTTCGTCCATCTTGGTCAAAAGGATTTGGCTGCCGCCGATGCTGGCGATGAAATACGTCGGATTGAAGCTCGGCCTGTCGATCCACGATCACACCGAACTGGAAACGGCGCCAGTGGCGGAACCGGAGTATGTGGCGCTCGCCCCAGTCTATCCAACAGCCTCAAGAAGATGAATGGGCGTCGCGAGGACTCGAGCGGATCAGCGGTGGAAGCACCAGGTCGCGCCGATCCCATTGGTCTGCATCGGCGGCCTCAACCTGACCGTCTCGAAGGCGTTTTTTGAGGCTGGCGCGGAAAGCGCAGCCGTGGTCACCGACTTTGCGCTGAACGACGCCCCAGAAGCGCGCACGCGAGAATGGATCGAAAGACCAGAGCAATGGCGCCGAGGCGAGAACCGCATGTGCTCGTTGCTGTCGGGTCAGACACCAGCGGTGGGGGCTGGAATTGCCCGCGAGATCCAGACGATCGCTTCCAGTGGCGTGCGCACCTGCCTTGCTGTCAGCGCGCTGACGGTGCAAACCCATGAACACGCCTGGAAATCCAAGTTACGCAACCCCGTCCGGTGGCGGATCAGATGCGCGCTACGCTTCAGCCTAACAGAGTGGCCGCCACCAAGATCGGCATGCTCGCAACGGCTGAGATCGATCGTCGCTGCGGTTGCCGCTGTGCTGCGCGAATATCCGCGCACCGACAATCCAGATCCGGTGCTGGCTTCCACGTCAGGCCGAGCGTTCTTGAAGCAAGCGCCATCCCGCATCATGAAGTAGCATCTGATGCCGCTTTGCCGTGTCGACACCCAATGTCATTGAACTGGCGCTTCTTGCCGGCTCAGTGCTACCGGTGAATGAGGCCGGCGCGCTTCAACAAGGACCACAAGCCACCCTGTCTGCTGGACTCCTCCAAATTCGAAACACGGATGGTTACTATCCAGACAATTGATTTTATCAATTTGCGACAATACCGCATAGCGGCGCGGCGGAATGATCACCGGTAGCAAGACGAGCTGTTTCGTTGGCCTGTAGGACGCGCACCGCGACCGAGGTACAAGCCAGCCCGTCTGCGGCCATGTTCGGATCCGGCGCATCGGTGCGCCGATGAGATTGCCGGCGGAACGTTCTATTCGTACAGCCGTGACGGCAGTCATCTCACCGGCGCCATCCTGCCGATGGATGGCCGGCAGTCGGTGCAGCATGGGCTGACACTGTTCGGAATGAAGCCGCTCGCGCTTCGGACGGTTGAAATGGAGGACATTAGCGTGGAACCGATCAGTCTCGACGAACTTCTGGCCAGCGTCGGCAAGGAAGTCGGCGTGTCGCCGTGGCGGGTGGTCTCGCAGCAGATGATCGACCAGTTCGCCGAGGCCACCGATGACCACCAGTTCATCCACTGCGATCCGGAGCGCGCCAAGCGCGAGACGCCGTTCGGCGGCACCATCGCACATGGCTTCCTGTCGCTTTCGCTTTTGTCGGCGATGACTTTCGAGACCATGCGGCCGCTCGAAAACTGCAAGATGGGTGTCAACTATGGCTTCGAATCGCTGCGCTTCCTGGCGCCGGTGAAAACCGGATCTCGCATCCGCACCCGTTTCGTACTGGCCGACGTCAAGGTCAGGCCGTCGGGCTGGGTGCAGACGGCGCTGGGCGTGACGATTGAGATCGAGGGCTCGAAAAAGCCGGCGCTGACCGCGCGCTGGTTGACGCTGACGCTGATCAAACGCCAGCCGGAGGCGGCCTGAATTGTCAACGAGCGTCAGCAGAGACGATCTTCACGTGCCGGGGCGATGTAGGCGACCAGTGCGCACCGATCGGCAACGCGGCCACGGGGGTCGGCTAGATAGAGTGGCAGGAATGCCTAATCGGGGCTCCGACTCGGAAGGGGCTTCGATGTATCGGAAGCGCCTCGGCTTTCGGCGCTGCATTCCTTCTTCACGAAGGTCCATGGAGAATTCCCGACCACGGGGTCGAAAGATCGGCTTGTGATCGGAGTGGGCAGATCCTCCCCGACTGAATCTGCCAATAGGGTGTTATCGAGTCAACCGGGTCGAACTTGAGGTCGCGGGTGTCGCTGATCGGCTGCTCGTCGAGCTCGAGAGCTGCCAGCTAAAGGAAGAACACGGCTATGAAGAGCTCCGCAGTTGATGTGGATGCCCAGAGCTGGGAGTGCAGACCGACGAGTTCCCAGCGGGCGAACTTGCCATTGGTAGCGCGCCAGACCAGTGGCGAGAAACCCTCGATGAGAAGGCCCCCGAGGCGCACGCGGGATGGACTACAGTGGCGTTTGGCGAGAGGGCCTTCGAAGACGAGATCGAGTGTAAGATGGACGAGCTCGACACGCGTATCGCGCAGTCCCTGCGATCGCGCCTTGTTCGCGGCGCTCGTGCGTGCGAACTGTTGGTAGATCGAGCTGACTAGATGAACGGGATGGCATTAAAGCGGAACTGGAAGAGACGTCCCTGGCCGAACTAAGTAAGATCAATCCAGCCATCGCTAAAGGTAGGCGAACACGAGACGTTCGGACTCCGTGCCGCTGAAATCCTCAAATTGAAACGGCCGGACCGTTGGAGCTATCATCACCCGCTTGGCTTCCAGAGCTACGGAGCGGGTTGATTATCTGAACGTCCTCGAAGTCCTTTTCATTGTCGGTCACTACGACACACTCGTTGGCTTCGGCTACAGCGGCAATGATTGTGTCTAGGGCGCTCCGCGAACGGCCTCTGGCTTTGCCGTTGGCCATCAGCCGCGCCCACACGAGGCCAGCTTTCTCGTCGAACGATAGCACGCGGCCAGCGAACAGCGCTTGCGGGCCTTCGGAGCCCTCGAACCAAGTTTCAAGGCTGCTGCGCTTTTTCCCCTTCGGCTTCTCTAGGATGCCTCGGCGAATTTCGGCGACAGTAAGCGAAGCAATGAAGAGGTCTTCGTCCTTCTGCGCGCCCATCCAGGCCAGCAACGAGCCCGAAGGCTCCGGCTTTATGACGTTGCTGATGATATTGGTATGAAGAAGGTAGCGCGTCACAGGTCGATCTTGCGCCCCTCTTCGCGCGGCCGGCTGAGGTCGAGATTGGAGCCAACCAGAGGCGAGCGACGCAACGCGGCGAGAATGCTGCCCGCTTTCGGTGGCTCACCCGCCACGGCTTGCTGTATGGTCCGACGAAGCTGTCGGGCATCCGGCCCGCTCTCCGTTAATTTTCGGGCAAGAGTTCGCAGTAGATCGCGGTCTGCGTCGAAGGCCTGGATCTCGAACCGCGCGATGCCGCGCTCAGCCAGGCGAGAGCGATAATTCTCGATGGCTCTCTTCTGTGCAGTGTTGCCCATCGCGTGCCTCCGTTCTCTATCCGGATATATAGCCATGGCTTCTTCGGAGCACAATGTGCCCCGTCATCGGCCAGCACTGGCTCCTGCGCGACGCGCGTTATTGATAGAATTCCAGCTTGTCGAAGCACTGTGACTTGGCATCATTGTCGCGAAACGGAGTATTTCGCGTCAGGACAGGAACGCGATCATAGCGCGCCGAAACGGCAACAGCCGAAAAGCTTCGTGTGGTCGCCGGCGCGGCCCGCGAATCGGCGTGCCTGCGTCGCCGACGCCCGATCGACGCTTCGTCAATCTGGTCCGGCTGCTGGCGCGACAGGCCGCACGGGATTTCGTTCAAGCCGAAACGGATAGCCAGACGCGAGACCGCGTCCCGGAGTAAGGGGCCGCCTCATGAAGGTCGCGCTTGGCGCTCGCTACTCAACTGACAATCACCGAGACGCCTCGATCGAGGAACAGTTGCGGCTCTGCTGCTTGCGTGCTGAAAAGCAAGGCTGGACAGTCGTCGACAGCAATACCCACCGCGCGATCTGCGGCGGGTCGCTGTTGCGTCCCGGCCTTCAGGAGCTGATCAGCGATGCGATGCAGGGCAAATTCCTGATCGTGCTCGCAGAGGCGATGGATCGCCTGACCATGACCGCTGCAAACCGGGAGCAGGCCAGGCTGGGCAAACGTTGCAACAGATCCTTCAAGGAAATTCATAGACTCTTAGCAACTCCGGCTCGCTGTGAATGGTAGGCTTATTGCAACGTCTGAGGTCAGTGGTTCCAAACCGTGGCCCCGCTTGTCTTCGACTGGCCGAACTGCTTGCAATTTCGGCTAAAGGCAAGAAGAGCGCCCATTTGTTTGTTCGACACAGGATATCGACGGTCGTCACGGCCACCGAGATTTGTCCGGTCGTTGGACAACCCTTCGAAATCGCAACTTCTGCGGAGAACGCGAAATGAGAAATTCGGTAGGACTTGGTCCTGAGCCATGATGACACTGGTTAGTCGCCTACGCATGGCAGCGCATCCTGACCGCCTTCGAATCCTGGGCCTTTGTGCGCATGCGGACCTAACTGTCTGCGAGCTAGCGGAGATTCTGAGCGTGTGTCGAGAGCGGGTTGCGCGACACGTCCGGCTGCTCGCCAGAGCCGACTTTCTTTGCTGCAACGAACAGCCTCCGTGGCGCTCGTACCATCTCAACGCAGGATCCAACGACGGCGGGCTGGTTCAATTATTGGTCGATCTCCTGCCCCATCGCGACGGCTATCATAAACAGGACCTGCAGCGGCTCGAAGCGGTACGAGACACGCGGCCGAAAGGGAACGCGTGCTTGATCGTGAAATAGGTCAATCCAATTGGAGCCCGAAGCTACCATGGACAACTCCGCAGACGGCGCAATCGCACAGCCGGACACCCACGGGCGGTCTTCCTTGGCCGCGGTTGATTGCCGCGTCCACGAGCTGCTTCTGAGACAGGAGCGGCAGGAGCGGACGACCCTCAAGCTCATCGCCTCAGAGAACTTTGCGTCCTCGGCCGTGCTGGAAGCGAACGGCTCGATTTTCACGAACAAGTACGCCGAGGGGTACCCCGGCGCGCGCTACTACGCTGGAAACGAGATCGTTGATGAGCTTGAGGATCTGGCCATTGGGCGCCTGAAAACGCTATTTGGCAGCGAGCATGCCAACGTCCAGCCTTATTCCGGCTCGCCGGCCAACCAGGCTGTCTATCGTGCGCTTTTGAGTCCCGGTGACAAAGTCATGGGCTTGCCCCTTCCGGAAGGGGGCCATCTGACTCATGGTTGGGCCATCAACTTTTCCGGAACTGACTATCAACGCGTGCCCTATGGACTAGATGAAAAGACACAGCAGATTGACTATGACCGCTTGCGCGAGACAGCCAAGCGGGAACGGCCGCGGCTCATTTGGGTCGGCGGAACCGCTTACCCGCGTGTCTTTGACTACGCGGCAATGGCAGAAATTGCCCTGGAAGCGAACTCCTATCTCGTAGCCGACATTGCGCACATCAGCGGCCTGATTGCCGCGGGAGCGCACCCGAATCCCGTGGGCCATTGCGACGTGGTCAGCAGCACGTCCCACAAGTCGATCCGCGGTCCCCGCGGTGGCTTCATTTTGTCAAGGAACGAAGATCGCTATCAGGCCCTGTATCATACAAAGAGCAAATACAATCTCGCCAGACGAATAGACCGGGCGGTCTTCCCTCACCTGCAAGGCGGACCTCACATGAATGCCATCGCTGCGCTAGCGGTTGCCTTGCACGAAGCCGCGAACCCGTCCTTCCGAGGCTACGGCCAACAGACGGTCAAGAATGCCAAGGCTCTGGCACATGCACTGCTTGAGCGAGGTTATGACCTGGTTACCGGGGGGACGGACAATCACATGCTGATCCTTGATCTTCGAGATCGGCCACTATCGGGCAAGGCCTATGCCGAGCGACTAGCAAAGGCAGGAATCATCACAAACTTTAATATGGTGCCTGGCGACCCGCGGCATCCGGCGGTCACAAGCGGAATTCGCCTGGGGGCGCCAGCAGTGACGTCAATGGGCATGCGCGATGTGGAAATGGTGCAAATTGCTGGCTTCATTGACTCCGTCCTCCAGCGGCCAGACGACGAAGATCTCCATGCCTGCGTGCGAAGAGACGTTGCCGACTTGTGCGCTGCGTTCGAGGTCCCGGGCATCTCCGACAGGTAAGGTGG
This sequence comes from Mesorhizobium sp. M0077, assembly GCF_040322955.1. Lineage (NCBI taxonomy): Bacteria > Pseudomonadati > Pseudomonadota > Alphaproteobacteria > Hyphomicrobiales > Phyllobacteriaceae > Mesorhizobium > Mesorhizobium sp. M0077. Next base: position 12,359 of record NZ_JAMYUL010000019.1, read on the forward strand.
GCCAAGCAAAATGCCCATACCACATCCAACATCCGAAGCGAGGTATTCATGGCTAGGCAGTTCGTGTTCTCTTCCGAATCGGTTGGCGCGGGGCACCCGGATAAGTTGGCCGACAACATCTCGGATGCCATCCTCGATGCCATCCTCCGCACAGATCCCAAGGCGCGCGTCGCCTGTGAAGCGTTGGTAAAATCAGGGATAGTCGTTCTGGCTGGCGAGATCACCAGCGATGCCCAGGTGGATTACAGCCAAGTTGCGCGCGATACGATTCTCGACATTGGGTACGACGACGAGGCCGTCGGCTTTGACGGCCGGCGTTGCTCCGTCGTTCATGCCCTCACCGAGCAGTCGCCCGACATCAGCCAAGGCGTTGACGAGGGAAGAGGGCAAGACCTCCAGCAGGGAGCGGGAGATCAGGGCCTCATGTTCGGCTACGCATGCCGCGAAACCGATACCCTGATGCCTTTGCCGATCCAGCTCGCTCATCGCTTGACGAAACGGCAGGCGTATGTCCGGAAGGCACAACAGCTTGGCTGGTTGCGTCCTGACATGAAATCCCAAGTCTCAGTGCGCTATGAGGGGTTGCGCCCGGTCGCCCTGGATACCATCGTCGTGTCGACGCAACATGACGAGCAGGTCTCGCAAGAGACTGTCCGCGAGGGCGTCATTGAGGAAATCATAAAGCCTGTCCTGCCGACCCACCTGGAGACGGAAGGCATCAGAATTCTGGTCAACCCGACGGGGCGGTTCGTAGTCGGCGGGCCGCGCGGCGACTGCGGTCTCACTGGACGCAAGATCATCGTCGATTCCTATGGCGGGATGGGTCGTCATGGCGGCGGCGCCTTCTCGGGCAAGGACCCGTCCAAGGTTGACCGCTCGGCTGCCTATGCAGCCCGCTATGTCGCAAAGAACATCGTCGCTAGCGGACTTGCGGACGTGTGCGAGGTGCAGCTTGCTTACGCAATCGGCGTGGCCAGTCCGGTTTCCGTCATGGTCAACACGTTCGGGACAGCCAGGGTTGAGGAAAGCAGGATCGAGCGCCTCATTCTTGAGTTGTTCGATCTCAGACCGAAAGGCATTATCAAGATGCTTGATCTCTTACGCCCTATATATCGCAATACAGCGACCTATGGCCATTTCGGCCGTGAAGAGCCTGATTTCACCTGGGAGAAGACAGACAGGGCGGACGAATTGCGTCGCGAGGCAGGACTCGCCGCCCCGTGAGAGCCGCCGGCGAACGGATTGGCAAGCGGAAAGCCCATTTCCACCGGGCAGACCCGCGCCTGGCAGGCGTGGCGAGAAGCCGGCTCGGGTTTTTTGGCGGAGACATTGATGCCGGATTATGACGTGCTTTGCATCGGCAATGCCATTGTCGACATCATCGCCCAGTGCGACGAGGCATTCCTCGAGATCAACGGCATCATCAAGGGCGCGATGAACCTGATCGACACGCGCCGCGCCGAACTGCTCTACAGCCGCATGGGCCCGGCGATCGAGGCCTCCGGCGGCAGTGCCGGCAACACGGCGGCCGGCGTAGCCAGCTTCGGCGGACGCGCCGCCTTCTTCGGCAAGGTCTCCAACGATGCGCTGGGCGAAATCTATGCGCACGATATCCATGCACAGGGTGTCGCCTTCGACACCAGGCCGCTCAAGGGCCAGCCGCCGACGGCGCGCTCTATGATCTTCGTCACGCCCGACGGCGAGCGCTCGATGAACACCTATCTCGGCGCCTGCGTCGAGCTTGGCCCTGACGATGTCGAGGCCGACAAGGCATCCGGCGCCAAGGTTAGCTATTTCGAGGGCTATCTGTGGGATCCGCCGCGCGCCAAGGAGGCGATCCGGCAGACGGCGAAGCTCGCACACGAGGCCGGACGCGAAGTGTCGATGACGTTGTCGGATTCGTTCTGCGTCGACCGCTACCGCGACGAGTTCCTCGAGCTGATGCGCTCGGGCACTGTCGACATCGTCTTTGCCAACAGCCACGAGATCAAGTCGCTCTACCAGACAAAATCCTTCGACGAGGCGCTGGCTCAGATCCGCAAGGACTGCAAGATTGCCGCCGTCACCCGTTCCGAAAAAGGCTCGGTGATCGTGCGCGGCGACGAGACCGTGGTCATCGAGGCGACCGCCATCAAGGAGTTGGTCGACACCACCGGCGCCGGCGACCTCTACGCCGCCGGTTTCCTGCATGGCTACACGCAGGGCCGCAACCTCAAGACCTGCGGCGACCTTGGCTCGCTGGCGGCCGGCCTGGTGATCCAGCAGATCGGCCCAAGGCCAAGGCAGAATTTGCGCCGCGAGGCGGAAGGGGCTGGGTTGCTGTAGATGCGCGGGCAACTAACCACCCGCCCTACTGACGCGATGACCGCAGTGGCGGAACTGTGTCAAAGCTCGCTGATAGCGACAGCCATTCGCTTCGGAGAACTGACCCATGCTGCTGCCGTGAAGCTCGCTGGAGGAGCGGTGCAAGGCGTGCTTGCCATGACGGCATTCACCGTCATCCAGATCGTCACCAGCATTTTCCAGAAGCTCAGCTTGGGGAAGGCCAGTAAGGTTCCTGAGGTAACGGAGAACTCGCGGCGTCCGTCGGACTTGACTTGCGATCACGTCCCACGATGCCGAATGCGGGCAGCAGACTGAATATTTCACAATGCTAGACAAAGGCGTAAAACGCGACCATATAACGACATAAACATTTCATTATGCGTCATTGACAAAGAGCGGGTTGCTGTGATTGTCTGCTGTTGTGGTTCTCGCGTACGGTGCTGCCGCAGCGGAGCTAAGAGGGAAGCCGGTGCGATGCCGGCGCTGCCCCCGCAACTGTTAGCGGCGAGCCAATCCACTCATGTCACTGAGGCGAATACCCTCGGGAAGACGGGTAGAGGCTATGACCCCGCGAGCCAGAGACCTGCCACGGCGAATTACGTCCACGGGCGGGGTGTCTCGGTGGCCGCTGCAACCGGCGTGCCGGCCTGCTAGCGCCTTCCTTGTCACCGACGCCCCCAACCATCGGGGTATGACATGACTGTCTCTCAGCAAATTCCTGTAGCAACGCTCGGCGTGCCGCGCTTCGGTCGTCGGCGAGAACTGAAATTCGCCCTCGAAAGCTACTGGTCCGGAACATCGTCCGCTGGCGACCTTCTTGCGACGTCGAAGGCGCTCCGAGCCGCTAGCTGGGAAGAGCAGCGCGATCGCGGCGTGTCGAAAATCCCGTCGAACGACTTCTCGCTTTACGACCATGTGCTCGACACCGCAGCCATGGTCGGGGCCATTCCATCCCGGTACGGCTGGAATAGCGGCGAGGTCCCACTTGACATCTACTTCGCAATGGCGCGCGGCAACCAGGGTCAGACGGAGGATTGTGGACACGCTGGTCACCAGGAGGAGGCTCATGGACCTGGTGTAACCGCGATGGAAATGACCAAGTGGTTTGACACCAACTACCACTACATTGTGCCGGAACTCGATGATGATCAGACGTTCGCCCTCTCGTCATCGAAGCCGGTCGATTACTTCCTCGAGGCTAAAGCTCTCGGCATTCACACACGCCCAGTCATCCTTGGACCCATCACCTTCCTCAAGCTGGCGAAATCGCGTGCCGAAGGGTTCGGTCCCATCGCGCTCCTACCGCGGCTGCTGCCCGTTTACGAGCAAGTCCTGCAGAGGCTGAAGCTGTCGGGAGCCGACTGGGTGCAGATCGATGAGCCAGCGCTTGTCCTCGATCTGAACCCGAACGAACGAGCTGCGTTCGAATTCGCCTATGGCCAGCTGTCGAAAGCCGCGCCCGAGCTGAAGATCATGCTGGCTACGTATTTCGGGTCGCTGGGAGACAATCTCGAAACCGCGGTTTCTCTGCCCCTGGCCGGCCTGCATATTGATCTCGTGCGCGCTCCCGAGCAGCTGGAAACGGTGGGTCGGCTCGCTCCGAAGGATCTGGTGCTCTCGCTCGGCTTGATCGATGGCCGCAACGTCTGGCGTGCGAACCTGCCCGCCATTCTCGACCGCATCAAACCGATCGTCGCCGGCTGGCCCTTGGACCGCGTCGAAATCGCGCCTTCTTGCTCGATGCTGCATGTGCCGATTGACCTGCGCATGGAGACGGAACTCGAGGCCGACATCAGGTCGTGGCTCGCCTTCGCGGCCCAGAAGACCGACGAGCTGGTCTTGCTGGCCCGGGCCCTTTCCAAAGGCAGGGATGCGGTGGCAGCCGCGTTGAAAGCTTCTGCCGAGGCTGCCGCCACTCGCTTGACGTCCACGAAGATCCATGACCCGCTTGTTGAGGGGCGGATCGCCAGCATTGACCATAGCATGAAACGACGAGAGAGCGCTTTTGGCGAGCGCTCCAGAGTCCAGGCCGGCACGCTCGGGCTGCCGCCGTTCCCGACGACGACAATCGGGTCCTTCCCGCAGACGCCGCAGGTACGCCGCGCGCGGTCCGCTCATGCGAAGGGCCAGCTCAGTTATGTCGACTACGAGATTTTCCTGAAGAAGGAGATCGAGTCAGCAATTCGTTGGCAGGAAGAGATCGGGCTGGACGTGCTGGTGCACGGTGAGTTCGAACGAAACGATATGGTACAGCATTTCGGCGAGCAGCTGTCCGGCTTCGCCTTCACTCAGCATGCCTGGGTGCAAAGCTATGGGTCGCGCTACGTGCGTCCCCCCATCATCTTCGGGGACGTATCGAGGCGCAATCCGATGACGGTGCGCTGGTGGCAATTCGCCCAGTCGCTTACGGAAAAGCCTGTGAAGGGAATGCTCACAGGCCCAGTGACCATTCTCAACTGGTCCTTTGTTCGAGACGACGTACCCCGCTCCGAAGCCTGCCGCCAGATCGCGCTCGCCATCCGCGACGAAGTGACGGATCTCGAAAGGTCCGGCGCAAGGATGATCCAGATCGATGAGGCCGCGTTTCGCGAAGGATTGCCACTGCGCCAATCTGACTGGAAAGCCTATCTCGACTGGGCTGTCGAATGCTTCCGGATCGCTTCAACGGGTGTAAAGGACGCGACTCGAATCCATACCCACATGTGCTATTCGGAGTTCAACGAGATCATCGACGCGATCGCTGGAATGGATGCGGATGTCATTTCGATTGAGACGTCGCGCTCCAAGATGGAACTGCTGGACGCCTTCACGAGCTCCAAATATCCGAACGAGATCGGTCCCGGCGTCTATGACATTCACTCACCACGTGTGCCGGAGGTCTGCGAGATTTCGGACCTAATCATGCTTGCCCGCGAGCGACTGTCCGACGGCCAACTGTGGGTAAACCCGGACTGTGGCCTCAAAACACGCAAGTGGGAGGAGGTCCGCCCTGCCCTCATTAACATGGTCGCTGCAGCGCGCGCGCTCCGGGAGAAAGTGGCCTGAGGCTTCTCCTTCCTCACCGTGTGGTGAGCTACCGGCTGGCTCCTGTCGGCCGTGAACATGCCAAACCGGCACACTCTTGGAAATGAGCCACTCGGCGCAAATGTGCAATTTCCCTACGGCACGTGTCTTAATCCCGCAGAAATATAAATGTGGCACTACGCTATAATATTGGTTCCTTGGGGACATACAGGCCCCGCGCCTCGAACAAATCGGACACGCGTCGTTTCTCAAAGTAGACTGCTTGGCGCGTTCGCTCAGGACAATATATGGTGCTGCGTCTGTCCGCCCCCAGTTGATCGCGCAGACTACGGGCGAGGTGGCAGGGTTCGGGTATCGCTAGCGTCCCGCCAATTCGGAGATGGACGTCGCAATTCGTGTCGCCAAGTAAAAATCGCCAATCATTTTCGATTGCGAGTCCGCAGCCAGTTGGCCCTTATTTTCCTGAGATCTGCGTTACAGGCCGGGGCGTTGTCGCCGTTTCTGAGGGTAAGATGGGATAGGCGACGTCAGGTGCCTCTCCGGTCAGCGAGTTGAGGAAGGCAACAAGCAGGTCAACTTCTTCGTCCGCCAGTACTACGCCGAGCTGGGTGGTCCCCATAATGGCGACGGCCTGTTTCAGATCCCAAACCTTGCCCGAATGAAAGTATGGCGCGGTGAGTGCAACGTTGCGCAGCGGCGCCACGCGGAAGACATAGGAATCGTCGGCTGCATTGGTGACCTCAAATCGGCCCTTGTCTTTGTCCGGCAGGACTTCGGCGCTGGGCCGTTCCACGAGGCCGAATGGGTAATAGGCTTGCCCACCAACGTTGATGCCGGCATGGCAGGACGAGCAGCCTTTGTCCATGAAAAGCACCAGGCCCTGTTTCTGTTCGGAAGTCATGGCAACCTCATCACCATTCAGGAAGCTGTCGAACGGGGCAGGTGTGACCAGTGTCGCCTCGAAGGCTTCGATCGCCTTGGCGAAGTTGTCGAAGGTGACCCGATCGGCTTCAGCCGGAAAAGCTGCATCGAACCACTCGACATATTGCGGCATGGACTTGAGAGTGTCGATGAGTTGGCCCGGTGTATTGGCCATTTCGATCCCGGCTTGGACCGGTCCCTTCGCCTGAGCCTTCAGGTCTTCGGCACGACCATCCCAGAACTGGGCGATATTGAAGACAGCGTTCAGTACAGTCGGCGCGTTGCGCTGTCCCTTCTGCCAACCATGGCCAATCGAGGTTTCGTGATTGTCGTCGCCGCCGGTGGCCAGGTTGTGGCATGAATTGCACGACAAGACGCCTGACGCCGAGACGCGTGGATCGAAGAACAGTGCCTTGCCGAGAGCGATCTTTTCCGGGGTGATCGGGTTGTTGGCGACTGTCGGCGTGGTGGATGGCAAAGCCGTGAAGGTGGCCAATGCCGTATCTCTGAGGTCGGTGGGGATCGAATCCGCAGCAAAGGCGGTGGGTGCCAGCAAGGTGACAGCCATCGTACTGAATAGGATTTTCATAATTGGTCTTCCTGCGTCGTCCACGCAGCCATTATGCGATCTGCGGCTCATGAACGCCCTGAGCTAGATCAGCTTGAGGGAGAGGACGGGGTCTCACACCTGTTTTCGCAGCTGAGCTGGGACCCTCTTGGAAGTGATCGCTCTTCTCGATTGGACTTCAGGGAGGAGGAGTATCCCTGGTTGGCAACCGGTTTTATGCATCAAAGCACGCCCTGAGGGCGGCTTCGTAGATTCGGTCACTGCGATCTTCCAGCCAAGGTTGAGAAAGTCGACAGCATCCGCAAGACTGGCAATCTCTTGCACGATGTGCGCTGCACGCCTTGCGAAAAGTGAGCTTCTGAAACGTCAGGGTTCATTCGTTCCTCCTGACCTGCTGATTGCGTAATCGGCCTTGTCGACACCCGCCGACTGCACATTGTGATGTCACCAACGATGGCGGTTTCAATACCTAAGCAACGACGGTCTATACGACAGTATGGATGTCGTATCGGAATAGCCGTTCTGCCTTTATCGATCGTCACACCGGCATATAGCTCCGCTTCTACGAACATCCCATCACGCGAGGACGGCGCGGCGCTTGAGCAGGTCCACCCGCTGTAACTGCCTCACACCTTGATTCACAGATCCTAAGCGATGACCATGTTGTCGTCATCATTTGACGGGCGCGGGGAGCCACCGCAAACTGTGCGGTTGCCAAGGCGTAATGAAGTGAATTGGAATGATCTTCGGTTTGCGAAACACGCACGTCCGACGCAGCTTGCGTTGACAGAGGCGGTTTTAGGCGCAATAGCACTTCCGCTGGCCTATTTTGTGGAGTTCAATTGTGGTTCGGCCAAGGGCGCGGGGCGCCGGATCGGCCCCTTGTAAACCTAATTAGAGAGAGAGAGACCCTGCATGGAAGAAATCTTACCGCGCATCGCCACTGGTGCCGGCATCGGCCCGGCTCTCGCAGAGAAGGCCGTTGGGCTAATGCTGGGGTTCCTGCGGAGCCACGCGGCCGACGGTCCCGGCGCGCGCATGATCGAGGCCATTCCGGGAGCTTCGGAATTAGTAGCGAAGTATCATGGCGACGACCCAGAGGGTGGCGGCCTTATGGGGCTCGGGCAGCAATTGATGAGTGAGGGTCTCAGCATGGCAAAGATCGCCGCCCTCGCCAACGAGACGATCGCCTGCGCCAAGGAACATGCCGGCGACGAACTCGTGGACGAGGTTCTCAATTCCGTTCCTGGCCTTCCCCAGTTCGTCTGATCAGCGGCAGCGGGGGGCGCATCACCTTGTGCGCCCGTGCCGGCCCGTCTGCGCAGCAGGCATTCTCCGCCAAGCGTTCCTCACCGATCTCGCCAGACCACCATCCGCCGGGCACGCGAAGCGAGCGTTGGAGTACTTCATTCGTCTATCGAAAAATCAACCTCAGGCGATTCGATGTGTATAATTTCTGGCGGCAAGGGTTTATCCTGAACGCTTTCGATGAAGCCCGCGAGATAAGCAAACGTATTGTATTTCTCGAGGACTAGCCGCTTCGCCTCTCTTATTGCGCCGCGACGTTCCTTCCAGAGGTCTGAGTTGATGATTTCTTGAATTTTTTGGATTACGTTCTTGTCCTCTGGGTCAATCAGAACCATAGAGTCCGAAGGGAAGAACCTCGTGATTGCCGGGCTGCCGTAATAGATCGGCATTGTTTCAGCGACGAAGCAGTCCATAAGCTTCTCTGTAAAATAGTAATCAGCACGAGTATTCTCGAACGCTATACTGTAACGATAAGGTGCGAGTGCGTTCCATTTATCTCCAATCAGCCGAAAACCTCGGCCGAACAGGTCAAAATCGAGCTCCTTTCTTAGCCGTTCCAGAAACGCCAGCCGATACCGATGTCCTTTAAGCAGGGCGATGTTACTGGTAATCCATGAGAGCCGAAGCGGCTTGTCCACGACTTCGCTGACCAGAAGTTGGTCATATGTCTTGTTTACAGACCAAGACCGAGTGATAGGTGGAGACAAAACGAATCGACGCTCTGCATTCTTCCGAGCAACCAGCTCTGCGTCAGACGTCAGGACGATAGTATTTTTCCCCTGCCCTTCATGAAATGCACGATGAGCTTTCGTCGGCGGTTCGCCGATTGCAAAAATTGTCCTGTTTGGGCTCGCCTCGATATCAACAGGGAGCCCAAAAAGAGAAGCAGAGTTAAAGACAATATGCCAATCGGGCACGAAGGATGTCGTGCGTACAAAAGCGACATTGTTCCAGATTCCACTGCCCTTTGGAGTGAGATGGTGGATTGCATCATCCAAAACGCCCCAAGAATCTAGACATGTAGCAACAATGGGCGCCGGGCGTTCCGTCAACAATTTGGCCGACAAAGCAGTTCCACTCCCTTCACTCGTGAAGGTACTCAATCGCCATTCAGGATTGCGGTAACATCGGGCAGCATAAACCTTCCGGGACCTGCTGTCGAGGCAATTGTCGCTTTGCACTTGACCAGGTTCTTCCTCGCTTCGTGTGGTGATCAGGCCGGCTGAGTGGCAGCATGCGTGCCTAAGGAGTTCGCAGCCGGCGCTGCCTAATGGTACGTTTGATCGTCTTCAGGCGGTTGATCAGCCCTTCCGCCTCGGCCGTTCTCCACGGCAGTTCAATGGCATCGCGAACGGAGTCAACGTCACGGCGTAGGACCAGACCGAAACGCGTGATGGCGATGAGCCGGGTGACGCCAAGTCGATCGAAGTGCCGAGCTTGCCCAACTCACAGGCCCCGCAAAACGCCGCGGAAGGGCATGGCAAGCCTGCGCATAGTGGCAAACTCATGTCATCCCTGCTTCAGGACGTCGACCTTTCTGGCCTGGTTGATCGTCAGCACATCCGGAGGCTTCATGCAGAGGGCCTCGGCGACTACCGGCGAGATCACACGGCCGGTCGCGGCATTCCGTATGAGGACGCGTCGCTGGCTGGTTGATGCGTATGATTGATGCAGGCGGCTCACTGTCCTTGCCCGGCCTCTCGGCGCGGCGCCAACTTGCGAGAAGCCGCTCCAGATTCGAGAAGCTGCCCGTGTCGCCGCGCTGTTCGATATCGTGGAACAGATGTCGTCCGCAGCGATTGCCGTCTCTCGAGGACCGGCTAAGAAACGCCTCGAAATACATTGATGTCCTTGGTTACCAGCGGCGGTTCCCAGCCCCTTGGAAGAGCGGCTCACCGGGCGATGAACTTACATTTGGCCAGTGCCAATGAACGTCCATCGCCCCCACGCCCGCCAGCAAGCGATCACGATCCCTCGATTTCACAGTCCAAAGAAGTAAAGCGAGACAAAAATAGCGCGCTTAGCCTCGAGGCTACTAGCAACTTCGGCGCAAAGTTAGAGCGGCACGCGCCACGCACCTCGGCAGGGTCGCCAACAACGAGTGGCTCAGCGGTCACAACGCGAAATATGGCGCATCGATGTCGCTTCTGGACGAGCATTGGCAATAACGCTGTCGAGACATTGTTGCTTTCAGCGGCAACCGGCCCTATGAAGCGACGCTTCGCTGACTATGTTTCACCGCCTGGAGAGTTTCATGACAGAAGAAGCCGGAAAAAACGTCGACACCCTCATTGAGCTTGCCGCCGATGTCGTGTCGGCCTATGTCTCCAACAATCCGATCCCGGTGGGGGATCTCCCTGCCCTCATCGGCCAAGTGCATGCGGCTCTGAGAGCGACGGCCGGAGGTGTCTCTGCACAAGAGCCGGTTGCCCTTACGCCTGCAGTCCCGATCAGGAAGTCGGTGACACCGGACTACATCATCTCCCTTGAGGACGGGAGGAAATTCAAATCGCTCAAGCGCCATCTGTCGACCCACTATGGGCTGACGCCGGATGGATATCGGGCCAAATGGGGCCTGCCCGCGGATTATCCCATGGTCGCGCCGAACTACGCCGCGGCGCGCTCGTCATTGGCCAAGACGATGGGGCTCGGCCGCAAACCGAAGGCGCCGGAAGCGCCGGAGCCTGCGCCGACGAAGCGAACCCGCAAGAAGGTCGCGGCTTGATTTCGGCAATCGAGATTCGTTCTGGAGCGTTGCAGCCATCGGCTTAATCTGCGCGTCATATAAAAGGCGGGGCCAACCCCGCCTTCCTTTCAAACAACTTTGTTTCATGAGGAATTCGCGACGCCTGCAGCAATCTGCTGCCCTCAGTTTTTGCTCGCTCCTATCGAGCGGCCGTGAGGACCTCCGGACCTACGTGCCTACTCTTGCCAGGACGCAGGAGAAAATTTCAACCAGCTTTACTGAGGCTGCCAGCGGAGGATTTGCCAGTGCGGCGATCCTGCTCGATCTCATAGTTGATCTTCTGGCCGTCAGCGAGGGTCGAGAGGCCCGCGCGTTCGACAGCGGAAGTGTGGACGAAAACATCCGGATCGCCATTGTCGGGCTGGATAAATCCAAACCCCTTGGTGCTGTTGAACCACTTTACCGTTCCAGTCGGCATATACGCGTTCCTCTCTAACAATTGCAACGTGGGCAGGCCATTAGGCCTGCCCGACTCATAGCCGAGACTTGGGCGCAGCAAAAAGCGAAAAATTGTTAAGCCACGATCAGCTGGCGCACTCCATTGTGGCCGTGGTCGCCAGCAAGCACTGTCCTACACTACCGCTCGAGCATGGCCGGAAGCGCCTGAATCTTCCAACGCTCCTCAGCGCCACGTCTATGGCTCGTGTTTGGAGGCACGGGACGTAAGGCCGACCGCTGCTCGTGCCGCAGGTCAAAGGCCGGGTAGTTCACGGAACTACCTTCGTGCATAACGGCTTGGCAAGCGCATGAAGGAGTTTCGATTTGGATTGTTTCAAGAGGGTCGAGCGGTTGATTGATGCCACCAGCGTGGAAGCGATCGATAGCGCGCGCGTTTTGCTGGACCAATTCAACGGCAAGTCAGAAACAATCTCCCAAGCGATTGACGAGTTCCTACTTGATTTCATGACCTTGCTGTTTGTGGTAGAAGCCACCCGCGAGCAGTTCCACAATCCGGCGAGGCGGTTAGCGCGCATCAGATTGAGCAAGGTCAGGCTGTTACTCACGCGATGCTCTTGACCTAAGCGACCACTCCGCCAGGCATGCATTTGCAGCCGAGCGCACCAGGCGGTATTTTACGCACATGAAATCAATCGCGACCGCTAAATTCTGCTGTTTGGTTCCCAGGGACGACGGCAAGCGCGGACAGCTTCCGTGCTGCTGTCCTGCAGCGGCAAATGTGCTGCATGCCCCCATCCAAGGCGAGCTCGACGTTTGTTTCTTACGTTGACCAAGGTCCCGCGAAAACACTCCCCTTCCCGCAGCAACTCATTACGTTCAACGGCCTCGCGGCAGGCCATCACGCCAGAAGAGAGCAACGGCACCGTTTTTCCCGCCCAGTCCTACGACCTCGTTTTCCAGCGCCTCGCGAATGTCGCCACCCGCCGTTTTTTTTCAGGTCCGTCTTCGCGCGCGAGCTGATTCGCGCCCACTTAGCTACGCTGCTCACGCCTCTACCCTTCAGCACCGCCCGGTCTGACTGTCGAGGACATCGGTCCGCTGGAGCGACAACATTTCAATTCTGACCGTCGGTGCAGCGGCCTTCGAAGCGCATCCTTTACCCCTCCCCGGCAGCGCGCCTAATCGTCTTCCGAAGGAAGAAGATATTCGCAGCCGTGCTCGCGTCGCCTTCAGCCCTGTTCGATCGCCCACAATGTCGGATGCGCAACATGGCAGAGCCCGATTTGTCAACAGCCTCCATTGGTTTTCTGATCTGGCACGGTGCATGCCCGGTCGTCCGCAAGACGTCGCGGACCAAGGAAAATCCCTCCAATGGCCACCTTCCCCAAGAACACCGCCGCAGGTCTCCTGGGTCCATCCGAAGGTGAGGCTCGAGTGAGCCCTGGGCCCATGACTCATCTGGCTCGGCGCCGCCCGCCGATCCTCCCACGGGGAGGCGAAGACGCAGCGCGTTCATCAAAATGAGGAACAAATCACTTTTGCCTCGAACCCTTTGCCTTGCCAAACGGAGCCATCGATCGCCCCTAGCTGCGCAAGGCGTTTACTGCCACCGCCCTGGCCCCAGTGACGACCGCTCCGGCTCTGGCCGCCACCGACGGCGGCAAGATCGCGGATTTCCTGCTCGGCAATGGCATGGGTCGACATCCCCGATCACCGCGCGCCAATCGTCACTCATATGGTCTGGTACAAGGTCGGCAGCGCCGACGAGCACCCGGCAAATCCGGACTTGCCCATTTCCTCGAGCGTCTGATCTTCAAAGCGACCACCAACCGCGCCGACAGCGAGTTCACCGAGCCGTCTAAGTGAGTGGCGGCTACAATAACGCCCTCACCGCCTATGACTCGTTTTGGGCGAGATGATGGGCTTCGAGGCCGATCGCATGTTCAACCTCATCCTCAACGAGGATAATATCAAGACCGAGCGAAATGTGATCCTGGAGGAGCGCCGTTGGCGCAGAGAGACGAACCCGCAGGTCTGCTGGACGAGGAGGTCAACACGACATAGGAGATGGAAAAGCTGAACGGCACCGACGCATTCACGATCTACAACAAATATTGCCGACCGAACGACGCGGTGGCCGGCACGTAGAACCAGGCGCTGGCCGCGAAGACCTTTGGCAGGGTTGTGCGCGGGCCGGACCCGCCCGCGCGCAACCGCCGGTCGAGCCCGGCTAGTAGAACCGCGACTCATCTTCTAGCGAATTCAGGTATTCTCCCTTTCCAGTTGGCAACCGTGGTCTGCTAGCTGTCTGGCCGAGGTCCTATGAGGAGCTTGGACGTCCGGACTACACACCGAACCTGCTATATACGCCTGGCGTTGAGGAGGAAACCGATTGCCCCTGTGCCCGCCGATGATCCGTCACCTGAGATCCCCTGACCTGTTTGGACCCATCGATCGCCTGCCGGCACTTGGCACGCGGATTAGAGAGCGGACATTCGAGGTCCTCAACCCGTCGACCGGCGAAGTGCTGGCAGAACTACCTGACATGGGAGTCGAAGAGACATGCGCTGGAATCGAGAAGGCCTATGTCGCGCAGCCTGGATGGGCAGGGTTTACCGCACGTGAGCGCAGCGATGTTCTATGGCGATGGCATGAGTTGATCATCGACCACACCGACGATCTCGCTGCAATTCTCACCGCGGAGATGGGCAAGCCGCTTGCCGAGGCCAAATCGGAGATATCGCATGCTGCGGCGTATCTGCAATGGTACGCCGAGGAGGCAAATCGCGTCTATGGCGAGACGATCTCCGCACCATCGACGGACCGCCGAATGCTGGTGATCAAGCAGCCCATCGGGGTGGTCGGCACGATAACCCCATGGAATTTCCCGGCCTCGATGGTGGCGCGCAAAATCTCGCCAGCCTTGGCGGCGGGCTGCACGATTGTCCTCAAGCCCGCTGAACAGACGCCGCTCGTGGCTGGAGCAATGTTCGCCCTCGCCCATCAGGCAGGCTTCCCCGAAGGCGTCGTCAACCTGATCTATGCGTCCGAAGGTGACGCGGTCGGCCGCGAACTTTGCACAAATCCCAAGGTCCGCAAGATCAGCTTCACCGGGTCTACTGAGATCGGGCGCTTACTTATGCGCCAGTGCTCGGACCAGATCAAAAAAGTCAGCCTAGAGCTCGGCGGCAATGCACCCTTCATCGTCTTCGATGATGCCGATATCGATGCCGCGGTTGACGGTGCGATCCAGGCGAAGTACCGCAATGCCGGCCAGACCTGCGTTTCAGCGAACCGCCTTTACATCCAGTCGCGCGTTCACGACGAGTTCGTCGAGAAATTCGTGGAACGGGCTCGCCAACTTCAAGTTGGTGACGGTTTCGCTCCCGGAGTGGACATCGGGCCTCTCATCGACAAGCAGGCTTTGGCCAAGATTGAATCCCATATTGCCGATGCCGTAGCTAAAGGCGGCGCAATTCGATGCGGGGGCAAACGCGTCGGCACGAATGGCACGTTTTTCCAACCAACGGTCCTGACCGGTGTCACCAGCGAGATGACCGTGGCGCAAGAAGAGACATTCGGGCCGCTCGCACCGATTATTCGCTTCAACGATGCGGATCAGGTCGTGCGTGATGCCAATGAAACGATCTACGGCCTCGCGGCGTATTTTTATGCCTCTAACCTGAAGCGTGTCTGGCGTGTCGCCGAGGCCTTGGAATATGGAATGGTCGGGGTAAATACCGGCCGGATGTCTTCGGAAGCGGCGCCGTTCGGTGGGATAAAACAGTCCGGCATCGGGCGGGAGGGATCCCGCCATGGCCTCGAGGACTACCTCGAAATGAAATACCTCTGCATGGGCGGCATCTGAAGCATCGGCTTGCAGGGTTCACAGACGGGTTACCTAGCGAGCGATCTCCAAGTTTGTGAGTTGTTAGGATTGCTGCTCGATTGGGAACTGAGCGGCGGCTCCGTACCCGAAAAAAAGCAATCCTGAGGAGCACCCTAAAATAGCTGAATGTATCTCTCGACGAGACAAGCGTCTGCATTGTCGGCAAAGACTGCGCGCATGTGACGGAGATAGCCCCCGCTATTGGGGTAGTGGAATCAGCAACTCCTTGAGCCTGCGCAATCTCCGCCAAGCAAATCCGCGACCGCTGACTTTGTGCGCTGATCTTGTAAGAGCGACCGACGCAATGGATCATGGAAATCAAGAAAATTCTCGATCTTAGATTATCCGTCGTCTTCTCGAACCAGATGAGCCATTTATCACCGCTGACACCCCAGCGTGTCATGTCTTGACAAAGGATAGAGATATCTTCCTGAGGCGCTGGAGCGAAGGACCTTCGAGCCTGACGTATCCGTCTTTCTGTAACTTTTCTCTTGTGCATTAGTCAACATGCGAAAAGCCTCCTGTTGGAAAGACTGCTTGGTCGGACATCCCAATTAGGGAAGTCGGGCGCTGGTCAAGTTGCGGTCCACGGAAACAGACTCACGTCATGTAGGACGGCGCTAAGTGCGTCCGCTCCGGCGGATAGTGTCCGCAGAAGATCGGACCGTCTGTGTCAGGCTAAGGGTTTAGGGGCTCCGTAAACCTGGGCTTGATCATCGCTTCACCCGGTCCAGCCACGACACGCACGGCTGAAGGCCGGCACAATCCGCTTGGACCACGGCGCTTTTTCGAATGAGCGACCGTAGGGGAACTGCACGCCCCAGACTATGGGACTCGCCGCTCGGTCCAAGGGCTTGTTCGGTAGCGGTGATATCGGAGAAGCCCTCGGCATCGCCGCAGCGGGGCGGACATCAATCATTCCTTGGATGCCACCGGCGATGATCCAAGGCGTACGAATCATATCCCGCTGCCCATTTCTTCGGCTGCGTGGTCGGGCCAGCTCTCAATCGAGGTATGGCTGATGAAGCCAGGATGCTCGGAGTTCGCGCATGGCGCGCGCCCAAGAAGGCTTTCGAGTATGCGGCGAGCGCGCCAAGCCAGCAAGCTTAGGTTCGGATCGGCCAGGCCGCGCTGCCCGAGGTTCGCGTTTTGTACGAAGATGCGTCTGTCACACGGTCCGTCCCAGCTCACCGAAAAATCCTCGCGAATAGCTAATGCATTGTCGATCTGCTCCAAGCGGCCGATGATCGGTTCCAATAAGCTTGGCACCGCGTTCTCGTAACCGGTGGCCAGGATGATGATGTCAGCCGTGACTTCTTCGACCTCGTCCGTGCCATGCTGCAGGGTCAGCCTGTGACCCGGTCCGGCGTTGATGCAGTTTGAGGCGGTGCAGCCCGGCCGCAGTGTGATGTCGCATCGGTTTGGCTCGAAAAATGCGTGGCGGTACAGCGCCTGATAGATCGCGCGCAACGTGCTTTCCGAAATGCCGTCCGAAGCAAGCACGAAACGGCGCAGGAGCAGCTTACGCTGCGACTCGCTCATCGCCGCGAAACGATCGGAAAACCAGGGCATGAACAACTCGTTTGTGAACGGGCTGTCGTCGAGAGGCAGGTAGTTCTCACGCTGCGAGACCCAAGTGATCGAGGCAGGCCGCCGTTCTTTCGGCAGGCCGACAAGGTGCAACATCACCTCGGCTCCCGACTGGCCTCCGCCAACCACGCAGACATGCTTTCTCCGCAACTCAGGATGGATGTGCAGTAAAACAGATGAGTGGAACAGGTTGCGTCCAGTCCAGCCCTGAAACTGAGGCGGAATTTGCGCCTGCTTGCCAATGCCAACCACGACGTTTCTGGCGCCGAGGGCCGTCTTATCCGTCCTCACCCGAAACTCGCCGTCAAAGCGGATTTCGTGCACTGTCTCGCCGCCATAGACAAGTGGGTTCCTGTGAAAGGCCCAGTTCAGGTACTGCTCAAACTCAGCTCTGAACACAGCCTCGAACTGTGCGTTCATGAAGTGGTACAAACGCCCGTTCTCGTGCAGGAAGTTTACAAACGTGTAAGCTGATCTCGGATTCACCAGTGTGACCAGATCCTTGAAGTGGCTGACCTGGAGCTCCGAGGAATCGAACGCGATGCCTGGATGCCAGCGGAAGTCGGCCTGCCTATCCAGGAACAGTGCCCCTTGCCCAACTTGCTCGTGTATCTGACACGCAAGACTCAAATTAGACGGCCCAGCACCGACTCCAATGCAAGATAGCTCCACTTGCTTTGCTCCTATAGGTTTTTTCCCACTCGGCGGGTTGTTCGCGGCGAATATCGGCCACAGCGATTGGGCTCTCCCTCGCGGGCGTTTTCGAGCCCCGGTGCCGACCGGATTTGCGAGAATTGTCCTGCGCGTTCGGGTTGTCGAATGTAGACCCGAGCACCAGCGCGGTGACAATCGACGGGTACCGGCTACGTGGGGCAACGATGTATGTCCTTTCCGCACGTCTGGATGCCCGCGTCGCCATCACACGAGACGCTTTCCAAGCCCATTCAGGTGTTTGAAGCCGGCGCAATCGCCCGCCTCAACCATGGCGCGCCGGCCTTTCGGCGGCTTGATGGCAGGCGAGAGCGCGGTTTTCACTGCGGCGACGGCATTTTCGGTGCGCATGATCATGGAGAAGGTCTCGCTGATGCGTTCGCATTACCCCATGCATGGGCCGTGCCAGAGAAGGAAAACTCTATTTAACAATGGTTGGCGGATTTGCGATCCTGTCGGAAATCGGACATTGAGGGACGCCTCACGGCGGCGCTCGATTTGCACGTCGATGTCGCCTTTTTCCGAATAGCTAATCGGGCACTTTCTGCACCAGAATACTTCTCTTATGGAGACCAGCACGACGTCTTCATGAACGGACAGTGCAGAACCTTGTGTCTCTGCCGGACAGATCGCGATCTGCCTCTCCCATCGAGGTCGGCAGTTGCAAGAGCTGCAAGATTCTTCGCCCTATCGTGCCGTTTCACTGGCTCGATCCTGACATCCTCGGAGGCCGCGATCATGAAGAGTGACGCAATCTCATGTCCGCGGCGAGGCCTCTCTCAGAGCGAAGCAATTCTCTATGTTGGTGTCGCATCGATGCTCTTGTGAGATGGTTGCGGATGGGCGCATGCCCAGACCTAAGCGCATCAATGCTTTCCGCCATGTGGGACCTTCACCAACTGGATTGTCGAAATCTGTAAAGATAGCCGGAAGACAATTGCGTTATGGCCACTCTGCCGGTTCCAAAAGCACGTGCGCCATTCGGTCCCTGCGACTCAATCCAGGCGGAGGGATGAGGCCGCAAAGCAGCCTTTTGCGCGCCCACCGGTTGGCCAAGATGGAGCCATCGTAAACGCAGCTATTTGATGATCGCCGCGCGGAGTCTTCAGGCTGTGCCGCGCCCGGCACCGGCGACGTAGTGGTCGTCGATGGCCCCGTCGCCGATGTCGATCCGAAGCTCGGGTTTCGCGGCTTCACTGCTTATTCCGTAGTGCCCACCGAGTGGCACAGGACGTTCTATTAGGCGGCCACGGCGGCGTTCGTTGTCGGATCTTCGACGATGTCGGACATGAGACACAGCGCCATCAGGGCGATCGCATTGTTATGAAATGATTTTCTCATTTGGCACGACACCTGCAGCACAGTCCGCAAAACGCGCTGCGGCAGGGAAAGAGGAGAAATCATCCCATGATCATGAGTGCCGAACATGCGGTCGCAGCCGCGAAGCAAACCGGGCATCAGCGCTCCGCCAATATCAAGCAATTGAGCAAGATTTTTCGTAAGCAGTCCACATTTCTGAAGAGCAAGGAGAAAATATCATGGCGAGAAACCAAATGCGCGCGGCGCGGGGAGTAACAGTGGCCGTTGTCCTCATTGTGATGGGACAGCAGGCCGTCGCGGCGGACTTTGCGCAGGCGGGGAGCGTCCCGCAGGCGGGAGCCTCGGTCCCGGAAGCGCCAAGCCCTTGGCAGTTCCGCCTGCGTGCGTTGGGGGTCGTCACTGAGGATTCGGGCTACGTCAATGCAGTGCCCGGCTCCGATCTTTCGTATTCGAACACCGTGACGCCGGAACTCGATATCTCCTATTTCTTCACGGACAACATCGCCGCCGAGCTCATACTCGGCACCACCTATGCAAACATCGGGGGCCAAGGTACGATCGGCGGGCTGGGCAACATCGGCAAGATTTGGCTGCTGCCGCCTACGCTCACATTGCAGTATCATTTTACCAGCTTCGGCGCTTTCAAGCCCTATGTCGGCGCCGGCGTGAACTACACGATATTCTTTAACCAGGATGTCGGCAGCGCCGACGCTCTCAATGTTAAGAACACGTTCGCGACCGCGCTGCAGGTCGGGTTCGACTACATGGTGGATCAGCACTGGGGCGTCAACTTCGACGTGAAGAAGCTTTTCCTCAAGCCAGACTTCGACGTCACGGTGGACGGGACGAAGCTGACGGGGAAGGCCGAACTCGATCCATGGTTGATCGGAGCAGGTCTCACCTACCGCTTCTGATTGCGAAAGGCGAAGCGGATTGCCGACATTGAGCTGAAATGAAGGGCTCTGCGGTCGGCCATGCCCTCGTTTCCCCCGTGGCTGGCGCCCCGCGGGTACAGGACGCCTCTCAATGACCCGGGCGGCCTACACCCCTGTTTGCCGATCAGTCCTCAGCCGACGGGTGCTCATCCGTGGACGGCCCCTCTGCTTGCAACACTTGGTTGGGATAGTTTGATCGGATCGCTAGCGCTCGTACGGCCGGCCTTTTGGCGCGCGGATGGTGAACGCTGGCCAAGATGGGCTTCACGAATAGCAAGTTCCAACACGTACACGGCATTGGATGCCGGTGAGCACCCCGGAATGTCTCGCCCGTCTCGGTTGACCGGTGGGGCCATGCCAATGCCGATGATCCACGGACGGTCTATCGATGAGGCTGTCCAGGTTACGGTGGAATGTCCGGACGGCGGCAGCGAGTTGACGCACGGCCAGACCATATCATCGGCCAGCGGCCCGGCCATTTTCACCGCGGAACGGACGGCACTCAATTTCTGTCTCATCTTGAGCGGCATCGCTACCTCGACGGCATCGATTGTCAATGCGCTCCGCGAGTACAAGGTGAAGGTGGTCTGCATCCGCAACATGATACCCCGACTGCCGGCAGCGAAAGATACGGCCGCGCTGCTGGCGGCACCAATGATCGTTTCGGCCTCGACGACGCCATCCTGACCAAGGACAACCACATCGCCATGCCAAGGCGATCGATCCGATCGAATTCGTGCGCCCGATCGCGCTGGCGCGCATCATCATGCGGAAATCGCATCTCCGTCTCTCCGCCGGCTCCGCGGCCATGACCGACCACGCTGCCGACCGCGGTCAGCCATCCGATCGAGTGCCTCGTGCCGAGGCGAGCGGGCGAAATGCGTGGACATGGTCGAGGACGCGAGAAGATTGTTCGCCATGTGCAAACAGAGAGGCTGTTTGAGGTTCAACAGTAAGGAGAGTCTCTAATACGCCGATCGGTCAGACCATCTCTCCGGCCCTGCGGTTACGCCGGCAACACGTCTGCTATGGAGCAGCGCAATCTCGTCCTTCACTGTCTTGGTGACGATTTAGGTGAAGTGACCGTCAATGCCGCTCTCGCGGTCGAGCGAGGCATCGACCAGCCGGTGATAGGCGCCGACGTTGCGCACGATAATCTTGAGCACATGGTCGACCGCACCACGGGCCAATAGGACACGATTTCGGGGATGTCGCGGATGGAGCGCTCAAAGCGGCCTAAGTCGGCCTCGGCCTGTCGGAGTGGCGGGCCTGCTCCGCTGACCGCAAGATGAACCGCTGCCAGTCCCGTTGTTTAACCCCATCGCCATTCCTGAGAAAATGCCGGACAAACGACACATACTGCGTGTTTGTCGAATCCGCGACACATTGTTTCGGCTTGGCTGACTGCTGCACTCCGGGTCAAGTCATAGAACAAACTCAGAAAAATATTTCTAAAGCTGCTGGGGCGCAACTGGCACGAGATTTGAAATTTCCTCCTCGTGAAAGGCGACGCGTGGTGGCACTGGTGTTCGCCCGGAGAATTCGAATGGTCAGAGATAGCCAGAGCTTCTCGTTGCCCCGCACAGTCCAGTTGTCGGGAGTCACATTCCGAGAACCGACGGAGATTAATGCAGCCGACATATGGGAACTCATCGCGAAGTGCCCGCAACTAGACCGCAACTCGCTTTACTGCGAGCTCCTGCTCTGCGCTGATTTCAGTGACACGTGCGTGCTCGCGGAACGAGCTGGTGAAGTGGTTGGCTGGCTGGCGACTTATCGGCGGCCGAGCGAGCCATCGACGCTCTTCATTTGGCAGATTGCCGTGCATCCTGAGGCACGCAACATTGGTGTGGGCAAAAAGCTGATCATCTCAGCCCTGAACAGGCGATCTTGCCGCGGGGTGACCCACATTAACGCCACGGTGACGCTCAGCAACAGGGCGTCCAAATTGCTCTTCGAAGGTGTGGCTCGGGATCTGCGCGCGCCAATCCGGCAGGCTGTGCGCTTCGACCGCGATATCCATTTTAAGGGACAGCGTGAGAGCGAGTACATGATAGCCATCGGCCCGATTGAACGCTCCATCGGCCCGGCGGGCCTGCCCGTCGATCTGCCAAGCCAATGCCTAAATAAGGAGGCAACGATGACTGACGGAAACGCATCAGATTGCGTGGGTGAATTCGCGATCTTCAACCATCTCGAGTCGGAAGTGCGCAGCTACGCTCGCAGCTTTCCCGTCGTTTTCTCGACAGCGCGGGGAGCTCAGCTATTTGCTCGAGATGGGACAGCCTATCTCGACTTTCTCATGGGCTGCTCGAGTTTAAACTATGGACACAATCCCCCCGAGCTGAAGTCCGCGCTCGCAGACTACATTGCGAGTGACGGCATCACTCATGGTCTCGATCTGTATAACGAAGCCAAGGAATCCTTTCTGCGAGAATTCCACGAGACGATCCTTACGCCGCGACAACTAGACTACGTCGTGCAGTTTCCTGGTCCAACCGGCACCAACGCGGTCGAGGCTGCCCTCAAGCTAGCGCGCAAGATCACTGGTCGGCCCAACATCATAGCCTTCACCAACGGCTTTCATGGTGTGAGCCTTGGCGCTCTCTCCTGCACCGGCAACCGATTTCACCGCGCAGCCGCCGGCCAGCTGCTCGGCGGCGTCACGCGACTACCCTACGATGGCTACCTCGGATCCGCTGTAGACACCGCCGATTATTTTGATCGCCTCCTATCGGACCCGTCCAGCGGTGTAGACGCACCGGCGGCGGTGATTGTCGAGACAGTTCAGGGCGAAGGCGGCCTGAATGTCGCCGGCACGGAGTGGCTGCGCAAAGTCGCAGCCATTGCGCGCAAACACGGAGCTCTGCTGATCATAGACGACGTTCAAGCGGGTGTTGGCCGGACGGATGCGTTCTTCAGCTTCGAGGCGGCTGGTCTCCGCCCAGATATTGTCACAATGGCCAAATCGATATCGGGCTATGGCCTGCCTATGGCCCTCGTTCTAATTGATCGACAACTCGACAAGTGGGAGCCCGGAGAGCACAACGGAACGTCCCGCGGCAACTGCCATGCTTTCGTCACGGCGCGCGCAGCTCTCGAGCACTTCTGGCGCACGGATAGCTTTGCAGCGTCCGTTAGGGAGAAAGGCAATCTGCTGAAAAGCCGGCTTGATCAGATCGCGCGCAAGTACGATCGTGGGCGAGTGTCAGTTAAAGGTCGTGGTATGATGCGGGGCATCGACCTGAAGTCTGGCGAGATTGCCGGGCAGGTCATCAGCACCGCCTTCCAGAAGGGCCTCATCGTCGAGACCGCCGGCCCGAAAGACGAGGTCGTCAAGTGTCTGCCACCTCTCGTCGTTCGCGAGGATCAGCTTAGCCAAGGCCTCGACATCCTCGAGGGCGCTATCGAAAGCGTGATCGGCAGCACAGGGCACATGGTAGCGTAAGAGGTGAAACATGATCGTCAGGGATTTCAATGAGGAGAAAATGACAGCCCGGCGGATCCAGACAAAGGCCTGGGAAAGCGTGCGGTTGCTCCTCAAGAATGATGGGATGGGCTTCTCCTTCCATATCACCAGGATCCATCCGGGCGCCCGGCTCAAGATGCACTATCGGAACCACGTTGAGGCGGTATACTGCATCTCTGGAACGGGTTCTATCGAGGACACGGAGGCGGATGAGATCCATGTCGTGAGACCGGGGATTATTTACGCGCTTGATAAGCACGATGCTCACCTGCTGTGTGCCGAGACTAAATTGGTGTTAGCCTGCGTCTTTGTCCCTCCATTGGCCGGCAGCGAGGTGCATGATGAGACCGGCTCGTATCCTCTCGACTTCAAGGCGATCTGATGTCGCCTCAGAGAAAGTTAATAAGCGCCTGGATCGAGAGTGTTCGGCTCCTCCGCCTCCCCCGCGTCGCTCGTCTGCTACACGCCCAGCTTCCCCAGGGCGAGCACGTCCTCAGACCAGGAAAGCACGACGACGCGTGGATTCAATCTACTTCTCACGGCGTTTCCGAGAATCTCCGCACGGCATGACAGCTTCGCGAGCATCCACGATGTCTTGCCGCGAAATAGCCGCTGGTGCTGCGGGTTGTCACCCGACCCGCCCACCTCGCCAAAAGAATTGGAGGTGATCTCTTGCCGAACCGCCAGTCTAGTGCTCACACGGTCGAGAAGATCGGAGGCACATCAATCTCCAACACCGCTGCCGTACTTGAGAACGTCCTAATCGGAGGACGCAAGGGAAGCGCACTCTACAACCGCATATTCGTCTTATCCGCTTACAATGGGATGACTGACCGGCTTCTAGAGCACAAGAAAACTGGGAAGCCAGGCGTCTATGCGCTTTTCGCGCGCGTCAGATCAAGATCGGCTTGGGCTGAAGCTGTCGCAGAAGCCCATCGGGAGATGAGGAGGATCAATGCGGAGATCTTCGGCAACGCGCCGGAAAGGCGCTTCGCCGACGATTTTGTGAGCGACCGCATTGAAGGAGTGCACGGCTGTCTGTTGGATCTTCAGCGAGTTTGCTCCTATGGACACTTCAAGATCGAAGAGCACCTGAATGCAGTGCGCGAGTTTCTAGCCGCGCAGGGCGAAGCCCACAGTACCCACAACACGGTTCTGCTCCTCAGGGCACTCGGCGTGGAGGCGATGTTCGTAGACATGACGGGCTGGCGCGACGACACTGAAATGAGCCTTGACGCGCGAATTGGGACAGCTCTATCCGCGATCGATCTGAGCAAGCAGCTGCCAATCGTCACGGGTTACGGCCAATGCCCAGGTGGGCTGATGCGGCTCTATGGCCGTGGCTACACCGAGGCCACATTCGCGCGGATCGCGGTGCTAACAGGCGCCAGGGAGGCTATAATTCATAAGGAGTTCCATCTTTCGACAGCCGACCCCAAAATCGTGGGTATTCAGCGGGCCCGGGCTATCGGTCGCACCAACTATGATGTCGCCGATCAGCTCGCCAACCTCGAACTGGAGGCGATTCATTGGGCCGCGGCCAAGGAGCTGCGCCATTCAAACATCCCTCTTAGGATCAAGAACACATTCGATCCTGACTGCGATGGAACCATCATCACACGCGACTACGTCTCCGACACACCTCGGGCAGAAATTGTCGTGGGCTTCAGGGGGGTGTATGCCTTGGAGATCTTTGACCAGGACATGGCAGGCGTGATCGGTTGCGGCGCCGAAATTCTCCGAACGTTGAAGGCCCATGCGGTCCGTGTCGTGACCAAGACATCGAGTGCCAATACCGTCACGCATCACCTCGCTGCGGCACCTGAGGCAATCACGCTCGCTGTCAAGGCGCTGGAGGAAAAGTTTCCAACGGCGAACATCTCCACGAGAAAAGTGAGCATTGTCTCGGCCATCGGAAGCGCCCTCAATGGCCAGAGCCTAACGGCCGTTGCTGTGCAGGCGCTAGCGGATGCTTGCATAGATGTCCTGGGAGTGCAGCAGCTAATGCGCAACGTGGATATAATCTTCATAGTGGATGAAGTACGCTTGGACGACGCAGTTAGGGCGCTTCATAGCGCCCTGATAGAAGATATCGACTGGGTCTTACCGCGAAGTCTTCCGCCGCTCGAACGCGCTAGGCGCGGACAGTTTTTTGAATAGGATCGTAGCTGCCAGGGAGACGACGGCAAGATAATTCCTGGCTGTTTTCTCGAAGCGAGTTGCGACGCGTCGGAACTGTTTGAGCTTAGAGAAGCAACATTCGACCAGGTGGCGCTGGGCGTAGAGGTGCTTGTCGATAGGTGTTTTTGAGCCCGCGACGGGTTGTTTGGGATGACAGCCACGGCGTCTTTGTCCGCGATCACCTGGCGCAGGCGATCGGCGTCGTAGGCAGCGTCGGCCATGACGACCGGGCAATCCCCCTGTTGGCCGGCGGTCAGGGTGAAGCGCACCGGGCAGCCGAGACCTCTGAGCCAAGAAGTCGCAGAGGCTGCCGATAGAGCACTGTGGACTCGTCGTGCTCAAACGGAGGCAACACTTGAGCGTCATCTACGTGCATCACACCATTTTCTGCGGATCTCCACGCCTAGCCCTCGTCGGCCGTTACTACGTGACGGGGGCGCAGCCGAGATAGAGCATAACGGTCCTGCTCTGGAAGCGGGGAATACTTGGCAGTGATTACATCGACTGACGGCCTGTACTTGGCGATAACCTTCTAGGATTTCTCTCGATCTCAGGCCCAAAATGCCTTGGACACTCGCAAGAATGTTTCGCGCATTCCTGCGCCCTCGCCGAACGGCACGTCCCGAAGGCAATAGAGACCTGCGAGCCACAGTTCTAGCAGAGAGCCATTCCCTTGTGGCCAAACTTGAACAGCCTCGTGGCCGTCTCCTTACCTGTGGACACTTATGAAAACCTTGGTGACTCCAGCTAGCGAAGCTTAATATATACCACCCGTGCCTCCTCAGAATATGAACGTAACCATCCTAGGTGGTGAGGTGAGCTCTCATGGTGAGTTCCGTTGCATCGCTCACGACCTCTTGGGCCGTCACCTCCCTGAGCATTTTTTACATCGATCTCCCGTCTAGCCGCCTTGATGCAGGGGCATGAGGTTTTGGCGGCCATAAGGGCGATCTGGCCGCCTTTGCGGGTTTTTTGGCAAACATCGTCAGGCGGTTTTGGTGAGGTGCAGTCGCACGTGTCGAATTGAGCGACGGCAAAGCGCGCGCGTTTCGGCATTCGCAAGAAGTGCCTTGGCCTTCCGCCGCGAGGTTGGTGACGATGAAGCGGGGTGTCACTTTGGGCGGCGGCCTCGAGTCAAAGCGCGCGGTCGTGCGGGCTTCCAGGTCCGCGACATGCTTGCGCCGGGTTGGCGGGCGGTACGCCGAGGATGAGTCGACATGGTTGGCGCCAGCATCAGTCGATGATCTGGGCGGCTGCAATAAGTGACGGTCGGCCCGGATCAGGATCCGGATGTTCGGCCAGTGCTCCGGATCGCCCGCAAGAGCCGGCGCAGGTGAGCGCGGATCTAAGCCCACTTGGCCCGTCGCAGGACAGCAGCCACGAACCGGGCGTCGCAATCGAACACACCGATCGGCTGGAGTCGTACTCGTCGTGATGGGCGTTGAACAAGGCGGAGCTGCTGATTGCCGTGCACGGCGTCAAACGTTTCGTCGAGTCGAGCACAATCCGCTTCGGAGTCTGCCGGAAGGAGGCGCAGTAGAAGGTCGACCATCGTCTCGGCCGGGGCCGCTCAGCGGGCCGCGTGAATCATTCATGGCCGGTGTGGTCTCCGGAAATGAACGGATCGGCCTTATCCCGACTCCAGCTGGCAACGCCGTCTGCTAGGGATCCGCAGATTGTGCCGTTTCGGTAGACAACGGAAAGGGTGTGATTGACCAACCGATTAAGCCGACCGCTTGCTGCAGCACAGCCTCCGTCTCAGCATGGGTCGGTGAAGTGGCGATGACATGTCCAATGGAGTCTCGGTAATCACCTTTCCTGACAATCGGAGTCTTAGATTCAACATAGAATTTGACCTCGGCTACACCTGGTATACCAGCGGCCTGACTGCCGCCATCGATCCAATCCAGGGTGCCATCGCGATCAGGGAGTAGGATCCGAGCCGCCGCAGTGTGCGAATGCGTTTTGCGCAAATCCCATTCATCGCCGATGACGAGCTTGATGTGCTCGGTGATGAGGTCGATACCATAAGCCAGCTGAATCAATCGGGGATTGGGCGTGCCATGAAGCCGGGGATTGACTTCAATGACGACTGGGCCACGCTTCGTCCACCGGAATTCAATGCCCGTTGGCCCCCAGCCAAGGCCGAGAGCTCGCAAACAGCTCAGCGAAACATCTACGATACGCTCATGCTCGTCATCGCTCAGCAGGGCCGGAAAGGTGAACTCACGATAGACAAAATGCGGTAGAGGGCCGAAGTCACCGATGCCAATTCCAATGATCTGATCTCCCATTATGTCGGCGCCATACATGGGCCCTTCTGCGAATTCTTCGACGAGTATCCTCGGGGCAGAAGGCCATGTGTGCTGCCCGCCCAACAGATAGTTTGTGTGTTCGACTACATCATCGGCCGTGCGGCACAATCGGACACCGACGCTGCCGCTGCCCGCCGCTGGCTTAACTATCACCGGCAGTCCGATCTCCGCGGCAGCATCCTCTGCCTCCCCTGCATTGGCAGCCAAGCGATAACCAGGGATGGGAATGCCCGCCTCCGCGAGGAGCTGACGTTGAGCGTACTTGTCGCAGCATAGTTCAATTGAATCAGGGTTCGGTCCCGGTAGATCGAAATGCCGGCAGAGCTTACCAACTGTTGCATAGAACTGGTCGCCGGCGCACGTAATGCCAGCAATGTCATAGGTAGTCTGTAGACGAGAACATTCGTGGATCAGCGCATCAAGATCGTCTGTGTCGACACTGATTCCCCTAATTCCTTCCGCCGCAAGATAGTTGAACCGGGCTGCACCAGCCGACAGAGCAAGTGGATAAAGGCCAAGACGCCGGGCAGCTCGAACGTACAGCGGACTGATATCCCCTATACCTTCAACCAGGATGAGCGCTCTTTCTAACATTGCTATTCACTCCAAGTTGCTGCTGTGCGCCGTCATTGCGTAATCATCATCAGCTTTTTCAGCCGTGCCTGACCTCAGACCTTGCGCTGAACGTACCATCGGTAATGATCTAAGACCGCAAAGGTTCTGAGAATTGACATGAACAATGTGTTGCAACGCTTTTAACAGTTATTCATCCGGGCGTGCCGCGCCTGTCTGTGTGAGGAACATGGGTCTTAAGCGCGCTCTATAATCGCACTTAAAGCCTGACTGAAAACTGGGTACGCACCACGGGGAACTGCCATGCGGCGAAGCATGAGGCGGATCGATGCGATGACTATCCATGCCTCGGCGCTGGCGATGGTGCCTCAAAGTGTTGGCGAGCCGGCGACAACGTCCCAGCCAGGCAAAAGTTCGCTCGACGGCTCATCGTCCTATCCTCGTCGAATGTATCGGTTCTAGGCGGCCAAATGGCTCGGCGAGACGGAAATCGACCCCTATCTTCGCATTTGCGCGACGCCGGCAAGAAGGTTAAAGCCCGCAAGCGCGATATCATTACGGACACCGAGGGACACTTGGTCGGGTTGACGGTGCATGCTGAAGGTGGTCGACCACCGCCACAGCGTGCCATCCATCACATCGCCACGTGCAGCGGCAGCGGGCTGATGCCCAGGCCGGCGACGATCTTGCGCCGCACTCTTCCAAACTTGAGCCACGCCAACGACTCGGCGTTCAGCCTTCCTTCGCTGCGCAGCAGACGCGACGGGCCGCAGCGCGTCCGAAATATGGTCAGTTTAAAGGATACGGAGGGCTCACCCCGCAGATCGGCGGGCGTCAGCCCGGCTTTCCGTAAAGGCCTGCGTTGTGGGCCGCATACGAAGCCGAAGAATTCGCGATGGACTATCGCGTGAGCCAGCGCGGTAACGCGCTGGCTGACCAGGCAGATGCCGAAAGATGCGCGGCGCTCCCGCACTTCCTTGGCCACTTCCGCCCTTGCCGCAACCGAGATCGTGATGCTGGCGCGCGGGTAATGCAGTGAAATTCCGCCAGCGCCTGATGAAACAGCGGCCAGACGACATTGGCTTGGCGGTGGCGATCAAGACGCGGCCGGAGGCGTCGTCGCTGAAGCCCCGTATCAGCAGCGGCAGCTGCGATATGCTGCCGAACACACCTCGGCGCTCTGCTCATAGAACAGACGCCCGACATCGGTCAGCTCGAAGCGAGTCGCGCCGGGCTTGAGCAGCCGCCGGCCAACCCTGGCCAAGCGCCTCAACGCGGTTGCTGGCACTGCGTTGCTGAGAGTAAGACGCTCGGCGGCCGGTATGCTTTTCACACCGGCCACGACCGAACGTCCGCAGAAGGTCCGGTCAAGATCCCGGACCAGCCGTTCGGGGCGAGACGAAGCCATTCCTGATATCTATGCTCCCTATTCGGATTATCTATTTGCACATGCTGTCGCAAAGGCAGTCATTGAGTTCAGAAGAAGAGCGCCCGCGTCCAAAGAACAACTTCGCGCCCCATCCAGAGGATAGGAAATTCGATGCTGTTCGACGAAGTCACCTCGCCGCTCAGCCCAGAACTGGCCCACGAGGTCAATGCGGCGATGAAACAGCTTACCGCCGAACACATGGTCATCGTCAGCAACGTACGAGGTGCGCTTTGCCGGCGAAGTGGCGGCCGGGGCTATCATGGAGGGGTGCGTGGTGGTCGAAGATGAGCCTACGGCTGATTTCTTTCCCGCTCTACAGAAAGACCGCACCCGCGCCTTCCTCAAATACCTTTCCGCCTGAGTACGATGATGACCAGATTGATCACGGAATTTCCCGATTTCGAACTGACGCCCGAGCAGCGCCGCGAGGCCGTGCGCGGCCATTACTACGAATGGCCGGGGATGGATGGCGAGCGCGGCGAGATCTGGTGTTACTCCGACCGCTTCTCGTACCGCGCAGGGGAAACCGTAACGCTGCATGTCAGTTCGACGGCCCCACACTTTAACCTTGCCATCGTTCGCGACGGCGGCACCGAGACAAGGGTCTTTGAGCAAACGGGCCTGTCGGCGCGCTGGCAGGACACTCCTGATCAGTGCTCGGTCGAAGGCTGCGGCTGGGAGGCGTCTTTCGAATTTCGCATCGGCGACGACTGGCCGTCGGGTGCCTACCGGCTGACGCTGACGGCGGACGGCCGCGAGCCTATCCACTGCCACCATCTCCTCATGGTCGCGCCCCGGGCCGGCAAGAAACCCGGCCGCGTGCTGCAGGTCGCGGCGACCGGAACCTGGCTGTCCTACAACACATGGGGCGGCTCCAACGCCTATCAGGGCATCACCGGCCCGGGCCGCGATCAGTATGCGCGCATGGTGTCGACGCAGCGGCCCTGGTGCCGCGGCTTCGTCGTGCTGCCCAAGGATGCACCGCGCGTGCCGCTGGAGGTGGCGGTGCCGCCCAAAGCCGTGCCGCGCTACCCCCATATGGAATGGGCTTTCGCTACCGGGCATTCGAAGAAATACACATCCTCCGGCTGGGCGAGCTATGACAGCCACTTCTTCCGTTTCGCCGAGCGCGCCGGCTACCACGTCGATCTCGCCAGCCAGCACGATCTGCACTTTTCGCCCGAAATCCTCGATGGTTATGATTGCGTCGTTTTCGTCGGCCATGACGAATACTGGACCTGGGAAATGCGCGATGCGGTCGACGCCTATGTCGAGCGCGGTGGCCATGCGGCGCGCTTTGCCGGCAACTTCATGTGGCAGACCCGGCTGGAGGACGAGGGCCGCCGGCAGGTCTGCTACAAATACCGGGCGCGCGCCGAGGACCCCGCCTACAGCGGCGACGTCACCCGCGCCACCAACTCCTGGGAAGCGCCGGAGATCGGCCGTCCCGGGGCAATGACCTTCGGCCTCAATGCGACCAGGGGCGTCTATGCCGGCTGGGGCGGCTGCGCGCCGCGCGGCGTGCGCGGCTTTCCCATCTACCGTCCCGAGCACTGGGCCTTCGCGGGCACCGGCATCTATTATGGCGACCTGCTCGGCGCCGACAGCCATATTTATGGCTACGAGGTCGACGGGCTCGATTTCGAGATCCGCGGCGGCCTGCCCTACCCGACACCGGACAGCGGCGCGCCTGACGGGCTGCAGGTGCTGGCCGTCGGCATGGCGAGCCAGGTCGAGGAAAGCGCCGACATCCCGATCGAGGATCAGTTCCTCACCGACGAAGACGGCCGCTTCACCGCCGAGACGCTGTTCGGCGAGGCAAGCGACGCCAATCTCGAAAAAGTCAAACGCGGCAGCGGCATGATCGTCAATTTCCCGCGCGGCAAGGGCGAAGTGTTTCACGCCGGAAGCTGCGAATGGGTCGCCGGCCTGCTAAGGCAGGACCCGATGGTCGAGCGCGTGACCAAGAATGTAATCGATCGCTATCTCGGAAAGTCCTGACATGCAGAAGCCCTCATCCGCCGGTCCGGAAGCGCGCGCGCCCTCGCACCTGTTCTACCTCTCCAGCCTGCGCCGGCCGCTCATCGACCGCGCTGAAGGCATCTATATGTGGACGCAGGACGGCCGCCGTTTCATCGACGGATCGAGCGGACCGATGGTCGCCAATATCGGCCATTCCAACCGCAACGTGCTCGACGCCATGAAGCGGCAGATGGATCGCGCTACCTTCGCCTACCGCCTGCATTTCGAGAACGAGCCGGCCGAGGAACTGGCGCGGGAACTGGCTGGCAAACTGCCGGAAGGCATGGACCGCATCTTCTTCGTCTCCGGCGGCTCGGAAGCGACGGAGTCCTGCATCAAGCTGGCGCGGCAATGGGCCGTCGCGACAGGCCAGCCCAAGCGCTGGAAGGTGATCACCCGCTTTCCGTCCTATCACGGCGGCACACTGGGCTCGCTTTCGATAACCGGCGACGACGCGCTGGCGGAGAGCTTCACCCCTATGATGCGGGTGATGCCGACAGTGCCGGCGCCGACGGCGTGGCGCGACCGCGACAATCTGTCGATAGAGCAGCGCGGCATCCGCTATGCCGACATGCTGGAGGACAAGATCCTGGCCGAAGGGCCGGACAGCGTGCTCGCCTTCATCATGGAGCCGATCGGCGGTGCGGCTACATCCGCCCTCGTCGCGCCCGACAGCTATTATCCGCGCATCCGCGAAATCTGCGACCGCTACGGCATCCTGCTGATCCATGACGAGGTTATGAGCGGCGCCGGCCGGACCGGAAAATTCCTCGGCGGCGACCACTGGAACTGCAAGCCCGATATCGTCGCGCTGTCGAAGGGACTGGGCTCCGGCTATGCGCCGCTCGGCGCGCTGGCCGCCCCGATGCGGCTGGTCGAGCCGTTGCTTGCCTCCGGCGGCTTCCAGCATGGCCACACCTATGCCGGCAATCCGCTGGCCTGTGCTGCCGGCCTTGCCGTGCTCGGCGAGATGGACCGGCTCGACCTGATCGCCAACGCCGCCGCCATGGGCGACGTGCTGATGGACGGGCTGAAAGGGCTGGCCAAGCGCTTTCCCTTCATTGCCGACGTGCGTGGCAAGGGTCTGCTCACCGGCGCCGAGATGGTCGCCGATCCCGAAACGCTGCGGCCGATCGACCAGAGCAAGAAAGCCACGCAGCGCCTGCTCGACCTCGCTTATGAACGCGGGCTGATCATTTACGGACGCAGGGTCAAGGGTGGCGTCGACGGCGACAATTTCATGGTCGCGCCGCCGATGATCGTTACGGCTGAACAGGTCGGCGAGATCATTTCCATCATCGGCGACTCGCTGGAGGTTCTGGCCGCCGAGCTCGACCTGCCGGTCGAAGGCTGAGGGGGGACAAAAGATGGCGCCGAGGAAAGTCATCATCACCTGCGCCGTCACCGGCTCGGTGCACACGCCGTCCATGTCGCCCTATCTGCCGGTGACGCCGGACCAGATCGCGACGGACGCGATCGCGGCGGCCGAAGCCGGCGCTTCGATCCTGCATCTGCACGCCCGCGATCCCCGGGATGGCCGGCCGACCGCCGATCCTGATGTGTTCATGCAGTTTCTGCCGCGCATCAAGCAGGCGACCGATGCGGTGATCAACATCACCACCGGCGGCTCATCGCTGATGACGCTTGACCAGCGGCTGGCGGCGCCGCTGCGGGCCGAGCCCGAAATGTGCTCGCTCAACATGGGTTCGATGAATTTCGCGCTGTTCCCGATGCTCGACAAGCCGTGCGAATGGCAACACGAATGGGAACCAAAACTGCTCGAAGCCACCCGCGATACGATCTTCAAGAACACCTTTGCCGATATGGAAGGCGTGCTGGAAAAACTCGGCAAGGGCTGTGGCACGCGCTTCGAATTCGAGTGCTACGATGTCGGCCATCTCTATTCGCTGGCGCATTTCCGCGACCGCGGCCTGGTGTCGGGGCCGCTGTTCATCCAGTTCGTGCTCGGCATTCTGGGCGGCATCGGCGCCGATCCTGATAATCTCATCCACATGAAGCGCATCGCTGACAAATTGTTCGGCGACAGCTACCAGTTTTCGGTGCTCGCCGCCGGCCGCAATCAGATGCCGCTGATCTCGATCGCCGCGGCCATGGGCGGCAATGTCCGCGTCGGGCTGGAGGACAGCCTCTACGACGGCCGCCAGTTGGCGAAATCCAACGCCGACCAGGTGCGCCGCATCCGCGGCATTCTCGACGGCCTGTCGCTCGACGTCGCCACACCGGCGGAGGCGCGCGAAATGCTGGCGCTGAAGGGTGGCGATAGGGTGGCGTTTTGAGATGAAGGCAATCTGAGATGATGGCGTTCCTTCGCGCCCCCCTCTGTCCTGCCTTTCCTGTCGTGACTGGCCGAACATCAAACGACGTTCTCATCCGCCCCGGACGGATCCAAGATGTCGAAACCATCCACGGCGGCGCTCCTGAAACTCGGCGCCGAGTGAGAGGCCTTCGCCAGGGCCTGCCGTGATCTCGGTCTCAAGCACGTCAGGACAAGGCCCTATACGCCCAAGACCACTGATGTGATCGACAAGAGCCTTTTTGATAAATCTGCGCTATTCTCTTGTCGCGCATGGATGACCGCGTGGCGAAGAGCAGGATCCGAGGTGAGAGTCCTGCCGCGAAGCCTCTATCGTCGTACCTCATTTGCGGCATCCGTGCGCGCCTTCTTCGGACCCCGTCGGCTCCAGCCGGAGACAAAGCGCGCGTAAGCGCCCTCGGCCTGTTCCACCCAGCGCCTCTCCTCTTCCCGGCGGCTCTTGATGTTGTAGGCGTGCGCGGCTCCCTTTTGGCCGCGCACAGCCTTGCTCCCGGCCTTGAGTTCCACATCGCGCAGCTTCTTGGCATGCAGGGAAGGCCGAGCCCAGGCGTAACTCTCGTCCTTCGTCAACAGATGCCAGATTACGACAGAGAGTTTGCGTGCGGTTGCGACGGCCGCGACATGCTGGCCGCGCCGGGCACGAACCCGCAGGAAGAAGGCCCGCAGCGGCCCCGGCGCACGCGCCGCCGCCCAAGCCGCTTCAACGAGCATGCCGCGGGCATGGCCGCGACCCTGCTTGGTGATCCGTCCATGGTATGCCGGACCTGGCCCGGATTGCCTGACGCTTGGGTTCAGGCCAAGATAGCTCACAAGCTTCTGCGGCTCATCGAAGCGCGACACGTCGCCGATTGCCGTCTTCATCGCCAGCGCGACGGTCATATCGACGCCGGAAATGGTCATTAACCGCTTTACAGCTTCATCCTGGAGGGCCGAGCGGGCAAGATCGCGCTCGATGACCTGGAGGTCTTCGCCCAATCGGTCGAACTCGCGCAGATGCCGGTCGATCGCGAGGCGCTCGTCTTCCGGCACGATCTGCTCGCGCAACCACGACCGGCCCTTGGCGCCACACAGGTCGGCATGCGGGCAGGACGGGATGAGGTGGCTATGAAGGATCGACCGGATGACATTCTTCAAGCGTGATCTTTGCCGGACGATCTGATTGCGCCGCGTCACCTGCCGGCGCAGTGCCTGCGTCGGTTCGTCCGGAATCCAGACTTCCGGCAGGAAGCCGCTGGCATAGAGCTGCGCCAGAACGCCGGCATCGATCGTGTCCGTCTTGATCTTGGCATAGGCGATGATGCGCACCTGTTTGGGGTTTGCGATCACCACTTTCTTCACATGCGGCGCGACAACCGCGGCGGCCGAGGACGCGTTGCCCGTCGCCTCGATCACGACGACATCATCCAACGACAGCTTTGCGGCGAAGGCATCCAGCAGATCGCGCCGCATGTCGACACGACCCAGCCGCCTGAGCCTGCCATCCTCCCATGCCACCGCCTCGGCGAAGGCGCGATGGATATCCAGTCCGATGATGCGCATGCCTATTCCCTCCTTCCTGGCTCGGTGAAAGACGGGAGCTGGCGGGCAACACGACACTTACTGATCCGCGCTCGCAGCGCATCCGGGAAAGTCGCGAGGGGCGGCCATGTAACGAGTTCGGGCTCTCAGCCCACGGTCTAAAGACGGCCTGCCCGCACTTTCGTGCTCCCGGTGCCCCACGTCCCGGATGGCTCACCATAAGGCCATTCCCAAAGAAGAACAGCAGGACGAATAGGCACCAAAGATCACATACCGGATAATGGCAAGGCCGAGCGCTTCATCCAAACGGGAGGACGGCAAATTGAAGGATACGATGATTGGGGTGGATCTGGCAAATGTGCTCCAGCTCCACGGCGCGTCAATGAAGGGGCATCTGAAGTTTCGAAAGAAGCTGTCGCGGCCTGAATTTCGGATGTTTATGGCGGGACACCCATCGACCGTGGTTGTGATGGAAGCCTGTGGCAGTGCCCATTATTGGGCGCGGGAGATGGTCAGGCTAGGCCATGAGGTAAAACTGATCGCACCACAAAACGTCAAGCCTTTCGTAAAGCGCCAGAAGAACGATGCGGCCGATGCCGAGGCGATAGTAATCGCCGCACAGCGCCCGGAGATGCGATTTGTCGAACCAAAATCGGAAGAGCAACAGGCCAAGGCGGTGCTGTTTCGGGCCCGCAAACGCCTTGTCCATCAGCGCACCGAGCTGGTGAACGCATTACGAGCGGTTCTCTATGAATACGGCCATATCGTCCCGCAAGGGATTGGTCACCTCAAACGCATTGAGGCAATCCTCGAAGAGTCGAACAGCGGTCTGCCCGAGCTGGTCCGCGAAGAGTGTCGGGACCTCATCGACCAGCTTGCCCAGAAGACTGAACGGATCGAGGCTAAGACGGGTCAGATCAAGAAGCTGGCGGCACAGACCGGTACGGCGCGACGGTTGCAGACAATGCCGGGAGTCGGCCCGCTGACGGCGCTGGCGATCGAGGCTTTCGTACCCGATATGGCAAGCTTCAAACGGGGCCGTGACTTCGCAGCCTGGCTCGGCTTGGTCCCGCGGCAACATTCCTCCGCGGGCAAGGAGAGGCTCGGGCGGGTTTCGAAGGAAGGACAAGCCGACATTCGCAAGTTGCTCATCATCGGGGCGATGTCACGGCTGAACTGGCTAGGGCGCAAGTCGATCTCCAAGGGATCTTGGCTGGCGCATATGCTGGCGAGAAAGCCGCGAATGCTCGTGGCGATCGCCCTAGCGAACAAGATGGCGCGGGCAATCTGGGCGATGCTGAGAATGAATGAGGACTATCGGAATCCGGCGTCGGCTGCGACCGCATGATCGGCCTGCAGCAAACAGCACTCGCGCGTCAGGTCTACAGAAATGCCCCCCGGCTCCGCATTCAGCAGACTTATAGCCTTCATCGAGCTATTCTATTTGATTCCAAGCCGTGGGTCGGCGAACATTGTTTCTAACGTGTTGCAGCCAAGCGCTTTCAACAAGCAGGGCGTCGGGGAATAGACAATCTGATGAAAATCTCGCAGACCATACCAATTGCCGCAGGGATTTCCGCCGGCGCGGTCAAGGGTTGCGAAGAGGCGAAGACGGGTCGGCTCGGCTCTGTAGACGCGCCGGCCTCAGCTGCGTCGTTCGGGTTGCCTCGCCGCGAGCCCACGCTAACCACCTGCTGTACTGTGAACTCGACGGCCTGGAGCAGACGATCACCCCTCTTCTCGCAATCGGCACGAGGCGGGACGGATGTTGCAAGGGGCGCTTGCGATGGGCGCGAGGCGGTGCTCTTCAACGAGACCGCCCCGACCTGTGCGAACCGCTCGGGCGATCCCAGACCCTCGCGACGAGCGTCCTTGAGCTTTTCCCTGACCGCACGACGCCGCCATTTCCCAACACCAGGAACTGGTCGCGGCGCTCGAGGCAGAGGGGGTGACATGCCACTTCCTCGAGCCCGATGAATATTTGCCGATGCAGACGTTCGCCCGCGATAGCGGGATCATGACTCCGTGGGGCATGCTGATCGCACAGATGGCCCGACCGGAACGACGCGGCGAATGGGGCGCTATCGAAGATCTCGCCTCTCATCTTGAGCTGCCCATCTCGACACATTGTCTAACCATGCCGCTAAGAAGAGGTTTGTGATGCCTAATGCCGCGACGGCTGCAAAGCTTTCAACAACGGTTGCCGCGGGCGCATTGCCAAAGGTGTCCCATGGCCAGGGAAGCTATGTCTTCGACATCGACGGCAAGCAGTACATCGATGGTTCGGGGGGGCCTGCCGTTTACAGCATCGGCTACGGCAATGAGGAGGTCATCGCGGTCATTCATGATCAGCTCAAGCGCGTGATGCATGGATACCGGTATACATTCACCAGCGATCCGCTCGAAGAACTGACCGCACTCGTCGCCGCCAAGTGTGGTGGCGAACTCGATGCTATGGTGTTCGTATCTGGCGGATCCGAGGCCGTGGAGTCCTCGATGAAGCTGGCGCTTCAGTATCATACCGGCCGCGGAGAAAAGAGCCGGCGTCGTTTCATCTCTCGGCAACGGTCGTGGCATGGCAACACGCTTGGCGCGCTTTCCATTTCTGGGTTCAAAGAGCGCCGCGACGCCTACGAAGGTGCCTTGCTGCCCTCCTGCTTCCTGTCTCCGGCGAACACCTATCGGCCGCCGTCTGGCGTGTGCGCGGAGGATGTTGCCGCATATTGCGCGGCCGAACTGGATCATGCCATTCGGGAGATCGGTCCCGAGAACGTAGCCGCCTTTGTCTTTGAGCCCGTCGTAGGTGCAGCCGGTGGCGTCGTGCCCGCGCCACCAGGATATGCGGCTCGCATCCGCGACATATGCGACCATCACGGCGTGCTCCTGATTGCAGACGAGGTCATGTGCGGCAGCGGGCGCTGCGGCACCTTCCGCGCGCTAGAGCATGACAGCGTGGTTCCAGACATCATGCCGATTGCCAAGGGGTTGGCAGCCGGATACATCCCGCTGGGAGCTGCCGTCTACAGCCGCAAAGTCGGCGATGTCCTCAGATCGATGTGTGGAGGACCGCAGACCGGCCATACTTTCACGGGTCACACGACTGCTTGCGCCGCCGGCCTGGCGGTTCAGAGGATCATCGAGCGTGAGCGGCTTGTGGAACACGTCTCGGCCAACGGACCAAGGCTGGTTTCCCTGCTACGCAATGCGCTCGACGGGATCTCATCCGTCGGCGATATTCGGGGGCGGGGCTACTTCGTCGGCATCGAACTTGTTGCCGATCCTGCCACCAAGGCTCCGTTCGACCCCAGCAGCCAGGCCTTTCTAAGGGTGCGGCGACGAGCCCTGCAAAATGGCCTAATCTGCTATCCGTCAGGAGGCAACGTCGATGGCGTCGCAGGCGACACAATCATCATATCCCCCAGGTATAATGCGACAGACGCGGAGTTGAGCGAAATCGCCGACAAACTAGGCAAGTCGGTGCGAGAGGCGCTTTCTGACATTGGAGCCGCCTGATGTCTCCACGCAGTACCATGGTTAGCTCTGCGATTATAGGGTCGATCCACACGCCGTCGATGTTCCCCTATCTGCCAATCAGCGCAGACGACATCGTTTCGCCGGCGGTCGCGGCGACTGATGCCTGCACGGCGGTCATTCACCTTTACGTCCGTGAGCCCCAACGGGTCGCCCGAGCTCCGACGCGGAACGGTTTGAACGCGTGGTGGGACATATTCGCCACGGTTGCGACGCTCTGCTTAGCGTCACGACGGGTGGTAGCGAGCAAATGTCGGTTGAGGAGAGACTTGAGGCTCCGATCCGGCTCCCGCCTGAACTTTGTCCCCTCAATGTTGGCCGTAAATTTCGCGCTGCACCCGATGGCATCAAAAGAGCGAGGATGGAAACACTCGTGGGAGAAGTCGTTCCTTGAGGGCAGCAGGAGCGGATTTTTCCGGAATACCTTTGCCGATATGGAGAGGATCATTGGCGAACTGGCGGAGCGTTTTGGCACGCTCTTCGAGTTCGAAAGCTATGACCTGGGGCATCTCTACAAGTTGGGGCATCTTCTGGACCGGGGCCTAGTTAAGAGCAAGCCTTTTGTCCAGTTCGTCATAGGGATCCCTGGGAGGATCGGAGCGGACGCTGACAACCTTTCTTTCCTGAAGCAGCCAGCCACGAGGCTGTTTGGGGATTATATCGAATGTTCGGCCTTGCCTGCGGGCAGACGCCAGATGCCTCATTGCACGATGGCGGCAAATCCTCGGGGCAATGCGCGCGTTTGGTTCGAGGACAGCCCTTGCCTCGCACGGAGGCTACTGACTGAAAGCAACCCGAAGCAGGTGGAGAAGATCACCCGCACAGTTTCCGAGTTGCAGATAGGGGCCGCCACGCCATCCGAAGCGCGACGGCGGCTTCAGATTGCCCAATGAACCCCGCAGCTTTAGAGCGACTCCTCGCTATCCGGGATGGTCTGGAACCATTGCCAAAACTTTATGCATCGCTTGGGCTCCAGGTCGTGTCGGCCGAGGTGGGATCGGTCAGGATTCATCTACTCCCCATGGACGGTCACACAAACCCGCACGGCTTTATGGGCGGGGGAGTAATCGCGACCGTCCTTGACACGTCGACGGCGTGGGTCTGCGACACGATGTGCGCGCCCGGCGAAGCTTGTGTGACAATCGACCTGAACGTGAATTTTCTCCGGCCGGTGCGCATCGACGACAGCGTGCTTCTTGCCCATGCAACAATGGTCCATTCTGGGTCGCGCATCATGGTGGCGGAAGGCAAACTATGGCAGGCGGACGGGAAACTGGTCGCAACAGCTAAATCAACCTGCATGGTCGTCGCTTCCGACCCGGTCACGCGGCCCCGGGGATCCTCGGTCGACCGGTTGTCGAAGTGAGAGGGGATTTGAATGGCCGTCCTTGGCCAGAATCCGCCCCGTTTCTGGGACTGCCTGATGGAGATGGCCAAGGTCGGCTCCGGCATTGCCGACGGCAGTCGGCAGAGATCGCTAATTCAGATAGAGAGGCTGCGAGCTGTTCAAGGTCGTGGTGCCACTAAAGCGTGTCGCGATTTAAGGGATTCAGGATTCCCATTGATTTGAGTTCGTGATTCATTGCGGTTGAAAGGAGACCGCGATGGGCAAGCCGCTACCGCTTGAGTTGCGTCGGCGTGTTGTTGCGTATGTTGATGAGGGACATGGTCACCGCGAGGCAGCGCGCCATTTCCGCGTTTCGCCTCGCTTTGTGAACAATCTGATCAACCTGCGCAGGCAGACCGGTTCACTTGAAGCGCGCCGGCAGGGCCACGTGGGTGGCGGCAAGCTTGAGCGGCATGCCGAGTTCGTCCGCTTGCGGTTGGCCGAGATCGGCGAACTGACGCTGGATGAGCTTTGCCTTGAGCTGGAGGGGCGTGGTGCGAGCGTGCACCGCTCCAATGTCGGACGCCTGCTCCATCGCCTGGGGCTCAGTCATAAAAAAAACTCTACTGGCCAGCGAGCAGCAGCGGGCCGACGTGCGCCAGGCGCGTGAGCTGTGGACCGGGCGGCGAAAGCGCTTCTTCAACAAGGCTTTGCCGCGGCTGGTCTTCATCGATGAGACGTCGACCAACACCAAGCTGACCAAACGCACCGGCTGGGCGCCGAAGGGCGAGCGCTTCAGAACACATGCGCCATTCGGCAAATGGCAGACGCAGACCTTCATCGCCGGGCTGCGATGCCACGGTCTTGTCGCGCCATGGATCGTCAACGCGCCGATGAATGGCGCCATCTTCGAACGCTACGTCGAAACGCAGCTCGCTCCCCAACTGTCGCCCGGCGATGTCGTCATTCTCGACAATGTCGGCTTCCACAAGAGCGAGCGCGCCGCACAACTGGTTCGCCAAAGGGGCGCCTGGCTCCTGTTCCTGCCGCCATACTCGCCCGATCTCAATCCGATCGAAATGGCCTACTCAAAACTCAAGGCGCGGCTGCGAAAGAAGGCGGCCAGAACCTTCGATGCCCTCTGCGAGGCTCTCGGCGATATCTGCCACCTGTTCGAGCCAACCGAATGCAGAAACTTCTTCAAAGCTGCCGGGTATGAGGCCAATTAATCGCGACACGCTTTAGTTCCCAGGCTTTGATGGGGCACCATTGTCGTTCGAAACAATGGATGCGCTCTGGGCCACATTCTCCATGGGAGCGCCACGATGACAGAGGCACTCCGTCGAGCGATACAGCATAGTCATGTCTGGACGGGCCCGCAGATCAAGGGTTTGTTTTTGGCGATGGGATAGTCGCGGGTGCGGTCATGTCTCCGGCCTGTTGTTGCGGTCTTGTGACCGCTGGCCCTGATGGTATCCGCTGACCCTTTGGCCTGATCAAGAGAGCGAGCTCGAAGCTCCGACTATGCTGCAAGCTTTCAGGATCTATTCTCGTCTGTTCCCATCACGTCATTGTCACCCTCGATTCCGGTCCCGGCCTTAGCCGATGCTGTCGTTACGCCGGTGTGCCGGCATGTGTGCCGGCATAGTGTGTCACGTCGCGCATGAGTGCGAAGACGATACGGGCGAGCTTGTTGGCCGTTGCCACGGCGACAAGCTTGAAGGGTTTGGCCTCCAAGAGGCGATCTGCCCAGCTTCTCAACGCATCACTGCTGCGTCTGCGATGGAAGAGAACGGCGTGCGCGCCGACCACGAGCAAGCTTGCGCAAATATCGGTTTTTGGAGACGCGTCCCAGCCGTCCTTTCCGCCGGAGGAGTTCTGCCTTGGCGTGAGCCCTAAAAAGGCAGCGAATTCGCGCGGGCCCGAGAAGGCGGAGATATCCTGGACACTCGCCACAAGGGCGGAGGCAGTGACGGGACCGATGCCAGGAACGGTCATCAGGCGGCGTGCCGTTTCATCAGCTTTAGCGAGGGCCATAATTGCCTGATCGCTCTGCCTGATCACGTCATCGAGTGCCGTCAATTGGTGCACCAAAGGCAACAATGCCGAACTCACGGCTGCCGGGATCATGTCGTTGCCCTTAGCCAAAGCGCGTGCGTTGTTCGGTCCTTGCGCGGCGATGATCCCGATTTCGGCGAGATGACTGCGAAGAGCATTGAGCAGTTGCGTGCGCTGAGCCACCAGAAGTTCGCGCACCTTGTGATGCATGAGGCCCGCCTGGTTCTCGATCGATCGCACCGGCACAAAACGCATGGAAGGGCGCGTCACCGCCTCGCAGATGGCTGCTGCATCGGCAGCGTCGTTCTTCCGACGAGGCACGTAAGCCTTCACATAGGCTGGCGGCATCAACCGCACGTCATGGCCGAACTTCGT
Source organism: Mesorhizobium sp. M0077 (assembly GCF_040322955.1). NCBI lineage: Bacteria > Pseudomonadati > Pseudomonadota > Alphaproteobacteria > Hyphomicrobiales > Phyllobacteriaceae > Mesorhizobium > Mesorhizobium sp. M0077. The sequence continues at coordinate 55,228 of NZ_JAMYUL010000019.1, forward strand.
CAGTTCGCGAGCCCAGTGATGGGCTGAGCCACACGCTTCCAGGCCAATGAGGCAGCATGGTAGGGCTTCGAAGAATGTCAGAACATCCTTGCGCCGATGCGCTCGGGTCGTGACGACGCGGCCTGCGACATCGACCGCGTGAACCTTGAAGACGTGCTTGGCCAGATCAAGGCCAACGGTAGCGACAGCGCTCAGATCGATGGTAGTCTTGTCCATGGACGGTGCTCCTTCGGATGAATGTTCGACAGCAGCCATCTTGGCACGCCTCTCATGAAGGACGATGCCGTTGCGGGCGCCGTCCACCCCATCAAGAGACCCTGAGAGCGCTGGCCAAGCGCTATGGGATCAAAGCGCTTCTACTACGAGAGCCACGACCAACTCCGCACCCATCTCGCCGACTTCGTCGCTGCCTACAACTTCGCCCGAGGCTCAAGACCCTCAAGGGGCTCAGCCCTACGAGTTCACCTGCAAAGCATGGGCTGACAAACTCCAACAGTTCATCGTAAATCCGCTCCATCAAATGCCGGACTAATTCCTAGGCCGGGCTCACGACAAGATGTTGATGACCGGTTCGCCACTGATCCGAATGCGATGCCGGTCTATGTCGGCTCCCATCTCGGACACGCAGCCGAGCGGCGGCACGTATGACGGCGTGCTCGGGTTCTTAAGAACCAGGCGGGATCACTTTCTCCTCCACACCTACACGGAGTCAAAAGAAGTCTGCATCGGCGTCCTGCTGCCACGCCAGCATCCCTGGTGAGGAGGCTCCTCGTTGTACCACACCCATCGGTCTATATTAAGGGTCAGGCTTTGCTGATCGGGACGCAATCCCATGGAGTATTTTGGGTCTGCGTCGCCGACTTTTTCCGAAAGGCCCAATATGCTCGCCGTGATAGTGAGCGGATACGGCCGGACAACAGCCGTGAGCGCCAACCTTCGTCCGGCCGTCGTCTCGGCCGTATCTGGGCAGCAGTACGATCTACGAAATCGACGTCGGCGGCAACCAGCATCAGCGCCAACGCGCCCATCAAGTCGCGTGCTGTGCGAAGGCGGCGCGATCGAGCTCGGATTCGATCCCAGGGCTGCGTCCAGCTAGACGAGACGGACAACGCATTTAGTGACGGGAGTCGCCTGAGAGTCGGCTCGGGTGCGGCTGAGGAGGCGCTACGCGGCCGGGCTTCATTGCCCAGCTGCCGCCGGTTGTGTTCGGACGCTTGAGATTGGTTGGCGTGATGCCGGTCTGCTGGCGGAACACACGGCTGAAATGCTTTCGAAGTCGCTTCGGCAGCGATGTCCCCGATCTGCAAGTCGCTGCCTTCCGGCAGCGACTTCGCATAGTGCACTCGCAGCAGTATGCGGCCATCGAGCTGTGCCGAGTTCGATTGCGAAAAGACGCTCGAGCTGCGCCGCGAGCAATTCAGCCGGCTTGTGTAAGGCCCGCGGGTTGTGGGTATGTACGACTCTCAAGGGGGGTGGCGTCGATTGCCGCCGAAAGTGCCGCGAGAAAGGTGGATTGGGCGCGGGTGCGCCTGGCCGTGCGCTTCGTCACGAGATAGACGTCGACAGAGGGCGGGTTCCTGTATGGCGGAATTTGCCAGAGCTGCCCGGCTTCCACATCTGGAGCAACTACGTGAATCGGCAGGGGACCGAAACCAAACCCCGCCTTGATCAGGCGCTTCACCTCTTCGACATTGGTGAACTGTCCCACAATTTTCCCACAAAGCTGCTCTTGCTTGCGCAATTCGGCGACGGGCGCCAGAGCTCCTGAAAGCTCATCGGTTTTGAAGGAAACGTAATCGAGCTTCATCATCTCATCGAAGCCGGAAATCCGTCGTTGGAAGAGTGGGTGGCTTGGTCCGCAGAAGAAGCCGAAATGCTGGCGATAAAGCAGGGCGTATTCCAAATTGTCCAGCTTTTCCTGCGCGAGGAAAATGCCGAGTGCGGCTTCATTGTTGAGCACGGCTTCAGCGGCGGACCTGCTGGACGTAACCGTGGTGGAAAATGTGATGCGCGGATGGATCTTGTGGAAGTCGGCAAGGAAGGTATCGAGGAAGGGGCATTCCACATGACTGGCGAAAGCCATGTCGACGTGGCCGGAGATGCGGTTCTGATCCTTCTCCAGGAGTTCCGGCAGCCCGGCGACGATAGCGAGCATTGCCATACACTCGTTGTAGAGCGTCTCTCCCGCCGGAGTGATCATAAAGTAGTTCGAGCTTCTGTCGATCATGCGGCAGGCCATATGCTCCTCAAGCCGGCGCAGCGCGTTGCTGATCGTGGGCTGCGACAGCGACAGCTTGTCTCCGGCAGCGGTAAGGCTTCCTTCTTGCACGATGACGGTGAATGTTCTCAGGAGGTTCCAGTCGATCTCCCAGACAAAACGGCGCCGCACTTGAGGCATCCTCCACCTCCAACCTAACGGGAATCTCTTGAGGCATTTGCCGTTCCGGGTCCAGCGATTCCCTCGACACCTCCGCCTGCGCAAGTCTGAGTCTTGGCGGTCCAAGCTCGTGCTGATCAAGATGCTCCTGTCGTTCAGTGCTACATTGCCCGAGCTCCGCTACACTCCGGCCTGCCTTGGCCCGGTGTCGTTCAACAGAAACGGCAATCCGCCGGGCCGTCGCCGCCGTCGCGGACCGCCTGGTCGAAGCGCTCGTTCGGAGCCCAGCCGGATCACACGCTCAGGCACAAATATTTCATCTCTGTATAGTCATCGATACCGTATTTTGAACCTTCGCGGCCGAGTCCAGATAGCTTGATGCCGCCAAAAGGCGCAACTTCCGTGGAGATCAGCCCAGTGTTGATACCGACCATGCCGTATTCAAGAGCCTCCGCTACCCGGAAGATCTGCGAAACATCCTTGGAATAGAAGTACGAAGCCAAGCCAAACTCGGTTTTGTTCGCCATTTCAATGACGTGCTCTTCGGTTGAAAACTTGAACAACGGTGCGATAGGGCCGAACGTCTCTTCCCTTGAGAGGCGCATATCCCCTGTTGCCCCGGTCAAGATAGTGGGCTGAAAAAACAGGCCGCCTTGGCTGGCAGGCTTGCCACCGGCCTCCACCGTAGCCCCCTTAGCGACCGCGTCTGTGACGTGCTCCTGTACCTTCTTCAGCGCATTGTGGTCGATCAGAGGGCCTATCGTGACCCCTTCGGCAAAGCCGTCGCCGACTTTCATCTGGCGAACGCGCTTGACAAGCTTGGCAGCAAAGGCATCATAGACGCCCTCCTGAATATAGAGCCGATTGGCGCAGACGCAGGTTTGCCCAGCATTGCGGTATTTGGAAATCATTGCGCCGTCTACGGCAGCGTCGAGATCTGCGTCATCGAAGACAATGAACGGCGCGTTACCCCCAAGTTCGAGGCCGAGCTTTAGGATCTGTTCTGAGCCTTGCCGCATCAGCTTTTTTCCGACATTGGTCGAGCCTGTGAACGTGAGCTTCCGGATTTTCTCATTTCCGCAGAATTCCTGACCGACCATCGCCGCGTCGGTCGTGGTGAGCACTGAAAAAACACCGGGTGGCAGACCGGCGCGTTCGGCAAGGAGAGCCAGAGCGAGCGCGGATAATGGCGTCTGAGCCGCAGGTTTTGATACCATGCTACAACCGGCAGCGATTGCCGGGGCCATCTTGCGGGCAAGCATGGCATTCGGAAAGTTCCACGGCGTGATGGCCCCAACAACACCGATGGGCTGCTTAATCACGATGATGCGCTTGTCCGGCTGATGACCTGGAATGGTGTCGCCGTAAACTCGCTTTGCTTCCTCACCGAACCACTCGACGTAGGACGCACCATAAAGGATCTCTGCCTTCGCCTCCGGCCATGGTTTTCCCATCTCCAAAGTGAGGATGGTGGCAAGATCATCGACATTCGAGACCAATAGGTCATAAAGCTTTCGCAGGACTGCGGCGCGCTCCTTGCCCGTCTTCTTTGCCCAGCTTTTTTGGGCGACATGTGCAGCGTCGATGGCCGACCTAATCTCCACTTCGCCAAGATCTGGAAGCGTTGCGAGGACTTTGCCGGTTGAGGGATTGGTGACTTCAAACGTGAGGCCCTTTGAACCTGCCGCCATCCACCGAGCCCCTACAAGAGCTTTGTCCGTCACCAACGACTTGTCCTTCAATTTTGCCAGAACTGTTTCAGAAAGTGACATTGGGTTCCCCGTATCGGTGCGGTTCCAAGAGCCGCCGTACCTAAGACAAAACTTGCGCTCTATTGGGTTACTGTGGTTGCTCAAGGAACGGGCAGTTGCCGAAACGATTCTCTAGCAACCTTTCAGGCCCGCCCCACGTCTCAGAAGACGCCCCACATCCACCTGCGGCGAGGACGCCGCCAGACCGACCAGTGGCTGGCCGTTCAAGTGCCAAATTGCGGTTTCGCCATTCGTGAAATGCAACTGCAAAACCAAGATAAATACCGGCTCAGTCGAAGAATTCGTCTGAATAGACCACATTGGGAGGAGGAGCTCTAAAGCCCTCGCGCCTTGCAAATTCCACGGATTTCTCAAGATCGTTAACTAGCAATGTAATATACTCATCTCGCAGTGGCCCAAGCACAAGCTGTATTGCCTCCGGCTCCTTCAATAAGTTTATTTTCCATCCGTAGTTCTGCATCTTGGTCGCGATCGAGAATATGTCGCAGTAGTCGCTGCTTATTACGACCACGTTGAGCTCAGCCCCGCCGACTATCTTCAACCCAGGGCATCGTCCAACCAAGGTCAATATCGCATCTCTCAGCTTGAGGATTTGAGCTGCACGGGCGAGGTATCCGTCCCGCCCCAGATAACGCATGACCGCCCAAGCCGAAGCGATTGCGCCCCCGTTACGTGTCCCAGTGAGAACCGGTGAGCGATAAAGCCCTGCTGCCCACGTGTCGAAGATGAAGGGATGATGACGGGCAACCTTACTTTTATAGAACACACCCGAAACCCCCTTACCACTATAGCCGTACTTATGAAAATCCGCCGAGATTGAACTTACGCCAGGGATTCGAAAATCGAAGTCGGGAAGGTTTCGTCCGAGCTCGCGCACAAAAGGCGCCAAAAAGCCGCCAACGCAAGCGTCCACATGCAGCCAAATACTGTGTTTGCTGGTAATTTCCGCTAACTCGCGAACTGGGTCACAGACGCCATGCGACCAGGATGGCATTGACGCGAGCATCATCACTGTGTTTTCGCTAACAGCTTCGGACATTGCCGAGACGTTTGCGCGGAAATTTGCGTCTACTGGAACGCGACGGATCGAATATCCGAAATACCGCTCATATTTTTCGAATGTGGGATAGCCCGTCTGAGGGATAACGATTTCAGGCTTGACGATGTGAGGCAGTCTTCCTTTGGCATACGCTAGAGCAGCGGCAGTAGCAAGAAAGAGGCTCTCAGATCCGCCACTGGTCACAGCCCCGGTTGCGTCCTTTCCAGCGTGGAACAGACTAAGGGCCATTTGTATCAAATCGCGTTCGAATTTTACAACGGTTGGGTGGTTGTTGCCCTTTGTAAAAAAGGCGAGATGAGCGGCTTTGGCAACTTCGATGGTGCCGTCATCAAGCAGTAGTCCGCGGTCATTGAGCCAACGATCTGGGAACGTCGAACGAGGGTCCGCATCTTGCGTGCGCAGCTGCTCTAATTCTCGCTCAATCTCCTGGCGTATCGTGCCCCTCTGCGGGAACGACTCACCAGTAGTGGTTTCCAATTGTGCGGCGGGCATATTTAAACGTCTCCAAGAGTATGCTTTGGGTGCAGGAGGTGTATCAAATAGACTCTGATAAGTGCTTCTGTTTTCTGCCACGGTTGGAAAAAGTCTTTTCTTGAAGCAGTCCGAATTGAAGGCTTCAGATTGCGACGCCGACTAGGAACCCATTTCGGACCCCATGAGGCTTATTCCGTATTGAGTGAGGCACATGAACTGAGGGATCGCAAACGATCGCAGGGATTCGACAGTCTTCTCGAAACCTTTGGCGAGGCATCGGGGCAATCCGCACCCAGAACCGTTAGGCCAGCCAACACATTGGCAAGACGACGGGGACTGCGTAAGGATTTCAACAGTGATGGTCGTGGCCGTGCTCACGCGCTGGTGTGGCGATCGCCCATATGAGCTTGACAAACCGAAATTAAAGCAACGACGCCTGAAGTAAGGGGGCTTGGGCCCTTACAATGGATGTCGGCAGATCAGGTTGGGGTGAGCTGCCCCCGCCAGCCGGTGTCGACGAGCTCATGTGCTTGCTGCCCTTGAGCTTCCTGACCGCGTCATACGAACGGCAGAGCCAGACGATCTTCCCGAAACAGGATGGCGTCAGTGAATTCGCAGATTGACCACTCACGAAACAGTCTTGGAGTCGTGCAGGTTGACCTGGTCGGTCGTTCCCATAGTCGTACCATCCGGTGAAGATCGCAGGTAGCTCAAGCCTGTTCCTAAAAGTTTGACTGAAGCGCCACGACTAGTTCTGCGGCTGGCACAGCTTCGCCATCTTGCGATCGGACAGCCCATGTCCTCTGTGCGATTTTGAAGAGATAGCCGGCTATGTCTTTTGCCATCACGTTTCGTGGGTCAGCATCCCGAGCACGACGTCGGCATAATCGTCATATTCGTCCTTAGCTTCGGGAATGCCCGATGTGCCGATCGGATCGCAATCGCGAAGCAATACATCGCGAACAAGAGCTCGGTTTTTGTCTGGCTGATCTCTGTCGGTTTTGTGAGCCATCAGAGCTTACGCAACAACGGCTTTTACTGACGATCCCACCCAATTCCAGGGGCAATTGCTCCGGCCTGAAGATCGGCATCGGCCATGTGCGCAAGATCGGCCAGCCAGGCCTGCGGATCTACGTCGTTGAGCGTTGCGGTGTGATCAGGGTTGCCACGAAGGCTGCCCGATCAGCGCCGCGATCGGAGCCTGCAAGCAGCCAAGCTTTCCTGCCGAGAGCAAAACCACGCAACGCCCGTTCGGCGGCGTTGTTGGTGAGACAAATCAGGCCGTCGCCGAGGAAGGACGTGAAGCCATCCCAGCGCTTCAGTATGTAGTCGATAGGCTCGGCAACTGGAGAACTGCGCGACAGTTTGGCCCTCTCGGTTCGCAGCCAGGCCTCAAGTTCGGTGGCGAGAGGACGGCTTTCCTGCCAGCGTCGTTGCAGCCGTTCGTGGGCGGCAAGCCTTTGATCCCGCGCTCGAACAGCGCGTCGATGCGCTTGACGGCCTCGAGCGCGATCGGTGAGATCGGGGCGGCGTTTTTGCCGCGTTTGGCATTGGCGGAGATGCCGGCAAGCACGAAGAATTTGCGGCGCGCATGCGCCCAACACAGCGCCTGGGTCAGCGGACCGGGGTCACGGTCTGCCTTGAACAGCGGGTTGTAGCCGACATAGGCGTCGGCCTGCAGAATGCCGCTGAAGCTCTCTTCAGATGACGCTCGGGATGTTCCTGCCGCCGATCGCGCGAGGCATAATAGAGCGCCGCCGGCGGCGACTGCCCTCCGAATGGCCGATCATCCCTGACGTAAGTCCAAATGGGCCCCGTATCGGTCTTGCCGCGTGCCAGGATCGGCACGGTGGTGTCGTCACCATGCAGACGTTCGGCGGCAAGCACATTTCGATCAGCGCATGAACCGGCTTCAGTGCCGCAGTACCAGCTCCGACCTGGTCCAGCAGTGTCGAGAGGCTGAGGTCGATGCCCTCGCGGGCATAGCGCTACTTTGCCGGTTCAGCGGCTTGCGCCGCGGGCGCTTGCGCTCTCCGCCGCCAGCTCCTCTTCGCCGGCGTCGGCTTCCAGTTCCTCGAGCTGCAACTCCACCTGTTCGAGAAGCCGGGCTTTCCGCTCCGAGCGACTGCTATGGATCTCGCGCTTCAGCTTCTCGATCTCCAGCCTGAGCCGCGCGATCAGCGGATCCGAGTGCGAGTTCATGGCCTGCGCGCGAGCGGCGAGTGCTTGTGCCTCCCGGCGGGCCGCACGCTCGGCCAGGATCATAAGGTGCGCGCTGACAAGATCGTCAGGAAGCTGATCGGCCGCACCGGTTATTGGCGCGATGGAATCATATTCGCTCCCGCCATACCAGCGGTTTTGCTCATCCCGCCGAGCTTGGACGCCAGGTTTTATGCGGCATCCGCCAGTCGATGCCTTCGAGCAAATAGCCGAAGCTGTTCAGGCGTGATCACGACCGTGCTGTCGGCCGCCGATGGCCAGATGTAGCGGCCGCGCTCAAGCTTCTTCGTGAATACGCAAGCACCCTGGCCGTCGTGCCAGATCACCTGATCAGGCCAACCTGCCGCCCGCTGAAACAGAACAGATGACCGCTGTGCGGATCGCGCTTCAAGGTCTCCTGCACCATCAGCGAAAGACCCGGAAAATCTTTCCGCATATCCGTATAGCCAGTGAGCGCCTCGCTGTCGATATCACTCTCGACCCGCAGGCGGCGGGCGCCGCCAAGCTCGATCGTCACCATGCTGCTGTTCTTGCGCGGCCAGGAGATCGGCGATGGCGTCGCCGGCGGTTGCGGCGCTGGCAGCGCCTCGACGACTTCCACGGGAACGAGCTGCGGCACGGACGGCTCGGAGATCTGGCAGAGTACCTTGTGCCACCGGAAAAGCTGGCTCACATGGATGCCGGCCGACCCTGCAATCTCCGAAACACTGGCTCCAGGCTCAAACGTCGCCGCGACCAGCCGCTCCTTCTCCTTGCGAGACCAGCGCCGACGCCGCTCGACTGATGTGGTCACCTCGATCTGATGCTTCGTCATAGGGCTACTCCTAGTGCTTGCACTAGGACTTGCAGCCCTCAGCCTACCTCAGCAAGGCGGCCGTCACCGTGGATACCCATCCAGGCGTACTAATTTTTGGAACGGACAATCAGATGAAACTGCCCAACTGGATGGACCGATCTTCTTTGGCAACGCGGCTCACTATGTCGGTGAAATACCTTTCAACACCAAACTCAGGAGTTAAGAGTCTCTCCGCGATTTCAGTATACAAGTCAATTGAGGAAACGACGAACTTTATGTGAAAGTCAAATTGTCCCATTACCTCGTAACACTCAACGACTTCTGGAATGGCGCATATATGCCGTTCGAAGAACTCTAGCGCTTCTCGGTTTTGTCGTGCTAGAACCACTTTGGCTAAAACTATCTGGACAGTTCGTAATTTTTCAATGGCTATTTCTGCGATGTAACGACGGATGATCCCTTCTTTCTCGAGCTTTTTGACCCGCTGCCAGCATGGCGACACGGAAATGCCGACTCTGTCGGCTAGGATCTTGATTGGGAGTCGGCCGTTTTCTTGGAGCACATTGAGAATGCGGTAATCCATGCGGTCCAGCTTGTTCATATCAGTTACTCAAAGTACGATAATTTTCCTCGACGTCGGGTTTCTTCGGCAGCCTTTGCTGTGTGGCCGGAACAGGATGCCGCGGCGATGCGTCGCCAGGGTTAGTGCTTCGCCACCTTGCCACGTTTGCCGAATTGTAACAGCCCCCGTTTCTGTCAAGCTTGTTTCGGCGGCAGGTTCTAGACCGCAAGAAATAGGTACAACCATAAGGTCCAGCTGCAGCGCGGGCGGAAACTCCAGCCTTTCGGGCGCTCATGAGGCAGCGGCAAATCGCCGAGAGATCTGAGTCCGTATGCTTCGCAGCCCCTTTTGCCTTAGTGCGATTTGCCGGGATATTTACCAGAAGACACGGTACGGCGTTGTCACGATTGCTGAAGCATCGCCAAACGGCTGTTGCAACTCCGCAGGTAAACGACACCATGCGGACATCGCGGGCGAATAGCAACGCGTTGTCAAGATCTGTGACCCTCCAACCGCAACTATTATGATCTCCTGTGGCAAGCTTTGCAAAGCACTACCAAGCTTGTGAGCGACAAGGTTCAGCGGGTCGTGATCCCTAGCGGTCCACGCGTGAGCCAATCCTGACGCTGCTCTGATCCAGCATAGGCATCGAGGGCACGATCTGTAGTGAGCTTCGCTTCTTGAGCCGAGAGCTTCAGCATATAGACGTGGGCGTGCCGTCGACTTGACCGATTAGTCGAGCACACAACTTAGGTGAACAGACTCGAGTAGTTTGAAGTCTTTGCCAACAGAGCCGCTTTGTACATCCCCGTGTGACTCCAGTGCCAAGATTTGAATCCTTTCAGCCGCTCGAGCATCGGAGCTGGTCGAGAACCCACGCCATGCGAAATGCTGTTTCCTCGGCGACGCCAGGCCCATGTGAAGCGCCGCTGTGGCCGCCCACCATCCGCGTGCGGAAGACAAGCTCGGGGTCGCGATCGGCCGCACACGACCGACGATGCGCCACATAGCGGGCGGGCTGGTAGTAGAGTACCTGACCATCGTCAAGCGCGCCGTCGATGTAGGTCGGCGGAAGTGGGCGATCGGCGCTGAGATTATAGTAGGGGTCATAGCTGCGCAGGTACCGATACTCGTGGGCAATGTGTGGATCCCCGTACTCTGCCGTTTCTTGTAGCGCGTACGGAAGCGTGAAGTCCAGTTCAGTATCCAAAATATCAGCAACTGGAACCTCGGCAAGCACGGCGCGAAATAAGTCGGGCCGCAACGCGGCCGCGGCAAGCACGGTACCCCCGCCACCACTCTGTCCCTCGATGACGATGCCGTCGCGAGTGGCGAGCCCCCGCTCAACGAGCCCTTCCGCTGCAGCAATCAGATCTGTGTAGGTAATGCCCTTTCGATCGCGGGTAGCCGCCTCGTGCCATAGGCGTCCGAGTTCGCCACCCCCTCTTGCGTGCACTATTCCCAAAGCAACGCCGCGATCGAGCAGGCTCAAAACCGCGGTCATGGATAAGTACCGAGCCAAGAACGAGGGCCAAATCGACTTTCCGTAACAGCCGTAGACGTATAATATGACCGGCCCCGGCTTCACCCGATCGCGCCGCGCCACCAACGAGATTGGGACCTGCACTCCGTCTTCTGCGTCCGCCATGACGACCGCCGCCACATATTGAGCCGAGTCGTACCCCGGAATGCGGGCCTGGTAGCGAACTGCCGGTTTATCGTCGGCGAGGTCATGCTCGACCACGGTGTCCGGCCTCACGAACGAGCTGATACTGTAGGTCAGCCTCGAGGCTCGAAAGGCATGTCTTGCGACCGAATAATGCCCCCCTGCCGACAAGCCGATGGTCAAGGTGCAACTCGGCTCGTCAGGAACGATCGTCGATCCAGTCCGGCCGGTTTTGTCGAGGGAGACCAGGCGAGGACGAAGGCCGTCCCTCTCCAGCAGAACGAGGTGGTCTTCGAGTAAGTGGACCTCCTCAAGCATCACGCCGTTCCGATGCGGTATGACCTCTTCCCAACCCGAAGGTGACGGATCGTCAATCGGCGCACGTACCAGCCGCCGATACGGCCCGGCATCATCGACAAGGAACAGGAACTTGTCTTGCCAGTGCTCGGGAACGACCTGGTGACCAAAATCACGCGTTACCAACCGGCGCCACGCAACGCTCGGTTGGTCGGCGGGAAGGCACCACACTTCCACCGTCGCTCGATTAAAGCCGTTCACCTCCAGAAATAGCCAGGCGCCGCTATCAGAGCGCCTTATCCGCAGGTTCAGTCGCTCGTCCACCTCCTCGAACACCACCTCAGAGCTCCCAGCTGCGACGTCCAGCCGGATAAGCTCATGCGGTTGTCGCCGCAGGTCAGGCCGCTCGCGCGTGAAAAACAGAGTATGACCATCCGCGGCCCAAGCTACCATCACAGCGTGCCACGAGCCCTGCCAGACGTCACGGCCGGTCTCCACGTCCCTGACCCTCAGCTCATAGTTCTCGTCACCAACAACATCAAAACTGAAAGCCACGTAGCGCCCGTCATCACTCGGCTCGAAGACACCGAGTTGATAAAATACTTCCGCCCCTTTGAGCGCGTTCGGATCTAATAGAAGCACGATAGAATCTCCGGCTGCCGACTGCCGCCACCACCTCGGATGTAGAAGGCCCGGCTCGGCTTTTTGGAAATACTCGAACGGTCCGACTTGGAACGCCGGTGGGATGTCCTCGCAAGGCTGACGCCCATCGATCTCCGCAATCAGTTCCGCCTTGAGTACTCTCAGGTGAGCTGTCGCCTGCTCCGCGTAGCTGTTTTCAGCTTCCAAATACGCGCGGACGTCGGGATTCTCCCGGTCGCGAAGCCAACGATACCGGTCAATCGTGACGTCGTCATGAAGCACCCTGATTCGGGGCTCGGCATGGGGAAGCGGCGGTCGCAGGCGTTTGTCATCCATCATGCCGCCCTCACGTCGACCATAAGATGGTGAGGCACCTCTGGGCCACGACGGGACCGGAATCGCAAATGGCATCACCGTCGTGATGCCCCGCACGAGGTAGCCTGCGGCAATTGTTAAGACTTAGCAAACGGTAAGTTTGGTACAACGATATTCCTCTCAGGGAGCCGCCAAAACCTCTTAAAGACCGCAGAAAAGCCAAAGTATTAGGCCCTCCTCAACATCAGCTCCTCCTCCGAATAGAGGTATGTAGCAACAAGCCGTTGTTCTATTTTGTCACTAAGGTGGCCCTAGTCAGCAACGAAAACGTTTATAAAAATAGCTCGACGCCTCTGACCCTTCACATCTCTGCGAGCTCTTAAGATAATAGGAGGAGGGGCTTTTATTGGAGAAATCGCAGCGTCTCTGGGCCGCGGCTCGCCACGCGCAAAGTTTGGGCTCAGAGGCACTGGGACGGTAGTAATAGCATGCAAGCCGTCTCCGGAATGGGCAGTAGGTTCTGGTGGTGTTGGTCTCATGATGATCAGAATAGACTCACTGGCAATTACCTCGAGAACTTTACGGCCCGGTTTAGGGAGCTCTGCACCGTATCTTTGGCCATCAAACGTGACGAGGCGACAGAATATCTCGCCACTAGCTAAGTAGCGGCTAACATGGCGCCCCAACGCGACGGGTCGGGCGGCCCAATCTCGTAGCGCGTACCGTTTTTCCACACAATCGAACGTCGATGGCGCTAGGCACCAAGCACGCTTCAAGTAAGGGATCTGGCTTCATTTTTATCCCTCTTGCCTCATTATCTAACTACTGAATCCGAAGAGAGCTCCGATAGTTGTACACCAATATAGTCGGGCTGGTTGTCCGCGGCGCGCGGGGTTTGTTCATCCCAATCCGTTTGACACGCTATGAGTTGGTTACCCGAAGTCTCCTGCAGCGGCGTCGAGTTCTGAAGCTTGGCAAGATCAGTATAAGGGATGTGGCAGCGGATCGAATGGCCCGGCTGCGCTTCGTTCAGCGGCGGCTCCTGCTGCTCGCAGATCGGACCGATCTTGCGCGGGCAACGTGTGTGGAACACGCAGCCCGACGGCGGGTTGGTGGCACTGGGGATCTCGCCGTCGAGGCGAATACGCGCCGTCTCCGTCTGATCGAGTTTGGGCACTGCCGACAGCAGCGCTTCGGTATAGGGGTGATGCGGGCAGGAAAAGACGTGTTCGGATGGTCCGATCTCCATGATACGGCCGAGATAGAGGACGGCGATCTTGTCGGAGAGGTACCGCACCACCGCCAAATCATGCGAGACGAAGATATAGCTGACGCCCTCCTTCGACTGCAGGTCGGCGAGCAGGTTGAGAATGGCCGCCTGCACCGACACGTCCAGCGCCGAGGTCGGCTCGTCGCAGACGACGACGCGCGGGTCGCCGGCGAAGGCGCGCGCGATGGCGACGCGTTGCTTCAGCCCACCCGAAAGCTGGCGTGGCTTAACGGCGAGATGCCGCTCGGTCAGCCGTACCGAACGAACGAGGTCGTCGAGGCGAGCCTCCAGCGCCTTGCCGCTTAGGCGCGCCAGCCGCTTCAGCGCGCGGCTGATCAGGTGCCGGATCGAATGCGAGCGGTTGAGCGCCGAATCGGGATTCTGGAACACGATCTGAATCGCCTTGATCTGATCATCGCCGCGGTTTTCCAGCCTCGGGGCCAGCGCCTTTCCCTCGAGTTCGATCGTGCCGCCTGCGTCTGGCGGCACCAGGCCGAGCAGCAGCTTGGCGAAGGTCGTCTTGCCGCTGCCGGATTCGCCGACCAGCCCGAGCGTCTCGCCTGACCGTAGCGTGAGTGATACGTCCTTCACCGCCCGTACAGCGTTGCCATAGGTCTTATTCAACCCGGCGACCCGCAGCACCGGTGCGGCGTCCGGCTTTGGTGCGGGCGCCACATCGCTCGGTGTCGCGCGCGGCAGCGCCTGCGCCTTGTCGTGATGGAAGCAGCGCGACAGCCGGCTTCCCCGCGCGTCACCCAGATCGTAAAGCGGTGGCAATTCGCTGCGGCAGCGGTCGTCGGCGAGCGCGCAGCGGTCGGCGAAGGCGCAGCCCTTGATGTCAGCCCCGATGCCCGGCAAAAAACCCGGAATGGTGTCGAGCCGGCCCTGGTCCTTGCGTTGGCCACCGCGCGGCAGGCAGCGCAGCAGGGCGACCGTGTAGGGATGGCGCGGATCGTTGAACACCACCTCTGTCGGCCCTTCCTCAACCAGCATGCCGGCGTAAAGCACACCGACCCGGTCGCACATGTTTGAGACAACCGCGAGATTGTGGCTGATGAACAGGATCGAGGCCGATAGTTGCTGCCTGAGTTGCGCGATCAGTTCGAGCACCTCTGCCTCCACGGTCGCATCGAGGCCGGTGGTCGGCTCGTCGAGGATCAGCATCGAGGGATCGTTGGCCAGCGCCATGGCAATCGCCACGCGTTGCTGCATGCCGCCGGAAAGCTGGTGCGGGTAGCGCTGCATGACGCTGACGGGATCGGAGATGCGCACGCGGTTCAGCATCGCAATCGCGCGGTCGGTGGCCGCCTGTCCCGAAATGCCGCCGAGTTCAAAAATCTCAGTCAGTTGGCGGCCGACGCGGATCGATGGGTTCAGCGCCTTGCCAGGGTCCTGATAGACCATGGAGACGCTTTCCGCGCGCGCCCGCCTGAGCGCCTCGGCGTCCAGTTTCATGACGTTCTGACCGTCGAGCGAGATCGCGCCACCGGTGATCGAGCCGTTTCGCGGCAGATAGCGCACGACGGTGAGCGCCACTGTCGACTTGCCGCAACCGGATTCGCCGACCAACCCATAGGCTTCGCCCTGGCCGATGGTGAGGCTGAGGTTGCGCAGCACAGCGCGATTGCGGCCGGCGACGCGGTAGGCGACAGAGAGGTCGTGCAGTTCGAGCGCGTTTTTAGCGTTGGCGGGATCAGTCATTGAGCGCTCCATGAACGCCGTCGGCCGCCAGGTTGACGCCGATCACCAGCGAGGCGATGGCGAGCGCATCGAACAGCACCGTCCACCAGAAGCCGCCGCCGATCATGCCGTAATTGTTGGAGATCGAGAGCCCCCAGTCGGGCGAGGGCGGCTGGATGCCAAAACCCATGAAGGAGAGCGTGGCGACGGCGAAAATGGCGTAGCCGAGCCGCACGGTGGTTTCGACCAGGATCGGCGGGATGACGTTGGGCAGGATCTCGACGAACATCGTATGAAAAGCGCTTTCGTGTCTTAGCTGTGCGGCGGCGACATAGTCGAGTTCGCGCTCGGCCAGCACTGCCGAGCGCACGGTACGAGCGATGATCGGCGCGAAGCTCAGGCCGATGACGACGATGACCGTCGTCTTGGATGTGCCGAGCGCCACGATCGCCAGCAGCGCGACGATGACCACCGGGATCGCCATGAAGGCTTCCAGGATGCGGCTGACGACATCGTCGACGAGGCCGCGAAAATAGCCGGTGATGAGGCCGAGCGCGGTGCCGGCCACCGTCGCCAGCAAGGTTGCCAGCGGGGCGACGGTCAGGATGTCGCGCGAACCGACGATGACGCGCGAGAAGACGTCGCGGCCGATCTTGTCGGTGCCGAACCAGTGTTCGGAAGAGGGCGGCGCCAGCGCATTGATGATGTCGTCGGCCAGCGGATCGTAGGGCGCGAAGTGCTCACCGAACAGCGCGCAGGCAACCCAGAACAGCACGATGGCGAAACCAACAAGGAATGTTCGGGAGCGCAGCAGCGAGAAAAAGACCTCCGCCAGCGGGCCGCGCCTGCTTGTGTCGTCTGGTGTGGGGGAGGTGGTCTGGACGGCGCTCATTGATCTGACCCCAGCCGGATGCGCGGATTGAGCACGGAATAGAGGAAGTCGGCGACAAGGGTGGCCACCGCATAGACGATGCCGATGGTGAGAATGCCGGATTCCAGCATCGGGAAATCCTTGCCCCGCGCCGCCGTGAAGATCAGCGAGCCGATGCCCTGGTAGCGAAACAGCGTTTCGATGACGACGAGACCGCCGATGAGATAGCCGGTCTGCGTCGCGATGACTGTGATGGTCGGCAGCAGCGCATTGCGCAGCACATGCCGCCAGATCACCGTGCGCCACGGCAGGCCCTTCAGCACGGCCGTTCGCGTGTAGTCGGAATCGAGCGCTTCGATCATACCGGAGCGTGACATGCGGGCGATATAGCCGAACAGCACCAGGAACAGCGGCAGCGAGGGCAGGATCAGGTAAAAGAGTTGGGTGAAGAAGCCGGCATCCTTAGGCCATGCCGCCGAGATAGGCAGCCAGCGCAGCCATACGCCGAAGACCAGGATCACGATAATGCCGGTGACGAATTCCGGCAGTACCGTCACCGACAGGCCGCCAAGGCTGATGATGCGGTCGAGCGGCCGATTGAGGTTGAGTGCGGCAATGACGCCGCCGAGGATGCCGATCGGCACCACTAGTACGAAGGCGACCGCCGCCAGCTTCATCGAATTGCCCAGCGCATCGATGACAAACGGCGCCACGGGCGAGCGGAAGATGTAGGACGTACCCATGTCTCCCCGGACGAAGTTCCAGATCCAGGTGGCATACTGGGTGAGTAGCGGGCGATCGACGCCGAGCGTGTGATTGAGCGCGTCGACCGCGCGCTGGTCGGCGAATGGCCCCAGGATCGCGCGCCCGACATTGCCGGGCAGCACCTGGCCGCCCAGGAACACCATGATGCTGAGCAGGAAAAGTGTCACCAGCGATAGCGACACACGCCGGACAAGGAAGCAGCGAATGGCTTATACTCCGCGTGGAACCAGCCCCGGTGAGGAGCTGGCTGTTAGACGATTGGCTTCAATTTCGGTTCAGGCCTTCGACGCTTTGTCGAGGAAAAGTTGCCCCGTGGCCGTCGGCTGCACGCCGGTCACACCTTTCGCGGTTGGCACCAGCGCGTCGTAGAAGTATCCGAAGATCACCGGCGTCTCATCAAGCAGCAGCTTCTCAATCTTGCCGGCCGCAGCCTTTTGCGCCTCTAGATCAAGGGCAGCGATATAGCTTGACACGAGTGTGTCGTAATCCTTGTTCTTGAAGTGCGCGGCGTTCCAGGTACCGTTGCTTGTGAGCGGAGCGGCAAGCAGGACATTGGGTACACCGCGGTGGCCGTAGTCGGTGATGCCCATCACCGAATCTAGCCAGTTCGATTTGCCGAACGCGCCATCTCCGTAATAGCTGCCCTGATCGAGTATGTTGAGCTCAATCTGGATGCCGAGCTCTTTGACCCAGTTTTGAATGAGTTGGGCGTATTCGGGAATTTCGATGACATGCTCGGTAGTCAGCGTCACCTTGAACCCGTTGCCCATGCCGGCCGCTTCGATGAGTTGCTTCGCCTGACCGATGTCTTGCTTCCGCTGGGGCACACTGGTTTCAGTCGAGGGGTAAACTGGGGCAAACGGGCTGTCGTTGCCGGGCACGGCTCGGCCCTTCATCAATCCCGCGACCAGTTTATCGCGATCGAGGGTTAGCCCGATGGCACGACGCACGCGCGGATCCTTGAACGGGTCTAAGTCGCAGCGCATGTGAAGCTGGTTATGCAATGAAGATTTCACACTCAGGATATCGAAATTAGGATCATTAAACAGGCCAATAGCAGCCAGAGCCGATATCGTGTTTATGATGTCTACCTGACCGCCTTGCAGCGCTAGGACCGCTGACTGTTCATCGGCAAAGAAGGTGAATTCAGTGCGAAGAGGCACTGCCTTCTCGCCCCAATAATCCTCATTGCCTACGAAAGACGCACCGACTTTTGGCGTATATTTCTCCAGCTTGAATGGCCCGGTGCCGTCAAAGCTCTTCTCGTAATCGCCCTTGTAGCCGGCAGGCAGGATGATGGCATTGTAATTGTCCGACGACACCAGGTAAGGAAAGTTGCCATTGGGTCCTTCGAGGTGGAACTCTACCGTGTAATCGTCGACCTTTTTGGTCGCGCCTTTCTGCAGTATCCCGGCGAACACCGACAGCGCATTAGATGCGTTCGCCGGATCGGCAAGACGGTCGATGCTGGCCACGACGTCGTCCGCCTTCATCTCGCCGCCGCTATGGAAGTTCACCCCCTTGCGTAACTTGAAGGTCCAGACCGTGCCGGTATCATTTGGCTTCCAGCTCTCTGACAGCTGCGGACGCAGCACAAGGTCTGGGCCATCCAGGCATAGGTACTCGCCGGCTTGCTGCAACATGACATAGCCAGGGCCGTCGGAGGTTGTCATCGGATCGATCGCGGCGGCGGGCGTGCTGATAGCAACACGAATAGTGGCGCCGGGCGTACCTCGGGCCCGAGCGAGGGAAGGCACGCCACCGAAACCGGCGACGGCACTTATGCGACTTAGTAGCGGCAGCGAAACGCCGAGCAGGCTGCCATGGCGGATAAAGTCACGGCGGCTGACCCGGCCGTCGACCAGGCCATCGATGAGATGTTTTTCATGCGGCGAACGATCGCGCCGAATGAGATCGAGGATGCGATAATTCTTATTCATGGGCGATGTACCCTTTCCCAATTTTCTTTTTTTTCTGGCGAATGATCGACAAGATTCATACGATTCTCCCTTCCCCAGCCGCCGATGAGAGCTGTCGACCGGAGTTCTAGCTCACGGTCTAGCCCGGTCTGTTGTTTTTAGGAGAAAGACTGCTTTTTTCCCGAGAAGTCCGACGCTTGATAAAGCTGCGTCCCTATTGACGGCATCTCCCTCCGACTTTTTTGCATGTTAGCAGCAGGGGAAAAGTAGGGGTTGCTGAAGATTGCCTCCAAAACGAAAATCTTTTCTGAGCTCGACCTTGTCATTCATGCCGGATAGCAGAGCGCGTGAGACATCCGCGGCAACGACATGGGGCGTCATAGCGCTGCTCTCCAACATGCGAACGCCATTGGTGCTTAAGTGGAACTCGCTGCCTGTCCGGTCGAACGGGCCACTCCAGGACCTTGCCTTTGTAACAAGCAAGAATTACCGCCCCTTTGAGTTGACCCTCGACGTTGTTTTCAAGATGTGCGGTGTCTACGATCGGTTGATGCGTCAGCACCATCATCGAGGTGCCATCATGAGAGAGGTTTCGGGCTGCGGAGAAGATCTGCAAAGACATTTGCAACGTGCAGGCACGAGATCGTGACACGCGCGAATTGCAAGTTCGCCTAAAGAGGCTGTCGTCGAAGCATGTTCGACGACAGCCAACCTGCCCTGGGAGGGTGGGGAACCGGGGTAACGCTCATGATCGTGTTTTAGTGAGAGGAATGATGCCCGTACTATTGAGAGTTGCACGTTGTGACACTGTGGCGAGGAGGGCTCCGATCCCAGCCCCTGATCCGGCCACCTTGGCCGAATGCCGTGAGGAGGAGTCATCACCAACCCCGGTGACGACGGCAAAGCGTTAACTCGAGCGCAGCTAGACGCAACGTTGGATTGCCGGCTGCCGGCGCCTAGTTTATTTTTCGGCCACAAGATCGGTTGCCACCTTCATCAAAGCGGCCCCAAATTCGGGGTCGGCGGCGGCTCTGTTCTCGAGGACTCCGAGATAGACAACGACGGTGCCGGTGTCAGGGTTCGCGAACATATATTGCCCACCATAGCCACTATGTCCGAACCACGTGCCGTCGGTGTACGTTTGACGGCTATAATGGAACCAGTCGAGCGGCTTCGTAAATGTAGGCCCGGGATTGCGGCGGGTCTCCTCGATGAAGGCGGCATCGCCGACGCGACGGCCGTCGATACCCTCGCCCTTGCGCGCAAAGAGCAGACCATATCGTGCGAGATCGCGGGCGGTGAGACAGGCGCCACCGGAGACCATCGGCACACCTTCGCGGTCGCAGCTCATATGGAAGCAGCCCTCGATGCCAGCGGCCTCAACGATTTCGATCAGCCAGTCGCGCAGCGGCCGGCCGCTGGCTCGCTCAACGATCCAGCCAATGACGTCGCTGTTGGCCGACTTGTAGAGCACGTGGCCGGTGCGATTTATATTATCGTTGCTGCCAATGCCGCAGAGGAAAGAACGGGGCGTCTCCTCCTTCTGACCCTCCTGCGGCAGGCGCCATCCGTAGGCGGCATCCAAGTTGTAGACGCTTGCGTGTGGGTCGGTATAATCCTCAGTGAAGTCGTTGGCGACGTTCATGTCGGCGACCGCCCTGACGGTCGCCCCGGCGTAGCCCGTACCGATCTCCGGCAGATAGCTGTCGACCCGCTCGTCTAGATTGACGAAGCCGTCGGCCACTGCGCGGCCGAGCATGAGATTGAGTGTCGTCTTGGTGATAGAACATATAGGATGCGGCTTCTCGGCTCCGAAATCCGGTGCATAGGCTTCGTAGAGGACGCGATCATCGCGCACCACGACGAAGGCTGAAAAATGCGGCATAGCGAGGAAGCGTGCGACGCCGGGACGCTCGCCTATGGTCCAGTCGATCTCCTTCCTGAGCGGCAGGACGCGGGGAGCGCGCAGCGACATCGAATAGAGCATCGTTGTGTGGAAATTATGGAAGCCGTGGCGGCGGTGGTCGGGCAAATTCCAGCGCGCCTTGTTGTCGAACAGGGTAATCAAATCAGGATTGGGGATCGCGGAGGCAGTCATGCGGTGGGCGCCTTTACAAAATTCAGGTTGTTATAGGACTCAGGAAGAGTGCGAAGTCCGAAGGTCGCCAAGCCAATTCGCTCGAATGAATAATGAATATTGAGTCAGAAACAACATTGAGGTCAGAAACAACGCCATAGTTTCCCAAATAGGCCGCGTAGCACCACAGAACTCTTTCACGGCGCAATCGATTGACTTGGTCGTGCGGCTCGCGGGCCAACTGCTTAGGCTCCATGGGGTCCCTTCGCCCGCGCATCGTACTCAACGTAATCGCTTAGACTCATCGGCCGGCTGTGGTGGGATTTCTCCGACAAGCCATCCGAGTTGTTCCTGTTGACGTCAGTGCGGCTCATGCTTTTTCCGGCAGCACCTGCGAATTGAAAACGCTGATTGCTTTCAGGCACCTTGCGGCTACATATGTTTCTCAAGAGCTACCCCGTCTCCATCATAGCTCCTCGCCCTCCCAAACTCGTTAGTTTCAGGTTAACATAGCAGATTATGAAAGTGTTTCTGATTTACGCCCGACTTGAGAAAACTCTTACTGTAGAGCAACAAAGAGCCGAATTGTTCGTTGGGAGCCAAGCGGGTCAGCGCTCTTAGCCGCAGCAAAGGCTAATATCTAAGAGACGTCTGTGATGAAGTCACTTTGGTCAAGACTCCTCTTTCTGGACCGTTCAGTGGGTCACTGGCTTGTTTTTGCGGTCAGTACTTGGCCGCCGCATGATGGGCCGGGAGAGCGAGAAGCCCCCTCAATCTGCTTCACGAGCTTGCCCCAGTTTTGGCTGGCAGGTTCGGGCCTCTTTACGGGATCGCCTCGCCCATCGTCCCGCGGAACGTACCGGGCATCGCACGTTCGGCGAAAGCTCTGCTTCTCATTCGGTGTTCGAGACGGCTTACGCCGCTAGCGCGGCAGGCTCCTTTCCAAAGCGGAACTCGGTCGCGTCCGCCCAGTGAATTACATAACCGACAGTTTGAGCCATCATCGAACTTTCGAGATTTTGAAAGCGGTGCCTGTGCCGCCCCCGACGCGAGCCGCATCGGTCGGACCAAGAGAAGGCACGGCTTGTGGGCATTGGAGACTTACAAAGCACGCTGGTGGCGGGCGCCACCTCGCTTCTTGGCGATTCAGGGATTTGCGACAAGACCGACTTCGGCCAGATGTGCGCGCAAGTCATT
Organism: Mesorhizobium sp. M0077; assembly: GCF_040322955.1. Taxonomy (NCBI): domain Bacteria; kingdom Pseudomonadati; phylum Pseudomonadota; class Alphaproteobacteria; order Hyphomicrobiales; family Phyllobacteriaceae; genus Mesorhizobium; species Mesorhizobium sp. M0077. The sequence continues at coordinate 77,188 of NZ_JAMYUL010000019.1, forward strand.
GGCGATCATGGTGCGTTTGGCGCACGAGCAAGATCAGGCGCGATGGGTCATGCGAAGCTCTGCTGCTCCATCGTCTTCAGCGGCACGAAACGCATCGTCGAGCGTTGCACCTCCGGCACCGAGCGCGTATTTCTTGCCACGTTTTCACGCAAGACCAGGGAATGAGGCGAACCTCGTCTCCCCTGGTGGTGAGGATGCGAGCGGAGTATTGCGGCGTTCCGCATGCCTCCACTCCGATCAGGCAGGGTGGGAATCTGCTTTCGGTGAAGCCGCTTAAACAACGCCTAGCACCTGTCTCATCAATGCCATGAGCCTGGAACACCTTTTGGCCAGATCCAGTCCAACAGTCGTGATCTTTAACGTGAATTCTCCTTTGTCGCTCCAAGTGGTCGGCCCGCATGATAGCCGGGGTGGGTCGGTGTGGGGGCATCGACATGAGGGAGCAGAGTCGTGGGCGGATAGCCCAGATTGCCAAGAACACCAAGCGCTACCCGTCTGACTTGACGGACGAGGAGTGGGAGCAGTTCGCACCCCTGACGCCCGAGCCTGGGGCGTCGCGCGCGTCCGCGCGAGGTTGATTTCCCGTAGGTGATCAACGCCTTGCGCTACCTTATGCGATCGGGTTGCGGTTGGCGGGTGCTGCGATCCACTTTTTGGACCCTGTCGGCTCGACGTTCCGGATATGCGGCGGCTACGTTAGCGGCAGAGCTTCACACCATGCCGTTATCGGCTCCGCATGTCCGGTAGGAACGGCTGATGTAACAGCCGGTTTCCTCAGGCAATTCCCTCTTGTGAAACAGAAATCCACGCGACTGGACGTCCCACTTGGCACATTGCGGTACCGTCTGCGGGAGGGCGGCAACCTTCCATCTTGGTAGGTCAGTGCACTCACGGTCATGGGCGCGCTGCTACCTCAATCTGCTCCAATTTGACAGCACCAGCGGGCGCAGCCCGATGCCAATTGGCCGAGGGTCAGAAAGATTGGCAGGGCTCCCCGCGTACTCGGACATCCACGACGAGTGCCGACGCACTGTGCCATACCCAAAGGGGGGGTAATTGCGTCGTTCTCGTACTTAACGAGATTATTGCAGAACTTCCAAAAACTTTCATCCAAGGAACGCGCATTCTAGGGGATCATAGCGCCACGTTTATTGTCGGCGCCACTCAGTTATGAGTTCCGGCTCGGAAAAAGGAAGCTGCTTATGTATATCCTGGAAACGCCACGGCTAATCCTAAGGCCGCCGTCGCATAGTGACGAGCTCCTTCTACATAAACTTTATAGCGAGCTGGATCATGCTGGGCGGCTTTCACATCCACAAAGAGCTTGCTGAACCTCTGGCCACGAAACGGCCCGTGGGGAACCTCAGGATTCAGCTTCAGCATGGCGTCGGCACGACGTGCGCTCAGCAACTGCAAGAAAGTTCGCTGCGTCGCAGAATTCGCAATGAGACGGGTTTCACCATCCGCGACGGCGGTCGAGTGGATGCGGACGTATCTGATCAAAATCGACGGCACGCCCTGCATCAGCTGCGGCCGCTGCTTCAGGGTCTGCTCGCGCGAGGTTATGCATCTTTATGATGTCCGCCGGAAGATAATTTTTAAATGACGCCGATACGTACCGAACGTCTGATACTGCGCAACTGGCAGGACCGGGATCGCAGGCTCTTCCGCCGGATCAATTCCGACGAGCGTGTCATGGAATTCTTTCCTTTGCGCCGCGACGGCCCCCAGTCTGACGCCACGATGGACGAAATGCGGGACGTAATTGACCGCGATGGATTCGGCTGGTCCGCCGTCGAGATTGCAGCTTCCGGCGAGTGCATCGGCTTCGTTGGGCTAGGTGTCGCCGACATCGAACCTGCAGCGCTGGCTGGCGCCGTTGAGATAGGCTGGCGACTGGCGCCTGAATACTGGGGCAAAGGCTATGTCACCGAGGCGGCGGAAGCCTGGCTAGCCTACGGATTTGAAACGCTCGGCCTCGACGAGATCATGTCTTTCGCAGTGTGGAACAATGTTCGCTCGACGGCGGTGATGGAACGTCTTGGCATGAGCCACGATCTTTCCAGCGACTTTGACCATCCCCGCGTTCCGCACACGCATCCGCAACTCAAGCGCCACGTACTCTACAGGCTCTCGCGCAAAGACTGGCAGGCAAGAAAAAGGGCGGCCCCGTAGCCGTGCATCCCTCTTTGAAAGTCAGAGTACTGTAGGTTCTTCTGGACTCACCATCCGGATCGTCACGAACCTCAACTCGCCGGTCTTCGATGCCAGGATCAGAAGTGCGTTCTTGCGCCCCTGTTCCTTCAGCGCACGGTACGTCGCCCGACATCAACTTCGATCCAACCAGGCATGCGGGTTGGCGAAAAACCCATGCACTTCGACCCGGCGGAGCTTGCGGTTCAGGAGAGCCTCTGCGTCGGCGGTTTGAACCTGAAAGAACTGCTTGGCCAAATCTAACCCAATGGTGGTAATCTGCTTTACGGAACGGCTCCTGCTTTGTGGCGTTAACATCAATGACCGAGTTCTAGCACCTGGATGCTATCGTAGCGGGCCGTTCCATCACATCGATCAACCAAGGTGAGGTTCGCCCAGGTTGATTGCCGCACCGCAGTCGCGGCATTAGGCATCACAAACCTCTTCTTAGCGGCATGGTTAGACAGTGTGTCGAGCCGCCTTCGAGCACGAACTGTTGTAGATCCGGCTCCAGCACCTTAAGTCCGTTGGCACGAATCCGCGCGTTGATTTCGGGCTGCTGTTTGGCAGACAGTACAACGTCGTTGCCGAGCGCGGTAACGTTGCAGCCCATCCGCATCACATCGCTGTAGCTCACATGAATAAGTTCGTACCTGTGTGAAAGCCACTCGACATCAGCAGCATCCAGAATGTCGGTTGCGCATAGCGCAAGCTGCCCGGTCAGCACGCTGAAAAGCACATCGAGATGGAGGAAATGGGCTGGAACGCGGATCTTGCGCACACTCCAGCCCTCGCCCCCCACCCAGCGTGCGACTTGGTCCGCACCTTTTGAGAAGGTCCGGACCTCATTTACACCGATAATAATCTCCCCCTCTCGGAGGACCTGGACATCGCCACCCTCGACCGGAGCCGCCGTAACGCGTTTCCAGATGGGCAGCTCAAGATGAGAGGCGAGATCTTCGATAGCGCCCCATTCGCCGCGTCGTTCCGGTCGGGCCATCTGTGCGATCAGCATGCCCCACGGAGTCATGATCCCGCTATCGCGGGCGAACGTCTGCATCGGCAAATATTCATCGGGCTCGAGGAAGTGGCATGTCACCCCCTCTGCCTCGAGCGCCGCGACCAGTTCCTGGTGTTGGGAAATGGCGGCGTCCACGTCGACTAACGCGCCTGAAGACTTCGACTGCTCAACGATCGCGTTCTCGGCAGCCCAGTCGTAGTAGATGGGGCGACAAAGCGCGACCTCCTGAAGAACACCGTGTTCGCTACACACGAACTCCCGGCCGTTTGTCTGGCGTACCGGGCGCAGGCTGGTCTCCATCATGTTTCCTCCTGATGCGATTGCTTAAAGCTAGCTATGTCAACGTGGTCACGGCCGGATGGAGCTTCAGCAGTGTGTCGACCGGCGGTGTCGATGGAGTTAGCCGATAGGATACCTTTTGAACGCACTTGCAGGCAAGACGGTTAGTTCGCGAGCGATTGACTGGTTGAGGATCCAAGCCATCCGAAACCCGTGGTTCTCAGGTCTGGCGACCCCGTGCGGTCGCCGCAGCCAGCGGGAAAGCCCTTTCGACCATACGACAGCAGCGACCCTGCCCCCATGCCTTTCAGGCTAAGCAGTATCGCAGGCGCCGGCGAGACCACCTCAACGTCACCAAGAATGGCATAGCGCGGCTTCCACTGTCTTGCTGTTACTGAACAAATTCCAGCCGATCGAGTTCATGGCCGATCTGCACCTTCTAATGGCCGGACAATGGTCCCCGTCGCCGGTCTTAAATTCCTCCAGAATGCTTACGCCGGTCGCGGCGCAGCCGCCCGTGCGTTACACGCCTTGGCTGAACAGCAGGCCCATGACGCGATTGACGTGGCTGATCCGCTCAATACTTTGCTCTCACGCGAGAGACGGCGCCGGTGTCGGCCCGGACACATAGCACACCCCCATGGCTCGCCCGCTCGTGGGGGCAGCCCGAACCAGCGCCTCGACGTCGACCTTGTCGGTCCTTGCCCCGCCGGTGGCTCGCGAAGTGGCAATCGATGTCGGATAGCCGACATGGCTTTCGATTCCTTCGGCCTGCAGCACGCGATGGATCTAGAAGCCGTGAAGCCCGGCTTCCTAGATCAGGATGATTGGGAAGAATCTCCCTTCGCGCCGCTGCTTTTTTGCTGAGCACGGCTCAACCCACCAACATGCATGCAATGCGCATGTTTGGCCTCCAAAGCTGGAATGGTAGCGACGATCTCAACTCTGCCATAGCGCAGGTCCCTATCCACCTCTTCGTAGGATCTCGCCAGATCTGGTGGACGGGTTAGCGTAACCACGGACATTTGCCAGCCTTTCCAACCGCTGTTAATTTATGTGACAGGATAACTATGGCTTTTTCAGATGAGGTAGTCAGTTATATCGTCCACCTCCATGTTGTAGTTTCTCACATAAGTCCGATCGCCGCGCCGGAATAGAGAGGGCCTTTGAGCAGGAATCTTTCCAAGTTTGGTAGTAACCACATAGCTCGGCACAGAAAAACCCGTTTCGAACCCGACAAGGCCATCAACAATCTCTTGGCCTTGCTCGAGACCAGTCACGAAATGGGACACGCCAGTCACACGATCACAATGGTAGAGATAATAAGGCCTTACCCGTATTTCGATAAGCCTGCGAAAGAGCGCCTTCAGTGTGTCAAGATTGTCATTAACACCCTTCAGTAGGACGGTCTGATTTTGCACGGGAATTCCGTGCCGAAGGAGGCGGTCGCAGGCCTTGGCAGCCTCTGCAGACACTTCGATCGGGTGATTAAAGTGCGTGCTAAGCCATATGGGCCGATACCTATCCAGCATGCTGCATAGCCCATCGGTGATTCGCTGCGGCAAAAAGACCGGGTAACGGGAGCCGATCCTTATTATTTTGACGTGCGGTATAGAACGCAACGTACTTATTATTTGCTCTAGTTTTTCATCATTCAGTATTAGTGGATCGCCACCTGTCAATAGAACGTCGGATATTTCCTTATGTTGGCCTATATACTCAAAATCGGGATCATATGCGGCATCATAAGCCGTATTATAGTATGTGCCTTTCTCACTCGCTGTGTGGTACTTTCTGGTACAAAAACGGCAATAAACAGGACACGTATCTGAAACCAAAAAAACCACCCTATTCGGGTATTTGTGTATAACACGTCTCGTCTTAATGAATGTCGCGTCACCGACGGGATCGACGTCCGAACCCACATCGGTATTCATTTCATCGCGATGAGGTATGGCTTGCAGGCGAATCGGACATTTGTCATCCGTCTTCGACATCAATGACGCATAGTAGGGAGTGACCATCCACCGGTAGGTACCCTTGACCGCATCAATCGCTGTCACATCATCGTCGCTCAGGGTAACCCATTGCGCGAGCCTGTCCTTGGTCCTGATTAAATTGCGTGTATGGAATTTCCAGTCGTCCCAGGCGGCGCCCGTGAAATTTTCTTTCGTCAACAACATGAGTGGCTCCATAATTGCGGAGGTTCGACCGCACAATCGACGGAATTATTGAGAGCAGCACTAGCATTCATTGTAGTTCCGCTGCGTCCGCCGTGACATTTACTGGGATTTATATTGGTTGGCTTTGACAGCATGTTGTGTTGGAACCGTGAAAGTTCCTGCTTGCCTGGATTATGCGTGATTCTGCTTCTCCAAGGGGATGGTCATTTGTCAGTTCGCGTTTATTTCCTGGCCAATTTGCTCTCCGTAAATCCTGTACGCTTTTGACAATGCAAATCCATATCCATATGGATTTCACTACAAGAGGCGCCGTCGCAAAGCTAACGACGGATCCTGAACCGGTCAATACCGGCAATCGATCAGATTTGGCCTCGAGTGTTATATAGTGTTCTGCTTTTATTCAGACCTTGCAGATAAGTGTCAGAGGTTTAACAGAAGTTTATTCATTGCATGTACTCGATGCGCCCTGTTTGCATGCCGTCGTTCTGCCTGATCGAACCCTGATCCATGTAACCTGCCGGCTGCGCGCACCCGATATCTCAGGCGCCAACGCAGCCAATGGAATGGGCGAGGCTGACGTCACGTTCTGGACCTGAGATTGGTGCGCCCCGCTTTCGTGCAATCAAAGGCGCGGGGCGCTCGGATGGGACAAGTCGATCCTCACGGGCCGCACCGGCGGGGTGCGGTGCTCGGTGAGGGCGAGAATAATGCCGCGCCATCTTAGCGGACTTCAACGCAGCTTCGGCAAGGCCCCGCAATCCGAAGGGTATGCACCGCCCCTCGCGAATCATAAGGATCCGGACGGCGCAATTTGCCGCGAGGAGGTTCGCACGCCGTCTCAGGCTTTGACGGTACTGTTCATTGTCGACCCGACCGATACCGCGAAGGGGCTTGCCCGCAAAAAGATCGTCGTCTGCGTTAGTCCAGACGACGCCTCGAGATCATGCACGACGGCGGCTCCCGCCGGTTCGTGGTGGCGAAGATGGTTGCCTCGACGCGACGCACCATCCATTCACGCTACCGTGCTTCCGGCGGCAGGTGATTGAGCTCTCGGGCCGGCTGTCGACTCCTTTCACCCTCCCCTTCTCCTACGCGCACTCTCTGCCACCGTCGTCACAGCCCGAAGATGCAGAAAGCCTGGGCGCCCGACTGTCCGCGCACGGCGCCAAGCTCGACCAGCTGTGAGCTTTCGGGAGGTTGTCCATTCGGACCGAACGGAGGAGACTGGAGTTACCAGGCTTCAGCACTCAACCGGGGGGTCCGAATGAACATCCACAAGAATGCCCGTCTCACGCCGCTGCGTCGAGAGGAGATGGCGCTGTCGGTGATAAAAGGGGCTTTTCCCCAAGCCCATGCGGCGCGCGTTTACGGCGTGTCGGCCAAGATCGTGGCGCGCCGGGTCGAGCGCTATAAGGCCGAAGGGCGGGCAGGCATGATCGACCGTTCCTCGCGGCCCGCCCATATGCCACAGGCCACCGCTGCGTCGATCGCCGAGCGCATCGTTGCGTTGCGGCGGCAACGCTGGACCGGCAAGCACATCGCCCATGAGGTCGGCGTCTCGCCCGCTACCGTCAGCCGGGTTCTCAAGCGTGCCGGACTGTCGCGGCTGAGCGACATCGAACCGGCCGAGCCGATCCGACGCTACGAGCGCGAGCATCCCGGCGAGATGATCCATATCGACATCAAGAAGCTCGGTCGCTTCAGCCAGATCGGCCATCGCATCACCGGCGATCCGCAAAAGGGCAAGTCCCGTGGCGCTGGCTGGGAGTTCGTCCATGTCTGCATCGACGACGCCTCCCGCATCGCCTTCTCGCAGTTCCTGCCCGACGAGAAAAAGGAGAGCGCCATCGCCTTCCTCAAGGCGGCGGTTGCCTATTACGCAAGCCTCGGCGTCGCGATCGCCCGCGCCATGACCGACAACGGCTCCTGCTACAGATCGAAGGCCTTCGCCAGGGCCTGCCGTGATCTCGGTCTCAAGCACGTCAGGACAAGGCCCTATACGCCCAAGACCAATGGCAAGGCCGAGCGCTTCATCCAAACGGCGCTGCGCGAATGGGCCTATGCCATCGCCTATCCAACTTCAAAGAGATCGTCCTCGTCATCCCAGCCCAGCGCGAAGGCCACTACGGCACCGATGACAATCCGCGGTGGTCGGCGCCGCCGCGCGGACCAATTCCGTCAGCCTTCAGTTAACGTTACGGGGCCGGGGCGAGATCGCGATCGAGTGGCGCAACGACCATGCTAATCAGACGGCTAAGCCCCTCACTGTTTAGTCTATCAAATGACAACGCCATCACCTCCATCTCGTCGGCCCGGCCCTTGCCGATCAAACCGGTGGTGAAATTGACATATTTGGTGTGCAACTCTTCCGCTGTCATGGGATCGTCGCGATCGCCTTTCGGTGTGCGCGGCTCCGACATGATTTCTCGGCCGTCCTTTAGGTAAAGCGTCACGTCGGCCCAGCGCTTGCCGATGCTGATGCGGGTGTAGTGCTCGGTTTCGACAAGCTCGGTGGCCTTGGAGATGCGCCGGATTTCTTCATCCTGCAGAACCTCCGGCAAGAGCTCCTGCGGCCCTATTTTGCCACGCACGATCATCGTCGCAACCGGAAACGCGATCGAGTAGCTCATTTCGTCCAGCGTCTTCGGGTTGTGACCGGCAAGCCGAACGGCATAATGGAACGTCTGGATGCGGACGCGCCTGACATCCTTACTGGTGAGGTTGTTGTCACGCATCAGGTCGAGCGCGGCATCGATCGATGGATGGGCCCAGCGACAGACAGGATAAGGTTTGTATGAGGTATCTTCGGCAACGCGCCAAGCATCTCCGAGATCACGCCACCACGGCTCCGCGCTGGCCCCCTCAGCCGTGATCGCCGGTGCGCCAGTGAAGCCGAGTTCGGCCAAATAGGCCGCCATGACCCCTGAGGGCGCACCCCAGCCGACGCCGTCACGCAGCATGGTTGGAAAATCGATGCAACGCATCATTTGGCTGCGGGGCCCGTGATATTCTGCAATGCCAGCTGCGTGGCGCGTCTGCTGCTGGCTGAGCCCCAGCAGTCGGGAGACACCCGCAGCTACACCGACTGCCGTCCACGCCCCTGACGTATGGTAGTCGGATACGGTCCCGTGAAGCGTCAGGCCGGCGCGGTAGGCAACCTCATAGGCGACGGCCAGCGCAACCATGAATTCTCTGCCTGAGATTGCAGTGCCCGAGCCGCTGAGCGAATCGGCAACGGCAAGCAGCGCAGGAAATACCGCTGAGCCGGCGTGACCCTTGCAAGGGCTGTTGTTGTCGTGGCCATCGATCGAGTCGACGGTGAAGGCGCCGGCGAAGGCCGCCCCCGCAGGGCTGACCGGGCGCCCGTCGAAAATCATTCTGGCTGAGCCAACTTCAGGTGACGAGCGCCATAGCCGATCGGCGATCTTCCTGGCTATGGACGAAATCTCTGTGGTCGCGCCCACTACCGCGACGCCGAGCGTGTCTGCAAAACTGCGCCTGAGAACGGCACGGATCTCCTCAGGAATGGCATCGTAGGTCAGGCAACCGGTAAATTCGGAAAAAGTGATCATATTAAACCTCGCACAATCTGTGATGTGGCCAATTCCCAAGATGATGGTTTTCCAGGAACACTCCCATCCTAAATAGATTGGACACCGCATAAGTTGGCGAATGCAATGCCGTCAGAAGGCGACCCGGATCCGCTGGTCGACGAGCCCGAACGACACGCGGATCAACGCCACGGCCCTGATTTCGACCTGTCTTCGACCGGCACCCCGACGAGAGGTTACGAGCAAACCGCCATGGCGTCGGGCAATCTGTTCTGTTTCTTTGATCCAGTGTTGTGTTGGCGCATTTATCCCGCTGCGGCTAGTCGGTCTATCCCGCCGGACGGCTCACTCAACTGTTTTCGCAGCAATTCAGCCGTGCCGCACTTGAGCCCCATCACGCGATTAACGCCGTGGAGTATGCAGGCGGATGCTCCGCGGTGGTAAGAATTCGCCGTAAGGGCTATCGCACCGAGCGAACAGTTCGAAAAGCGCTGGTAAACGCGATCATGTTGTTGAGACCAGTCGTCTTACGTGCGAGCTTGGTGTAAGCCTCCACGGCATGGCGCCGGTGGGCCGGTGGGCCGGTGGGCCGGTGGGCCGGTGGGCCGGTGAAGTGAATTCGAGCCATCTTGGACGCAAGATCAACCCTTCGTTGTGTGTGTCATAAAGTCCTGCTTGGCGCGTGTGCGGAGGTCGAGCCCAAGAGCAATGCCATCGTTCGAGATATAGCCTTGAAGACCAGCCTGCATCTCATGGTCGTTGTGTCCATGGTTCGACGACCCACACCCAGCGAAAAATCGAGGTATTTCTCACCGCTCTCCGCCATCAGATAACGGCGACAATAGGTCTGGGCTACGGATCCAATGTTCTTTCTCATCGTATTTTCTTCAGGTCACGATTCCAGTCCTGTCCGCTCTGCACCGAGTTGGCACAGAGAAACCGCATAGTGCTGGCTTGAGTCCGTCCAATGCTGAACCGGCCGGAAGTTATACAAACCCAAAATCTTGTGGAAAGCATACAATTCGACCTTCCGCATGATCTCCGTCCTAATCATCTCTCCTTTCTCGAGGCGAAAGGAAAAATTCAGATTTTTTAAATTAATTGTTTGCTCCTGCATTGCTTCGAGATGGCTCTCCATTCTATATAGTGATTTATTATAGAATGCCACGTGTCTAAACTGGAAAAGATTAAAATCTCCATTGAATCGACAGTTCAAATGTTGCAGGACACATAAGTTTGTCAGGATAGCCGTTTGGTTATTGTAGGCCGCCTCTAGGATTTTGGTTTCTTTGTCCAAATCCATCCCGACCAAAAAATAGTCTCCAGGAGACAAAGCCGATCGCGCGGATAGAAGGAGATCATGCAATTCGTCATCGTGCATGTTCCCCATAGTGCTGCCGAGGCAAACTAAAAGCTTTGGTCCAATTAAATTGGCTACTTGCGCGAGTCCGGTCTGGTAGGTTCCGACAATACCTAAGAAGTCCAGGTCGGTTGTCACAGAGAAAATGTTCTCTGCCGCCCGCTCCAAGATCGAGCGATTGATGTCAACCGCAGCGTAAAAAGTGCGGCCGTGCTCCTTCACGTATGCACTAAATAAAAGAGTCGTTTTCTCGGCGTTTCCAGACCCCAGCTCAATGATGGAGATAGGACCTGTAATGTCGGCAATCGACGTCGCATGTTGGGCTAGTATGTCCTTTTCTGTTCTGAACAGGTAATATGTTTCCTCGCGGCAGAGACGTTCAAACAGGCGGGAACCTGCATCATCGTAGTAATAAATGGAGTTCACGCTGCGCGGCGATTCCGATAAGGACGCCACCAATAGGTCGCCCTTGAATAACATTTCTTCGGGTACGTCTGCGCCGACGATCTCATATTCGTTGCGTGCCGCCACTGCGGTTGTACCGGAACGATGTCGAGCCATAGAGACAACTCCATTCAATAGTGGTGTACTGGCGAGGGGTAGGGAACGGCAGCGTATTGACGCTGTCACCAACGGCACGAATATGTTGGCAGCTCCTGCCCTTGATAAAGGTAGCTTCAAAAGTCGTGCCAATTTCGCCCTGCGAGCGTTGGCGAGTCTATTTCTGAGTTTGTTCAATGACTTAAATGGGGTGAAGTGGGAGCCGAGCTGTTAACATTGTCGAGGAGCCGACAGACAGGAGGTGTCGGTTGCCTACATGCAGTGTTGTGTCGGTAGAATGGGCGGCCCATTAATCTATTGATCAGGCAGCTGGTTGGGCGTTGGTCGCTGGCGGCTCGGATCCAACTTCCTCGCGAGTGCCGGAATGCTCAGCCATGTGGCCAGCTCTGCTAGTGCAGCTAGACCGCCAGATCAGAAAGAGCACGCTTGCGAAATACGCCAGCTGAAGGAGCAGCGAACAAGCCAGCGTCGTGACGGCTACTGTGCGGATGGAATGAGAAGCGAAGTAGACAATTAGTGCGGTGCTGCACAGCACCAGTCCCAGGACGCGACAAAAGAGTTTTAAGGGCATCGCGGTTCTCCTGGTTTTGTCTCCTCAGATCATGCTGCGATCTGGTCGGCCGCAACATGAGTCTGGCAGTTCTTCGGGCAGACGCGGCCGCAGGCTCCGCAGCCAATGCAGCGGCCGGCATAGTCGACGACCATGATCATGCGATTGAGCTCGCCGTCGAAATCGTCGTCTTCGCCGTCGCAGGCGCCGAGCAGTTCACCCGCGTCATCGACGCCGTAAAGATGCATGACCTCGCGAGAGCAGACTTTGAAACAGCGGCCGCAGCCGATGCAGGTCGTGCCGTCTATGGCGGTGAGATATTCCGGCATCCATCCGAAGCCGTCGCGGGTGGTGAATGTGCTCCTCATCGAAACCCCTCATTTCAGCGAGTTCTCTCTTGGCACCAGCCCACTTGGCAAAAGCGGCCGACTTTCCTCGGCTACTTCCTCGATCCGTCCATTTTCCCGGGAGATCCTCTGCAAGGTCGCGCAATTTCATATTGGCGACTGCCGCGCGCAGTTGAAGCTTTCGGACTTTCGTCCCCGCCGTAACAAACCTGCCCACCCCCGTACTTGGCGAGGGCCTGCAGCAAATCCGGTAGATGCTGCTCTTTCAATTCGGCCGGGATAGGATCCGGACCGTCCAGCGAAGTCAGAGCCAGTTCGACCCACTCGAGCGCGCGATCATTGCTTCCGTTCTCGTGATAGTACCGGGCAACTGCGGGATAGGACCGGAACTTAGGGCTGTCGCCTTGCGGGGGATTCAGCGCCAGGATGTGTTCGGACAGCTCCTTGCCCATCGCGGAGCGCTCAGCAGGGGGAAGGCGCGAATGGTCATTGGCCGCATGGAAAAGTTGGTCTAGCGCCGACACCATCCAGTCCTCGGAGTTTTTGTCGATCGCGTCGCGAACCAATTGACGTATTACGGGCAAGCCGGTCCACATGTCTTCAATTTTGTGAAGCAACACATGCGCATGAGCCAAGCGGAAGTTGATGTCGTCAGGCAACAAGGCGATGCCCTCTTCGATCGCCCAGAGCGCCGTCGTCCAATCTTCTAACTTCACCGCCGCCCAGAATCTGTCATGGACCGGCTCCTTCAACGCTTGTTCGCGCGCCATGGGCTCGCTTGTGCCGATCCGCTCCGTGTCGGCGGCTTTAGCTTTATCCCCGGTGCGCCAGCTGCCGTTGAGCACTTTCGGCAAAACATCATCGAGTTGACCGGGATGACCGACGAAGGCGATCTTACGATCTCGGTCGATCACGAACGAGGTCGGAATTCCAAGAGAAAAGCCGGGGTTACTCCAAAGCTTGGTCATTTCACCTGTATGTTCGAACGCGATCCGATAGTTCAGATGCGAGCAGTTTTCGGTCAACCACGCATCCAACTTGGTTCGAGCCTCAACGGCGGTTGGTGCGTCTTCATTAGCCGCGACTGCGACGACCTCAAGTCCGCCGACTTTGTATTTTTCCTGGAGCCGCATCAACTCGAGCATCTCCGCCACACACAGTTCGCACCAAGTTGCCCAAAATTCGACGATATACACTTTGCCGGGCTGGAAGTTCGTCAGGGGCTCGCCACGCAGCCAGGTGTCTACTTTGAGCCAAGGAGCCGGCGACTTTATCTTCAGTACCATGCTGCTCTCCAAAGCTGTTGCCCAGGTTGCGCGACCGCGAGCTTGTTTCCCTGTTTTGAGGGGGGCACACGGGCAGGAAAAGGAGAGCATCGCTCGTTTGGCGCGTCTGCGTGCGGTCAGCTTTTACGCAGTGTTGCCGCACCATAGTCCGCAAAGGCCGTGCCAGCGCGCTCAGCGGGTAGCACGCGCATGAATCGTCAGAAAAACCTCCAAATGCCAAGATGGCTGGTTGTATGAACCCGACATGTTTCTGCCCCTGTCAGGTTTTGGACAAACATCACGCGTTCCGTGTCGGCAGAAAAGGGGAGCCCGGGCGACTCAATATGCATTCGGGCCGAGGGACGAGGCTGATGGACAGCGTTGGCTATCGTTGGGCCCCTCACCGTCATCCGCTTCACGCCACCGGCTTGAGCGTATGGCCGTTCCAGCCGCTCAGGCGGTAGCGTATCTCGCCATTTGCGATCAGGGGGGCGCTCCATCCTGATCCAGCGCCGCCTGCGCCCTACCCTCTTGCGCGATTCAATCCTCGCTGGCGCCATGGCATTTGTTCATGACGAAGCCGTCCAGCTGCGGCTCGCCATACTCAGCCTCGCCAGAGAAGATAATGATCATGGCGGAAAAGGCAGGGATAAGTGTCGGCATGTGCCGACCCGGTGAACTCTCCATTTCAGACCATGCCAAGTTTATGCGATCCATTCCCGCCGACCGCGGCTAGAGCTCGACCGTCCCGACTCGAAGGTCGGTGCCTTGGCCGCTGCACGGTCGTTGTGGTGTTCAGCTCCTGGCCAGTGGGTGAGGGATCGCGATAGCAACAACACGATGCGGCTTCGGTCCGAACGCGGCCTGCCGCGCTGAAACGCTCGCTTTCTCGACTTGGCGCCAGCTCGAGTATAGGTGTTTTGAGCGCCTTGAGGACGCCTGGGGCTCTGCCGGGTCGTTGGTCTCGACCGGCGAGCAGACCACCAAGCGCGGCCTAGGGCCGTCCGGGGAGTGCTCTTCGCGACGGCGCTTGCAAGTTGCTCAGGAGCTTCGCGAAACCTGCGCGTTCCTGCCACCTTTTCGGACTTCGCATCAGGGCAGGGGAGTAGAGCGGAAAAGCATTGGTGCTACCTCAGAACTTGTCAGCGAGCCAAAAACAACGGCAATGACGGCCTCCCAATATCCATCCTGTCACGCCGCCGAAGAGTCGCTCACGTAGCTTCGGTTGCCGTAAGCACCCATGACTATCATTTCTGCAGGCGTGTCGAATTGCGTGCTGCGCGAGCACCGTGGCTGCTGATTTTCCGGCGCTCGCCAGCAGGTCAGGTCGCGTCCCGACAGGTGGTGTAGCTCGGCGGTAGCGAAGCCGCTCGCGAGCGCGCCCTCAACAGCGCTGTAGCGAGCGAGCGGCTTTGCGGTGGTCATCGA
>NZ_JAMYUL010000020.1:0-89512 GCF_040322955.1 Mesorhizobium sp. M0077
TCCCCTCATCAGCCTGCCAGCCGTGGCACGCTGATCATCCCGGCCCCTTGCCGGAGAGCGCGGCGACCAAGCCGTCAGCTACACCACTCCCTGGGACACGATCGCAGGTCAACCGACACTCGAGCACCGTGTCTAGTGAGATAGGCAGCGATATCGGCCCCGGCTCGGTCGTTTCCGGTGCAGGTCGCCTCCGGATCGACGAGTGCGACACGAACTTCCTCAGCACCGGCTAGCAGATCCAGCGCTTCCCGAACCGAACGGGACGCCTCGACTCGCGAATCCCAGCCGACCAGAACGCGCCGTAGAGACAGAGTCGCCTCAGCGCCCTCTGGCACGACAAGAACCGGCGTTCCGGTGTCGAACAGGCTGCCGTTGATAACAAGGGGATCGACGTTAATGTCGTTCAGAAGTGCGGGGCCGACGATTGTCAGGTCATTGCAGATCGCCCGCGCTCGCACCGCCTCACCGATGCTGGCCTGATCGCAGTTGACAACATCGACATCATAGCACCGCCACGTGGCTCTCAGCAGTTTGTGAATTTCGCTCGAAGTTGTTTCCAGACTGGCCGCGTCCTGTGAAAATCTCTCGATTTGCCTGTACCGTTTTTCCAGAGTGGCAATGGCGTGTGCGCGTTGTCTAGTAGGCCACTCGGGGATGCCATCGCCTAGCGGCCGAGACGACATAACGACCGGCCGAGGCGACATAATCAGGACGGACAAATGTGCCCGACGTCGGCGCACAAGCTTGCAGCTGTTCTGACGTCCCGACCGGAGTGGTCAGCTCCCGCTACACTGAGTAGGCTTTTGAAGGCCATCTGACTGCTCCCACTGAGTATGTCGCGCCCGTAGCGCGTTTCGAAGCCGCAAGACTTGCCTTCCTACGAAGATGGAGAGTGGCACACCATCCGTTCGCTATTCAGTCGTCCGGCTTCTCGAGCGAGTAGCCGGCAGACCTGACAGTACGAATGACGCTACCTGGCGAGGCCGCCTTCAGCGCCTTTCTGATCCGGCTGATATGTACGTCGACAGTGCGTTCACCGATATGGATATTGTCCGGCCAGGCCGCGTCGATCAGCTCGTCTCTGCTGAAGACTTTGCCGGGAGCCTCAAGAAATTGCCGCAGCAGGTTGAATTCGAGAGGTCCGAGATGGATGTCGTGGCCATTACCTCGAACCCGGTGAGCATCGAGCTTCATCTCAAGGCTGCCGCAACAGAGCCAGCTGCCGTTTTTTATCCCGTTTGAACCCGGCTGTGGCAGCGCCAGCTTCGTGCGTAGACAATCAAGCAGCTTGGCCGGCGCGAAGGGCCGCACAAAGCTCTCGTCAATACCTACCTTCAAGAGATCGAGGTGCTGGTTCTCGGCGCCGGGCGCGATCAACGCAATGACGGGCAGGCGGCCCGTCCGGGGATCCCCCTTGAGCTGGGCGCAGATTGTGGAGCCTGCCGCGCTTGCTGGCCCGCAGTCCAGGATTACCGCCTGGAGCTCCCGTTGATCGGCCAATGCAAGTGCTTCCTTCACGCCGCCTGCCGGCTCACTCGTGAAGCCGTCCACCCCCAAAATGTGGCTGAGGAACAGATACAACTCCGCATCTTGCGAACAGATCAGTACCACTGGCTTCATCAACGCTACCCCAAGGACCACATCGGCCTTGGCCGCCTCGATTGAGAGGGCTGGCCTGTCCTCAAGACCTGACATGATCCCCTCGGCGGAAAATCGGTTCCATCACGCCCGCGCCACCTCGGGATAAGCCTCAATGGCCGCGGTGGCATCGCCGGCCAGTTGGGTACCGGCCGCGGCAAGTTTCCAGAACGTCTCGAAGCCGAACCGATGGACGTCGCGCAGGGTCTTGGACAGAACGACCAGTCGCCCGGCCGTGAAGAGCACGCGCCCGAAGCCCTCGTGGCTTATCTCCATCATCGGCGATGCCATCAGGCCGGAGCGTTCCTCAATCGCAAGCCCGACGGCGGTGTAGAACTTATCGAGCCTCCACAGCACGTCCGGATCGGGATCGCCGATGATTGGAATTGCACGGCGCTGTTCCCTGGTGATGATGAAGTCGCCCAGCAGCTCGGCGTCCGATTTGCCTTCCCATGACCCGTGGGAATCATTGGCACGGATCAGCCGCACGAGGCATTTGACGAACGGGGTGGCAAGGGCCGCCTCGTCCTCGGTGGCGGCAGGGCTAACAGCGGCTTCAAACATTTCGCCTACTCCTCATTTCAGTCCTCGTCATCGAAGGACGGTTTCTGTTCGGCGACACCTGCCTGCGCCAGCACCTTGCGCAGCCAAGGGGGAGGACACGTCCTGAGCATCATCTGCGTGCGCAACAGCACCTCTTGGATGGTTTGGGGGTGCGGCACTTTGATCGGATGAATTTTTGCCGAAACAACCTTGGCTGCCGAAGGCCCCCCGATAGCCAGACAAAACAGGAGATGACAGCCCTTCAGCGCCTCCACCTTCGGGGTGATGCGGTCGTCGCCCTCAGTCCGATGCTTCCCGCTCTGGTCGGAAACGTCATCGAAGGCCACGGCTTCCACGAGATTCCACTCCTCGCGCATCACGTCGTAGACAGCAAAGCGCCTGGCCGAGCCGAAATGGGCGTTGAGGTTCTTCATGTCCTGCGTGGCGATCGCCACGCGCAATGCGCCGGCTTGGCGTTCCGGCTTCGGTGCGTGAACCTCGTCAGTGACGAGCGAGAGGCGACGAACGGAGCTCATCTGGCATTTCTCGCTTACGGAGGGGATCAAGCGCCTCAGGTGTGGGCGCGTGCCGGTTGGCTTCAAAAATGTTGGCAACCTCGATGATCAGGTCCCGGGTCCCCTGGTAGAGGATTGTGAGCTTGTGCTGGCTGCCGAGCCGGTCGAAGATCGGGAAGCCGACCCGCATGAGCGGAATGCCGAGGCGCTGCGCCGCCTGGCGGCCGTGGGAATGGGTGACGAAAAGATCAGCGCCGGCGCCAAGAGCTTCCAAATCGCCGAGATCGCCGATTTGAACCGACTGCGCCGGTACTTCCTCCAAAATTTTCGACATGTCGGTCGTGGTGACCGCCGCCGCGATTTCGGAGCCCATGCCGATGAAGAAGCTCGCGAGTTGGTAGAGTTGGTCTGGTTCAGCAGCGATCGCAATTTTCTTACCTCCAAAGTGGAAATGTCCGTCGAGCAAAGCGTCCTGCAACTGCGCCCGCCGACGGCGCACCCCAGCCGGCGCCGCCGCGCCCGAAACTGCAGACAACAGCGAGACGAACCGGTCGGCGTCCCTCAATCCGGTCAACGACCGGAACAGCACGTAAGAAACCCCGGTCAACCTCTGCAGCACCTCGGCCGGGCGGCGCATATGCTCACCGATGACAATGCATCGCTCGGCCGTGCCAAGCTCGCGAATATCCTCGACGCTGGTGCCGCCATAGGTAGTCGTGACCCAACGGTCGGGCACCGTACCGTCGAGCGAGCCGGAGACGTCCGGCAAAATCACCGGCTTCAGTCCAAAGCTCTCAACCATCTCACGCAAATGCTCGATGTCAGCCACGGTGAGGTTCCAGCCAGGCAGGATCACGATCTTCTTCGATTGCCGCGCCTGCTCGCCGGGCCGTGTAATCCCTTCGATCATCGCGGTGACAGCTTTGGCCCAGCCCTCTTCGACCGCACCATCGAAATCTGGTGTGTTGGCCAGCACCACCTCCGTACCCGCGAGTTCTTTGGTGCGCTTCAGCCTGATATTGGCGATATCTCCTGCGCAGTCTTCGCCCCGGGTTTCCACCAGCGCGGTCGTGCAAACCCCGATCAGCGTTGGCTTTGTGCGGGCCTTGAGGTTGAGGATCGCCTCTTCCAGATGGTCTGCCCCGCCGAGGATCGTTGCGACCTCGTCCATCGCGGTTGTCTGCAAGGGAATGGCTTCCTTGAAATGTCGCACGAAGAGCACGAGCGCGAAGCTGGTGCACCCCTGGCTGCCGTGGAACAACGGCATCGCGCCGTCGACGCCAAGAAAGGCCAAGGCGGCACCCAATGGCTGCGATGACTTCAGCGGATTGACCGCCGCCGCTTTGGTCTGGGGAAGGATGCGGCCCATTGGCTTCCTCAACACTCGCCGAAATCAGCGGCCGTCGTGCCGGAGAATTCCTGGACAGCATGCAAGGTCACGGTCTCGCTTTTCGTGCGCGGCCGTTCCTCACTCACCGCAGGCTGGCAATCCCATGGTGCCGGCTCCCGTACCTGCCCCCAGATCGGGTTGTGAATGGCGATGTCGATCTGGCGTACGAGTTCCACCATGCCGTCATAGCCGGCGTAAGGGTGTTGGCGCTCCTGGTTAATATCCAGCCAGGGTGTCTTGGCCTTCAGCGCGATGAACTGCGTGCGCCCGCCCGACAGCAGGATATCGGCCTTGCGTCCTGAGAGCATGGCGAAAAGCTCGCGCGGCGCCATCTGCTCGAATATGTGGTTGTCGTCCTTGAGGATCTGTTTGATGCGCTCCTTGTCTTCGACGGTCGACTTCTTGACAGAGGTGCCGACGATCTCGATCCCGATCTCCATCAGCGCATGGACGACCGACCAGGACTTCACGCCGCCGGTATTGAGCAGCACGCGCTTGCCTTCGAGCCTCAGCCGGTAGGCGGCTAGCTTCTTCCAAGCGATCGCCTCTTCCTCTGCAATCAATACCTCCGTGCGGCCGAGGATCTCCGGATCGGCACCCTTCTCCACGAGCAGCTGAGATATTTGTCGGAGCGCTTCAGAGGTGGCGCTGATGCCGTAGAAGGAGCCCTCGAAAAACGGGATGTCCCAGCGCTCGTCCATTTTGCGGGCGAGATTGATGAGCGCGGTCGAGCACACCACCATAGCCGCCCGGGCGCGGTGCGCGCAGGCAATGTCGACGTAACGGGAGTCACCCGGAATGCAGGCGCGCACCCGGATCCCGAGCCGATCCAGCAGCGGCTTCACCAGCCAGAATTCGCCCGAGAGGTTGAATTCGCCAAGAATGTTGATGTCGTAAGGGCCGGCATCGTCGGGCTCGAGCGTGCCGATGACATGCTCGAGCAACGCCTCGCCGGCAAGCTTGTTGCCGAGATTCTTGGAGCCGACGAAGCCCGGCGCATTGACCGGTACAACGGCCAAGCCGTACTTTTCCGCCGCGCGCTTGCAGACGGCCTCGATGTCGTCGCCGATCAGCGCCGTCACGCAGGTCGGATAAACGAAGATAGCCGGCGGCCCATACGCTTCCTTGATCTCGAGGATCGCTTTGAAAAGCTTCCGCTCGCCCTGCCCCATCACAACATCGAGTTCGGTGAGGTCGGTCGTGAAGCTTGTGCGCCACAGGGCTGGCCCGGACGAAGCCGCACCGCGGTTGTCCCAGGAATTGCCCTCGCAGGCGAGCGGCGCATGGATCAAATGCGCAACGTCGGTGATCGGCTGCAGCACGATCTTGGCGCCATCGAAGGCACAGCCGCCGGCCGCCGCCCCGGGGGTCAGTGGCTTCGAACAGCCCTCCTTGCGCGCCTTGGCGTCCTTGCCGCGGTTCTTTTCGCAGCCAGGCTCGTTGAAGACATCCTGGATTTTGGCTCTGAGCAAGGGCATTGCGTCGGTCTCCAAAGTCCCTCGGGAAGACGACCGGCCAAAGCCGACGGTCAAGCTTAGCGGGTGAGGTCATACGAATAGTCCGTCACGCCCGTCTCGCTTGTCTCGCGATCGAGCTTGTCGAAGATCTTGTCGAGGATCGTCGTCAGCACGCGCAACCCGCCTTGGTAGCCCATCAGCGCAAACCGATGGTGATGGTGGCGATCGAAGATCGGAAACGTCAGCCGGATCAGCGGCGTGCCGGTGTCGCGCTCCACATACTTGCCATAGGAGTTGCCGATCAGCAGGTCCACCGGCTCGGTGAAGAGCAGCGAGCGCATCGCCCAGAGGTCCTTGCCCGCCCAGACTTGAGCATCCTTGCCGAAGGGCGATGATGCAAGCAGTTCCTTCAACTCCGCTTCCCATGCCGAGGTGCCGTTGGTGGCAAGGCAATGGGTCGGCTCGCCGCCCGTCTCCATGATGAAGCGGGCCATGGCGTAGACAAAGTCCGGATCGCCGTAAATGGCGTATTTCTTACCGTGCAGCCAGGATTGGCTGTCCGCCATGGCGTCAACAAGTCGGCCGCGCTCCAGGCGGATTGCCTCCGGGATTTGCTTGCCGGAAATCGCGGAGACCTCCACGAGGAAGTCGTCGGTCGCCTTGACACCGAGCGGGTAATGGAACGAGGCCGTAGCCTGCCCCACCCCCTCGCAATACTCCAGTGTTTTTCGGGTGTTGTAATGCTGTAGCGAAAGTGTCGCCTCGGCGTTGAGTGCCTTCCTCACGTCTTCGATCTTCGTGCCGCCGTCATACATCCGGTATTCGCCGTCGGACGGCGTGTCGAACTGGTCAGAGGCGTCTTGGATGAAGGAATAAGAAACGCCCATCAGATCGAGCAGGCGCTTGAGTTCCCGGTTGTTGCCCACGCAAAAGCCGTCGAAACCCGGAATGATGTTGATGGTTCCCTCGGCTTCCGTTCGCTCCTCGCCTTTCCAGAAATGCTCCAAAATGCCCTTTACCCCAACGTCATAGCCATCGACATGGCTGCCGACAAAGGCCGGCGTGTGGGCAAAGGGCACGTCGAAGTCGCGCGGGACCGAGCCTTCGTCCTTGGCGTTCTCGATGAAGCTGTGCAGGTCGTCGCCAATGACCTCCGCCATACAAGTGGTCGAGACGGCGATCATCTTCGGGTCATAGAGTTGGTACGTGTTGGCCAGCCCGTCGACCATGTTCTTCAGGCCGCCGAACACTGCCGCGTCCTCGGTCATCGAAGAGGAAACCGCCGAAGCAGGCTCCTTGAAATGGCGCGACAGGTGCGAGCGGTAATAGGCCACGCAGCCCTGGCTGCCGTGGACGAAGGACATGGTTCGCTCGAAGCCTGCGGCCGCGAACACCGCGCCGAGCGGCTGGCAGGCCTTGGCGGGGTTCACGACAAGCGCTTCGCGAGCAAGGTTCTTTTCGCGGTATTCCCACGTCTTGGTGAATTCGCCTTGGTCGGTAACGATCTGGTCCGGGTGAGGACATTCGAAATTCAGCCTCTTCTCGGCGAGCATCTGCCTGTATTCCGGCTCGCGGAACAGGGGCGCGTGGTCGAGAACTTTTTCAGCCGACTGCGGCATGGGTGGTTACCTCTTTCCATCTGGCCCGCCATAGGGCGGCACAGGGACGTCGAAACGTTTCAGGTCTCCCGCGGACAAGCGGCCACAGGCGTTCACTGCCTCCCGGCTTCCGGGAGGCCAGGGTTTCATTCGGCTGCGATCGCCGCCGACGGCTCGGCTTTTTTCTTCCAGGGAGCGTCGTAGAGGTTCCAGACCGGGTTGTTGATGGCCAGGTCCATGTCTCGGGCGAAGATGGCGAAGCCGTCGTAGCCGTGATACGGGCCGGAATAATCCCAGGAATGCATTTGACGGAACGGTATGCCCATCTTCTGGACCGGGTACTTCTCTTTGATGCCGGAGCCAACGAGATCAGGACGGATCCCTTCGATGAACTTCTCCAGCTCGTAACCAGTCACGTCGTCATAGATCAGGGTGCCCTTCTTCACGTAGTGGCCGGTGCGCTGATAGTCGTCGTTATGGCCAAATTCGTAGCCAGTGCCGACGATCACCATGCCCAGGTCCTCATATGCCGTGACGACGTGACGGGGGCGCAGCCCGCCGACATAGAGCATCACCGTCCTGCCTTCGAGGCGCGGCCGGTACTTGGCGATTATGGCATCGACCAAGGGCCGGTATTTGGCGATGACCACCTCGGCCTTGGCCTCGATTTCCGGCCCAAAATGCTTGGCTATCTTGCGCAGAGAGGCTTCGGTCTGGGAGGGGCCGAAGAAATTGTACTCCATCCAGGCGATGCCATATTTTTCCTCCATGTGCCGGCAGATGTAGTTCATCGACCTGTAGCAATGGATGAGATTTAGCTTGGCCTTTGGCGCCCGCTCTATTTCGGCCAGCGTAGCGTCGCCCGACCAGTTGCCGACCACGCGCAGGCCCATCTCCTCAAGCAGGATGCGCGAAGCCCAAGCGTCGCCGCCGATATTGTAGTCGCCGACCACATTGACATCGTACGGGCCGGCCTCGAACTCCACTTCCTTCTTCTCGAACACCCAGTCTCGGATCGCGTCGTTGGCGATGTGGTGGCCGAGAGATTGCGAGACGCCGCGGAAGCCCTCGCAGCGCACCGGCACGATTGTCTTTTCGTGCTCCTTGGCCTTGTTGCGGGACACAGCTTCGGTGTCGTCGCCAATCAGGCCAATCGGGCATTCGGATTGCACAGTCATGCCCTTGTTCAGCGGAAACAGTTCCTCGATCTCGTCGATGATCCGTTCGAGCTTCTTGTCGCCGCCGAAAACAATGTCCTTCTCCTGGAAATCGGAGGTGAACTGCATGGTGACGAACGTGTCAATGCCGGTCGTGCCGATGTAGTAGTTGCGGCGCTGAGACCAGGAATATTGCCCGCAGCCTACCGGGCCGTGCGAGATATGGACCATATCCTTGACTGGACCCCACACCACGCCTTTCGAGCCGGCATAGGCGCAGCCGCGAATCGTCATCACGCCGGGGATGGACTTGATGTTCGATTTGACCTCGCATTCGGAAAGGACCTCGCTTTCCTCGCCAGCCTCGTCGCCGCTTTTTGCGACGCTGAGGTGCTTTTTGCGGCGCTTCGCCGACTTGTCAGGATATTGCGACAGCACTTCCTCGATTAGCCTCGCATGGAGGCCACCGTCATTCTCGTATTCCAGGCTCATGGGACCCCTTTCAAGGTTCAGGGTGACGCCTCACCGACGAGGCGCCGTTCTTTGAAAGACGCACCAGGTCAGGCGGCGCCTCATGTCGGCAGTGGTCGCTACTGTGCGGCCGCCTTAGCCGCTTCCTTGACCTGAAGCTCGGCAAGCATCTGCTCGTCCGTCTTCATGATGCCGAAGTCGAGCAGCATGTCCTCGAGCTCCTCCATGGTGATCGGTGTCGGGATGGTGCCCTGGCCCGAATTCCCATGGATCTTCTCGGCCAGCGCCCTGTATTCGCCGGCCTGCTTGGAGTCCGGCGCATACTGGATCACAGACATCTTCCTGAGCTCGGCGTGCTGGACGATGTTGTCGCGCGGCACGAAGTGGATAAGTTTGGAATTGAGCCTGGAAGCAAGCGCCTCGGCGAGGTCGAGTTCGCGGTCGGTTTGGCGCTCGTTGCAGATCAGGCCGCCGAGCCGCACGCCGCCCGAATGGGCGTATTTCAGGATACCCTTGGCGATGTTGTTGGCGGCATAGAGCGCCATCATCTCGCCGGACATGACGATATAGATTTCCTGGGCCTTGTTCTCGCGGATCGGCATCGCGAAACCGCCACACACCACATCCCCGAGCACGTCGTAGGAGACATAGTCGACGTCGTCGTAGGCGCCGTTCTCCTCGAGGAAGTTGATTGAGGTGATCACGCCGCGGCCGGCGCAGCCGACACCCGGCTCGGGCCCGCCCGACTCCACGCATTTGATGCCTTTGTACCCGACCTTGAGCACGTCCGCGAGTTCCAGGTCTTCCACCGAACCTTCCTCTGCCGCGAGGTGCAGCACCGTATCCTGCGCCTTCGCGTTCAGGATCAGGCGGGTGGAGTCGGCTTTGGGGTCGCAGCCGACGATGAGGATTCTCTGCCCGAGGTCGACAAGGGCGGCGAGCGTATTTTGGGAGGTGGTGGACTTGCCGATGCCGCCCTTGCCGTAAAAGGCGATCTGACGCAAACCTGACATGTAGCTTTCCTTCCTTCGTTCCATTCATCGCGGCTGCCGCGACATGAATGCCGGTCGGGCAGCTGTAGCCGCCTCGCACCTAAGGATCTCAAGACTCGTGCCAATTTGGCTGATCGAACCGAAGAATAATTTGATGGTTGCTTTTCAGGGGTTTAGCCTGAGGGCCAAAGAAAGGATCGTCGCAACAGACCGTGTAGCGGACCCGACAATGGCGACACAAAGCGTCGGATCGCGATCCTCAGTCACCGAATTCGTTTGAACCGCGTCGTTATGTTGAAGTGGACGAACAGCAGCTCGATCCTGTTGGGTGAATTGCGGGATGCTGTCTGTTCCGGCGAGCTGACGTGCTTGCTCACGCGTGTCATCGTGGACACTCCGCGGAATCTTGCGCCACGCTGGCATGCCTTCGATCCAGCCATCCATAGGGCCGCGGATCGAAAGTTCCGCTATATCAGCAACCCGAGGGGACTCGGCTCACTTATCGGCGCAGGAGTTCAGTATCGGCGTCATCGCCTTCACATGTTCGTCCATCCGCTCGAGCACTTTCGCTGCGACAACGTCGCGCTCAGGCAGATGCCACCAGTACTCGTTGACGAGTTTGACCGTCTCGACCACTGCCTTTAGGACTGCCGGCTCCGGAAGCCTTGCGCGGTTCGCAAATGCTTTCCATCGCGGTGCTGCTAGCGCCTTGAACGAGCGCTCTCCTCCAAGCGACAGCGCCATGGCGTCGGCGGGAATATATGGCACAGTGGACAGGACGTCGTAGATTGGTGCAAGCGCCGGCTTGTCGCCGTTTCCGGGATACATCAAAGACCAATTCTTCAGGTGCATGTCGCCATTGCCGGTGATGACGCTCAGTGCCAGGCGGCGGACGAAATCGAGAGCCGCCGTAGGCGAGACGGCCACGCCAAGAGCCAAGGCTATGTCGTGATAAGCGGCCCCCTCATATTTGCGCGAGGGGTAGACACCGAAGACCTGAGCGAAATCCTCGATGTGTATCCTCTCGCCACCGGCGCCGCGATCGAAGCGTTTGACGAGAAGGACCTTGCCCTCCGACAGCGTATTGAATTCTTCGGGAACGCCCTCAAAATCGGACTTCTCGACCAGTTCGCATTCAGGAACCTCCATGCCGATTGCTGCTGCCAGCGCCAGGTTGGCGAATTCGTTCTCGGAAACGCCCGGAAACGCCGTCGAAGGGAACTTGGCAATGTACCGGCCCTGCTCGTCGTCCATCGGCAAGGTAAGGCCGCCGCCTTTTCCAATGTTCTTCATGACCGACAGCTTCATCTGCACGCCGGCAAGCGAGAACCGTGCCTTGGGGTGATCCTTTGAGCCATCCTTCGAAACCGTTATCGCGCCGTCACTGGGCAACGCCCGTACGGCTCCCGGCAGATCGGCGCCCAGTGCCGCTAAAAGATCGAAATCATTGCCTGGCCGCACATTGCCTTCGTGATGCCTTTCCATCGCCTCCCGCAATTTCTCCTCCGGCAGGAGGTTCGCGAAGAAAGCGGGCAAGGCGCTTGCCAGAGGCTTTGGATCTTTCCGCAATCCTCCCGTCGCTGCCCGGAACGACAGGCTGAGAACCGGAAAGCCGCCCGTCGCGCGGTAGGCGTCATCGAAGTTGAACGCATTGAAATCGCCCGGCGTCCTGACGATTGTGCCGATCTTCACTGCATTCAAGAGCACGTCCAGTGACGGGATCGTCTTAGGTGCGCGAAAGACTGGAGCCATGATCGTCATCGTCAGGTTGAGAAACAAAGGCGGGTCGATCGTCATCATCATGCGGACGCAATAGAGCCTGGACAGCCGGCACCATGGCTTGCGGAACCAGCATCATTTCCAGACCGAGCGCGCGAGCGATATTCATGAGCGTCGTCGCACGCGCGGCTGCGGCTCCCTTTTCGATGTCGCGATATCGGGGACGGGATATACCCGCCAAATCGGCGACCTGCTCCTGCGTCATCGCAGCGGCCAACCTCGCCTGCCTGAAAAACCCACCGATTTCCCGTAGAATTTCCGATTGAGAGTCCATAACGCAACCTATACGATCTATTCCAATGCGCGACGGTACGCAAAGGTATCTCATCCAGCGAGTAGTTTCAATGCTTTGATGATCTGTTTACGTATCATATGTGAAGAAAATGGTATGGAAAGAGATCAATCTTCCTCTCTCTTTAGCGCCGCGCGGCAACGTCGTTCCTCCGAAAACTGAACCGCACCGGGTTTTCCGGAGGCCGTTTCGTTGAGTCACGCGGCCATGGCTGGGTCATACAGAATGGCGTAGTAGCGTTCCTCGGCTTCGGCCGGCGGAATGTTGCCGATGGCCTCCAGCAGCCGGCGATTGTTGAACCAATCGACCCAATCGAGCTACCGAACTCGACGGCTTCGAAGTTGCGCCATGGTCCGCGTCGATGGATCACCTCGGCCTTGTAAAGGCCGTTGATCGTTTCGGCGAGAGCATTGTCGGTCGCCGACGCTGCCTACCGAAGGCTCAACGCCGGCCTCCGCCAGGCGCTCGGTGTATCTGATAGAGTCGTATTGGGCGGCCTCTATCGCTGTGATGGATCAGCCTGCCCCCCTGCACGGGCCGCCGATCATGGAGAGCCTGTTCCAGAGCGTCCAGAACGAAGCTGGCATGCGCCGTCCGGTTAACCCGCCAGCCGACGATCCTTCGCGCATAGGTGTCCATGACAAAGGCGACATAGACGGAGCCCGTCCAGGTCGCGACGCAGGTCAAGTCGGAGACCCACAGCATGGTCGGCGCCGGGGCATGGAACTGGCGATCAACGTGATCGAGAGGGCAAGGTGCGGCCTTGTCGCTCACTGTGGTGCGGATCGGCTTGCCGCGGATGCCCTCAAGACCCATGGCCCTCATCAGTGGGGCAACCGTGCAGCGGGCGACGTCGAGCCCTCACGCTGTAACTCCCCCCAGACCTTGCTCCGTAGACGCGGAAGTTGGCCTCGAACACGCGTCGGACCTCATCCTTCAAGGCCAGGGCCTCATCCCGCTTCGCCCGAGCCGACAGCCGGGAAGGATCGATGCGCTTGGCGACATGGTCGTGGTAGCTCGACGGGGCGATCGGCAGCACCTTCCAGATCGGCTCGACCCGATGCGGTTGCCACGTCCGAAGGCACGCCGGCGAGCACGGTTCATACAGCTGCTGTGGCCACCGTCCACCGGCTTTTCTTCGTAATAGGCCTAGTGCATGCGTCGCTGCCAGACGGCCAACTGAAAGAACATTCAGCCAACGGCTATTTGACCTCGGCACCGATGCGCTCGACGGTGGTCCTATGAAAGAGACGGGCTGCTTCAGATGCCGCACAGCCTTCATTTAGCTGAGTCGAGTGATTTCGGAGCGCTGATTGGGTTTGTTTCGGACGGCGTCCACCCTTTCGCCCGCGTTCGCGGGCTGCCTGTAACCGGGGCACCGTGGGCATTTTTATAATAATACCCGCTAAGGTAATTCGAAGTTGTTTGGATTGACCGGTTAGCTCGGATCGGCCTGGAGCGTTCCCGGGTCGGTTAATCTCGTTCCAGAGATAGTCTTCCGTGAATGCGATATGAGCCAAGGAGCGGTGCGACCTGGGAGAGCAATTCGACGGAATATCGATGCCCTGGCCGCGGACATAACCGACAGGGGCTGAGATGACGGTAAGCGCGTAGGCTAGGCCCCGTGTCAGCATCACCAAAGCTGACAACCCTTGGACGGCTCGCAGCGTCGGGGACGACTATGGGGTGGCGACAAGGCGCAGCTTGAGGTGTCCAGACCGGCGCTTGAGAAGGCTCTAACTCAGGCTGGCTAGACCTCCGACCCGACAAGCTAACACAAAGACGCAACGCACCGTTCGAGTTTATTGCTGGCAACAAGCCGGCTCCCCAATTAGAGGATTTCCCGGCTTAATTTCCAGCGTCGACTTGACTGCAAAAGACTTTCGCTGGAAGTGTCGACCTAGATTCGGGGGGCTCCATAAAATGGCAAGCAAGGCAAAATCGCGGAAGCGCGTTGGAACTCTAGAAGACCGGTTTATGGACGCCGTTAGAGAATTGTCGGGGGGCGGAAAAGTGAGCGTTAAGAACGCAGCCCTTTTCAATAAACTGGGTTGGATAGAAGAACGTTACACGACAACTAAGGACCGCCTGAGGAAGAATGGACTGATAAGAGGAGGTCCCGGTGGGACTATGTCCCTCCCCCAAAATGCGGCTAGCCCCAGTCCCAAGCCTCTCAAGGCGTTTATCTCCTACTCGCATGCAGATGCGGCTATCAAGGTTGACCTTCTAAAGCACCTTACGCCGCTGAGCCGACTTGGTCTTGTCGAGGCTTGGCACGATGGCGAAATCGAGACTGGCGACAAATGGGCGGACGCCATCAAGGGCAATCTAGAGAGCGCCGACATTATCATCCTCCTGATAAGCGTTGACTTTATCAACTCGCGTTATTGCAACCAGATTGAGCTAACTCACGCGATGGAGAGAGAGGCCAACAACACGACGGTTGTTATTCCAGTGATCGCGAGAAATTGCCTGTGGCAGGAAGAGCTCTTCGGGTCTTTTCAGGCGACCCTCAAGGGTACATCGATCGCAAGTTTCAAGGATCGCGACGAAGCTCTGACTTTGGTCGCGGCAGATATCAAGGAAAAAGCCCTTTCCATGCTTGCCAAAAAGAACGGGGTTGCTCCTTCCTAGATGTGCAATCTGCACAACATCACCACGTCGCAAGAAGCCATACGCCAGTGCACCAGGGCTCTGCGCGACCATCTCAGGCAACCTGAACCGTCCATCGACATCTACCCCAACCAGCCCCCAACCAGCCCGGTCCGGTGGTCCGCAATGCGGCAGACGGGCAACGTGAAGTCGCCAACCTGCTTTGGGGAATGCCGACACCGCTCGAACGGGTCAAGGGCAAGGCCGACTACGGCACGACCAATATCCGCAACCCACAATACGGCCATTGGCAGCAGTATGTTGGGGTTGAGCATCGCTGTGTGGTGCCTGTGACGAGTTTCTCGGAGCCCAGCCCAACACCCGGTATAAGGACCCTGAGACAGGTATTCAGCGGATTGGTTCGCGCTCAATGAGGACCGGCCGCTTTTCTTCTTCGCTGGCCTCTGGACGCCATGGCATGGGGTGCGCAAGGTCAAGGACGGCGCCGGCGATTTCGAGCTTTACGGCTTCATGACGACCGCGCCCAACGCCCCGATCAAGCCGATCCATGCGCCTCTAGCCTGGCAAGGCAGCGAGGCTCTCGTCCAGCCGCTTGTTGATGGCCGAGATCGACGAGGCCGAGAAGGCATGGCCGCACAGTTCTTCCGTGATCGCCTTCACCTTGCGGGTCGACACGCCCTGGACATACATCTCCGCCAGTGTCGCCACCAAGGCCCGCTCGGAACGCTGGTAGCGCTCGAACAGCTCGGTGGAGAAGCGCCCGGCCCGGTCCTGCGGAACCCGCAGCTCGAGCTTGCCGACCCGCGTCACAAGGGTACGGCCGTAATAGCCCGAGCGATAGCCAAGCCGTTCGGGCGTGCGCTCGCTCTTCGAGGCACCCAGCGCCTCGTCCATCTCGGCCTCAAGCACCTCCTGCATCACCGCACGGAGCACTTCGTGCAATCCATCCGGGTTCGAAAGCAAAATGTCTTTGACGGCAGCGCTGGCGGTCTTAACTTCAGTCTTGGTCATGGTGGCGTTCCTTCGCGGGAATCAGGTGACGTGAACAATCACCAGCCTGCCATGACCGCCCCCTCTCAGCGAATTTGCAGAACTCTCAGCACACTACCGGGGCAATGTGGATCGGTGCCTAATTTGCATAACACCAAGCAAACACAAGGGATTGAGGCTGACTTACCTTCTCCGTTGCTTGCAGGAATACTCCTTCATTGCAATGGATTTGCACCATCTGCTCCTGCCGGTCTCCCGCCGCACCTGGTGTTCCGGCCCTTTCAGGGGCTCGGCTCGATCGGCGTGACCACCCTGATCAAGCATCGACATAGCCGTCGAATACCGCTTTACTCTCGGCTGTCCGTTCGGGGCATGGCGGGGTGCCTCCCCGATCACGAAGCAGCACCCGAACAACCCCGTGACCAGCGCGTCCCCGCTTCCGAGACTTTCTCACTCAGTAAGGCTATGCGCCCGCCGCCACCTGCGGGCTACGCCGGCATCAACCGGCGGGCAGATGGGCCGAGGGCAATAAGCGGGCCTGGCGCAACGCCGCCAGATCAGCCGAGCCGGTGCAGAAGCAGGCGACGGCCAACTGGCGGATGACGATCTCGAAATGCGCGACAACGGCCTCGGTGGATACCGTAGCCGCGCGCAGCACGCCGGCTGCCTGCCCGGCGATGTCCGCGCCGAGGCGGATAGCCTTGGCCACGTCGACGCCGTCGCTGACCCCGCCCGACGCGATCAGCTTCACCGCTGGCAGCGCCCGACGTACCGCCTGCACGCTGGCCGGGGTCGGGATCCCCCAATCGGCGAACGCCATCGCAACTGTACGGTCGGCGGCATCGGGGGTCCGCTCGCCCTCCACTGCGGCCCAACTGGTGCCGCCGGCGCCGGCGACATCGATCACCGCCACGCCCGCCTGAACGAGCGCACAAGCCACCGAGGCAGAGAGGCCCGACCCCACTTCCTTGGCCACGATCGGCACGCCGACGCTACGTGCGGCGCGAGCGATCTGGGCCAGGACGCCGCGCCAGTCGCGGTCGCCCTCCGGCTGTACCGCTTCCTGCAGCGGATTGAGATGGACAATGAGTCCATCGGCCTCTAGTGCATCCACCGCCCGGCGCGCGAGGTCCAGGCCGTCGGCCTCGCGCAGTTGCGCGGCGCCGATATTGGCCAGCAAGGGAACGTCCGGGGCCAGGCGGCGCAGCGCGCGCGTCAGCCCCTGGGAGTTGCGGGATTGCAGGCTCACGCGCTGCGAACCGACGCACATGGCGATCCCCAAGGCTTGCGCTGCCTCGCTCAGATGGCGGTTAATGGCCTCGGCGCGTGGCATGCCGCCGGTCATGGAGCTGATCAGCAGAGGCGCGCGCATGGTCTTGCCCAGCAGCGAGGCGCTGAGGTCGATCTGCGTCAGGTCCAACTCGGGCAATGCGCAGTGTTCGAAACGAATGTACGCCCAGCCAGCGGCCTTGGCCCGTGCCGTTGGCCGATCCAGCACTATGTCCAGATGGTCGTCCTTGCGCCGGCTCAACTTGGTGTCGCTGATGCTCGCTCCATCCGCGTCATCGGGCGACGGCGTTGAGTCGGATCGGACCGACGGCAGCGCGCGCACGCCGCCGTTTTCCGCGCGTTCAGGCCGGCGCACGCTGGCGTCCGCCCGCAGCGTCGCTGCGGTACCGGCTGTTTGAGGTCTGGTAGTACTGCGCGCGGATGGCCGCCATGGCTTCGATCAACGGTCCCCACGGCGGGGGAAAGCGTTCTTGCGCCATCACCCGGTGCAGCATGCGTGTGTGGCCGGCCAGCTCGTCGGTGAGGAACTCCACGACAGGCATGGCCGGATAGCGCTGCAGCAGCAGTATCGCCGCGTTGTCTCCCTCGCCGGCCGACCTATCCTTTTCGCGTCCATGCAGATCGTTCTGCAAGCGCCCTATCGCGGAGATGAGCCGCAGGACCTGGCGAAACGCCGGATGCGCGCGCAAGGTCGCCATGTCCAGCCCCCACAGCAACGACAGGCAACAGAACACGTTCGTGTAGGCGATCGAATCCACGCCGTTCTGCAAGTACTCGGCGTAGGACCAGCGCTCTGCCCCTACCGCCTGCGCGTGTCCGGCGCGCAGCGCCGCGCAGTAGCACCGGGTATCCTCGAGAAGCTGGGCATAGTCGCGACGATCGTAGGCGAGCGCGGCGAGCGAAGCGCGCAGCACAGCACAGCCCTCGAATCCTGGTAGCGCGCACGCCAGGCCCTGCCCCAGCGCCTGCTCCACCGCGGCGAGCTGCTCCGGCGCGATCAGGTCAAGGTCGTTGCAATCGTCCAGCCAGAACAGCAGCGCCAGTTCGCGATAGAACGCCACGATCAGCGTTTCGTCCAGCGGATCGCGGCCGGTGCGGGCGCTGGTGTCGCGCAGGCTCGGCTGGATGCGCTGCAGGATGTACTGGCCGCCCCGGACTGCTTCCACGGCATGCTCGTCGGCGAACCCGGTCAGGGAACGCCCCCACTCTAGCACATGCTGCAGCGCGCGATCGGCCGGGATCATGGCCCCCCTCCTGCTCCCTCGGCCGAGACGCGCCGCCCCCAACGAAGCGCCAGCCACAACCCGGCTAGTTCGGCCACGCGCACCACCCGGGTGGGGCAATACAGTTCCTTTCCGATCCACAGCGGCGTCTGGGGTAATGCATGGGCTGCGTGGCGGGCGAGCATCCACTTCAGCGCGCGCGCCACCGCCTGCGCGATGCGCCGTCGCCCTGCCGGCTGTTCGGTCCCGTCTATCACGTGCAACGCGAACAGCGCATAGGCGGTTTCCTCGAATGTGGACGCGCGACCGGCGCCCCAGCCGCCGTCGTCGCGCTGCGTCTGCAGCAGCGCTGCCAGCGCGCGCTCGTCGCGCCACTGCGGCTTGCCTTGCGCCAGCGCAGCGACCGCATGCGCGGTGGGATACAGCCAGGAAACGTGCCATTTTTCGTTGTCCCATATACCGTGCGGGTTGCGATTGGCCTCGACGTAGGCGCTGGTGCCGGCGGCGGGTTTTCCCAACATTCGCAACGCATGCAGGGCATGGATGTTGGTCGACACCGAGGCATTGCGCTCGCCGGGGAAGGTGACGAAGAGCTCGCCGGTTTCGAACTGGCGCAACGCGTCGGCCGCCGGGTCGCGGCCTGCAAGGCGAAGGACGCACAACGCAACGGCGGTGTCGTCCGCATCGGCCGCGAAGTGCAAGGCAGGGCCTAGACCGCGCACGCCGAG
Organism: Mesorhizobium sp. M0077; assembly: GCF_040322955.1. Lineage (NCBI taxonomy): Bacteria > Pseudomonadati > Pseudomonadota > Alphaproteobacteria > Hyphomicrobiales > Phyllobacteriaceae > Mesorhizobium > Mesorhizobium sp. M0077. Next base: position 18,677 of record NZ_JAMYUL010000020.1, read on the forward strand.
GCGGGCGTCGAGCTGCGCGATGATCACTTGCACCGCCTCGGCGAGCGCGGGATGCGCGAACAGACCGCCCAGATGCAGGGTGTACAGCGACCAGCATGGCTCGAACACATTGATTGGCCAGACGTTGGGAACGACACCTTCGATGCCGGTGCGCGTCGCCCGCGATGCCGCCAGCAGATACCCGCCCGTGCGCCCGACGTGCGGCGTTCTTCTCTGTGTCACGGCGTGCGCACGCCAGGCGGCGGTGGCCGCCGGACTGATGCCGATGCTGCCGTCGTCGTCCGGGCATGCGGTGGCCGGCGACGTCCCCCAGGCTTCCCAGGAGTGCAGCAACGGATGGCCGCTCGGCAACGTCGCCACAGCCCCCAGCTTGACCAGGCGTGCTTGCCGCAACGGCAACAGCGCCGGGTGGCGCGAAAACGACAAGCCGCCCAGCAAGGATGCGGCCTCGTCGCACAACTGCGGCAGGATCAGCTCCGCGCCGATGGGCGCGTCCTCCGGCACCGCATGCGCGTAGGGATCGGGCTGGCGCTCGATGAACCGGGTTGCAGCCTGGACTGCGTCGGCAGCCCTGGGAAGAGCATCGGCACGCTGCAATGCCAGCAACGCCGCCCACGTTGGCGCATGGCGAAACAGCGGGAAGTCCGCACTTCCCCATCCGCCATCGGCCTGTTGCTGCGCGATGAGCCACGCGTATGCGTCGTGCCGACCGGTGACGTTGCCGTCGAACTGCAGAGCTCGCGCCGTGTCGTATACGGACGGACCGACGCTGCCGCCGTCGCTCATCTCGCTCAGCAGGTGGCGCAATTCGGAAAGGATCTGTTCGGACAGCGCGTTCACGCGGGATGTTCCTTCTGCAGAGGGCTAATGAGAACAGAAACGGGCAGACGCCGCGCACGTCGCCGCCGACACGGACACAGTGCGGCATGCAGCGCCCGTCGGCGGATCGCAGCAGCACAGCGACGAGTCCTTACGGATATGCGCGCTCATGCGTATGGCGCGGACAGATAGACGTTGGCCCGCTGCAGCATCTGCGCCAACCCTTCCGCACGCGGCCCCAGAGGGGCGATGGCCTCCCCGGCGTCGTGCAACAAATACAGGGCGAACTGGCGCGCTGCCTGCAGCCCCATGATCGACGCGCAGGTCGGCTTCTGCGCGGCCGCGTCCTTGCCGGGGGTCTTGCCAAGAGTCGCGGTATTCGCCGTCGCGTCGAGAATGTCGTCGGCCACCTGCAACGCCAGGCCAAAACAGGCGGTGTAGCGATCGAGCGCACAGTACAGCGCAGCGTGCGCGGCATCCTCCGTGATGGAGTATAGCGCGCCCATGCGAACCGACGCGCGCACTAGCGCTCCGGTTTTCATCCGGTGCATCGCCAGGATCCTGTCCAGCCCAGCGTGCTTTCCGACCAGCGACAGATCCATGGCCTGCCCGCCTGCGGCACCCTCGGCGGACACCGCCTGAGCCAGTTCGCGCACGAGCGCAATACGATTGTCGCCCGGCGCATCCAGGCTCGCCAGCGTCAGGAAGGCGTGGGCCTGCAGCGCATCGCCGACCAGGATCGCAGTGGCTTCGCCGAACTTTACGTGCACGGTCGGAAGGCCGCGGCGAAGCACGTCGTCGTCCATCGCGGGCAGGTCGTCGTGGACCAGGGTACAGGCGTGCATCATCTCGATGGCGGCACCGACGTCGTCGAGCATGTGCGCCGGCGTGCCCGCCAGTGCGCCGGCAGCCAGACAGAGCAAGGCTCTGGTGCGCTTCCCGCCATGCAAGGTGGCGTAGCGCATGGCTGCCATCAGCTCTGTCTTACCGTCGTCTTCGGCGCAGAGCAGACGCGCCAGCGCCTGTTCGACCCGCTTTGCGCCGTCCTGCATCCAGATCTCCGGGAGCAGCCCGCCAGATGCGCCGCGCGCCTGCGCGCCCAACCCGCCGAATGCGGAAACGCCAGTTCGGTCGTCGTGTATTGTGGAACCGGTTTGCATGTTGTTCATGTCCTTGTAGCTGAGACGGCCACGGCGAGCGCAAGTCGTCACACGAGTGCGTGCGCTGAGTGCAGCAATGCCGCGCCCCGCCGGCGCCGCTGCCTTGCCAGACGGGGCATGCGATGCCAGCTCATGAGAAGCCTATGCGGATTGCCATGGACGGATGTGCGGTCGGGTAATAGCGCCGGCCTTTTTCGACGTCGCTCAGCAACTGCGGCCGCACCCCGGCCTTGTGCATGGTCAGCGCCAAGGCGATGCAGAACTGCACCATTTCCAGCCATACCAGGTGGTAGCCGATGCAGACGTGTGGGCCGGTACCGAACTGCAGCATGTCCACGGGCCGGATCGGCTCCGTGCGTAGCAGCCACCGCGCCATGCGGAACTGATCAGGCGCCTCGTGCAGCAGCGCCGAGGTCGAGAAATGCAGCAGCGGGATGCACAGATGGGTGCCCGCGGGAATGCGCCGTTGGCCGAGTTGCAATTCCTGCAGCGCGCGACGCGGCAGGAGCGTGGTCGCCGGATGCAGGCGCAGTGTCTCGCGGAACAGCGCCTCGGCGACCGGACACTGCGCCAGGTCCGCGTGCCGGGTCGGCACCGCGCCCACGCGTTGCGCCTCCTCAACCAGGGCGTCCCACAGCACAGGCTGCCGCGCCAGCTCGATTACAATCCAGGCCATTGTCGAGGCAGTGGTGTCGTGACCGGCAAGCAGCAGCAAGCGAATATTCGCGACCAGGACGTCATCGGAGAGCGGACCGTCGCTGCGGTCGAAGGCGCTCACCATGTCTTTGATCAACCCGGTGCGCGCGGCATGCGCGCGCGCGTCGCGGACGAACCGGCGCAACTGCACGTCGATCCAGTCGCGGGCGGCGCGGCCGCGCCGCAAAGGCAGTCCGGGCAGGTCGACCGGTGGCGCGACGATCAACTGCAGCAATTGCCGGTACTTGCGATGCCATCCCGGCAGGTCCTGCGCGGGGATTCCCATGAGGCTGAAGATGAGCTTCAGCATCAGGTCGCCGGTTTCGCGCAGGATGGGTACCTGGCCGCGGGCGCGCCACGCCAGCACCCGCGCCTGGATGACGGGCGCGAACAGGTCGCCGATCCCGGCCTGGGTCAGCCCCTTGGGCAAGAAGGCTGCCTTGATGGCATCGCGCGCCTGCCGGTGCGCGCCGCCGTCCAGGGCAACCAGCGTTCCGCCAAGCAATTCGGGCGCGATCTCTTCGATCAGCGCCGAGGACACGTCCTTGTGCTTGAGCAGTGCGAATGCATCCGGATCCAGGCAGGTCATCAGATGCCCGGCGGGGCCGAAATCCAGCCAGAAGTGGCTGCCCAGCGTCCGTTCTGCGCGCTGCAGCAGGCGCGGCAGGTCGCAGACAATGGCGGGAAGATGCCCGACTAGGGGGAAAGCGCCGGGCATGACCGGGATGTCGCATCGCAGCCGGTGCCGACGGTTGAGTGGGTTGAGCAGTATGTCCATCAGCAGCGCGCCGCCGTCGCCGATTCGGTGTCGCGGGCAGGGCGCGCGGCGCAGCTGTTGCCACCGTCGGCGTATGTCGGCACATGCGCCAGCATGCCGCCATCGATGCACACGACCTGGCCGGTGATGAACGCAGCATCGTCGGAGAGCAGGAACGCCACGAGCGCGGCCACGTCCTCGGGGCGGCCGACGCGCTGCAGGAGCTGGTGCCGGCGCAGATGGCGTTGCATGCACTCGTCCAGCTTGGCGAGGAGACGCTCGGTCATGATAAGACCCGGCGCAACCGCGTTGCAGCGGATCTGCGCATGACCGTACTGGGTGGCGAGCGAAGCCGAGAGCATGTTCATCGCCGCCTTCGACGCGGCGTAGGACGTCTGCGCCGTGTCACCGCTTAGGCCCTGGCACGACGACATGTTGACGATCGCGCCACCGCCGCGGGCGATCATCCGTGGGATAGCCTGCCGGCAGCAGAGCAGCGTGCCGCGCAGATTGGTCGCCATGGTCTGGTCCCAGACTGCCAGGTCCAGGTCGAGGATCGCGCGGTCGCGCGGGGTCAGATGCATGGCGCTCGCATTGTTCACCAGCAGGTCGACCCCCCCGAAGTGCCGCTCCGCCGTCTCGAACAGCGCTGCCACCGCCTGCTCATCGGCGATATCCATGGCTATGGGCAGCGCGTGGCCTGCTTCGGCCGCGATCTGCGCGGTGCAGGCGATGGCCGCCGAGCCATCAATGTCGGCCACCACCACTCTGCCGCCCCCGCGCGCGATGGCGAGAGCGCATGCCTTGCCCATGCCGGCGCCGGCGCCGGTCACCACGGCCACCTTGCCTTTAAACCTTGCCATCGTGTCTCCTGAATTGCATTGGTCTTTCGCAGCATGCCGCTCGGCCTGCGCCGGAGAAGGCGCAGGGTCGGCACTGGCGCTCTCGTCATGGCCGGCGTCGCTTTCGATCACCCGAATGGCGGCGACCGGGCACTGGTTGGCCACAAGCCGCACGGCGGCGTGCAGCGCCGGCGGGACCGTCGCCACGCACACTTCGGCCACGCCGTCCGGTTCGCGCTGGCGAAAGGTGCCCGGCAGCGTCAGCACGCACTGCCCGGTAGTTCCGCACAGATCCTGATCGACCACGACGCGCATCTCATCCCTCCTGCCCATGCAGCCGCACCGGCAGCGCGCGGAACGTCCTAAGGAACGCGGAGGGCTCCCGGGTCGGCTGCTCGGCCAATGCCAGCGTGGGGAAGCGCGCCTGGATCCGCGGCAGGCTTTCGGCCAACTGCACCCGGGCCAGTTGCGCACCAAGGCAGAAGTGGATGCCGTGGCCGAAGGTCAGCATGATCTTCCCGTCGATCGACATGCCAGGACTGGTGCCGCAGAACCGCACGGGATCGAAGCGATCGGGATCGGCGAAGGCGTCCGGGTCGCGATTGCCGGCCGCGATCAGCACGCGCACGTCCGCGTTCTTCGGGATCACCACGCCGCCCATTTCGATGTCGCGCTGGGCGATACGCGGAATGGAGCTGAACATGGCGGGCGCGTCGTAGCGTAGGGCTTCTTCGACGAATGCCTTCACCCCCACGGCATCTCCCTTCAGCCAGTGCCGCTGTTCGGGATACGCCAGCATCGCCAGGACAGCATGGCCGATGGCCGCAGCAGTGGTGGCGAAGCCGCCCAGCAGCATGCCCCAGAGCATGCTGATCAATTCCGCATCCGACAGCGTCTCGGCATCGTCGTCGTGTGCGCCGACCAGCATTGACACGATGTCGTGGCGGGAATCGGTGCGCTTGCGCTGTATGAGGTCGCCGAAGTAGGCCTGCACCCTGGCGCTGGCCTCGTCCCCCGCGGCGAGCTGCGGATCGCTGGCGTGCGGGCTCAGGCCTTCCAGAATGGCGCTGATGCCGGTGACGAGCGCGAGAATGTCGTCCGGGGGCATGCCGAACAGTTCTCCGAAAACCAGCATGGGCAAGGCCAGCGCGAATTCCTGATGCAGGTCCACTGCCTCCCCGCGCTCCAGTGCGGGCGCCATGCCGTCCAGGCGCGCTGCGACAATGCGAGCGATGGTCGGCCTCAGCTTGTCGATCTGGCCGATGGTGAAATCGCGCGAGATCAGCCGGCGCAGACGCGTATGCGTTGGAGGTTCCTTCATCGCCAAAGTGGACGCCAGCAGACTTAGCGACAGGCTGGTCGCCGCACGCGGGAAATAGCGCGCCAGTTCGCCTGGTGCCGGCCCCCGAAAAGCATCGCCCGTGGCCTTGAGCGCCCAGTAGATGTCGGCGTGGCGGCTCAACAGAAAGAGGCCCGACGCCGCGCGATGTACCGGATCGTGCTCGCGCAACCACCGCATGAATGGGTACGGGTCCTGAATGCACGCTGGCGACGCCAGTTCGGCGAAGGCGTCCCGGCATGCTGCCGTGGTTTCTTGCACGTCCATCTTGGTCACCTGTTGGTTGGCTGATCTGATCGGCGCGCGGCAGTCGCGCGGGCCAATTCGAGGACATCGCGATTCCTCGTGGCGTCCGCGCATCACCAGAGCACCGGGAACTCCACGAACCCGCCAGTGATGATCTCCTTGCGCAACTCCAGTTCTTCGGGCGCCACCGCCAGGCGCAGCGCGGGAAAGCGCTGGAAGATCGAACCGAACACCGCTTTGAGTTCCAGCCTGGCCAGCGCCAAGCCGATGCAGCTGTGCGGCCCGTAGGAGAACGCCAGGTGCGGGTTTTCGTCACGTCCGACATCGAAGATTTCCGGGTCGTCGAAATGGCGCGGATCGAATGACGTCGCCGGCAGGCCGACCAGCACCTTGCTCTCCGCGGGAACATGCACGCCCGCGATGGTCACGTCGGTCCTCGGATAGCGCATGATGCCGTCCCAGCCGGCGCCCGGCGGGTACATGCGCAGGATTTCCTCTACCGCCTTGTCCACCAGGGATGGATCGCCGACCAGGCGTTCGCGCTGTTGCGGATGGCGGAACATGGCCAGCAGGCCGAATTCGATCTGCGCCACGGTGCTCTCGTGCCCCGCCACCAGCATGCCCGCCGCCAGGCCGATCGCCTCTTCCTCGGTCGCCTTGCCCTGGTCGACCGCCGCGAGCAGATCCGTCAGCACGTTGTCGCCCGGATCCTGGCGCTTGTCCCGCATCTTGCCGCGAATGTAGGCGCGGAGTTCTTCCCAGGCCAAGCGCGACGCGCTTCGCGGGCCGCTTTCATGCTGGTGCGTCATCACCTCGTCGGACAGCCCGGCGAAAAAGGCGTGATCCTCGTAGAGCACGCCCATCAGCGCGCCAATGACCATGGCGGGAAGCGGAAAGGAGAGGTGGCGCCGCAGATCGGCGGGCTGGGGCTGGGCCGCCAGCGTCTCGAACAACTGCGCGGCGATCGCCTCGACCTGCTGCGCGAGCAGCTTCACCCTGCCGTTGCTGAAGGCCGACGCCACGATCGTGCGTAAGCGCGTATGCTCGCCCCCCTCGTGCGAGACCAGCCATCCTGGCGAACCGAGAATCACCGAATCCGGGGTGAATGCCGCCGGCGGCATTCCCGCGGGCCGGAACGCCGCGTCGGACAACACCGCCCGGGCCTCGTCATAGCCTGTCACCCACCAGCCTTCGTGCCCGGACGGGAAGCGCACGCGGTGGATCGGACCGTTGGCCCGTAGCGCCAACATCTCAGGCGAGGGCTCAATGTGATCGACGCGCCACATCGGCAGCGTCGGCAAAGGTTGTTCGGACATGCTGGCACTTCACTCTATAGCGATGGAAGGGCGGAAGGTGACCGGCGGGCGCTGCGGTAGAGAAGACCTAAGACGGCATGTAGACGACGTCGTCGGAAGGCAGACCGATTATCAGGATCGGCTAACGCTTAACTGCCTAGGCAAACGCGCGGCGAGATGCAGAACGTTATCCTGTACCTTCGAGGTCAGGATAAAGTCGGTGTGGTGGGCCTTTGACTCGCCGCCGGCCAAGATTTCCTGCGCAAGGGTCGACAAGAGCGGCGAGCTGTTGGGTAAGGGCGGTTTCGCCGAGGACCCCATGCCCATAGACGCTATCCGACGCGGATTTGACATTTTGCTTTTCTTTCTTCGTTCCATTCGTGCCATCCACGAAATGAAAGTCGGTCGGCGGCTCCCGGCCCGCAACGAAGAGGCTTCAAAACTCGTGCCAATTTGGCCGACCGAACAAAAAAATCTGTGATGCTTTTAGGGGCTTAGCCTGAGGCCAGAGAAGAGCTAGGCGAAATAGGCCGGTGTCGCGGGCCAACAAAGGCGACCGAACAGTGTCGGACAGAACGCCTCGGCGACCTTTAGGTCGGGCTTGCGACATTCTGGTCCAGTTTCGAACATAAGAGGGCGGCAAACAGACACGATTGGGGAATTCGATCCTCACGGGGCCAAGGCGCTTGCCCAAGAGCGCGCGCTCATGTTGCCGCGACAGGCGCGTGTTCGCGGTGCCTGCGCACCCATGAATGCTAGCGGCACACGCTACGGAATGACTGGAGTGCCCGCCAGCCTCAGGTAGTGCATCGGCTCGGCTTCCGGTCTTCTTTGCCCAGCCGGGGCCGAAGCGCCGAATATCCGCACCACACAGCATCGTTGTTGCCTATGTGACGAGGCGGTTATAGCGCGCGCCCGATCTTCCAAGACACGGCCTCCGAGAAGAAAGGGGGCGGTCCAACGGCACCTCTATTCCAAATGGCACGCCGCTTGCTGCTCCTGGTTAGAGCACCATCAAATCACGATGAAAGCGACTTGTGCCATGCCCGATACGCGAAGCTCTAGACCGTGGCCTGAGGAGACGGTGCCCCTTCCAGCTGAACATCGGGGCATCGTCTCCTCCGGAAGTCCGTTCTGGGTGGCCGCTTTGCGCATGGCTGGTCCGATGCCGGCGCGCCAACACGGGCCGCGCGCGCAAATGCGGTTTGCCGGTTCTGTTCAGCATGTGAGTGCCGAAAAGCCTTGTCAAAGGGTCGTCACCCAAGCCAAGGCCGGCGGGTCACTGCCACATATCGACAACATGCTGAACCAGTCCAGTGACGCGGAGTCCAGTGACGCGGGTCTGTTGCGTGAAGTGACATTTCAGGCCCCCACATGCTTTGCGATATTGGCTCCTTCCGGCCGCTATCCTTTTTCCAAACGCACTATCGCTAGTGACCGATCCCGCTTCCGGCGCCATAGCCGTGGAAAGCAAGATGCTCGACGGTGTCCAGCTCGCTCAGATCGATTGCGTTCGGATGGGAAAGGCCAGCAGCCAGGACGTTCCCGTACGTCGGGAGGGAAAAAAAGGAGGTTGCGAGCCGCGAGGCCCTCATTCCGTGCCGGGGATACGAGCCTTTACCCGGTATTGCGCCAGCCTCTGCCAGAATTCAGCGCAGTCTTCTTCAGGAGCAACTTGATGACAGTTCGAAACAAAGTTCCCTTCGTCACCTTTCTCACGCGTGTTCACGATAAGTCAGTCCAGGGGCCAAATCCATATCGCTGGCAAGAAAAAACATCTGACGACTACTTTGCCGGCAAGCGGGTCATCCTGTTCTCGCTGCCTGGCGCCTTCACCCCGACCTGCTCGACCTACCAATTGCCCAAGTTCGAAGAGCTCTATGATGAGTTTGCGAAGCAGGGAATTGACGCGATTTACTGCCTCTCAGTCAACGATGCCTTTGTCATGAATGCGTGGGGGAAGTCCTTGGGCCTGAAGCAGGTCCAGCTCATCCCCGATGGCTCAGGCGAGTTCACACGCAAGATGGGCATGCTGGTTGCCAAGGACAATCTCGGATTCGGGATGCGCTCATGGCGCTACGCCGCCCTGATCAACAATGGCGTGGTGGAGCACTGGTTCGAGGAGGAAGGTTTCTCCGACAACTGCGAGGCCGACCCGTATGGCGTCTCATCCCCGCAAAACGTTCTCGAAACGCTGAAAGCCGCCGCATGACCTAGAAAACGTCTCACTGGCGCCATTGCAGGCCCCAAGAGGCTCCTCGACGGGATTATCGCACACACCATGCAATCTTCAGCAAGCCTGTTTCAGCGCCAGAAGCAATCCATCGTCGCATCGCCTCAACTCATTGAGTCGATTCGCTTGCTGCAACTGGCGCATACCGAACTGCATCAGTTCGTGGAGGGGGAAATCGAGAAGAACCCGCTCTTGGAATCTGCGTCAAACGATGGCGGGCCTTTTGACGATGCTTCGATTTCGGGAGCGGATCAGCCTGTCGGCTTTGGGGCAAACGCCGTTGAAGGTCCGACCGGGGCAGGGTCGCCTGAACGGCTCGGGCAATGGAAATCACTTCGCAACACGACCAACAACCCGCCGGGCAATGGCCCTTCCCTCGACGAGTTTGCCACACTCGCCGAAACATTGCACGACCATGTCGCTCGTCAGATCGCCCTCACTGCGTTCACACCACAGGAGCGGCTGATCGCTGGCCAGCTTGCCGCCGATCTGGAAGACACTGGCTACCTTCGGGCGAACCTTTTGGAGCTGGCCCAGAGCCTAAATGTCCATGAGGCTGTTGTGGAACGGGTTCTCGGAACCTTGCAACAATTTGATCCACCGGGAGTTTTTGCGCGAAGTCTCAGAGAATGCCTCGAGATTCAGTTGCGCCAGCGAAACCGGCTCGACCCGGCAATGGCAGCTTTGGTTGCCCATCTTGAAATGCTTGCGCGACGCGATTTTGAGGCGCTGAAGCAGCATTGCGGCGTCGATGAAGAAGACCTTCTCGACATGATGCATGAGGTTCGTGCGCTCGATCCAAAGCCTGGGAACAGATTCGAATCCGGTGCGTCTGAATCAATCATACCCGACGTCTGGGTCACGCCCTCGCCGCAAGGCGGGTGGCAGATCGAACTTGATCCCGCCACGCTGCCGAAGCTGCTGATCAACCAAACCTACTATGCCGAAGTCACGCGTCAGACTGCCCAAAATTCGAAAGATCAAGCATTTCTCGACGAATGCTTGCAAAACGCGAACTGGCTAATCCGCAGCCTCGATCAGCGCGCCAAGACGATTGTTAAGGTTGCGGCTGAAATCGTGCGTCAGCAGGATGCCTTTTTGGAACATGGCGTCGCCCACCTGCGGCCTCTCAATCTTAGAACCGTCGCTGACGCGATCGACGTGCACGAGTCGACGGTAAGCCGGGTGACCTCGAACAAGTACATGCTTACCCCGCGCGGAGTTTTTGAACTGAAGTATTTTTTCACCGTCGCGATCGCGTCCTGCCAAGGCGGCGATGCGCACTCCGCCGAAGCTGTCCGGCATCGGATCAAAGCGATCATTGCCGCAGAATCTCCCGGCGACGTGCTTTCCGACGAGGACATCGCTGTCCGGCTGAAGGAAACCGGCATTGATGTTGCGCGCCGCACCGTCACAAAGTATCGCGAAGCAATGAACATCCCCTCCTCAGTGCAACGCCGCCGGGAAATGCGCTTGTGTTTTTAGATTTGGGTCAAGGCAGCCTACATCACGTTGCATTGCATCAAAGTGGAGACTTCGTTCATGACCCGATCCGCAGCAGGCGTCATGAACGCTGTTCTGCACGACCCAGAAAAGCCTGTCCCACCGTCTGGTCCCGCATGGGGTGCCATCATTTCGCTTTCCTTGGGCACCTTCGGGCTGGTCACGGCAGAGTTTCTGCCTGTCAGCCTGCTCACGCCCCTCGCGCATGATCTCGCTATCAGCGAGGGAGCGGCTGGACAGGCGATGACGGCGACAGCTATCGTCGGGGCGATCTCGGCGCCGACGGTGGCCATCATCACAAAGCGCCTGGACCGCAGGACCGTCATGTGGACCATGACGCTGCTGCTGATCCTGTCGGACGTTCTGGCGGCCGGCGCGTGGTCGCTGGCGGTTCTCCTGACTGCACGCGTCGTGCTCGGCATAGCGCTCGGAGGCTTCTGGTCGATGTCGGCAGCACTGGCGATGCGGCTCGTTCCAAGCCACCTCCTGCCTCGCGCTATGTCGATCATCCTCACCGGCGTTTCCGTAGCTACCGTCTGCGCAGCTCCAATCGGCGCTTATGTCAGCGATATCTGGGGATGGCGAAGCGCCTTCATGCTCGCTGCAGCCGGCGGTGTCGCTACACTGCTCGTGCAGCTCATAACCATTCCGAGACTGCCTCCGATTGGAGTGACTAGCGTCCGCAGCCTGCTGGATGTGGCAAAGATTCCGATGGTCAAGGTTGCGCTTTTTGTCATCCTGCTGGTCGCTTCCGGCCACTTCGCCGGAATCACCTATATCCGCGCCTTCCTCGAAAAGATTCCCGCGCTTGACGTCGAGACGATCTCGCTTGTGTTGCTTGCTTTTGGCATCGGCGGATTCTTCGGCAATTTGGCCGGCGGGGTTCTGGCCGAGTACAGTCTCAAGGCAGTCGCGGCCCTTGCACCGCTGCTCATAGGGATAGCGGCTGTTTCGCTACTGACGGCGGGAGCATCGGCCTTCGCCTCGGGGATTGCGGTTGGCGCGTGGGGCTTTGCCTTCGGCGCGGTGCCGGTAGGATTACAGACGTGGATGGTGCGGCGGGCCGTTCCCGAGCAGGCCGAAAGCGCCGGTGTGCTGATGGTCGTAGCATTCCAAGTGGCAATCGCAGCCGGCGCGATTTTCGGCGGGCTATTGGTGGAGAATGCGGGGATCGCCAGCGCCATTGCCTACAGCGCTGTTGCCACGTTCGTCGCTGCCCTCATAGTTTTCCTGCTCGGCCCGAAGCGCGGAACCTAGATCGCCTGACAGGAGAGATCTCAGCAGCGCAGCGGGACGAGAGGTCCAATCGCATGCACGGCGCGGCGCGATCCTCCGCTTGCGGGCGATGCCCCGACGGGAGCGACTGGCTCGCCTTCGATAATGCCTTTACTCTCTTGACGAATGCTCTGGCGGATCGATCTGTCGTATCGTTCGCATACCATCAGCTTGCCTGGCCACTCACCCTTTGACACGGTGCCTATCCGTCCGGGGCAGCACGAATGCATTTCGGCGAGCGTCCTAGCCCTGAACGACCTGATCTTATCCTTGTAGTGCTGGGCGGGTTACGCCCCTTGAACTGAACCCGTATTGTGGGCGCACCTGCCGATCCAATTCGCCCTTAATCGTCTCGAAGCGCTGTAAACGTACCCGTCATTGGCTGCAACAAAGTTGCATTCTTCGGCGCAATAATTGCTTACTCGAAATGCCCCGCCCCGCCACCGAGAGGCGGGTCATCCGCGCTCCGCCCGGAGTAGTCGTTCATCCACGCAACATTGCAGAACAAAATAGGCATTTCTCAGCCTCTATGGGACGTCATGATGGATTCGATCGAAGGTTCCTATGTCAGCCGAGTTGGTTAGTTGAACCGTTTTGACGCGAATTCTAATCGAGCCTAATCCAGCTGGTGAATGGTAGATTGTGGCACAACAGCCTTGGCGATTTCACATAGGTGCTTGTGGTGCGTGAGATAGATGACCTGACCTGTGTTCGCCATCTCCCCAAACAATCTAAAAACTTCCTCCGAGCGAATATGGTCAAAGGTTTCCATGATGTCGTCGGCGATGAAGGGAACCGAGGGCCGGAATTGGGCGAACTCGTAATAACCGGCGAGCCTCAGTGCTAGGTAGAGCTGAAAGCGCGCGCCCTTCGAAAGCGCTTCAGCGAGCTTGGATTGCCCGTCGCGCTGCACCGCGATGAGAACCTCCTCGCCTTTGACGGGCTGGGTTGTAAGGCCTGAATACTGCCCACGGGTCATTAGCTTGAATGCGTCTGATGCACGCGCCATCATCCCCGAACGGTGGTTCTCACGGTAGATCCGCAAAGCATTTCCAGCCGACATGATACCAAGTTTCAGCTCAATGTAGCGAACGGCCTTCTCCTCGATTTCCAACAGGGTTGTGCGCCGTTCGGCATCCAGGCGGGCAACCGCGCTGTCACCGCCGATGGCGTCCAACTTGTCTGCCGCGCGGGTCTGTCGGATCAGCTGTTGCTGGATGATTTCAACGAACTGGCGAAGCCGCTGCTCGCCCTCAGCCTTCTCGACCGCGAGGTTGTCGAAATCGATCGCTTCCAGGATCGAGCGTGCCTGGTCGAATCCATCGACTGCGAGTTCCGCCACTACCCGTTCCTCAAGTTCGGCGACGGTAGTGCGCAAGCCGTCGCGCTCACGCAGCAGCTCGTCGCGTTCGACTACCTCGGACAGAGTGGCGACGCCAAAGACGCCCAGCACTTCATTCTTGCGGCGTTCGTGTGCCGAAATCTCGGTGTCGAGGATTTCGCGCGCCTCCTTGAGGCGCTTCAGCTCGTTGCCGAGGCTTGCCTTCGTTTCACGTGTCCGCTCGGCACGCTCCAGGCGCTCGGCAAGGCGGGTGGCCAACTGCTCCGGCTCGCCATCCTTCGTCGGCTCGTCGGCTTCGACCGCAACGGCGATGACCTCGACCAGAAAATTGGCCCTGTCGGCCTCCATCTTGTCGATACGCAGCTGCAGATCCTCCCGCTCCTGCAGGCTTCTTGACAGTTCGGCCAATTGATCGAGCACAGCGCCAACGCCTGACGCGGACAGACCGCTTTCGAGCCACGTTCCCTTGAGCGCTTCGGTAATGCCGGCCAGCCATTCCTCCTCGCGACGCTCCGCCACCCCTACCGCAACCCGTCGGGCAGCTAGATCCTCTTCTTTGGAACTCACCATCCTGAGCGCCTCGGCATACTCGGCGTCCACCTTGCGCTGCCGGTCCAGAAACAGCTCCGCGATGGCCATGATTGCTTCGAGGGTGTCGCCGGGCTCTGATACTATGCCGACACTTTCCAGCGCCGCTCTCATTTCCAAGTGTATCTGCTCGCCGGCGTCAGCGGCTCGCTCGGCTTTCAAGCGAGCAAGTTCGATCTGCTCCCAGGCAGCGAGCGCATCGCTGCGCGCCTCGATCTGATCCTCGATCCTTTCGATCAGGCGCTCAGACGAAGGTTCCAGGGCTTCTCCGAGGAGGTCGCTGGCGGCCACACGGATTTCCAACAATTGGGTATCCGCATCCTTGACGAGCTGTTGGCTTTGGATGCCGTTTCGTGACAGGTTGGCCGTGGCCTCGGCCAGGGCACGCGTCATTGCCCGGATCTCGGCCAGATCCGCCGCGCCGGCCAGCCGGCCTGCGCTGGCAACGTCATCGCGCGTCAGTGCCACGGCGAAATCGTCAGCGGTGTCACCAGTCAACACTGCGCGGTGCGTTGCCCACGCATCATCGCGGAGACGGCGGATGGCGGCAGCCGCTTCATCGTCGACAACGTCGACCGAGGCTCGAAGGGCATCCAATCGTGCGGCGAGCATTGCATGGTGGCCCTCGTATTCGGCGAGGCGTTCGGCAAGTACCGCGGTGTTCCTTGCCAGTACTGACGCTACTGTCTTCCAGGCGGCAATCTGCCCGGCGCTCGGAACCGCAACGTTGACGAGAGCGAGGGCATCTCCGTTCCATGGACGCAAGCGAGCCAGCGATGCCTTCCATCGGATTGTTCCCGCATCTCCCGCCTCGCGAGCCGTCTTGATCTCTGCCTTGTGTCCGCTTGCTCGCGCTTTCGACAAAGCCGAGCCCAGCCTTGCCCTGGCGGGTTCGGGCACCGCCCTTTCCTCGCCGACCCGCTGCCTTGCCACCTGCAACGCATCGAGTGCTGCCGCCGCCTCGTCGCGGGCGGCGCGCGCGCCCGTAGCAATACCGGACCTCTGCTCGACCATAGCGCGAACGACGCCAACTGTGACGGTAGGCAGAAGCAGTGCGGCAGGATCCGGCTCGGAAGACCGGCCCAAGGCGGCAAGGCAGCTTGCCACGGTGTTGTTGAGGATTTGCAGCCCCATCCTGCGAGTGGGCAAGTCAAAGCCAGCCGCGGTATGGCGCACCTTGCCCTCCGCCAGGCTGCGAATGCGTTCGGAAATCGACAGGATCCGTTCGTCCTCGTCGACCGCAGTGACTTTTGCCGACAGCCGCTCGACCTCATCGATGTTTGCGGACAGTCGCGTTCTGAGGCTGGCATCGTCATCGATTAGTTCGGTGACACTTCCCGTCCATGTCCGGGCTGGGGAGGTGATGTCCGGCAGCTGATCCAGCCGGGCAATCTTGCGGCGCATATCCGCCAGCATCGGCGCAGCACGTACGTAACGAGCAATGGTATCCAGCCTGGCCACCAGCACGGCCCGATCGCTGATGGTTCGGCCGTACTGCTGCGATGCATCGAGACGTTCGGCCTCCAGCCCCTCATAGGTCGATGCAAGTGTGTCGATCGCATCCCTGCGCGACTTCACGTCAACAAGGCGCTTCTTCAGCAGCGCCAGTTCGGTGCCATGCGCCTGCTTCCGATACAGCGCGTCTGCTTCGGCCTCGAGGGCGTTCAACGTATCGCTTGCGTTCCCAAGACCGGCGCTGGCCGTGAAGAGGAGCTTGCCGAGGTCGCCCCGCGATTCCAGGATCGATTTTCCGCCGGCTTCCAGCGTCTCGTCATCGAGTGAAAACATAGTCGTGTAAGCGTCACGCGACAGTCCGGCGAGATGCGCCGTGATCGCCACCTCGCTCATCGATTGGCCCGTCGCGTTCAATAGCGAATTAGTACGCTGTTTCGTACGCGTGAACGTGTGCTCGGAGCCGGCCAGTTCCAGAACCCCACCGATGCGCATGGCGCTGTACTCATGCAGGAAGTTGTAGCGGCTCCGTTCCTCGATGCCGAACAGCAAATCTAGATAGGCGGAAAGCGCTGTCGATTTGCCGGCCTCATTCAGGCCAAACACGATATGCAGATCAGGTCCGGATTCCGGTTTGGGTCCGAAGTCGATCGTACCATCGGTGAACTTTCCATAGCGAATGAGGTCAAGGCGCTGCAGCCTCATGACGCTCCACCGGACTTAAGGCGGGAAGTCACCAAGTCTGCGCCCTTGGAAAGCACCTGATCGAGGAACCGTTCCAGCCCGGCTTCGTCCTTCCCAGCAAAATCCCGTCCGTCGGCCGGAAGGTCGGCGACCATCCTTTGGACGAACGCCCTCGCCTCGGCGCGGAAGGCATCCGAGGTGGCATCGGCGCGCATGGATTGCTCGAGTTCGAAAATCGGATCAGCAATATCCTCGGCCGTCTCCGCCCGAGGTGGCGCGATGTCAAGCTCGAGCTTCTCCACCCACGTATGGCCTAGCTGTTCCGCAGCCTGTTCGGCTTCGGCAAGAAGGAGATCTCTGTCGCGGATCAGCGCCCATAACAATGGTGATGTTCCTATTAGGCCAACGCGGGCCACAGCATGACGCGACCGGACGGCGGCCCGCATCTCTTCGAGTGCGTTTCGAACACGCGCGACGGCCTCGGACCACTCCACTGCTCCCGTAAGGTCGACGCTGACCCTTTCGAACTGCGCAACGCAGGTCAGCCTTTCCTCGATCTCCACCGAACGGTCGTCTCGCACCGTCACAAGGGTGACTGATTTCTCGCCGGCCTCGTTGATATCCCTCCCCTGCGGTATTCCCGGCATCACCACCGTGCTTGCGCCGGAATGGACTTGGCGAAGATGAATGTGGCCAAGCCCCCAATAGTCGAAACCGTGGGCGTGCAGGTCAGCGATGCTGCAGGGCGCGTAAACGTCGTGACCGGGCGATCCGGCCAGACTGGTATGCATGATGCCAATATTGACGGCTCCTTCGCGAGCAGCCGGATATTTGGGCAGCAGGCTGTCCGGCGCCTTAGGGTTCGCAAAGCTCAAACCATGGAAAACGACGTCCACACCGCCGGCTGTCTGCAATACCGACTGAGCACGACCGCCAAAAATGGTCACGGTGTCAGGAAACACCAGCTGTTTGGAAATCCGCGACAGGGCGTCATGATTGCCGCGGATCTTGAAAACCCTGATGCCGGCCTGGTGCAGGCGTGTCATCTGCGCTGCCAGGAACCGCGCCGTCTTCATCGAGGTTTGATCACCATCGTATAGGTCGCCGGCTATTACCAACGCATCCACGCGTTCCTCTAGGCAGAGATCCACTATCGAAACGAATGCCTGGCGGCTGGCGTCGCCCACGAGCCCGGCAAGATCGGGATTACGCATCGCGAGCGAACGCAGCGGCGAGTCGAGATGAATATCGGCCGTGTGTACGAATCGAAATGCCATTCGGCCTCCGCCAGCAAAAGAGGTGTTCCGAGCTTCAACATAGATTGCAACGAGGGCTCTACAATGCCCGGTCACACTTCAGCTAATGCCTCGCTCGCGGACTCGCCGGCCACCAACAAACCGTCTTGGGGCCGCAGCAAGCCCTTGGCAATCAAATCGGCGACCCCAGCTGAAATCAACTGCCGCAATTGTGCACTTGTGGCTTTGAAGCCCAGCATTCTCGCAACGGTTATTGCGATTTCTTCCTCCGTCGCACCGAGGTTGGATTTCACGACTTCCATGGCGCCTTGGGCGACTTCGTCCTGCGCAATCATTTCGGGCTTGCGCAATCCAGCGGACACGACGCCGCTGCGATCCCTGAGACGAACAGGAGCACCTGGCTTGAAGCAGAAGCTGCCTCGACGGGCTACTGCACCACCTCTCTGCGCTAGGCCTACCCCTCGCTCGATTGCATCCTGAATCCTGCCACCGGCCCGCTGCAGACCCCACGCGCCCCGAATACGCGAAACTATTTCGTCGACATGGATTGGTGTTTCTATAGCCACCACCTGCTCGACCAGTCCGGCCATGATTCCGCTGGGCGTCTCGTGGAGTTCGAACGATCCCGGTCGGTTTAGTTCGGCCTCTTCGTAGGCTCGATTGGGTATCTCGGATCCCTTTGTGCTTTCGAGACCGATTTCCGTCACGTTGCCGCTGTCGACCGTAACAACCTGCACGGCTACAGCACGATTTCTCTGGACCCCCAATTCGGCCCGCTCATCGAGCTCTTTTCTCGCAGCCTCAATCGCTAATATGGTTCGCTCCAGCTGCTCGCGTGGCATCTGAAACCAGTCAGCGCTCCAGATGCGATGGATTATCCAACCATGGTCTTCCAGAACAGACTGCCGTAGCCGGTCTCGATCTCGGGCCGAGCGCGATGAATGATATTCTGCGCCATCACATTCGATGCCAAGAATATAGCGGCCTGGCCTCTCCGGATCAGCAACCGCGAGATCGATGAAGAAGCCTGCAATGCCAACCTGAGCATGAACCTGGTAACCCTTTCCGATCAGCGCGTTGGCTACCTGCTCTTCAAAGATTGAATCCATTTCGCGAACCGTGGCCTGGGCAAGCGAAATTCGCCCTGTTCTCGCGTAGTGCAAGAAGAGCTTGAAGGCGAAGATGCCTTTCCCTTTGCCACGCTCCAGGTCGATGTCCTCGTCTGTGATGGACGCGAATACTTCGCAGCTGCGCTTGGCGCGGCTTATGAGGACGTTGAGCCGACGCTCGCCGCCTTCCGCACCAAGAGGGCCGAAACGCATGGCCATGTACCCCTGCGCATTCTTGGCATACCCCACTGAGATCATGATCACGTCGCGCTCATCGCCTTGAACATTTTCAAGGCTCTTGACGAAGAATGGCTCGCTGGGGTGCGCGTGAAAGAACTCCTCCGTATCGGGATTTAGTCGCCGCAGCCCTTCGAGTTCATCCTGGATGGCGCGGCGTTGGCTAACCGAAAATGTTGCAACGCCTAGAGTCTCTCGCGGGTTCACCTTCGCATGACGGATGATCGCTTCGGCTACTGCTCTCGCCTCTACCGGATTGGTTCCTGTGCCACCGGAATCGAAGACCCCCTCTGGCACATGCTGAAACCGCAACCCCATGCCTGCCTCTTGGGTATAGGGGCTTGGCACGATGAAAAGCCGGTTCTCGTAGAACTGGCTGTTCGATACGGCGATCAGAGATTGGTGACGGCTACGGTAGTGCCAGCGGAGCATACGCTGCGGCAAGCCGCGGGCCGTGAACAGGCCGAGGATGCTTTCGATGTCGGCGACCTGCGCGCCCTCACCCTCGTCATCTTCAGACTGCGAGCCTGTCACCTTCGCGAAGAATGTCGTGGGTGGCAGTTGGCGTTCGTCGCCAACAACGACCACCTGATTGGCCCTGGCGATCGAGCCAAGCGCGTCCACAGGCTGTATCTGAGACGCCTCGTCCATCACAAGAAGATCGAAGGACATCCTGCCGGGCGACAGGAATTGGGCCACCGAAAGCGGGCTCATCATGAACACTGGCTTGAGTGCCTGGATGGCAGGCCCTGCCTTCTGCATCAACTGCCGGATAGGCATGTGGCCCCGTCTGCGCGCCATCTCAGAACGAAGCAGTCCGACTGGTCCAGCTCCGCCGTCTCTTGAAGGAATTTTTCGGTGATGAGCCGTCACAACTTCGATTGCACCGGCCTTGATCCTCTGTCGGTCCAGATCCGCGAAGTCACGTACAGCCCTGGAATGCAATTCCCCGTCGAACCTTGCCAGCTCCGGCTCATCGGTCGCCATCGCTAGAAACATTCGTTCGTAGTAGGCCATATCGAAGACTGATCGCGCCGATCCTGTTGTAATCTGGCCGTCGGCCAGGCCGTCTATCAACTGTCCCAGTCCAGCCTTTCGGGCTGTTTCGGATCGCTCTCCATAGGCAACCCATTTTGAGAGCTGTTCCTGATGATCAAGCCACCCCTCCAGTCGAGAAACAACCTCGACTATCGCGACGTCTGGAAAATCGTCTACTCCAAACAAGGAGGGAGCATCGGCTTTCAAATCCCCTGCAAGCGCCTTCAATTCCCGCGCTACCGCTTGGGCCGCTTCACGCGCTGAACGCGCCAAGTTTGCGATCTCTTTTCTTTCAGGCAACCGCGCAGCCAAATGCCGGATTGAGCCATTTTCTCTCAGCCAAAGTTCGGCTTGCGCGAGAGCGGCCCAATCGGATCCTCGACCGAGCCACGACGAGCCGAATGCGAACTTGCCAAGGCTTTCCCCGTCCTCGATCTCTTGATCAAGCGCTTGTAGTCTGCCTAGTCGGCGTAGTATCTCCACCCGCTCACTGATCAGATCTGGAACGTCAGTCAGAACCTGTCGTGACGCGTCATCGGCTTGAGCTAC
This sequence comes from Mesorhizobium sp. M0077, assembly GCF_040322955.1. Lineage (NCBI taxonomy): Bacteria > Pseudomonadati > Pseudomonadota > Alphaproteobacteria > Hyphomicrobiales > Phyllobacteriaceae > Mesorhizobium > Mesorhizobium sp. M0077. The sequence goes on from NZ_JAMYUL010000020.1 coordinate 39,097, forward strand.
AGTGCTTGCCTTCGCTTCCATGATTTGCAGCGAGGCCCGCTCGGCGGAAGCCACGTCACCTTGCATGGATGACGCAAGGTGGCCTAAATCGTTCCAAAACCCCTCGATAATCGGCTGACCGATGTCGATCACCTTACGAACTCGGACCGCACGCGCGCCCGCTTCAGAGCGCTCCGCCATCCGCCCGGCTATAATTCGCGGTTCCGAGCCAAGTCCCCTCAGCGTGCGCATCCACTCCACTAAGGCCTGGAGTGGTGCCGAAGACGATCTCTCACCGCGCCAATCGGCTCCGAAGGCGGAACCGCCAAAGGCGTCGCCTTCGCGCACTTTTGCTGCGGCCGCTTGGCCCTTCATTAGAATGTCGAGGAGACCCACTATCTCCGCCGCAGGCGCGCTAGGGGCCACCAAAATAGTCCGCACAAGTGCAGTGGCACGACGGTAGTCACCATTCAATGCTTTCAATATTCCCGTGTGCTCGGCGAGCGCTTGCCGCGCCGCGGCCACGTTGGTACTCCACGCGGCATCAACAACTTTGCCCTGAAGCTCGGCTCTAGCAGTCTCTAGCGTTGCTACGCTGTCGGCAAGGTCACCAGCCTGTTCCAGCCCGGAGTCCCAAACTGTGGCTGCGAATGCCTCAGGGCTCGCATCGGGGGCTGCCGCAACTCTCTCGCCGGTCATCACTAACCTGAGGAGTCCTGCAAGCGTGTCCGGTAAAACCGTAGACCCCAGTTCTTGATTTAGCCGCTCAGCTTCTTCTCTTAAGCGTGGGAGCAACACGGTTAGCTGGCGCGCACGAACGAAACCATCTTTCGGAAAGTCTGAAGGAAGCTTAGCAAGCTCTGTCTCGAGACCTTCAATTGGCGTGTCGATAGCCGTCGCCACCAACTGCTCCGACAGTTCCTCGGATTTGCGGTTGAAATCTGTTCCTGTCCAGAGAAGCGATGCAATGTCCTTTGGACGCTCATCCCAAACCGGCGAGACTAGCGCCTCGGCAGGAAGTCCAGGTGCGGACGCGAGAAGCTCAGCGAGATCTTCTACCTCGCCGCTGTCGCTGAGGATTTGCGGAGGCTTCGCCTCGATCCGCTCAGCAATATCGGCCAGTTTGGCGTGCAGAGCCTTTGCTTGATCCAGCGACGACGCAATGCGTGGGACGAGCCTCTCAATGGTCGTTGGTAGAACGACATCCAGGCCAACTCCCCGCCATGGGTGGTGGATCGGCAAGCCGATCTCGTTGATCCGCTGAGACACGTCATCGAGAAGTTTGCGACGTTGCGAGACACCGTCATTCGTCCAAGCGGTGGCATCCTCAAGTTCAATGTCAACTGGCTTTTGCCCGTTCTGCCTTAGTCGGGTTAGCTGGCCAAGAACTTGGTATGGAGTGAGTTCGGACGTTCCAAATGGAACATGCATCCTTGTAGCATGTGCATTGAGTTTGTCCCTAGCCTCCAGCAGGCGTTCAGTAAGGGAAGAAGCAAGCTGTCCGCGAGGCGATCCGAGTTGCCAGGTGCGCCGCAACTCCTCCAGCATCATGCGCTTGTTTGCCTTGTTGCTATGGAGCTCAAGGCAGGCGTCCCCCACCCCCGCAGTGTCAAGCCGTCGCTTCACGACCTCAAGTGCGGCCATTTTTTCCGCAACGAACAGCACGGTCTTTCCATCGGCAACGGCCGACCCGATAATGTTTGCGATCGTCTGCGATTTTCCTGTCCCGGGAGGACCTTGGATAACGAGGTCGCGACCCTTTCTTGCATCATGGATCGCAAGCGTCTGAGAACTGTCACTGTCGACGATATGCAACATTTCGGCAGGCGCGATATGCGGATCAATCGCAATGTCGTCCGACATCAGCGGTTCGCGTGTTTCGAAACCATCTGAAAGAAGCGAGCGGATCTTCGGTTGTTCGATAATCTTTGCGCCATCCGGCCAGAGATCCGGATCCAGGTCACGGTACATCAAGAACTTAGCGAACGAGAAGAAGCCGAGCACCATATCATCGGCAAGCACCTGCCAATCCTCTTTGGTCGACACTGCTTCGGCAACGGCATCGAGATAGGCCGAGACGTCGAAGTCGTCTCCTACTTCAAAACGCGGCAGGGCGAGCTTGTGAATGCGGTCGAGATAGAGTTCCAAGGAGAGGTTTGCGGTAAGATCTTCCGTACGAGCTCGCAGCCGAAACTTTTCTCCAGCGGCCCCTCGCTCCAGCCGTACCGGGACCAAAATGAGAGGAGCCTGGCGGATGTTTTCTTTGTTGCTCGAGTCAATCCACTTCAGCATGCCAAGGGCCGGTGGAAAAATTGCGGATGTTTGTTTAATGTTCCGAACACTTCGCATCCCCACCTTGATCTCGAGGTTCCCTTTCGGACAAAATGCCATCATACGTGTGGACGAGGTGTTGGCAGCTCTGGCATCCGCCTCGCCGGCCACGACCAACTGGCGCACAAGCCGACTTCTTTTTGAATCGGCCTCCTAATTTCATTCCGAGAAAACTTGTAGGCTCCAGCGCGGAAAGATGGTCGTGTTTACGGAAAAGGTAACTACAAAGTCGTGACTTCGGGCTGATCTGCGAAGGCACCATGATGTTCAAAGCGCCGAACTACAAGGCAAACCAGCGCCAGCGAAAAAGGCGCCTATGAATGGTGCAGAGGCACGTTACAAATCATGCAGCTTGCGTTTCGCAAAGGATCGGAAATTGAATAACAATCGCTATTCTCATCGTCGCCGCGCGCGACCAAGGCGCGGCGCTGAACCAATCGTCCGCAGACGTTTCTCTCCAGATGTGCGCTTGCCTCTGATCCTGGTGATCGTGGTGGCCTTGGCTGCTTACGCGACCCACTATTTTACAGGCTCGGGTGACCAGTTACGTGGTCTCGATATAGCAAACTCGGCCGGGTCGAGACGGGCGCCGATAGTAGGCATAGCATCGGTGATTGATGGAGACACGATAGAGATCCACGGGCAGCGCGTCCGCTTCAACGGCATCGATGCACCCGAAAGCCGCCAATACTGCAATGACGCTAGCGCACATCAATACCCCTGCGGGCGCCGGGCGGCCGAAGCATTGGCGAATTTCCTTGCGGCTTCGCAGCCTGTCCAATGCACATTTGTTTCATGGGATCGGTACCGTCGCTTCGTCGGTGATTGTCGGCGCGCGGACGGTGTCAGCGTCGCGTCCTGGATGGTCGAACATGGCCAAGCCTTGGACTGGCCCCGCTATAGCCACGGCGCCTATGCGCAACAGCAAACTTATGCTGAAACCGCAAAGGTTGGAATCTGGATTGGGACGTTTGACAACCCTTGGGATTGGCGCGAACAACATGCCGAATCTGCGAGCCCAACCAAAAGCCCCCTTGGGCTTGTCAGCCGTCGCCAAGTAGCACAGAGCTACTCATGCCAACCTCGCCGCTTGTGCACGCAGATTTCATCTTGCGAAGAAGCACGTTGGTATCTCGCCAACTGCTCATGGGGGAGCAAGTTGGATCGAGATAGCGACGGGATTCCGTGCGAAGGCGTTTGCTGACCTGGGCTCACGCTTTGAGCCCATCCCCAACCATCACTCCCTAGTGTGCGCATTTAGAGTTATGAATTGGCGGTCGGAGCTTCGATGCAATTGCGCGAGTGCCGATAGAGCCTGGCAAAAGGGCTGGCTGACGTTTGTCTTGGAAAATTCCACCAACTCGTTAAGTCCGGACGGGCTAGAAAACCGCAACGCTTCGTAGCGGCATACAGGGATCTGCCGATTGTCTTTGAAGCGCTTGTCAGGCCCGCCGTTTTTGTTTGGGTGAGCCCAGGTGTAGCTCACGATCTCCGCATCAGATGGAACTTTGCCGGTCTCGATAAAATTACTCGGGGCGAATTGGGTCTGCAGATCGGCATATCCGACTGCGCCGTATCGGTTTCCGTCCTTCACCAGCACTAGGTCAGGCATGAAGAAGAGCACCTGCCGACCCACATGGATTGAAGGAGGAGTAACGTTGCTGCGTACAACCTTCGGCAAGGAGCTTGTAAGTGTCGTGGGCTTTTTGTCGACCAGCATGCTGGCCCCGGCATTTCGCTTCCAAGCAGTCAGATCCTCTATCTTGCCGCCGGCAGCGACATGCCATCTCCCTGCGCAGCCGGTGAGAGTTTCGAACGCGCCGACAAGTCGCCCGTAGGCGGCCTCCGCGTCTTTTTCCAGATCGTAATAGAGCACGCTCACCCGGCGGTAACTGTCAAACCATTTGCCAATGAGCATACCCGGCACAAAGGCACAGATGCCCAGCACCGGCGCGGCACCTCCGAGCTTGGTCCCCACAAGGAAACCTGCAATCCCGAACAAAACCGCGAGTGCTACGGACAGCCGCGTCTGCGATTGCCTGGCATTGATTTCATCGAGCACATTGGCGAATGTCTCGTCACGCATTTCCACCACATCGCGGGACTCGATTTCTCTCATCACGACGCCGTCAGAGACGTATTCCGGGCGCGAGGATTGTGGACGGGGTTGCGGCGCAGATGGGGTCTGAGAGAGCTGAACTACCTTCTTCGCGCTGGCCTTGCCTAAAGTGCCACGATAGTAGAGCCCACCCACGCCGGCGTGGATGTAGTGACCTCTTGGCCCAGTGCCGATGCGGAGGCCCTTCACGCCAACGGAAGCGCCAACCCCACCGGACGAAAAGTTAAAGCGGAATGGTCCCGCACTGATCGATTTTCGAACGTAAAACCCCATAGCCCAATCCCCCCAACTCAACTGCCGTACCGACTAAGGCGCCAGTCTCTCGTCCCCATTCATGGCTTGGCGCCACCAACCGTCGCCAATTTTGATCGCTGCCTCACCCTAATCTCGATGCGCCTTCGAGCCCGGACATCGCCAATCTGCGCTCCGTCGGTGAGATGATCGCCGGGCATGATGAGCTGACCACCAGACATCGGCAAAATCGTAAACCCCTTTAATGCGGGCATGTCACTGAGCACACTTGTAACTGAAATCGCGCGGGCCAGCCCAAGACCGGCATTGTCGGCGGGATGGAGTGAGCCGATTTCCACTTTCCCTGACAGGACCGGTTGGAGCCCCTTGTCCATGTTGGAGGATTCGCCCGCCATTGCCTGTTCGTCCGTGTGTCCAATTACCTCAATCACGTCGACACCGTACGAGGTCGCAGTCCCGGCGATGGTCTTCGCAAGATCGCGCAACTTTGTTTTGAAGGCATTCGAAAGCTCTGCGCTTCCGGTATCGAAATTATAGCCATCCAGTTCGCTGAGACTGATGATCGGCGGCCAATCGTGAGGTTTTGCTGCTTGCGTCGGCTCTGCAGCCTCCTTGAGCACATCAGCCAGATCCTGCAGCCCTTTGTCGGTGCCGGCGTAACCGAATTCTCTCAAGACCTTCGCCGCATCTATCATGGCCTTGGTCTGATCAATGCTTATGTCGTTGTCCGCAAGGACTTTCGTGACAGGGGCATTTCGCACGACCTCCTCCAGAGAAATACCTGCTTCCTTGACCGACTTAACAGCATCCTTGGCCAGGACCAGCTCGCGCCATTGTTCGTCGGGAACGGTTCCTCCCCTCGTGGGCTGAAACACCGCTTTTATCTGAGCCAGAAGCCGCTTGTTCTCGGCTTCGAGCCTCTGCACGTTTTCCTTGTTTGATTGAGTGGCTCGCAGTGCCTCATCGGTCTCTTTCTGCTTTTTCGTGATGATAGCACCGGCTGCTAGCAACAGGCAGAACACCAAAAGCAGCATCGTCTCGGCCATGGTCAGGCCCAGTATCAAACCGCGGCCAAAACCCTTGCGCTCGAAGGCGACCGAAGTCCCGCCAGCGTCACTCACCTGCCCCACCAACTGGTTCGCTTAGGCGGTTCCGTTCGTTCGGCGGGAGGCTCGCTTCCCAGAGTTTGGAAAGCGTCTGGTTGGGGCTCAGGCTCGACCCGAATTGGTGCGCTCTCGACGGTGTCATTTGCGGCCAGATCTGCCAGTGGCTGTTCAATCGCGATAGGAGCGTTGAGAGGGGGAACAGGCCTCGGCGCGTGAAGGGTTCTTCCTGCCAAGGTTGCGACAAGGTCTCCGGTGTCCTTGCTTTGCTTTTGCACCACTGCGGCAAGCGCCTGGGTCAAGCGTTGTTGCGCTTGGACGCTCTCCGCTGTTTGCTCTGCGGCTGCCACAGCCTTTTCCACACCTGCGGCCACTTTAGCCACAGCATCAACGATGCCCGCCATGCGGGCTTGCTGTTCCTGCGAAGCCGTCTCTGTTTTGACAGCATACTGAGCGACCGCGCTGCCAAGAAGTTTCACCATCGGCGCCAGATCGTTCTTAAGGACCTCATCAGGGACGACAACCTTCTCCAACTTGGTGGCTACGCTTTCGGCCTGTTCACCCAGTCTGCCAACTGAAGAGGACATTGAGCTGTTGGCTTTGTCGAGCAGATCGGCTGCCGCCTCGACGCGCTGTGCGATCGACGAGAACTGACTTTCGATCTGCCCAAAATTGTGGCTCAAAGCATTGCTGAGCTTTCCCGAGGCCTCTTGAACTGGTCTGATCGATTCCATCGCGATTTTATCCAGGGCCGATCTTATGTGCTCTCCGTTCCGCTCCGCTTGAACGGCGATTTCGGCAAAACCCTCCTCCAACATCTGATTGCTTACGCGGCGAAAGTCAGCGAATTCCCTGGTTACACTTTCCATCTCGGCTCTTACACGCCGCGTCATATCCGCGAGTTCGTGCCTGACCGTCCGTTCGATGTCGGCAGGATCGCGGCGCATCTGATTGTAAAAGATCCGCAAAGCAATGCCCGTGATCGTCGACGTCACCGCGATACCAAAGTTCCTCACGATTGTGTCGGTGGATCCTTCGGAACCAAACTGAAACAGCGATACGCCGAGACTCGTCAACGTAAACAGGAAACCCATGTAGTAGAGATTGTCGCCTGTTTGCTCATCGTGGAGCCGTAGCTTGCCGGTGAAGACGGACGCGGCAAGATAGATGAGCATCAGGCACACCGGTGCGCTCGCCGCCATTATAGGGTCTACGCCCGACAGCTTGGCTATTGCGATGAACACGCAGCCACCCAGGGTTAGCGTCGCAAAGACGAAAAGGGGCAGGCTCGGATGTCCTAAGAACGACTCCCCTCGCTTCTTGGCCATTAGTTTAACCCCTCCAACCCTACCAGCTTCTCAAAATCACCATGATGGCTTTGAACCCACCGGGTCCAGAACTCTGCATGTTCGAAAGAGCCAAATGGCTTCTTCGCCCTATCGACGTAGAGTATCGTAAACCCGACGCCATCGAGCGATGTCCCGTAAGTCCTGTCAGCCGCGCTATCAAGGTACTTCTGATAATCGAGACCCGAACGATATTGTGAGTACAGCGCCGTATGTTCGATCATATCTGACGCGACTATTATTCGCTTAGCGGTCTTCTCTTTCGCCAAACTGCTATCGAATAGCGACAGTTTGATTTTCTGAATTCCGGCCATGATCGGAGATTGGCTCGCGGATTCTCCATTGGGAATCTGGTCGGGAAGGTTCGTCAAAGGGTCCTCGAACGCATCTTCCCATTTCTTCTGCCGCCGAGACGGATTGTTCGTCCAGCTGTCGACCGTCAAGCCGTCGCCCGGATTGCATCCATCAAACATCACAGTCAGGTCGCCGGGCCTCGCGCCCAGCGTCAATATCTTGAGATAGCCGCCAGGCTCGATGCGCCCAATGGTCTTGCGGAATTCATTCTTCAGATCCGCCATGGTTATCGGCGAAATCGGGTCGGTGGCGTCGATCAAGACCGCTGTCAGGCTCACAGGTCCGTTCAGTGGGCAATTCGTGCTGATGTCGATTTGGTCCTTCCCGGATCTCGACCACATCCAAACAAAACCGGCCAGCATCACAGCCGACAGCACGGCCAATCCGGCTGCTGCGACAATTGTGCCGCCACTGCCTTTCTTTCTTCTGCGACCCCGCCTAGCCATTCACGCTATCCGGATGAAGCTTGTCGAGATCTCGGTACTGTTCGATCCCGCGCTCGCATTCCAGCCCGATGAGCCGCACCTGAGCGTTGAGTTCTTCCTGCGCGTCACGAATTGAGGCGCCCAGGTCCTTCTCGCTCCATTCATCGTCGGACGATATCAGGGGTTTTATGCGCTCAAGTTTGTAGGGTGTGGCAAAATGTTTTGGCGCTGGCTCTGTGCGGGCCTGGAAATTGGCCTCCCTGTACTTTGAGAGAAGCTGGTTGCAGGCTCGCTCCAGCTGGTCTTGATGCTGCGCAAAGAGCGTCAGCAGCCTCGACCGATGGTCGATGATCGCTCGATGCTCCCTGCGTCTGCTCCCCAGCCGCTTGACGATGTCCTCCACCTTCTCGTTGTGCTCATCGCGCACCTCTTGCAGAGCCTCGATGAGCTCGCTCTTGCGCTCGATGTAGTCTTCCCGGCGAGCCACCAATCTGTTTTCGACACCCGCATAGCCCGGGTATGGGTCGAGAACGAACCAGCCGTCGATAAACGCAAAGATCGAAAACATGAGACCAATGCCGAACAGAAGCCAGGATTTCACGTCCATAAGGCCAGCCGGATTGGCGAGCATGCTGCGCACGACCTCGACGCCGGCTCCGTCCACAAAGGACCCGCTAACCTCGCGGTAATGCGCAAGCGCTAGGTTTATGGTCAATGCCAAGCCGATATAGGCCACTATCGACAGCGCGCCGATCAACTTCACAAAAAGCGATCTGTGAGTCACCAGGCGTGCACAGAATATTGCGAACAGCAGAGCGGCGCCGATGTTCAAAAACGAGAAAGCGGCGGCTTCGAGGAGCCCGCCAAAGAATCCCTGTTCATTTCCCTTTGCGAGGAAATTTCCGTTCATCGCCGTTTCAATGAGGAACAGGAAGATTAGCAGGGACACTCGGAAAACATGGGCCGCTCCGTGTTGAACCCTCACAGCCCGGACAAGCCCGTGCTTCTGTTTGAACCAGTCGTGTTCTTTCTCCGCATCGTTGAGCGATTTGCGCAATCCGTGAAGTTCGTCCAGGCCCACCGCGATCGAGGCCTTGAAATCGGAAACACTGGCGGCGTTCGCCTGACGGATCAGACCAAACTGCTCTTCAAAGTCGAGGCCAGCCAATCGGCCGGAGAGTAGCTGTAGGCTGTCTTCGAGTGTGTGATGTGCGGCCTTCTTTTCGTCCTCGACCCTCTCGATAACTGTGTGCTCTATATCGTCGAAATTCTTGGCCGTTTTCGGGGGCTGGTTAGCCTCGCCTCGCTGCGTTCCACGACCTTCAAGATCCATTTCGCGATCAATTTTCGCGACATCCAAGCTATTGAACAATTGGGTGCTGGCGCGGAAATCGTGATTTGCCTCTAGTAGAGACTCCCGCAGTTTATTTAGCTTTTCGAATTTTATTCCCACAGCACCGCACCCATTTTTGTACCTCTGCCCGCACAAATGGCTTCTATGCACAGTAGAAGCAAAGGGCAACTGCGTCTTCGCAACTTTGCGGTCCACTGCTCACGAGACGATCGTCTGATGTAAAAATGACAACGATAGCTGCCGTGGCAAGCGGACTTGGGCCAATGAATAGGCCAGGCAGCATACTCTTCTCCGCCGGGCTTTGTGGCGAAGGAACTGAAGATCACGCCAATGAGCTGCTAAAAATCGACTCCAGAGGCGTTCGCGCAGTAGCAGAAGCGCGCGCCCGCGGCGCGCACCACGCCACCAAAGTAAGCGCCGTCAATCTCGACCTCGCCTTCAAGGGTTTCGTTCTTGGTTTCAGCCGACAGGCTTCGCGCAGCTTGTGAGCCAGCACAAAGGCGGTCTTGTACTGCACGTCCAGATCGCGAGAGAACTGGACCGCCGACATGCCCTTCGCGCCGTTAACAAACAGGCAGATCGCGGCGAGCAGATCGACAAACGACAGCTTGCGCCAAGGCGAAGATCGTGCCCTCGTAACCGAGAACTGCGCCCCCGCAAGCGGCGCACTTGAACTTGCGACGGGTCGGAATGTCGTAATGATCCAGGCACCCGCATTTCCGGCAAACAGGCTCGCCTTGAGTCGAAGCCCAGCGAAGGCGCTTGAACGCGTCGTAAGCCTTTTCCTCGCCACCCTTGTAAATCTCTTTCAGAGAAAGGGAGCGGCTTTCGGCGGAAAGGAGGAAGTGTTGGGCTATTGTCATCATATCCGGTTATATGCGGGGCTTGTATCGCCAAATACAGGGGCCTGTACCACCGACTGTGATGATATTTTTTGAGGCGAGGCTATGGCAGGCAAGGACGACCCGCAGACCGTCGAATACGAGACGAAAGCCAAGAACCTTTTGAAGTCAGAGTTGAAGCGGAAGGGCGTTACCTATGCCCAACTCGCCGAAAAATTGGCGACTATGGACATTCACGAAACCGAGCGTAATTTGAACAACAAAATAAGCCGGGGGGCTTTAGCGCTGCGTTCTTACTGCAATGCTTAGACGCTATCGGGGCATCCTCATTGCGGCTTTCGGAGTAGTTTTACTCGGGGCGGCTTTACCGCCAGACGAGCGCAAGAGCACTCAGCCCCAACATTCCGAACAGCATCAAGAGACCATAGGCAACCCTGTTGCGGCAAGCCGTCCGCCAGTCCAACAGGCAAATGAACCCCCAAGTTACACTAACCCATGCCAAGCAGGTCACGATGATCGCAGTTCCGATCTGTGTGCCCAGTGGAACGCTGCCGACGCTGCCCAACAGTCGGCGAACTGGACCACCATTGGCGCTATCGTGGGTGCTTTCACGCTCGCCGCTGCTATGGCCGCTGCTTACTACGCCAAAGAGGCTGCTAGGCACACCCAGCGCAGCGCCGACATTGCCGAAAAGGCTTTGCTCGATATCGAGCGCCCGTATTTGTTCGTCACCGCCACCAAACCGTTGGTGGGGGTGACGCACGATTGGGCTGACAAGCCCGACAACAAAAGACCAATTCCGGAAGCGGCATACTCGATCAAGAATTTCGGACGCACTCCTGCCATCATAAACGAGATTCGGGCGAGCCTCCGGCTTTGCAACTTGCCGCCAACTCCGCATTACCATCCCGGAGAAATCAATGACGTTGAACGGGTGCTCGGGGCAGACGATGCTCTTAGCCCTGCAGCTTTTGATCGCGGCGGCCCTATCACAAACAATGTGCTGAATGAGCTTTTCCTGTCCGATACTCACATAGGGGCGGGTTCCCTTCCATATGTATCTGTATGGCGAGATCACTTATACGAGCGTCAACGGGATCACCGACCAATTCGGATTTATCTACCGCTACTCGCCTCCCGGCAATACGTTCCATTTGCAGGACATTCCCGGCTATCGCCACCGTGACGTGAAGAAACATAAGCAAAACGATGACTTATCGGCCTTAGACTTGCTCCGAACGCGTAAAAGCGGCCTCGGGCGGTTGCAAGATCGCTACAATGTTTATTTTTGATATCCGCTCGGTAAGGCGCTTTTCGCTTAAGCAACTAGGCGTTCTCACATTTTTTGTTCATGAGCAAGGCGTTACACAACTTGCCTACGAGGCGATAGCGCCTTAAGTGTCAACGTTTACATACGCGAAAGTGCCTAAACATCCTGCCTGCTGCGGATGGAAAAACGCTGACTGTAAAAGCCCGCCAACCTTTCGGCGGGCGGGCTTCCACTGCCGGAACTGGAGAGTGTCATGTCGACAGCCCCGACAGGTCGGAAAGGGGTCGCTGGTTAGCGGCGCGAGATCAGCAAGCAGAGCCGGCGCAGCTCACGATCATAGGTGTCTTCGTTGCTAAGCACTTCGACGCAGCGCTTCTTCATCCGAGTGACCTGGGCGTTCGACATATCGCCGACAACGCTAGCCAGATTCGGGTTGCTCGAAGCGGTCGGGTTGCTGGGGTTGGCGGCTGGATTGGTTCCAACGCCGACATTTACGTCGGTACCAACCCCGGTGACGACACCGACATTGGCGCGGCCGGTGCCGATGGAAGCAGTCGCTCCGCCAGTGCCGCCGACGGAGGCTGCGGCATTTGCCCCAGAACCGCCTAGGGATACGCTAGCCGTAGCGCCGCTGTTGCCGCCCACATTAGCGCTGGCGCCTCCGCTGCCAACGGATACCCCGCCGACGCCTCCGACATTAATTCCAGCTGCAGTCGCTGGCATGCAAAGAATTACGAGAACACATCCGGCAGTCAGACTGCCCGTAAGAATTTCAAAAATTCTTGCCATAGTACGCCTCCTTGTTGCCCTGCAAAGGATGGGACATTTTTTGGGACCTACGGACCCCATAGTGACGCACTAGAGTTGAAAAACAACTTAACGGCCCGCGAAAGATACGTTCTTGGATCATTACTTGGTAATTCTCAGGAGTCAGATATAATAAAATTTTACTTTGGCTCCTACGTGATTTTTCCATTTGTCAGATAATATCATTCCCTAAGCACTCCAGGTGCGGTGCAACAAGGTTCAGGGATGACCGTCCGGCGATCAGTAAGCGGCTACTACCGCCGATCGGACATACAACGCTGTATTAGCACCTTTTGACGAACCCGACCGGCGGGCCGAGCCAGAATCCCGTCAGCGCAAAACCTGCGAAATCGCTTCCGATGCTCGCCATTGACTAGCACGGAGGAAGTTCTGAGCGCCAAACACGGTGACCATCAACCCACGGCCGCTGGTAACTGTCGACGTCGAGCATTTCGCCTGGTTGAAAGCTATGTGGCGCCGAAGCGGAAGAAAACACTGCAGACCCCGTTTCCTAAAATCGTGTCAGGGCATTAGCAGTGACGCCGAGCGGCCGCCGACCTATCGATTAACTCGGTCCGGAGCCAGAGCGTTATAAAGGAGCAAACACGCCAGAAGTGAGATGACGCTGCCTAGCAGTTGGTCTGCCGTCAGGCCGGAAAAATAAACGAGATCGAGCGCCAGTACAGCCATCGCTCTAGCCACTCATGAATTGGAAAACCTAACGAGCTGGTCACCAAGTCCGGCCTGCTCAAGATCGCGCAACGTGTCCTCCAACTCCTTGCGCTTGTAACGATTGATGATGCCGGCTTAGGTTGTGGCGGCATCTAACAAACATTCGACTCGCGCCTGCCATGACGACGACCCGCCGAAGCGAGCATCGCGAGCGCACAGTATTCAAATCCCCCAAGGCGTCCGTCGAGATTTGACAACAGACAGATGGCGCGGCGCGAGCTCTGACGCTGTACGACTGACGCAAGCGGCTCTCAGTCCTGGGCGTTGTCCTTGGTCCGTGTGAGGCGGCTTTCGCCTTCCTCCGGGCCGAAGCAGCTTTCGAAATCATTGCAGTCCCGGCAACTGGGGGAGCTGCACAGCGAAAAGCCTTCGGCCTCGCAGAGCTTTCGGTAAAAGTATTTTTTCCATTTCATGTTTTGGGTGTTGCCGGCCGCCAGCGTCGGAAAATGCGAGGCGAGCAGGCGGGCGAGGTCGGTTCGATTAAAAAGGCCAAGGTCCTGCCAGAGATGGTCATTACGCATGGCACGCCGGGCGATGATCTTGGCGAAGCGAGCGCTCGCCGGATCGCCCGGCCGGGCATGCGCCAGCAGCAGTCCGCGCAGAAGTTCTTCCTCCAGATCCGGCTCGGGCTCGCTCACCTCTTCCAAGGCAAACGCGTTGATGGGAATAGCAGGGAAACAGCGGGCCAGGACATCGCGCAGCTCGGCGCGCGAAAGGCCGGTTGCCTCCGTCGCCGTCGCCTCGCCGGCCTCGATCTCCTCGAGCGCACGTGAAAGCACACAGGCAAGCACATGCTGGTCGAACCTCCTCTCCAGCTCGATCTGTGGCCATTGGCCGGTGCTGAGCCGGGCATAATGTTGGGCAAATATGGTGCGTTCTCCTGGTTTCGCCCTATCAAATCATGCGGAGACCCGGCCTGCCGCAACATGGGTCGGGCAGTTCTTCGGTACGGCACTCCGGGTCGCCTCGCGTCGAGTAGTTCGGTAATTCTCGTCTGGTCCATCGGCTCTGGCGCAAATTCTGTGATTCGAAGAGGTTCGCGAACCCCTGCCCTGCCGTTTGCGCCTCACGGGGAACACTGGCGCCGGAATTGCCCCGCAGAGTTGGACGTGAACCGTGCGGGACAGAGGTCGCGTGCTGAGTGCGGCCACATGGTTCAAGCCGCCAGACTCACGGTTGAATGAGGCCGATTCAAAACGCGCAGCGGGTGAGAGCCAGCGCACGTTCAGGACAGGATCGCGCGCCTCGTAATGCAGGCAGCTCCTCCCCTTCCGCAACTTCAATGTCACCAGGCAGGATGTAACCCTCGTCATCAAGCTTGAAGATGTCCGGCGCTTGCGCCGCGCATCGCGCGTGACCCTGGCATTTGGCATTTTGGACGATGATGCGCATGGCGCTGCCTCCGTTGTCGGTGCCCCGGCTCGGGGCGCGGCCTAAGACCAGTCCAGGATCAAATTCTCGATCCCGAACACATGGCCGCCAGAGGTTATGGGTGCCGTACCCCTCTTGATCCTGAAAGCCGGGATGCGCGCCAGCCACTCCTCCAGGCCAATGACAATCTCCCGCCGGGCAAGGTGTGAGCCAAGGCAACGGTGGGGACCATAGCCAAACGCTGCGTGGCGGTTGTCCTCCCGCTCCAAATCAATCGTGTTGGGGCATTCGAATTCCGCCGGGTCACGATTGGCAATCATCGTGGCGCAGGAAACATAGTCCCCCTTCCGGATCGGCGCGCCTTCGAAGTCGATATCTTTCGTGGCCACGCGGATCAACTGAATGGGCGGATAGGCCCGCAGCAATTCTTCGGTTGCGAGCGGGATGCGGTCCGGTTCGCTCCGCAGCAATTGCTGATCTTTGCGGTTGCGTGCGAGGTACGCCAAGTCAAAGCCTATAGCTGCTGCGACCGTGTCAAGCCCAGCGACGAAGACAAGCACGCCGATGCCGCGGACTTGGGTGTCCGTCAGCCGGCGGCCCTCGACCTGTGCCTGCACGATAAAGGTCATGAAATCGTCAACCGCCTCGTCGCGGCGCATGGCTGCAAGTTCGTCGATGAATGCCACGATCGTCCGGGCAGCCACAGGTCGTTCCTTATCGTCGCCGTGGAGCAGATCTTTCCCCCAGCCAACGAATGTATCGAGTCGGTCATCAGGCAACCCCAGAAAGCGAAGAAAGGTGCTCACCGCGAAAGGAAAGGCAAAATCCTTCATCACCTCGCAGCTTGTTCCCGACGCGGCGATTCTTTCGATCAGCTCGACCGCCCGTTCGCGGACAGCCGGTTCCAAAGCCAACACCCGCTTTGGCGAAAGCAGCGGATTGAGCAGTGAGCGAAAGACGCCATGGGCCGGTGGATCGAGCTCAAGCGGGATCGTCGGCCAGTTCTCACCCAGTATGGAGGAGAAGATGCTGCGATGGCTGGAAAAAGTCTCTGCGTCCTGCAGCACCTTCCGCTGGTCCGCGGCACGGGTGATGACCCAGGTACCCCGGCCATCTTGCGTGTTGTAGCGGGAGTAAAAGATCGGAGGCCCGTCATGTACGCAAGCGACAGCTGCGTGTGGATCCCCGTTGGGTGTTGGTGGCATCCCTGGCGATGTAAACAGGCTGAAGTCCCTCACCATTTCGGGCGGGACATGATCTGGAACGGGGTTGGTCGCCATTTTGTTTTCTCTACATTGGCGTTCATGGCTCAATTGAGATTGCACCGCTGTTCATAAAGTCGATTTCCAGCATGGGCACGTCTCTTGTCGGGCGCCTTCTAGATTCTGTCGCCTGATACAGCCCACCTGCACCAGCGCGGATGAGATGGGTTGCGAAGTCGATCAGAGGGGCATCTCCGCGGCGCTCCGGTCATGAAGCAAAGCGGCCGCTTATCCCCGTTAGGGTTGAGAGACTGGTCAATCACCTCTGCCCTGCTGATCAAATTGTCGAAGCAAGTCGCGTGCCGGATAGGGTAGCCATGGCGGTGCACCAAGCAATGCCAGCCTGCGCTGGGTCTGCCGCTGATGATCACCTGTCCATCATTCTTATGACAACGTCCGACAACCGACATCCGTGGTCGGTTTTGTCGAGCCCGCGACATCGGGCTGTTCGGCTTGGCTGTTGCTGCACAGCCTGCCGGTCGACGAGCGAGTAGATCGCTCGCACGGCCCGGATTGAGCAACGACGCGATCCAGCGCAAGGATCGGGTGCGGTCCGAGAAGACCCGACGGCGCTTGCGCGAGACGATCGGAAATATCAAAAAGGTCAAGCCGCGCTTCGGTTCGGCGCTGATGGCGTATGCGTTTTATCGCTCGCAGGCGCTGCAAGGCTTTTCCGGCAGACGGCGATGCACCGGTGCCGACCGGCGACCAGCTTGACTGTATAGATGCGGTCCATTCCGGCGTGCATCACCTGACCATGCGCATGCGCTACGACGGCATCCTTTCCGCTCATGGACCTAGATTTGCTCGCGAGCCGCTGTCGGAACGTGGTGCTGAGTCCTATCGCGGCCAATTCAATCCGAGGACCTGTCGGCAGTCAACACACCCCTGGAGGTCGGACCGGGAACGCGTGGCAGACTCTCGGCCAGAAACCGCCAGTCGCTGCCCTCGCGTTCGCCTTCCTTGCGCGTGCCGAAGAACTGGATGATCATCTTGCCGTCCGCGCCATAGGCTTCAATGGACGTAACGTGACCATCCCTCGTCGGCTTGCGCACGGCCCAGACCTCGCGGATGCGATGGGTCCTAAGATGCAGATGGAAGGTCTCTTCGAGCACATTGATCCGCGGCCCGATCTGCTTGACCGACCTGATCGGGCCGGAATGGATCTGAATGCAACCACGATTGCCGACAAAGCACATGATCGGCATCTCGTCTTCGGCCGCCTGTTGGAACAGGGCGCCAATGGCATCATTGTCGAGTAGCCAGGCGTCATCCTCGTCGGCCATACGCATCGCCTGGCAGCGGCTGAGCTTCAGTGTCTTCAACATATGGTAGAACTGATGCACGTCGCTTAGCCGGCCCCAGTGCTCGCGTAGGTCGTCGACCGTGGTGGCGTGGTCTGGACTCACTGCGTTATCGCGCGCCCCGCTCGCCTCGAGCGATATGATCGGCTCCTGGTCGGGGGATACAAGCTCTGCCGTCAGATCCTGATAGGCCTGCAGGTTCGAGGCGGGCGTGAGATGAGCTTTGTGCATCGCCTCGCCGGTGGCATCAAAGAATTGCAGGCTGCGGCGGATCTCGGCCCCCTCGCGCTTCTCGACGGCGAAGCCATACGCCCACGCTTTCGGGAAGATGCGCAGGTCGATCTCGTCGCCGAGCAGTATGGCATGCTGGTTGCCGGTGACCACTTTGCCGTAGACGCCAATCTTTTGGTGCACGGCACTTTCGTTGCTGGTGACCGCCATCACCTCGCCGACCGCTTCGAGGCCGGTCAGCAGATCATCGACGCGCGGCTCGATGCGCACCGCGCCGTGACCACAATGCGCCGCGACCAACTCGGCTTCCGAAATGCCCAATCGAGCGGCGAGATCATGCTCCCGGATCTTCGGATTGTCTTTGCACGCCCGCCGGATTTCGTCGGGCGACGGTTTCTCGCGTTGGTCCATGCTTACCCCTGTTTCTACGACGTGTGAGGATCATCTGCCCTGCCCGGGAACCTTCAGCCGATAAGGCGCGCCGAAATGCTCGATCCTGATCTGCTGCTGGCCCATGAACAAGGTGTCGCTGGACAGCGTGCGCACGGCGTCGCACCGATGCGAAAACCGGCGAGCAGCCACATGCCGATGGCATCCCATCGAGCCGGTCGGCGGCTACTGGGCGGTGGTGAGCCAGTATGGATGTTGTCGCAATCGGCCAAGCGGGCATTCGGATGCCAGGAGCGGCGCTGCTTTGCCAACAACGCGTATCTGACCACGGTCCTGACATGTTACTCCCTTGCTTCGCCCCATCCATCGCGATGGCACCCACGGCATGGTTGTGGATCGGCATGCTCTTGCCGTCTCGCCAAACGGAGCTTCAAAAACCGTGCCAATTGCGCCGAGGCAAGCTCAGAAGAAGTTCTGTCCTTGGTGATGTGAGTTCACCCAAGAACTCAGGCCAACATCCCTCGTGGCGGACCCGACAAACCCGACAGCACGTGTCGATTGGCCGACACCTTATCAGCAATCAAGAGGCACCAGTGCGAGAGATGCCGCGCTGTGTTGAAACGTTTTTTGGCTTTGGCACGGTGCATGCAACGTGATGGGCAAGCAGGTCGCGGACTGAGGAGAATGGAGCCATGATTACGCTCACCGACAACGCTGTTGCCGCCTTCAAGACTGCTCTTTGCCGTGCCAGCGAGCCGGCGGAAGGCTTTCGCATTATGGTCGAGGCCGGCGGCTGCGCAGGCTTCAAATACTTAATGGGCCTGGAGAGCGTGTCGCGCGAGGGCGACGCGATCACTGACACAGATGGGGTCAAGCTGTTCGTGGACGCGGGCTCCCAACCCCATGTAGCCGGCATGACCGTCGACTTCCTCACCGGGCTCCAATCTTCCGGTTTTGTCTTCGATAACCCCAATGCGCGCGAAAAGTGCGGCTGCGGCAAGTCCTTCAGTTAAACGCCCGAAGCGCCTGTGCGGCCGACAGAGTGATTTTGCGGCAGAGGAGACTTATATGGCCGGCACAACAGATGTCCCCGTCCTAAAAAACAAGACAAGGTCAAAGCCGATCTCGGGACCGCCATTCGCTCCCAGTAGGATTCAAAGAACGTCGCCTCCCGAAGCAGCTCGGTTCCTGGTGGCACCCGAGCTGCTTGCGGACAAATCGCGCCGCTGCTCCAAATTCGGCTCATCGGTAGCGTTATCGCGTTCGGGCGTCCTTACCTGCCGGCTGACCTACGGCCACTGCGAACATGTCCATATCGACCAAGATCCGGTTTACGTCAAACACTCCGGGCGCCTGCGCGCGCTGCCAGTTCAAATGATCATCAACGGCATGCGCCAGAGGCTCAACGAGTCGGTCTAGCGCTCGCGTCATTCTGTTTAACTGAGGATCGCACCTATGAAGCCTGTCTACCTCGACAACAACGCAACCACACGGGTCGATCCTGAGGTCGTGCAAGCGATGTTGCCGTTCTTTAGGGATCAATTCGGCAACCCTTCGTCGGCACACGCTCTTGGCGCCTCAGTCAGTGCGGCGGTGAGAAAGGCGCGGAGGCAGTTGCAAGCTCTGATCGGCGCGGAGTTCGAGGATGAGATCACTTTCACCTCGGGTGGGACAGAAAGCGACAATGCAGCGCTTCTTTCAGCGCTCGAGGCGGCGCCCAACCGAACCGAGATCGTGACGTCCGCGGTCGAGCATCCCGCCGTGCTGACGCTCTGCGCGCATCTTGAGAAGACCCGCCGCCTCAAGGTGCACAGGATCCCGGTGGATTGCCGTGGTCGGCTCGATCTCGACGCCTATATGGCCGCCCTCACCCCACAGGTTGCAATCGTGTCAATAATGTGGGCGAACAACGAGACTGGTGTGATCTTCCCCGTGGCAAGGCTTTCCGAGTTGGCCAAGGAAGTGGGCGCCCTATTCCATACCGATGCTGTGCAGGCGGTCGGCAAGCTTCCGATGGACCTGAAGTCGACCGCAATCGACATGCTGTCGCTCTCCGGCCACAAGCTGCACGGGCCGAAAGGGATCGGTGCGCTTTTCGTAAAACGTGGCGTCGATTTCCATTCGCTGATCAAGGGGGGTCACCAAGAGCACAACCGGCGTGCAGGTACCGAGAATACGCCCGGCATAGCCGGGCTCGGCACGGCGGCCGAACTCGCCTTGAAATTCATGGACGACGAGACCACACGGGTAAAGTCGCTCCGCGATCGCCTGGAGGGCGGGATCCTCCAGCGCATCCCAAGCACATGTGTCACTGGTGATCCCTTGCAACGGTTGCCCAACACCGCAAACATCTCCTTCGAACATGTCGAAAGTGATGGAATTCCACTTCTCCTCAGCCGCATTGGCATCGCGTGTTCCTCTGGCTCGGCCTGCACCTCCGGCTCTCTGGAACCAAGCCATGTCCTAAGCGCGATGAAAACGCCACACGCGGCAGTCCGCTTCTCCTTGGCGCGGGACAACAGCGAAGAGGACATCGACCGGGTGCTCGAGGTCATGCCGGGAATCGTGGGGAAGCTGCGCAGCTTTTCCGGTTCTGGGCCGGGTAGTCCGGTCTATGCGTGAGCCGCAGAAGAACAGGCTGCCTGTCATGACCGGTCATGTCTCCCTCAACGATACGACCTTGCGCGATGGCGAGCAGGCGCCGGGCGTCGCCTTCACCACGACGGAAAAGCTGGAGATCGCTGAGTCTCTTGCGGCGGCTGGCGTGACAGAGATCGAGATCGGCACGCCGGTCATGGGCGTCGACGAGATGGAAACAATTCGCGCCGTGGTAGCGCGGCGTCTTCCGGTTCGGCTCATGGCCTGGTGCCGGATGACGTCGTTGGATCTCGATGCAGCGATCGAGAGCGGCGTCCAAGCGGTCAATTTGTCGCTGCCTGCGTCGGACATCCAACTTGCCGCCAAGCTCGGCCTCGACAAGGCGGGAGCGCTCCAGGTCATCGATCATATGGTCAGGCGCGCCGCCGATGCCGGCTTCTTCGTCGCGGTGGGCTGCGAGGATGCCTCGCGGGCCAATCGGGATCATCTCGCCCGCGTCATCGAGACGGCCGCACGCGCCGGCGCAAGCCGCGTGAGGCTGGCCGACACAGTCGGTGTTCTCGACCCGTTTTCGACCTTCGAACTTGTCGCCCAGCTCGTGGTGCAGTCTCCAATCGACCTTGAATTTCATGCGCACAACGATCTCGGACTTGCTGGCGCCAACACGCTGGCGGCGATCCGCGCAGGCGCGCGCCATGCCTCCGTCACCGTCCTGGGGCTCGGCGAGCGTGCGGGCAATGCCGCGCTGGAGGAGGTGGCCGCCGCAATGGCAGTCTTCGACGGCGCAGACACCGGCATTGAGCTGACCGCATTGCCCGGCCTCGCCGCCCAGGTGGCTTGGGCCGCCCGCCGGCAGACCGCAGCCACTAAGCCGGTCGTCGGCGCCGATGTTTTCACCCACGAATCCGGCATTCACGTCGCAGGGCTGCTGAAGGACTCGCGTACTTATCAGGGGCTCGATCCGACTCTCGTGGGCCGCTGCCGGCGGATCGTCATCGGCAAGCATTCCGGCGCCACTGCGATTGCCCATGTGCTGAGCGAAAGCGGTCGCGATCTCGACCCGGATCTGGCAGCCGCGATGGTGGCCCGCGTCCGACGCGAGGCGGCCGAGACCAAATCGACCGTCACTGCAACTCGACTGGTCGAGCTCTACGATGGAATGTGCAGCGAGGCATCCCTCATCGAGCTGTGCGGGTCCAAGTCAGCCGTGCGCGAGCGCACGGAGGCCACAGTTTTGCGACCAGGAAGAATGCAATGAATTGTTCCGCTGACAGCCGCCCCATGGATGTCACCGACATCCTCGCACGACTGAAGCGCTTGTCGGCTGCAGAGGAATTCTTCTCAGTCCTAGGCGTCGCCTATGACCCGAAGGTACTGAATGTCTCGCGGCTCCATATCATGAAGCGTGTGGGCCAATACCTCGCCGAAGAAGATTTCTCCGGTCTGCCCGGCCAGGTGATTGCCGCGAGGGTGCGCGCGACGCTCGAACGAGCTTACGAGGACTTTGCGATTTCCTCGCCGCTCACGCATCGGATTTTCAAGGTGCTCAAGGACCACGATCCGAACAAACCTGCCGCGCCGGGTCACACCTTTGTTCCGTTCGACTCCGTACTGAAGCGGTTCGGACGGGAATGATCGGCGACAAGGGTGCGACGCGACAATGCCGAGCAGCCGCCAAATGCGGTCATCACCACAGCGCCGTCAGAAGCAACCAGCCGAAGTTGTAGGAAAGGGGGGAGCGCAAGAGACTTGGCACGAATAATGCGGACAAAGGAGATAACCGCAATGCCGGACCCGGACAGGAGCCTAGAGAAACCGCCAATGCACATCGTAATCTGCATCAAGCAGGTGCCGGACTCGGCACAGATAAGGGTCCATCCGGTCACGAACACGATCATGCGCCAGGGTGTTCCGACCATCATCAACCCTTACGACCTGTTCGCCCTCGAAGAAGCGCTCAGACTGCGCGACGCACATGGCGGCGAAGTCACTGTGCTCACCATGGGTCCGCCCATGGCAGAGGACGCGCTGCGCAAGGCGCTCGGTTACGGCGCCGACCGAGCGGTGCTCTTGACCGACCGCTATTTTGCCGGCTCTGACACGCTGGCAACCTCGTTCGCCCTTTCCCAGGCAATCGCGAAGATTGGCGAGACGTTCGGCACGCCAGACCTCGTCTTCACCGGCAAGCAGACGATCGATGGCGACACCGCCCAGGTCGGGCCCGGCATCGCCAAGCGCCTCGGACTCCTGCAACTGACCTATGTCGCGAAGATCCCTTCTGTCGACCTTGCTGCACGCGAGATCAAGGTCGAGCGCCGTTCCGAAGGCGGCACACAGATGCTGAAGAGCAGGCTCCCTTGCCTCATCACCATGCTGGAAGGCACAAACGAGATCCGCCGGGGCTCGATCCAGGACGCCTTGTGCGCCGCGCGCAGCCAGGTCTTGAAATGGAGCGCGGCCGACGCCGGCATTGAGGATCTCACCAAATGCGGCCTGCGCGGTTCACCGACGGTCGTCAAACGTGTTTTCGCCCCTCCTGCTCGAGCTGAAAAGGCGGCACAAATCGACACCGCCGAGAAGGCCTTGCGCGATGTCGCTGACGAACTCATCACCGCAATCTTCACCCGCCAGCCGGCGCTGGAACATGAGCTCGCCTTTAACGGCGGCGCGTGACGGCAAGGAGCAAAACGATGTCGACCGCGAACGGAGAAACCCCTCGCCCTGCCGCCGGCCGCGCCGGCATAAAGAAGGAGTTGCCCGCCCATTTCAAGGACTATCGGCACGTTTGGGTTTTCATCGAGCTCGAACGTGGCGAGGTCCATCCGGTATCATTCGAACTGCTCGGCGAAGGCCGCAACTTAGCAGACAAGCTTCAGGTCCAGCTTGCAGGCGTCGTGCTTGGACCGCCGGGAGAGGCCGTCGGGAACGCCGTTGCCGAAGCATTCGCGTATGGCGCTGACCTTGTCTACATCGCCGAGGCGCCCCTGCTCGCCGACTATCGGAATGAACCTTTCACCAAGGCGCTGACGGATCTGGTCGATACCCACAAACCCGAAATCCTTCTTCTCGGTGCCACCACACTGGGCAGGGATCTTGCCGGCTCCGTGGCGACGACCTTGCAGACGGGGCTCACGGCCGACTGCACCGAACTCGATGTGGATACCGACAGTTCGCTCGCCGCCACGCGTCCGACTTTCGGCGGTTCCTTGTTGTGCACGATCTATACGCTCAATTTCCGCCCGCAGATGGCGACCGTGCGGCCGAGGGTCATGCCCATGCCGCAGCGGACGGATAAACCGGTCGGGCGTGTCATCCGGCACAAGCTTTCGCTTGCCGAGGACGAGATCGCTACCAAAGTCCTCGGCTTCCTGCCGGACAATCAGTCGGCGAAGGCAAACCTTGCCTATGCCGACGTCGTGGTTGCGGGAGGCCTTGGTCTTGGCGCGGCGGAGAACCTGCAGCTTGTGAAGAACCTCGCACGAGCAATCGGCGCCGAGCACGGCTGTTCGCGTCCGTTGGTCCAGAAGAGCTGGATGCCAGCTGATCGGCAGATCGGCCAAACTGGCAAGACGATCCGGCCGAAGCTTTACATAGCGGCCGGGATTTCCGGCGCCGTCCAGCATCGGGTTGGCGTGGAGGGGGCGGATCTCATCGTGGCCATCAACACCGACCCGAACGCGCCGATTTTCGATTTCGCTCACCTCGGAATCGTCACCGACGCGATCCGCTTCCTGCCCGCACTGACGGAAGCCTTCACCCGGCGGCTGTCGCCCCACAGTCGCGATAAGCTTTCGAGCTAAGGGGATGGACATGATCGAGGAAAACTTCGACGCCATTGTTGTTGGGGCAGGCATGTCCGGAAACGCAGCTGCTTACACCATGGCCAGCCATGGCCTGAAGGTGCTGCAGTTGGAGCGGGGTGAATATCCGGGCTCCAAGAATGTCCAGGGTGCCATCATGTACGCGAACATGCTGGAGAAGATCATCCCGGATTTCCGGGATGATGCGCCTCTCGAGCGGCATTTGGTTGAACAGCGGCTTTGGGTGATGGACGACACATCCCATACAGGGATTCACTATAGGTCGGACGACTTCAATGAGGCGAAGCCCAACCGGTACACGATCATCCGTGCCCAGTTCGATAAATGGTTTTCGCGTAAGGTGCGCGCGGCCGGCGCGACCGTTCTGTGCGAGACGACCGTGACGGAACTCATCCGTGATGCCAATGACAGGGTGATCGGCGTCCGCACAGACCGGGCGGGCGGAGCCATCTACGCGGACGTGGTCGTTCTCGCAGAAGGTGTCTGCGGACTGCTTGGCACTCGAGCCGGCCTGCGCGAGATGCCAAAGCCGCAAACCGTGGCCCTCGCCGTCAAGGAAATGCATTTCTTGCCCGAAGAGGTCATTGAGCAGCGGTTCGGCGTAAAGGGCGATGAGGGCTGCGTGATCGAGGCGGTGGGCACGACCTCCCGCAGCATGGCCGGGCTCGGCTTCCTCTATACCAACAAGGAGTCCATCTCACTGGGCATTGGCTGCCTCGTCTCCGATTTTGCCGCGATGGTCGAGAGCCCCTACGTTCTCCTTGATGCCTTGAAGAGCCATCCTTCGATCCGGCCGCTGATCGCCGGCTCGGAAGTGAAAGAATATTCCGCACACCTCATTCCCGAAGGCGGCTACAAGGCTATTCCGCAGCTCTTTGGCGATGGTTGGGTCGTGGTCGGCGATGCCGCGCAACTGAACAACGCCATTCACCGCGAGGGTTCGAACCTCGCCATGACCTCCGGCCGCATTGCGGCTGAGGCAATCGTCGAGGTCAAGAGCCGCAACGGTCCGATGAACAAACGGAATCTCGCCCTTTACAAAGCCATGCTGGACAAGTCCTTCGTGGTCAAGGACCTGAGGAAATACAAAGACATGCCGGCCTTGCTCCACACCAATTCATGCAATTATTTCACGACTTATCCGCGGTTGATGTCGCAAGCTGCGCAGAACTTCATGCGTGTCGACGGCACGCCGAAGATCGAGAAGGAAAAGGCGACCACGGCGGCCTTCATCAAGGCGCGCTCGCGCTGGGGGCTGGTCAGCGACGCGGTCCGCCTTGCATTGGCGTGGCGCTGAGGGGAGACGAAATGACCAGCGCAGCGACGAAGTCACGTGTCGAGGACAAGCTTTACCAGAACCGCTACTTGGTGGATTCCGGCCGCCCGCACATCAAAGTGCGACCGCACCAGAAGCCGAGCGCGAATTTGCTCGCGCTGACCCACGTCTGCCCGGCGAAATGTTATGAGTTGAACGACAAGGGTCAAGTGGAGATCACTGCCGACGGCTGCATGGAGTGCGGCACCTGCCGGATTTTGTGCGGGACGACTGGTGAGATCGAGTGGAACTATCCACGCGGCGGTTTCGGAATCCTCTTTAAATTCGGATGACCGGCGCACGCTTGCCCTAAGCAGATACCGCGCTCAGGGACTCTACGATATGTGAAGGTGCTGACCGCGCCAAGCGAGCTGGAGATTACGCTCGCCATACGCTGGGCAATTGTCGTGAACGTCCTGCCCACGTTTCTGCAGACGGGTGATGGAGAAGTCGTCGTCTGGACACTGAAGGAGAGCCGGAGATTGCCGCCACTGCCGGCAACACCCACGCACCTCAATCAGGCACTCGCCGCCTCATACCACAGGCTGTACCAGATCGAGCGGATTGCGGCTGCCGGCCAGTCGCATCGGCGCCTCCGCAGCAAGGTATCTCCCCTTACGGCCGGCGTCCGAACCATGCCGCTTGTCGCCCGCATCTGACGGAACGCTAGTGGCTGATCGACGCGATTGACAAGGCCGGTTGGGTTTTGCCAGGGCGGCTCGTATCCCTGGCCTCACGCCCTGGATAATCGGCTAAGCCCTGCGCCGGCATGGTATCAAGGTTAAGAAATTTGGGACGTCGTGATGACGTCAAGCGTAAGCAGCCCGGAGTGGTCTCGCTCACACTCTGCGCGCCCGAGGCTGCTAGCCTCGCGACCCTATTTGCCTGTCCACTGTCGTAAGCCCGACAGGTGTGTCGGAGCAATCCGAAGGAATGTGACACGGGAAGCCTATTCATGAACCGGAACAGCTCTTTGGGCTGGCATAGCTCTTGCGCTTTGAACTGCGACATCACGCAGCAACGGAGCCGTTCATGTCTGCACCGGCAATTTCGCTTGAGAGCCTCAGCACGACATTCGGTGACCAGTTGCTTGGCACCATGAAACTCGGGGGCTGCGCGTCTTCGTCCTGCGGCTCGTCGACAAAGCCCGACGACACGGATCCGGCTGTCTGGGAGAAGATCAAGGATCACCCCTGCTTTTCAGAAGAGGCGCATCACTATTTCGCGCGTATGCACGTCGCGGTCGCGCCGGGCTGCAACATCCAGTGCAACTACTGCAATCGCAAATATGACTGCGCCAACGAAAGCCGGCCTGGGGTGGCCTCTGAAAAGCTGACGCCCGATCAGGCGCTACGCAAGGTGATCGCGGTCGCCAATGAGGTGCCGCAGCTTTCCGTGCTCGGCATCGCCGGACCGGGCGACGCCTGCTACGACTGGAAGAAGACGAAGGCGACCTTCGCCAGGGTCGCCAGGGAAATCCCAGACATCAAGTTTTGCATATCCACGAATGGGCTGGCGCTGCCCGACCATGTCGATGAGCTTGCTGACATGAATGTCGATCACGTGACGATCACGATCAACATGGTCGACCCTGAGGTCGGTGCAAAGATCTATCCTTGGATCTTTCACGATCATCGCCGCTACGTCGGCATTGAAGCCACCCGGATCCTGCACCAGCGGCAGATGTTGGGCCTGGAGATGCTGACCGCGCGGGGCATCCTCACCAAAATCAACTCGGTGGTGATCCCGGGCGTGAATGATGAGCATCTGATCGAGGTGAATAGATGGATTAAGGAGCGAGGCGCGTTCCTGCACAACCTTATGCCGCTGATTTCGGACCCGGCCCACGGCACGCACTACGGTCTGAGCGGGCAGCGCGGCCCAAACGCAATGGAGATGAAGGCTCTTCAGGATCGTGTCGAAAACGGCGCCCAGTTGATGCGCCACTGCCGGCAGTGCCGGGCAGATGCCGTGGGCCTGCTCGGAGAAGATCGTGGCCAGGAATTCACAGTCGACCGGATTCCCGGCGAGGTCACCTACGATGCCAGCAAACGCAAGGCCTATCGGGAGCTGGTCGCGGAGGAGCGCCGTGATCACGTCGAGGCTAGGAGAGAAGCGATCGGATTGGTCAAGGCAGCGAGCCCCGGCAAGTCCCTTCTCTTCGCGGTGGCGACCAAGGGCGGCGGCCGCGTCAATGAGCATTTCGGCCATGCGAAAGAATTCCAGGTTTATCAAGCCTCGCTGAAAGGGATCAGCTTCGTCGGGCATCGGAAGGTGGACAAGTATTGCCTTGGCGGCTGGGGCGCAGAAGCCGCCCTCGATGGCGTCATCGCAGCGCTTCAAGGCATAGATATCGTGCTGTGCGCCAAGATTGGAAATTGCCCGCAGGATCAGCTCGCGGAGGCTGGAATCAGAGCCACCGACGCCTGTGCCCATGACTATATCGAGACAGCAATCAGCGCGATTTACATCGCCGCATCTGGGACCCCCACACTCGCGGCGACGGCCTGAGCTGTCTCATTCATTCGGACCAGGAGTTAAAATGGCTTTCAAGATCATCGCATCCCAATGCACCCAATGCGGCGCCTGCGAATTCGAATGTCCTTCCGGCGCGATCAAGTTCAAAGGCGAGAGCTACGTGATCGAGTCACAGAAGTGCACCGAATGCGAGGGGGTCTTCGATGCGCAGCAATGTGCCTCGGTATGTCCGGTGCCGAAGACCTGCGTTCCTGCGTAACGGACATTGGACTGCCGACATGGTTGGGGGCTGCCTACGCAGGACGCCTGGAGCGCCTTGTTCGCAATCTCAGCCGCAAGAGAAATCAGGGAACGGACATGTCGCTCGGACGCGAAGAGGAGATCGAAATCCGCAGGCCTCCACGATTCATGCCGGGAGAGCGGGTACGTGCCACTCGCCACATAAAGAATGACGGCACCTATCCTGGCAGGGAGATCGGCGAAAATCTCGTGCGGAAGGGGGACGAGGGATATGTGCGCGACATTGGCACCTTTCTCCAGCAGTTCTTCATCTATGCGGTCGAGTGGATCGACCGTGGCACCGTAGTCGGTATGCGAGCGCGTGAACTGATGAGCCTCGACGAGGCCGAGGCGCCCTGCAGTGCTGAAAGCAATACCAATGAAGGGACGGCCAGATGAAAGTCATGATCCGCAGGACCGATGCTGGTTTGTCAGCGTATGTCCCCAAAAAGGACCTCGAAGAGCCGATCATCAAACTCGAGAAGGAAGAGTTGTGGGGCGGAACGGTCACGCTCAGGAACGGGTGGCGGCTCCTCCTACCCGATCTCCCACATGATACGCGTCTGCCGATCACCGTCGAGGCAAGGAAGATTTCCGAAGAGGGCTGATGCTGCCCCTAGGTGCGTCGCGAGGAAACGAGATGAACACGATCCTGACATCGGGCCACCTCGTCATTGTGCGGGACAGTTTTGCTGAAAAGCTGCTTGACCTGGCGAAGGAAGCGCTCGCCGCCGATGAGGTGATCCCCTATCTCGGTCCGGGTCTTCTTGAGTTGAACTGTGTGGAACCGCCTGTGCCGCATACCCCGGAGGTTGTTGCCGCGGCACTCAATGCACGGGCTCCAGCCCCTTCCAGGATCCGCACCAATATGTGGTCGGTTGCACAGTTCATCGAACAGCGCCGGCATCGCCGGACGCTTCAAGCTTGGATGACCGACATATTCGCAGCGCCGGTGGGGCCGACCCCCTTCCACGCCTGGCTCGCAAGGCTGCCACTCTCCCTCATCATCGACAGCTGGTATGACAGCGCGATGCGCACGGCTCTGGTAGAGACCGGTCGAACGGACGTCCTTGAGATACAAGGCGTCACGCGCGCGAATGAAATCGGCAACATTTGGACGAAAACCTACGATTTGTCCGGGAGGGAGCTCGACCCCCGATTGGGGGCCAAGACGGTTCTCTATTCACCTCACGGGAGTATTACGCCCGCGCAAAACTTTCTCGTCGCAGATTCCGACTACGTCGAAGTCCTGTCCGAAATTGATATCCAGACACCGATCCCAGACGCTGTGAAGGAACGGCGCATCACCCGTGGATTTTTCTTCGTTGGCTGCCGCTTCAACGATCAGATGCTGCGCACCTACGCCAGACAGATCATGAAGCGCTCCCGCGGTCCCTATTGCACCGTAATGGACGCGGAAACCCTGACCAGAAACGAAGCGCGTTTTCTTGCGGCAAGCGGAATCACGGTGATCGACATGCCACTAAGTCAAGCGGCGGCTCGGCTTGTGGGAACGGGCACGGCTGCAGGTTGAGGACGGGATTAACAATGGCGGATGCCTTTGATGATGTCTGCTTCGGCTTTCCTCGAAGGCGCAAAATGCAGTCGGGAATACACCCGTGAACAGTGAAGCTGTCAGCGGCGCAACGAACGCACTGAATTCGTTGGCCCATGTTGAAGCGGCGCGCTGGGGCCGGGATTTGAGTACGCTGTTGCGCATCACGCGTATGAATCTGCGCCATCCGTGGCAGGTCGCCCTCGCTATGGGCTCGACGATCATGGCGGCAATCCTCCAGTTGCTCATTCCCCAGCTTCTCGGCCGGGCTGTCGACCAGACCCAGACAGCTATCGGGGGCGGTGTCGCGGGGGCTGCGGCAGGACAAGCGCTCTGGGCCCCGGCTCTCCTGCTGCTCGCCGTCAGCGCGCTACGCGGCGTTTTCACGATGGCGCAGAACTATTTTGCCGAAGCCGTCGGGCATCATGTCGCGTACGAATTGCGGCTCGCCTACTACGACAAGATCCAGCGTCTCAGCTTTTCCTTTCACGACCGGGTCCATTCAGGCGATCTGATAACCGCCGGAATGCTCGATCTCGAAGGCGTGCGGATGTATTTTTCCACCGGGCTCATGCGGGTGCTCCTGCTGACGATGCTGATCGGGATTGGCGCTTACATGATGATCTCGACCGATCCGATGCTCGGCTTGGCCGCGCTCAGCTTCGTGCCTTTTGTCGCTTGGCGCTCATCGACCACACAGCTTAGGCTGCGCGCCACCTGGCTCGACCTCTATGAGCGCCTTTCGGTACTAAGCCGCGTGATGAAGGAAAATCTCGCAGGTATCCGTGTGGTCCGCGCTTTTGCGGCTCAATCCTATGAGATGCTGAAGTTCGACGGCGCTTCCAAGAACGCGCTCGACCTCGCCAACGATCTCGTTGACATCTACGTACCCAACACGTCGGCGATGACCTTGTCCTACTTTTTCGCAATGGGATTGGTGCTTGGGATCGGTGGCAACAAGCTCGTCGCTGGCGAGATCAGCGTCGGAACCATGGCGACCTTCCTGACCTTCATGACCATGCTGCAAATGCCAGTCCGCCAGATCGGTCTCATGGTCAATGCGTTTGCCCGCGCTTCTAGCTGCGGTTCGCGGCTTTTCGGTCTCCTCGATCAGGAGATCACCATCAGGGATGCTCTCGAGGCCAGACCGCTTGAGATAAGTGACGGCACTCTGCGCTTCCACAATGTCTCATTTGCCTACCCCAACGCCGAAAACCGCGCCATTCTGAAGAACCTCAGCTTTGAGGCCCGGAGAGGCGAGACGATCGCTATCGTCGGTCCGCCGGGTTCCGGCAAATCGACGATGGCTCATCTGGTCCCCCGCTTTTACGACGTGACCGGTGGCGCCATCACGTTGGACGGCCAGGACATACGCAATGTCACCCTCGAGAGCCTTCGCAAGGCGGTCGCGGTTGTACAGCAGGATGCGTTCCTATTCACAACAACGATCGAGAACAACATCGCTTATGGCGATCCCTGGGCGAAGAGACAGCGAATTGAACGCGCTGGAGAATTCGCCCAGCTCCACGACTACATCCTCGGGCTCCCGGCAGGGTATGAGACGGTCGTGGGCGAACGCGGCGTTTCTCTCTCTGGCGGCCAGCGCCAGCGTCTCACGATTGCTCGCACCATGATGCTGCGCCCCTCCGTCATCATTTTCGACGACTCGATGGCCGCGATCGATGCCGGCACCGAGCTGCGCATTCGCGCGGCGATGCGGCGCTTCGCAAAGGATCGGGTGACGATCATCATCGCGCACCGGCTGAGTGCGCTTAAGCATGCCGATCAAATCCTTTTTGTCGATAAAGGCGAAATCGTAGAACGCGGCACGCATGAAGAGCTTCTGGCGAAGCGGGGACGCTACAGGGCCCTTTACGATCTCCAGACGCGCCCGGGTGATAGCATTATTAGCCAGGATGGGGGCGCCCGCTGATGGACCAGGGCCGCGGCGAACTCGAAGCCGAACGTGACGATGGGAGACGCCCTCCGCGCGCGGTCGTCGGCTC
Organism: Mesorhizobium sp. M0077; assembly: GCF_040322955.1. Classification (NCBI taxonomy): domain Bacteria; kingdom Pseudomonadati; phylum Pseudomonadota; class Alphaproteobacteria; order Hyphomicrobiales; family Phyllobacteriaceae; genus Mesorhizobium; species Mesorhizobium sp. M0077. The sequence continues at coordinate 70,621 of NZ_JAMYUL010000020.1, forward strand.
GCACCGGATCGAGGAGGAGATGTTCGGCCGGGCTTTCGACAAGAGCATCCTCCGTCGCATCTGGGGCTTCGTCCATCCCTACCGGGCAAAGGTAGTTGTCACGATTGTCGCGATGCTGATCTTCACCGGGACGCAGCTTCTCATCCCCTTGATCATCCGCTACGCGATCGACCTCGGCATGAACCCGGCAAGGCCCGATCGCTCAGCCCAGCTTGCGGCCGTCGGCGCGTTCCTTTCGGCGATTTTGGTCAATTTCGCCGCCGGCTACATGCAGGAAGCCTTGGATGGGAAAATGGCCGAAACTGTCCTGTTCGACATCCGCCGCGCCATGTTTGGCCATCTGCAAAAGGTTTCGCTCTCTTTCATGGACAAGACCGAGGTCGGACGCCTGATGTCGCGCCTGCAAGGCGACGTTAACTCCATACAGGAGTTCCTGGAAACCTCGGTATATTCCCTAGGCGATGTTGCGCTTCTCTTCGGCATCGTTTTCGTAATGCTGTGGCTCGACTTTCGCCTCGGCCTCCTGACGCTATCGGTTCTGCCAATCCTGGTGATCGTCCGCATTGTCTGGTTGCCGCGGGCCCGCGACGCCTTCATGGCTGCACACGAAACCAATTCCGTCGTCAATGGCGCGCTGGCCGAAGCCATTCACGGCGTGCGGACCATACAGTCAATGGACCGCCAGCAGGTGAATTTCAGTCTTTTTGACGATCGGGCCCATGCCAACCTCAGGACCCACCTGATCGCTGCCAGATATGCACTGGTCATGGTGCCCATCGTCGATGGCATCACCGGCCTCGCCTTGGCCGCCGTTATTGTGGTCGGCGGCTCGATGGTCATGAATAGCCGTATAGATGTGGGCGTGTTGGTAGCCTACCTATTTTACATCCAGCGCTTCTTTGACCCGATGCGCTCACTCACCCTGCAATATTCGGTCATGCAGCGCGCCATGGCCTCAGGCAAGCGCCTGACCGATGTGCTCGACGTCAAGATCGATGTTAAGGACAAACCCAATGCCGAGGTGCTTTCGCCCGAAATGGACGGCTCGGTCGAGTTTAGGGACGTCACCTTCGGCTACGATCCGAACCGTTCGGTTCTGAAAAATGTCTCGTTCAAGGTCAATCCGGGCGAGACGGTCGCACTAGTCGGACCGAGCGGTTCTGGCAAATCGAGTGCGATGGCCCTGGTCCACCGCTTCTATGATGTTCAGCAGGGTCAGGTGCTGGTCGGCGGACATGATGTACGCGACCTCACCCAGGAATCGCTCGGCCGCCAGGTCGCCATGGTGCTGCAGGAGCCATTCCTGTTCACCGGGACGGTCTTCGAGAACATTCGATACCAGAAGACGGAAGCCACGCGCGACAAGGTGATCGAGGCGGCCAAGGCTGTCGGCGCGCATGACTTCGTCATGAGCCTCGCCGACGGGTATGAGACCCAACTTGGCGAACGCGGCGACAACTTATCTCTCGGCCAGCGCCAGCTTATCAGTTTCGCCCGCGCCCTCGTCGCTGACGCCAAGATCCTCGTGCTCGACGAAGCTACCGCCAATATCGACAGCTACACGGAATTGCAGATTCAGAAGGCTCTGATCAAGCTGCTTGAAGGGCGGACTGGCCTCGTCATCGCCCACCGTCTCGCCACGGTCCGGGGGGCCGACCGCATCATCGTGCTTCAGAATGGCCAAGTTATTGCGACTGGCAAGCACGATGAGTTAATAGCCATGGGCGGCCTGTATTCCAAACTCTACTATCTCAACTACGCCTCCTTCGACGACCTTCCCGAACACGATACCACCGTCCAAGCTGGCTCTCAGACCTGACATCTTGGCGGCCTTGTGGTAGTGGCGTTGACTTTCGGGCGTGTCGGCAGACCACTCAGGCCACCGCATCCGGCCAGCAGCCAGCATTCAAGAACGAGCACTCCTCGCAATTCATGAAGACCGGCTGCGAACGATTTCCTCCAGCATCGTATCCGACCGCGGTGCACCACCATCATCGGGCGAGCTCGCTGGAGGTGTTGGCTGGGCGTCGCAAAGCCGCTCGCGAGCGCGCCCTCAATAGCGCCGTAGCGAGTGACGGCTTTGCCACCGACGGGCCGCTGATGAAGCTGGATTAGTGGGCGCCGCACCGACGCCGCCCCGGGCGAGAAGAACCTCCTGCGGCTGGCTATGGGCAACGACTAGCGCCAGCGCGACGAGCAGACGCGTGCCGGCATCGTGACGCGCTCGGCTACCCTCTCCTTAGGATCGTGCATGTTCACACGATGGCCCAGACGCCAGCCAACGCACAAAGCTGGTATTCTGTGCCGCCTGCTCGTCGTCAGTTTGGCCTCCTCCCGATTGCCCGCCCCACCACGTGCAAGCTCGAGCACATGGTCAGCCAAGTCGAGCCATGATTTCGGATTGAATGGTCCTCGCGGTGTAAAGGGAAGCATCTAGCGGCAGATTTCCAAATGCCATTTGACAAAGCAGGTAGTTGGCACCTGCCTCTTCCAACTGATCTAGCAGAGCTTTTCGCACAGACTCTGCTGATCCTACCACGCACAATTCACTCTCGACTGCCGCATCGAAGGTCAGCGGCAAGTTTGGTGGAGTGGGGATAGCGTTAAGCTCGTAAAGGAATTGGAAGCTCTTGAGCCAGCGTGCGTAAGCAGGTGCCGCGAGCGAATAGGCATGTGTGTCACAACGCCCAATCACGACCATGCGGAGCAATCCGACAAATCTCCCTTGATCCCCCCCGCCTGCGTTGTCCTCTCGATAGGCGCGGAACGCATCAGTAGTTTTGCGAACAGAAGAGGAAGGTCCTACACACGCGATATTTGTTCCATTCGCAGCGGCCCAAGCTGTGGACTCGGGTCGATTGGCAGCGACCCATGTGGGCGGATGTGGACGCTGATGAGGTCTTAGCGTCAAAGGAACGTCATTGAGATCAAAATGGCGACCTTGATAGCAGAGCGTGCCGACCTCGCTCGAATTAACAAGTATTTGCATAAGAATTTCGCTGGCTTCGGCATAACGGCCCGGCACCGCGTCCGCACCAATCCCGAAGTAGCCCAATTCGGTCGGGAGAGCACCGCGCCCTATGCCCAGTTCGAGCCTGCCACCGCTCAACTGGTCCAGCATACAGATCTCTTCGAACGCACGCAGCGGATGATAAAGCGCAAGCAGCATCACCAAGGGTCCGAGACGCAAGCGCCGGGTGCGCTGGGCGACGCTCGATAAGAACAGATTCGGCGATGGACCTCTCCCATGGGGAGTGCAGTGGTGTTCTGCGAGATGATAGGCATAGAACCCTAGCTGATCGCACGCCTCTGCTAATATCAGGCGATCTTCGTACTGCCGGCCTATATCGCGGCCATCCTCATCCAAATGATCGAAGATGCCGAAAGCTAGGTTTGAAGGAAAGACGTTTGTCACTCTTTAAGTCCCCGATTTTAAAAGCAGGCTGTTTTCTTGCTGGGGTCACCAAGCAAGTCGGAAGAGATGTGTGTGATCGCCGATTAGCGTCAGCGTAACGAAGAAGCAGAGCCTGACGCTTCCCTGCCCCTGAAGCTTGGCACCGTTAAGCTTCCAGCGATGTCGCCAGCGGCAGCAAGAAATTCATCCATCTGCTCTTTTGTGCCGATGCTGACGCGGATACAGTGTTCCAAGCCTTTGTCCGGAAAAAACGCGACAAGTATCTTTTGCCTCTCCAATGCTGCTTGCCACCATGAGCCGTCCTGTCCCGCGGGCACACGGGCCAGCAAGAAATTTGCGCGGGAGGGTGTTACGGAAAATCCGAGTTGCGATAGTGCAACTGTCACTCGCTCTCGTTCATCCTTGATGTGCTTGTGGTTGTCTGCGTAGGCGCCGCGATGCGCAAGCACGCTGATACCAACGGCATGCCCGATCACGTTCATGTTGAAGACGTTCTGGATGTTTCGCAGCCTTCCAATAATTTCAGGGTGACCGAAACCGAAACCGACGCGAATGCCGGCGGCCGCATAGCTTTTCGAGAATGACCTCAAGATCAGAAGATTCGAATACCGGTTGATGAGGCGCAGTCCGTGATCGGGTGCAAAGTCGACGTATGCCTCATCAAGGACAATCAAGCGGTCCGATTGGGCTACGAGGCATTCGATATCGCTGATCGGGAGGAATGTTCCGGTCGGATTGTTTGGATTGGCCAACATAATAAACTTGGCGTCTTTTGCCGCACCGGAAAGCAATTGCTCCATTGGCAGGGAATGAGCTTGACATCCGATTTCGAGGAACTCAGCGCCCTGAAGCATGGCAAGTTTGCGGTTGAACGAAAACCCTGGCGACATCATCGCAACCTTGTCGCCGGGTGCGAGGAAAGCTCTGTAGATCAGTCCGAGCAGTTCAGACGACCCGTTGCCAGCGATGACCTGATCCCTGGAAACGCCATAGGTGCTGGACGCTGCTTCCCTCAATCTTAAGTTATCGTCATCCGGATATAGATACTGGCGCTTGAGGGCCGCCACTGCACTTTGCATTATGATTGGCGGCAACGGAAACGGGTTCTCATTCGTATTCAGCTTGATAAAATTTGCGTCCGGCGCTGGTCCGTTGGACGGCAGAGCATCCAACTGTCGTGTCACTTGCGAAAGAGCCGAAAGCACAGTTTGCAGTTTTGCGTCGGACATATTTGACTCCGTTTCAGTACAGGGGGCATGCGTATGAGCTCGCAACGAGAGCAACATGGCGGACGGGATTGACGATGGCAGGGTTGCCTTTCACACAATGGTCGCAGCGCCGGCTGAGATGGGAATTCAGCCAGGCTGTCCTCGGTCGAATCGAGTTGACGCGCACGCGGATCTGCATCGCTGCGCGGCGCCAAGGCGCTAAGCGGCTCAGCTCATGCCCAGGGTCATGCTTTCAAAGACGCTTGATCTCGACGCCGTATTTCCTCAGCACGTAGCCAATCTGGCGCGGGGTCAGCCCAAGCAAGCGCGCTGCCTTTGCCTGCACCCAGCCACATCTTTCCATGGCAGCAATGACGCGCTCTATATCGGGCGTCCTCGCGCCAATTGGGTGGGTTGCGCCGGCAAGCGGGCCTGTAGTCGCGGCCGAACTGGCGGCCTCGTCCGGGGGCGTGGCCAAATTCGCTGACTCCGGCAGGATCGGCGGTGGTTGCAGCGCGGCCTTGCCCGATCTGCACTTCCACAGCGCCTCGGCAAAGCATTGGCCTTGGGAGCAGGCAAAGTCGTTTCTCCCGATTGACAGTCCCTCGGCCAGGATCGCTGTCCGGTGCACGCAATTTTCAAGCTCGCGAATGTTGCCGGGAAACTCACATTTCATCAGCACTTCAATCGCACGCGGATCGAAGGTGAGCGTACAGCCGTTCTCGTCGTTGAACTTCTTGAGAAACTCAGCTGCGAGGAGCGGAATATCGCTGCGCCTTTGGCGCAATGCTGGTACCAGCAAGGGAACCACGTTGATGCGGTAGTACAGGTCGGCGCGGAACTCATTCCTTGCAACCGCCTCTTCCAGGTTCCTGTTCGTGGCGGCAATCACGCGAACATCGACCTTGATGGTCTGATTGCTGCCGACGCGCTCAAACTCCTGCTCCTGCAGCACGCGCAGTAGCTTTGCCTGGAACGAGGCCGAGATCTCGCCAATCTCATCCAGAAACAACGTCCCCTTGTCAGCGAGCTCAAAGCGCCCCTTGCGGGAATTGAATGCGCTTGTGAAGGCACCCTTCTCATGACCGAACAATTCGGATTCCAGGACTGTCTCTGGGAGCGCTGCACAATTGAGTTTAACGAAGGGCCGCTTGGCGCGCGGCGACAACTCGTGAATTGCCTTGGCAGCCAGCTCCTTCCCGGTACCGGACTCACCTCGCAACAGAACTGTGGTTTTTGCCTTCGCTACGACCGCGATCTTCTCCAGCAGGGCGCTTATCGCCGGACTGTCACCAATCATCCCCTCGACGTGAACCTTTTTGCGCCGGGGTGCAGGGTGCTTAACATCAGAAAATTTCGTTTGCAGCCGATGTTCCAGCTCCGGCGCTCGCTCGCTGTCGGCCGCGGAGAAGCGATGCAACTTGACTGTCTGTCCCACCATGTTGGCAATCATGGTGAGCAGCCGGACATCATCGTCGAGCCCATAGCTTGACCTGCTTTCCAAAACCCGGTCCAAAGTCAGCGCGCCTATGGCGTTCCCATCAACACGAATGGGAACGCCGATGAACGACACGGTGTCGGAGGCCCCAAGCACCTCGATATCAGTGGCAGTGAAGGTCGGATGCATCGCTATGTCGTCGGCGACGAGCGGCGTGTCGGTCGTCACAATCTGATCGATGGCGTTGCGCGGCAGGCGCGACCGGGAGGGCTCATTGCCGTTCGTGCCGCAGCCGCTGGCCACTGTGATGTCCAGTCCGCCCTCGGCATCGCAGAGAGCGATGATGCCGTGCCGCATCTGCACAAACGAGTGCAGGAGGTCGACTACCTTGGCCAACTTGAGTTCGAGCCGGGCGGCATCGGCGAGTACTTTCGATATTTCGAAGATGCCGGTTAGCGCGCGCTCGTGCAATGCCACATTCGCAGGATTCGTGTCGGGCTTTGGACAACCCTTTATCGCATTCGGCAGCGATATGCCGCAGTCGCGGGCATTCTGTTCTGACTTGCTAATGTTGTGGTGCATGTGATCCTCGATCTCGCGCCATCAAATCTAGGCTGGCGGCATGTGCGCCCGCGACGTCGCGGGCACGCGCGAATATGCTCCGACGTGAACTCGTGCCGCCGCCGTGTGGTCGAGTGCAAAGCGGGTCCGGCCCTAACGCATCGCTTGGCTACTCCCTCCACGAAGCTTGGCCATGTTATTGGCTTGCCCCGGGCAAACACACGTTGTTTTCAAAAGACTGGAGCGAGGCGGCATAGTCAATCGAGCTTTCTTTCATCTGTGAAAGGAAACCTCGCGGCCTATGATAGGATTCATCAGTTCTATCTTTGCGTTGAAGCAGAAATACCTGGGCCGGCCATGCGTTGCCCGAGCGGCTGACCGCGCGGAGTGTAAATGCGGGGCCGTGCCATTCACCAGCGCCCGCGAAGGAGGGGCGGGAGCGAGAATAACCGCCAACGGCACTGGTCGGTTGCGGCAACCGCCATCTTTCTCGAGTTGATCAGGCGGCGGCGATGTCGGGTGTGAAGGCGCGAAGCTGGCGTCGAGTACGACTTCGTAGGCGGTGCTCGCAACTTCTGAATCGCATCGTCGTGGTCAGCACCATCACCAGCCTGGGGCCGAAATCGGCACACTCAATGAGCGTATCGAAAAGTCTGAACAGATTACGATGCGACCGCTTGAAAACGGCTGCCCCTGCTGCGGGCGTTGATTTGCAAAATGGGTCGTCCAAAGGACCGTCCGAATTTATTCTGTGCATTGCAGTGGCTGCACGGTCGTAGGCTGTCCAGAAACGAGCGCTTCCGAACAGGGGTAAGTTAGCCTGTCATCTGGACGGCCTTGAACAGGCGACACGATGGGGCCCGGTCCAAAGCCGGCTAACGAGGAACCCACCGCGCTCTGTGCAGCAAACCGCTAGCCAGAGGGATCGACCGGCAGCACTCTGCCAGAGACCATCAAGGGCGTTCGGACCGCGACCTTGCCCGCTGGTCTGACACCGCATTCCTCCATCATTGGCGAGCCCACGTCAGTTCAGGTGATGCGGATTCATCTGGCATGGGTATTGCGGCGGCGTTGGTGCAGCGTTCGACCGGAGCGCCGCGATAGGGAGAAGCCCGGGAGAAGTCACGCCACCTCGATCCGGTCAGGGAGAGAGAAACAGTGTCAGCTGCACAAGTCCGCGGCGCGAGTCCCGCGCCCCGCAAATCCTTCTACACCAAGCTCTACGCCCAGGTGCTTGCCGCCATCGCGCTCGGCGTCGCAATTGGCTATTTTTATCCGGAGACCGGCGAGAGCCTGAAGCCGCTGGGTGATGCCTTCATCAAGCTGGTCAAGATGATCATCGCGCCTGTCATCTTCCTGACAATTGCGACCGGCATTGCCGGCATGAACGATCTTCATAAGGTCGGCCGGGTCGCCGGCAAGGCAATGGTTTATTTCCTCACCTTCTCAACGCTCGCGCTGATCGTCGGCCTCATCGTCGCCAATGTCGTCCAGCCTGGCGACGGCCTGAACATCGATCCGGCCTCGCTCGATGTCCAGGCCGTGAATACCTATGCCGCAAAAGCCAAAGCGCAGTCGGTCACCGGCTTCCTGATGAACATCATCCCGCCAACGATCGTCGGTGCCTTCGCGGAAGGCGACATCCTGCAGGTGCTGTTCTTCTCGGTTCTGTTCGGCATGGCGCTTGCGATGGCCGGAGAGACGGGCAAGCCTGTCGTTTCCTTCCTCCAGGCGCTCATTGTGCCTGTCTTCAAGCTCGTCGGAATTCTGATGAAGGCCGCGCCGATCGGCGCTTTTGGCGCGATGGCCTTCACCATCGGCAGATATGGCATCGGTTCGGTAGTCAACCTCGCGATGCTGGTCGCGACGTTCTATTTCACCGCCTTCCTCTTCGTGTTCGGGGTTCTCGGCGCAGTCTGCCGCTACAACGGCTTTTCGATTTGTTCTCTCATTCGTTACATCAAAGAAGAGCTGCTGCTTGTCCTCGCAACGTCCTCCTCGGAGGCGGCGCTCCCGTCGCTGATGGAGAAAATGGAGAAGGCGGGCGCCAGGCGTTCGGTTGTGGGTCTCGTCATCCCGGCCGGATATTCGTTCAATCTGGACGGCACGAATATCTACATGACGCTAGCGGCTCTCTTCATCGCACAGGCGACGAACACGGATCTGTCCATCGGCGATCAGGTGCTGCTGCTGCTCGTAGCAATGCTTTCCTCCAAGGGCGCTGCAGGTGTGACAGGTGCGGGCTTCATCACCCTGGCGGCTACGCTCGCGGTAGTTCCGAGTGTTCCCGTTGCTGGGATGGCACTGATACTCGGCATCGACCGATTCATGTCCGAATGCCGGGCGCTCACGAATTGCGTCGGCAACGCAGTGGCATCCCTCGTCGTCGCACGCTGGGAAGGAGAGTTGGACCGAGCACAGATGAAAGCTGCCTTCAGCGGTCATCAGCTTACCGAGGCATCAAACCGGCTACCCTCCTGCAAGTAAGATGGGCGGCCCACGACCTGTGAAGTCGCTTAGCTGGTCACATAACTGAACGACCGACCCGCAGCCTCTAAACGGCTCCTCACGGACCATGTATCAGAAGCGCTAAATGTGTGAGTGCAAATCGTCACCGCCCTTTAAGCGAATGAGCCTTTCAGTATACCCGGCCGGTTTACGTCTGCAATGATGTTCGTCCAACACGCTGTGCCCATTCGTATGGGGACGTCTTCACTTTGCCACCCGAAACCGAAACGCGTTAGGCGGACAGAGAGCCGGCCCGCGTCAAAAACCAATCAGAATAGGACCTATGACCAAGCGACCCACAATTGCCGATCTCGCCCGCGAAGCCCGAGTCAGCGTAGCAACGATCGATCGGGTTCTGAACGCCCGCCATCCGGTGCGCGAGGAGACCGCGCGGCGGGTCCACGACGCCGCCCAGGCGATCGGCTATCATGCTGCCGGGCTAATCAAGCAGCGGTTGCGGCGAGACCTACCGCACTACCGTCTGGGCTTCATCTTGAGAAAACCGGCCCAGCATTTCTACCAAGATTTAGCGCGCGAGGTCGAAGCATCGGTCAATTTGGCCCAGTCCTTCCACGGCATTCCGCTCGTCGAATTCGCCCCGTCACATATGCCGAGCGACCTGATCGCGCCGCTCAAGGAGTTGGGCGCACGCTGCCATGCAATCGCGATGGTGGCACCGGACCACCCGAAAATCACAGCAGCGGTTGAGGACCTCAAGGCCAAGGGCATTCCGGTTTTCTCGCTGCTTTCCGACTTCGCCGCCGGCGTGCGACAGGGGTATATCGGCCTCAACAACCGCAAGGTGGGGCGCACGGCCGCTTGGATGGTGTCCAAGGTCGCAAAACGGCCCGGCAAAGTGGCGGTGTTTGTCGGCAGCCATCGTTTCCAGGGGCACGAGCTCCGTGACGTCGGCTTTCGCTCCTATTGCCGTGAGAACGCGCCCACGTTCGAGGTGCTGGATCCGGTCATGAACCTCGAGAAACGGCAGATCACCTACGAGGCAACGCTTGATCTCATGCAGCGGGAGCCCGAGCTCGTCGGCTTCTATGTCGCCGGCGGCGGCATGGAGGGCGCGATCTCCGCGCTCCGAGAAGAGGGCAAAAGTCGGGATCTCGTCGCGATCGTGAATGAAATCACACCTGAGTCTCGGGCAGCGCTTGCAGATAACATCGTCACGATGGCGGTCGCCACGCCAATGCGCCGGCTTTGCCAGGAGCTGATAACGCTGATGACACGGGCTATCGAGACCGGCACCGCTGAAACACCCGGACAGACATTTCTGCCGTTCGACATCCATCTGCCGGAAAATATATGAAGGCGGAAGCGCGAGGTGGATTGCCTAGATCCGCAGCGTCAACCTCCACCGGCTTCACTTGCCAACATGCCCCACGTCTCGTGCAGGGGGTGTGGTCAATCATCCCGCACGGCAAGAGCCGAGCGAGGCCAGCACAGTCCATTTGGGGTCGACCTCGTCGACCGCCATCTCCTCGCCTGGCTGCACGTGAAAAGCCGCGGCACAGCCGGCAAGGTAGGAATTTAACCGGGCTAACCATCTTCTGGGACTTCGCACGCAAATCGAGGCGGCAGTCAATTCAGTAGCAGCCCGGGCGTGTGTTCTGCTCGTTCCGGCCCCTCGCACTTAGCAAGGAACTGCGCCGCTCTGCCGGGCCAAAGGCCCGACGCCCGAAGGGCAACCGCTCCTACGCGATCGCGTCCGCCTCCAGAAGCCGCCATCGAAAAGAATGCTCGCGTCGTCACCACCTACGGCCAAAGCGGGCAATCAAGGCAGCTGGCATCACTCTGCCACACACCCTCGACGAGCAACTCGCCTGAGATCAGCCCCAGAACGTAGGTAACACGCGCCGCGCCGGCGCTTGTCGAACATGCTGATCAGCCTGTCTTACAGGCGGTGATTAGGTGGGGCTCAACATCTTCCGGGACTTCGCACGCGATTTCGAGGTGGCAGTCGGTACCAAGAAACGAAAGGTCGGATCGGCGTGCCCGAGACGCTCAATGATTTCAGGCAAAGGCGCCAGGCGAGATGCCTCCTGCAACATCATTTCCCGCATCCACATGCTTGCCGGATCACTATTGTGAAGCTCAGGCCATTGGACGGCTTCCGTGAATGCAGGAGGAGGAAGTGGCGGCGGAAGTTGGACAATCCGCAGGGGTGTTGTTTTTGCGAAATGCTGCGCCAGCCGTAAGGGCATAGTCCCGATGCGGCTGGTGCCTGACAGGACGGGCGGGATCAGGCTAAAGCCCTGTACGACAACTTCGATACGTCTCTCGAAACCGTGCTCGAGCAAATACCATTCCTCCATGGTGGGCTGCCGGGTGTGCCTGAATTTGAGCACAACATGCCCCATGCACAAGTATCGCTCGAATGTAAGTGGCTCCGACAGCTGCTTGTTCGTGCCGCAGCCTACGCCTACGAGCTTATCTTCGAACAGGGCTGCCCGAGGATGTTTCGACATGAACACTTCCGGCATAATCAGAAAATCAACGTCGCCGCGCCGGAGAAGCTCCTCGGGGTCGTCGCAAATAGGCAGACATTCAAAGCGAACGGCGGGAGCTTCCCGCGCAGCGCGCTCTACTATCTTCCTAAAAAATACGAGCGTGATGTAATCGGAAAGCATGATTCGGAAGAGACGATCCGATTGGGCCGGGTTGAAGGCGTCGGGGGAAATAATCGATAGCTGGATGTGCAGCAATGCGTCCCGGACTGCTGGGGCGAGCCCGTCGGCGCGCGGCGTCAAAATGAGCTCGCGGCCGTTCATCGTAAATAGCTCATCGTTGAAATAGGCGCGTAGCCGAGCAACGGCGGCGCTCATGGCCGGCTGGCTCAGGTTGATACTGCGAGCCGCGGCAGTGACTTTACGCTCCCTCATCAGAGCGTCCAGCACAACGAGGAGATTTAGATCCAGCCCTTTAAAACGCATGTCATGTTCTATCCAACGTGTGGATGCGTATCATTCAAACAATCAATTTTACGAATTTACGAGCCATGCATTAGAGGAACGGAAAGTGAGCGACGTCAAGCTCAAATCGACGACACGGGCCGGAACTCGAGAGAGCGTCTGGCTCACCTTCGCCAACGACAACGGCTGAGTGCAGCCACCAACGCCGCTTTGGTCGAGTAATGCGGCCACAAAAACCAATATGAAGAGAGGTCCTGAATGCGCCATCAGGTGCAGTGGAAGTTGTGCTGGGAAAACGAGTTGCAGCTCTCCGATCACGTTAAGCTCGCCGAGTTCTTTCGTGATACGTACGGGCCGACTGGGGCGTCCAACGCAGAACCGTTCGAAGGTAGTCGAAGCTGGGCCGGAGCCAGGCCTGAACTCCGCGTAATCGCCTATGATTCAAGCGGTGTAGCGGCTCACATGGGCATACTGCGCCGTTTCATCAAGGTCGACGCGGTCGACCTGTTGGTGGCTGAACTGGGCCTGTACGGGGTACGTCCGGACCTTGAGGGTCTGGGAATCGCCCATTCAATCCATGTCATGCTTCCAATACTGCAGGAGCTTGGCGTTCCATTCGCTTTCGGAACGGTCAGGGACGCGATGCGGAATCATGTTGAGAGGTTCGGACGGCGATACAGCCCTATGGCCGTTTTGTCGGGAATTCGCGTGCGCTCCACCCGACCAGAGGCCCGCCTCGACCTGCCGCCCACACGCATCGATGACGCACTCACAATTGTTCTGCCAGTTGGACGGCCGATCAGCGAATGGCCCACGGGCACGATGATAGATCGGAACGGACCAGAGCTATGAGCCGGTCCGATTGCTTGTACGAAGTGCGCCGTGAGTGCTCTGACGGCACCGGCCGTCGAAGCGTTTATCTGACGTTTGACGACGGTCCCAATCCACTTTTCACACCGGAGATTCTCGACGTGCTGGCAGAGCAGCGGGTGCCGGCGACTTTCTTCGTCATCGGCGCCTACGCCTTAGAGCACCCATATCTAATCCAACGGATGATCGCAGAAGGGCACGAGGTAGGCAACCACACGATGTCTCATCCGGATCTGTACCAATGCGGTTTCGGCGAAGTGCAACGTGAGGTCTTTGAAGCGAACGACGCCATCATGAGAGCGTGCCCGCAGGCCTCGGTCCGCTTTGTTCGCGCGCCCTACGGCGCCTGGAGCGAAGAAGTCTGCACAGCATCACAGATCGCCGGGCTGGCGGCCCTTCATTGGTCCGTCGACCCTCGAGATTGGTCTCGCCCTGGAGTCGAGGCGATTATCGATAAAGTGCTCGCCTCCGTCCGGCCGGGCGCAATTGTACTCTTGCACGACGGATGCCCTCCCGGCGAGTTGAGCCAGGGCGCTCACGCCGGCATGCGCGACCAGACGGTCACGGCGCTGTCCCGGCTGATTCCAGCACTGCGTGAGCGCGGATTTGTAATCCGCTCACTTCCTCAACATCACTGAACAACGAGATCCCATGACTCTTCTTGGTACAACCAGCACTGTGGCCATTTCGCTTTATGCACTGCTCTCGACTGCCTATAAGAGCATGCAAGGGCTTTATGCTATGCCGACAAAGGATTCGTCGGCGTTGGAGGTTCTCGCCGGCTCCGACAAACTGCCCAGCGTCGATGTCATCGTCCCCTGCTTCAACGAGGATCCGCGCACGCTTTCAGAGTGCCTGGCTTCCATTGCAGACCAAGAATACGCCGGAAGACTTCGGGTCTATTTGGTTGATGACGGTTCTGGAAATCGCGAAGCCTTAGGAACTGTCCACGAAGACTACGCGCGCGACCCCAGGTTCGACATCATTTTGCTTCCCGAGAATGTTGGAAAGCGCAAGGCGCAGATCGCCGCGATACGACGCTCATCAGGGGATCTGGTGCTTAACGTTGATTCAGACACGGTACTCGCGCCCGACGTCATTTCCAAGCTTGTACCGAAGATGCGAGATTCAGCGGTCGGCGCAGTCATGGGTCAGTTGACGGCCAGTAACCGAACCGAGAGCTGGCTGACCAGGCTGATAGACATGGAGTACTGGCTGGCTTGCAACGAGGAGCGCGCGGCACAGGCTCGCTTCGGTGCCGTTATGTGCTGTTGCGGCCCATGTGCCATGTACCGCCGGTCTGCGCTCCTTTTGTTACTGGACCAGTACGAGTCGCAATTTTTTCGGGGCAAGCCAAGCGACTTCGGTGAGGATCGCCATCTCACTATCCTGATGCTGAAAGCAGGCTTTCGAACCGAATACGTTCCGAGCGCCATCGCGGCCACAGTCGTTCCGAACAGACTCGGACCGTATCTGCGCCAACAACTCCGTTGGGCACGAAGCACATTCCGGGACACACTGCTTGGGCTGCGCTTGCTGCCTAGCCTAAATAGCTATCTCACGTTGGACGTGGTCGGACAGAATCTCGGCGCGCTACTCCTCGCCCTATCGGTATTAACGGGCCTCGCACATTTCGCACTGACAGGCACTGTGCCTTGGTGGACAGGACTGATGATTGTGTCCATGACCATGCTCCGATGCAGCGTGGTAGCATTTCGTGCTCGACAATTTCGATTTCTTGGCTTTTCGCTGCACACGTTCATCAACGTCTTTCTCTTGCTTCCGTTGAAGGCCTACGCGCTGTGTACCTTGAGCAATAGCGATTGGCTGTCGCGAAGCTCTGCTGTCGCTACATCGAACACTGGGGGAAAACAGGCCCCCACCCAAGCTCCGATCACTGGTTCCAGCAGGGCAGAACTCTCGCCCCATTCGGCTCCGCTTCGCAGGCTCAGTCTTGCGCGGGATTCTTCGGAATTAGTCCTGTCGGACAACATTTGCGGCGACGATTGATCGCAAATACCTAATGGACGAAAGGTGCACGAGTTTGACCCAGAACGTGAATCATCAGTTGCTTGATCGGGAATTGGCCGCCGACGATCCGTGGGGCCTCGACGGCAATCCATTCGAGCGGAAGCGCCACACGCAAATGCTCCAGCTGGCGCTTGCCCAAGGCTCCATTACAAATGCCCTCGAAGTCGGGTGCGCTGCCGGCGCATTCACGGAAAAACTAGCCCCCTACTGCCAAGGGCTCACCGTCATCGATGTCGTGGCGCAAGCGATTGCTCGAGCACGTCAACGGATAAAGGAGCCGTCGCGCATCAACTGGATAGTCTGCGATGTTCAACAGTTTTCGACCGACGAGTTGTTTGACGTGATCGTTGTGGCGGAGGTCCTCTACTACCTCGGAGACATAGCCGAGATGCGCGCGGCCGTCAAAAACCTGGTGCGGGTGCTTGCGCCAGGCGGGCATCTGATCTTCGGATCGGCAAGGGATGCTAATTGCCGTCGCTGGGGTCACGCCGCTGGTGCTGAGCCGGTCATCGCCATGCTGAACGAAACGTTGATCGAGGTAGAGCGGCTTGAGTGTCGGGGCGAGTCGGTCAACGAAGACTGCTTGCTCGTCCGTTTCCGGAACCCGATTTCCGCTTCCTGATGAATCTCGAATCTATCGCCGTTAACGTGGAGACACTATGCGCATCTGTGGTACCAAGCTGACCCATGATGGGGCGATCGCCCTGGTCCAGGATGGACGGCTCGTCTTCTGCGATGACCAGGAAAAGCGGCACAACGATCCGCGTTACCAATCCATCGATAATCTCGACGCAATTGTCGCCGCTTTAGCGGAGCAGCGGCTAGATCCTTGTGATGTCGATCAGTTCGTTATCGACGGCGGGGATGGCGAAGACGAGTCACAGTTTCAGATCGGCAGGGAACCAAGCGACCGCCAGTTTTGTCGTCCCTCTCGGTAAAATGAACCCATGTCCATGATAGCGATCGACCTTACTGACGTAAGCAAAACTTATGACAAGCTCGTTGTCGACAGGCTGTCGTTCCGCGTTGCGGCGGGGGAATGCTTCGGGCTCTTGGGACCGAACGGCGCGGGCAAAAGCACGATTGCGCGTATGGTCCTCGGCATGACATCGCCTGATGCGGGGAAGATTACTGTGCTCGGCGCTCCAGTGCCGGCGCGCGCGCGTTTGGCACGTATGCGCATCGGCGTGGTCCCGCAGTTCGACAATCTTGATGCCGCGTTCACTGTACGCGAGAACCTGTTGGTGTTCGGGCGCTACTTCCGGATGAGCAGACGCCAGATCGATGCGGTCATACCATCGCTGCTTGAGTTCGCCCGCCTCGAGAACAAAGCGGATGCGCGCGTCGCCGAACTGTCCGGCGGCATGAAGCGGCGCCTGACGCTCGCGCGTGCGCTCATCAATGACCCGCACTTGCTGGTGATGGACGAGCCGACCACCGGCCTCGATCCGCAGGCCCGCCACCTGATCTGGGATCGGCTGCGATCGCTGCTGGCGCGGGGCAAGACTATTCTTTTGACTACCCATTTCATGGAAGAGGCCGAGCGGCTGTGCGATCGGCTGTGCGTTATGGAGGAGGGGCGCAAGATCGCCGAAGGTCGCCCGTCCGAACTCATTGACGAGCAGATCGGCTGTGACGTGGTGGAGGTCTACGGCGGCAATCCGCATGAACTAGGTGCGCTGATCCGGCCGTACGCACAGCGCATCGAGGTGAGCGGTGAGACGCTTTTTTGCTATGCACCCGATCCGGAGCAGGTGCTGGCGCAGCTACGCGGGCGCACGGGTCTACGCCTTCTGCAGCGTCCCCCCAATCTCGAGGATGTGTTTTTGCGGTTAACCGGGCGCGAGATGGAGGACTGAACAATGGGCGAACGTTATGCGGCGGGCATGCCCGCCAATGCGTGGAATTGGGTCGCGGTTTGGCGCCGCAACTATCTTGGATGGAAGAAAATCGGGCTTGCATCGGTTCTCGGCAACCTCGCCGATCCGATGATCTATCTGTTCGGTCTCGGCTTTGGCATCGGAACAATGATAGGTCCTGTTGAGGGCACTTCGTACATTGCGTTTCTCGCGGCTGGCATGGTTGCCACAAGCGTGATGGCATCGGCGACCGCTGAAACGGTCTACGGGAGTTTCGGCCGCATGGGCGACCAGCGCACCTGGGAAGGAATGCTATGCACTCAGCTGACGCTCGGCGATATCTTACTCGGCGAATTGGCGTGGGCAGCCACGAAGGCCCTCATGGCGGGCACAGCAATCACTATTGTTGCTACCACGCTCGGCTACGCATCGTGGCCATCCATCCTCTGCTTGCTGCCAGTCATCGCTCTCAATGGCCTCGCCTTCGCGAGTCTAGCGATGGTCGTCACGGCGCTTGCGCCCAGTTATGAATATTTCATATTTTATAATACGCTTGTTATTACACCCATGCTGTTCCTTTGCGGCGCGATGTTTCCGGTCAACCAATTGCCCGGCGCTTTTCAGTATGCTGCCTCCTTATTACCGCTCGCACATGCAATCGACCTCATTCGTCCAGCGATGCTTGGCCGTCCGATTGACAAAATGGGCCTGCATATCGGCGCGCTTTGCATATACACAGTTTTGCCCTTCTTCTTTTCGATTGCTCTTTTTCGTCGAAGGCTGATGCGTTGACGCTACTCACCATTCGAATTGAATGTTTGGTCGCAACCCATTCACACGCCGCCTAGATCAAGACATGCGTTTTAAGGGACTCGATCTGAATCTCCTCGTCGTGTTGGACGCTCTGGTCAGGGAACGTAAAGTCACCGCGGCGGCCCGCAGTATCAACCTGAGCCAGCCGGCAATGAGCGCCGCCGTTGCTCGGTTACGCGCCTATTTCAGCGATGAGCTATTTACGATGAGCGGCCGCGAGCTCATTTTGACACCTCGCGCTGAGGGGCTCGCCCCAGCAGTCAGGGAGGCATTGCTGCACATCCAGCTATCGATTATTTCCTGGGACGCCTTCAACCCAGCCCAATCGGATCGTCGCTTCCGGATTATCCTTTCCGATTACATCACGCTCGTATTTTTTAAGAAGATCGTAGAACGTGCTGCGCGGGAAGCTCCCGCCGTCCGCTTTGAATGTCTCCCTATTTCCGACGACCCCGAGGAGCTTCTCCGGCGCGGCGACGTTGATTTTCTAATTATGCCGGAAGTATTCATGTCGAAACATCCTCGCGCAGCCCTGTTCGAAGATATGCTCGTGTGCGTAGGCTGCGGCACGAACAAGCAGCTGTCAGAGCCACTTACATTGGAGCGATACTTATCGATGGGGCAGGTTGTGTTCAAATTCGGGGACACCCGGCAGCTCTCCATGGAGGAATGGTATTTGCTCGAGCACGGTTTCGAGAGACGCATCGAAGTTGTCGTACACGGCTTTAGCCTGATCCCGCCCGTTGTATCAGGCACCAGCCGCATCGGGACCATGCCCTTACGGCTGGCGCAGCATTTCGCAAAAACAACACCCCTGCGGATTGTCAAACTTCCGCCGCCACTTCCTCCCGCATTCACGGAGGCCGTTCAATGGCCTGCGCTCCACAATAGTGATCCGGCAAGCCTGTGGATGCGGGAAATGATGTTGCAGGAGGGATCTCGTATGATTCCTCTGCCTAAGAGCACCGGACGTCTCAGTTGTCCCCAAATTGAGAAAATGCCCCCCCCTCGACTATGAGAGGAGGCATGGATGGCGATGCCCCGCCGCCTGCGACCCCGCAACTGCTCAGCAGAAGGGCGAAGCGAACGAGAGTGAATCCATTTCGTAAATGTGTGCCTATCCAAGCAATCGATTTCTGCAATTGTCCGATGACGAATATGAACGCGCCTGAAGGTGTGGAGGCGGAAGCCTGTTCGGGCCCTTGCGGCCGACCACGATGAATCCCTTCCAAACCTTCAGCCGGACGGTGTTGTTGACGCGCTCCATTAAA
>NZ_JAMYUL010000021.1:0-88972 GCF_040322955.1 Mesorhizobium sp. M0077
CCTCTCCCTCTTGGTGGGCGGGGGCCGCGTTTTTCCACCCCCCCCCCCCCCGCGGGGGGGGGGGCCGCCCGCCCCCGGCCCCGCGGGGGGGGGGTGGCAGCGCCGGCGCCAGTCACCCCTCCCCGCCGCTTCGCGGCGACCCTCCCCATCCAGGGGAGGGTAAAGCGCGATCGGCCGAAGGCCGCAAGCCCGACCGGGCGTCCGAGCCGTTGCGAGGCGACTCCCGCGACGCCGAAGGCGCGCAAAAAAGAGGGGGCGGAGGGCCCGCGCCGGCAGGCGCGGAACGGCCCGTGAGCGAAAACAAAGTCAACATCTGCTGCGTCGGCGACGACGACCAGTCGATCTATGGCTGGCGCGGCGCCGAGGTCGACAACATCCTGCGCTTCGACAAGGATTTCCCGGGCGCCACCATCATCCGGCTGGAGCGCAACTATCGCTCGACCGCGCACATCCTCGGCACCGCCTCGCACCTCATCGCCCACAATGAGGGCCGCTTCGGCAAGACGCTGTTCACCGAGAAGGTCGCCGAGGACGACGAGAAGGTGCATGTCCACGCCGCTTGGGATTCCGAGGAGGAAGCGCGCGCCGTCGGCGAGACCATCGAGACCTACCAGCGTGCCAAGCACAAGCTCAACGACATGGCCATCCTGGTCCGCGCCTCCTTCCAGATGCGCGAATTCGAAGACCGCTTCGTCACGCTCGGCCTCAATTACCGCGTCATCGGCGGCCCGCGCTTCTACGAGCGCATGGAAATCCGCGATGCGCTGGCCTTCTTCCGCGTCGTCGCGCAGGGCGCCGACGACCTCGCCTTCGAGCGCATCGTCAATGTCCCCAAGCGCGGCCTGGGTGAAGCCACCATCCGCCAGATCCACGACACGGCGCGGAGCTTGCGCATCCCGATGCTGGAGGCAGCCGCCAAGCTCGCAGAAAGCGACGAGCTGAAGCCCAAGCCCCGCGCGGCCTTGCGCGAAGTGGCGGCCAATTTCGAGCGCTGGCAGAAGGCGCTGGAAACCACGCCGCACACCGAACTCGCCGAGACCATTCTGGAGGAGAGCGGCTACACCGACATGTGGAAGAACGACCGCTCGGTCGAGGCGCCGGGCCGGCTGGAAAACCTGAAAGAGCTTATCCGCTCCATGGAGGAGTATGAATCGCTGCGCTCCTTCCTCGAACATGTCGCCCTGGTCATGGACGCCGAGCAGAACGCCGAGCTTGACGCCGTCAACATCATGACGCTGCATTCGGCCAAGGGCCTCGAATTCGAGACCGTGTTCCTCCCCGGCTGGGAGGAAGGCCTGTTCCCGCACCAACGCGCGCTGGACGAAGGCGGCCGCTCCGGCCTGGAGGAAGAGCGCCGTCTCGCCTATGTCGGCCTGACCCGGGCCAAGAAGAACCTGCATCTGTGGTTCGTCTCCAACCGCCGCATCCACGGCCTGTGGCAGTCGACCATCCCGTCGCGCTTTCTGGACGAACTGCCGGAAGCCCATGTCGAGGTCGCCGAAAGCGGCAACTCCTATGGCGGCTACGGCAATTCCTATGGCGGCGGTTCGTTCGCGTCGGGCCGTGGCGGCCAGGGCGCAGGGCGGCAGAACCCCTACGGCGCCTCGCGCTTCGACAATGTCGGCGCGGAAAAATCCGGCGCCTTCTCCAACACCTATGCGACGCCCGGCTGGCAGCGCGCGCAGGCCAACCGCACCGAGGCGACCGACCGCAACTGGGGCTCGCGCTCCGGCCACCAGGTCGAGCGCATCGGCTATGGCGAGACCGACTCCGGCTACGGCGCCGGCCGAACCAGCGTCAAAGGCCGCACCATTGACGGCGAACTGGTCGCCAAATCCGTCGCCGACACGCCGTCGCCCTTCAGCGTCGGCGACCGCGTCTTCCACCAGAAATTCGGCAACGGCAACATCTCCAACATCGAAGGCAACAAGCTGACCATCGACTTCGACAAGGCCGGCCAGAAACGCGTGCTGGACGGGTTTGTGGCGGCGGTGTGAGCGCCCGCTTGTCCTGTTGTCCTACAAGCGACCACATTGTTGTAGTCTGGCGGAGCCCTCCCCGCCTCGTCATCCACGGGCGGAGCAAGGAGCGTAGCGACGCAGCGTAGACCCGAGGATCCATCCCGCGTCTTCAACGCGTTGCCACGGTGCGGAATCCTGCGCAGCTGCACTCCAAGGTCGCGGAATGGATTCCAGGGTCTACGCGACGGAGCTTCGCTCCTGCTCCGCCCTAGAATGACGAAGCGACGGGCGTCTGCCCAGTCGTCGGGGCATGCGGTCCGCAACATGAGCGTCCCCGTCAATTTAGCCCCCCTCACCTGTACCGCGCCTGGTTCCACTTGTGCCCCAGCAGCGACAGGATGATGATCAGCCCGTTGAAGAACTGGACGTAGAAGCCGCTCAGGCCCGCCGCCACGACGCCGGTCTGGATGAACGACACGGTGACCGCGCCGATCGCTCCACCGGCAACCGTACCGATGCCGCCCCAGGTCGGCGTGCCGCCGACGAACACCGAAGCCAGCACCGGCAAGAGATAGCCGTCGCCCGCGGTCGGCCACCAGGTGAAGTTGATCATCACCGAAAACGTGCCGGCGATCGCAGCCCCGATGCCGGTGAAGATGAACACTTTCACCCGCACACGCTTGACGTCGATGCCCATCTGCTGGGCGCTGTCGGGGTTGTCGCCGACCACCCTCACCTGCGCGCCGAAGCGGTGCCGGTTGTAGAGCATTGCCGACAAAATGACGAAGGCGAGTGCCCAGAAGACCTGTACCGGAAAACCCCACACCTGACTGGAGAAGATGGTGTACGCCCAGCTGTCGCTGAGACCGGTCAATGCCGTCGACCTGCCCTCGTTGATGATCTGGATCAGCCCACGCAGCAGGAAATTCATGCCGAGCGTGGCGATCAGCGACGACAGCCCGCCATAAACGACCAGGGATCCGACGAGAAAGCCGAGCAGCGTGCCGGTGAGAATCGCCGCTGCGATGCCGAGAAACGGATCGTAGCCGGCCTGCACCACCAGCGCGAACACCCAGGAGGCAAAGCCCATGGTTGCGGGAAACGACAGGTCGATCTCGCCACAGGTGACGACGAAGACCAGCGGCACCACCACGAACAGCGCAACGGGCAGCGTGGTCAGCACGGATCTGTAGAGATACCAGGTGGTGAACACGGTCGGGTTGGCGATCAGGAACGCCGCCATCATGATGATGAACACGGCGAGCGTGCCGAGCGCTGCGCGGTTGTCGATGACGAAACCGCGCAGCCAATGGTCGGACGGGTGCTTCCACTCAGGTCGGGCCGCCTTGCCGCCAAGAGGGCTCTGCAGATCGGGTTCCATGGTCTTGCTCATCGTGCTGCCCTCTCCGTGTCGCCGGCCTCGTGCAGCCCCGGCAATCCTCCGGGATGCGCAACGTCTTCCATGAAATTGATCAGCTCTTCGGCCGACTTGACCTCGGTGCGATCGGCGGTCAGCGCCACCTTGCCGCGGTCAATCACCACGAAGCGGTCGGCGATGTCGAAGACATGGTGGATGTTGTGGCCGATGAACAGGATCGAACGGCCGCTCGCCCGCACCTGGCGCACGAAATGGAAGACCTTGGCGGTCTCGGTCAGCGACAGCGCCGTCGTCGGCTCGTCAAGGATGATCAGCTCGGCCTGCTTGTAGATGGCGCGCGCGATCGCCACGCCCTGGCGCTCGCCGCCCGAGAGCTGGCCGACGATCGAGTGCGGCGTGAACACCTTCGAGGTGAAGCCGATCTCGCGCATCAGCCGGCTCGCCTCCTCTATCTCTTTATTGACCTTCAGAAAGCCCATGAAGCCGGTGAGTTCGCGGCCCATGAAGATGTTGCGCACAATGGTCTGCTGCACGGCCAGCGCCCGATCCTGGAAGACCGTCTCGATGCCGGCGTCGCGCGAGCGTGCCGCACTCCAGCCGGTCACCGGCTTGCCGCGCACCAGGATCTCGCCGCTGGTCGGCTTGACGACGCCGGACAGGATCTTGATCAGCGTCGATTTGCCGGCGCCATTGTCGCCGATCAGGCCAACCACCTCGCCGCGGTCGACCGAGAGATTGACCCCGCCCAGCGCATAGACCTGGCCATAGGATTTGCTGATGTCGCGCAGTTCGATGATGCGTTCGGCCATGGCGATCCTCGCTCCTGTGGTATCATCCCGGCCTGGTGCCGGCGGTCCTGCCGGCCGGGCTTGCGCCCAGCCGGCAGTTTGGGAGGTCAGCGCAGCGCCTGCTTGGCGAGCTCGGCGACGATCTCGTAATTCTGCGGCGTGACGAAGCCCGCCCCGGTGTCGACATTCATCGGCGCCAGGCCCAGCACCACCTGCTGGCAAAGGCTGAGGATCGGCAGATAGCCTTGCAGAAACGGCTGCTGATCAGCCGTCAGCTGCACCCAGCCGCCCTTGAACGCCTCGACGATCTGCGGGCTGGTATCGAAGCCGAAGTTGAAGATGTCGCCGGGCTTGCGTCCTGCCGCCTGCATGTAGGTGGCGACGTTGCCCAGCATCTGGCCGCCGGGATAGCCGACCGCCTTGACGTCGGGATTGTTGAGCAGGGCCGCGGTGATCACCGGTATCGCCAGATTGGGGTCGGACGCCCATTCGCCGCTCGGCGGCGACGACAGCTGGATGACCTCGACGCCGGCTTCCTTGAGTGCTGCCACCGTGCCGCGCTCGCGCGCGCCGCGGGCCTCGTTCTCGAACGGACCGATCATGATTGCCTTGTCGCCGGACTTGAGCTTCCCGAGCTTGAACGCCTCAGTGCCGAGCGCGCGGCCCTGCTGCTCCTGCTGGGCGCCGACATAGCCGCCGCCGAACGCGTCCACCACCTTCGGCACCGGCACGTTCTGGTACATCATCTTGATGCCGTCCTTATGCGCCTGTTCGGCCAGCGGCATGATCGCGGCGTCGCCCGGATGGCCCATCATGGCAATGCCGTTTGGCTTCACGGCGACGGCCTCACGCAATTGCTGCACCATCTTCTCGACGTCCCACTGCGAGAAGATGTAGTCGACCTTCGGCCCGAGATCGGACGCCGCCTGCTTGGCGCCATTGTAGACGATGGTGCCGAAAGCGTCGCCCTCGGCGCCGCCGACGAAAAAGCGGATGTGGACATCCTTGCACCACTGGGCGTCGAGCGCCTGCGCCGGCAGAGTGGAGATGGCAGCGCACAGCGCCGTGGCGGCGGCCACGACGGTCGAGCGCAGAAGTGTCGTTCTCATTGCGATGCTCATGCACGTTCCTCCCTTTTGTCCTCGGTGAGCCGAGGGGTTTCGTCGTTCGCCTGTCGGCAGTGCTTGTCGGCAGTGCTTGGCAATCTGTCAGGCCGGCTCCTCCCACCGGCCCTCGGTCACGCCGGGTTCGGCAGGTAGGTCGCTCCTCCCCGGCATTGCTTGAGGTATTCCAGCCCGCGCACCTGGCCTGTGATTTCGAGGTCGCCGCGATAGACCGGGTCGTGCCAGCCCTCGATGTCGATGGCGCCCTTGTAACCGGCCAGCCGCAATTCGCTGATCACCCGCGTCCAGTCGCTGTCGCCAAACCCGGGCGTGCGCATCTGCACGAAGGGCAGCTTGCCGAACACGCCGTGCTCGCGGATCACATCCCAGCGCACCGTCGCGTCCTTGCCGTGGACATGGAAAATGCGCGGCGCCCATTTGCGGATCTGCGGCATCGGGTCGATGAGGTAGACAAGCTGGTGGCAGGGCTCCCATTCGAGGCCGAGATTGTCGTCGGGCAATTCGTTGAACATCAACTCCCAGGCATCGGGATTGTGGGCGATGTTCCAGTCGCCGGCCGCCCAGTTGCCATCCATGGCGCAATTTTCGAAGGCAATGCGCACGCCCTTGTCGGCGGCGCGCTTGGCCAGTGGTCCCCAGACCTCACGGAAGCGCGGCAGGCTGTCGGTCAGCTTCTTGCCGCGAAGGCGGCCGGTGAAGCCGCTGACCGTCGAGGCGCCGAACAGATGCGCGTTGTCGATGACGGTTTCCCAGGCCGCGAGCACGCCGCGATCGACCTCGCCATCCTCCAGCGGATTGCCGAACACGCCGATCGACGACACGGCGACATCGGCATCGCCGATCGCCTCGCCAATCTCACCGGCGAGCCGCGCCAAATCCTTGCCGCCCAGCGTCTGCCAGAAGAAGGGCTGGATGCTCTCGAAGCCGAGCGGCAGAATCTCTTTGATGTAGGCGGCCGGGTCTTCGAGATTGGCCCGCACCATGGTGCCGATGCGGATGTCGAGAAGCGGGTTTGGCATCATGATGCTTCCTGTGTGATTGCGACGCGCCGTCCGGTCTCGGCGCTTTCGATGGCGCCGAAAACCATGGCCAGGCTTTTGATGTTGTCGCTGCCACGGGTTTCCGGCTCGCTGCCGGTCTCGATGGCGTGGATGAAATCCTTGATGATGCCGAGATGACCGCCGACGCGGTCGGCGGAATCGAGCGGCGGTACTGTGATGGGCTGGGTCAGGTCGAACAGGCCGTCGCGGACCGACAACACAACCTCGGCCTTCAGCCCGTCCTCGCCGTCCCAGACCAGGCTGCCGTGCTCGGCGACGATGCGCCATGTGCTCTCCCAACTGGTGCGGAAGCCCGCCGCGCACCAAGAGCCTGCATAGGTGAACCGCTTGCCGCCACCGAGATCGAAGATAGCGCTGGCCGACGATCCCTGCCGGTACCAGGAATTGGCCGGCTCCCATTCCTGGCAAAAGACACCGGCGGGATCGCCTGCGACCATGTAGCGGGCGGCGTCGAATGTGTGGATCGCCATGTCGAGCAAGAGCACATGGGCCATCTCCTCGCGAAAGCCGCCGAAATGCGGCGCGACGAAGAAGTCGGCATGGATGCTGGTCGGCTTGCCGATGGCGCCGGAGTCGAGAAAGCGCCTGATGCGCCGGACATTGGCGACGTAGCGGCGGTTCTGCACGACCGCATGGACGCGCCCCGCGTTACGCGCCGCATCGACGATGGCGCGCGCATTTTCCGGAGTATCGGCCAGCGGCTTTTCCGTCAGCAGATGGCAATTATGGGCAAAGGCGGCAAAGGCGACATCACGCCGGGCGGCTGGAACCACGACATCGAACACCGCGTCGGGCCTGGTCTGGTCGAGCACCGCGTCGAGGCTGGTGCCGATGACCGCGCCGTCGAGCCCGTATTCGTGCGCCCTCGCCTTCGCCCGTTCGGCGTCGAGATCGACAAGGCCGACAATGGCCAGCCCGTCGATCTGCCTCGCGGCATCGAGCCAGGCCTTGCTCATCGCACCACAGCCGACGAGGACGGCATTCATCATCCGGCATTCCTCCCGTCCGGTCCCTCCAGACCGAATGTCACGGCATTTCCGGCATCACCGTAAACGTTTCTCCGTAAACGTTTACGAGAACACACCCGATGGCGTAGAATGTCAATCGGCTGCCAGCGAAAATCATCCCGAAGCCTTGGCCTGGGCGGCAGCCGGTGCTAGCCAAGACAGGGGGAGAACTGTCCTTGGCGTCCAGCATCCATGACCTTGCGCGTCACCTGAACATTTCGATCGGCACCGTGTCGCGGGCGCTGAACGGCCGCGCCGACGTCAATGCCGACACCCGCCAGCGCGTGCTCGCCGCCGCCAAGCAATTGAACTATTCGCCCAACCAGTCCGGCCGCAGTCTGCGGCAAGGCACCACCCATTCGATCGCCTTCATGCTGCAGCCGCATCCGGGCGACCAGCAATATGGCGAACCCTTCTTCATCCCGTTCCTGATCGGTCTGCAGGGCCGACTGGCCGAGTATGACCTGGATCTGATGGTCGTCATGGGCGAGCCCGGCCAATATCAGCAGGAGAGGCTGCGCCGCGTGGTTGAGACGCGCCGAGCCGACGCGGTCGTGTTGGCCAATACACGGCGGGAAGACGATCGGATCGACTATCTCAGCAAGGCTGGCTTTCCCTTCGCCACGCTTGGCCGAAGTCAATCCGGCGACGACACCTATCCTTCGCTCGATATCGATTTCGAGAGGGCGGGTGATGAAGCCGTCGACCGGCTGGTCGCGCGCGGCCACCGCCGCATTGCCGCCATCCGCCCTTCGCTGGATCTCAACTTCGGCTACCTGTTCCTCGACGGCTACCGCAAGGCGCTGGGGCGGCATGGCATCGAAGTCGACCCCGGCCTGATCGCCGACGGCTTCATCAACGAGGCCGGAGGCTACCAGGTGACGCCGCGCGTGATGCTCTCCAAGGACCGGCCCACAGCCATCATCTTCAACAATGACGCAATGGCGCTCGGCGGCTGCAAGGCACTGGCCGAGATGGGCATCAGGCCCGGCCACGACATCGCGGTGATCGTCATCGTCGACACGCCGCTCTGCCGTTATTTCTCGCCGGCGCTGACCGCCTTCCGTCCGTCGCTGGAGCCGATGGGCCGGCGGCTGGCCGAAATGCTGCTGGCCTCGCTTCCCGCCTTTGCCGGCCCGGAAGGTCCGCGCATCATCCGCGAAGTCTGGCCGCTGGAGCTGATCGCCCGCGACAGCGATTGATCATTGCGCTCTTCCCTCTCCTACAAGGGAGAAGGAAGAGGCCCTCTCTGTCACGCAAGTATCATGTTCGCGTCCTAGACCGCTTTGCGAGAGGGCGACATCGTCGATGCGATGCGGTGGCCCCTTTGCGCCGCTCAAGGCTTGTCACAAAGAGGATCTCCATGAAAATCTCGCACCGAACCGTGTCGCTCGGCGCCGCGCTGGCGCTGTTTACCGCCCTGACCCCTGCCCTTGCCGACAGCACCGCCACCGTTGGCGGCTTCGTCAACAAGGGGCCTGGTCGGCGTCGGCCGCATCCCGGCCGATCAGAAGGACAAGTTCGGCGAGACCTTCGGCTCCGGCTCCGGCATGTCCATCGACGCCGCAAGCTGGACCCGTGGCGCGGACGGCTACAAGGGCTCGCTCTGGTTGCTGCCGGACCGTGGCTACAATGTCGTCGGCACCACCGATTACCGGCCGCGCCTCAACACTATTCATATCGAATTCACGCCGGTAGCACTAGGCGCCACGCCCACCTCCGGCCAGGAACAGACAGGCGTCAAGGCGACGCTTGCCGATTCCCTGCTCCTCACCGACGACAAGGGCGCTGACGCCACCGGCCTCGATCCGCTCAACGGCGTGCGCGCGGCCAATGGCGACCTGCCGATCCTGCCCGAGGCCAATGGCAAGCTGGCGCTCGACAATGAGGCGATCGCGCGGCTGCCCGACGGCACCATGTTCATCTCTGACGAATACGGCCCCAACATCTACCGCTTCTCGGCCGACGGCCATCTGTTGTCGGCAACGCAGCCGCCCGCCGCTTTGGTGCCGATGCGCAAGGGCGCGCCGAACTTCGCCTCCGACAATCCGGGCCCCGGTGCAGCCGAACCCGATCCGAAGGATCCCGAAACCGGCCGCCAGAACAATCAAGGCCTCGAAGGCATGGCGCTGACGCCGGACGGCAAGTCGCTGATCGCTGTGCTGCAGTCGGCGCCCCGCCAGGATGGCGGCGATTCGCCCGCGACGCGCCAGAACACCCGCGCGCTGGTCTACGACGCCTCCGACCCGGCCCATCTCAAGCTGGTGCATGAATATGCCGTGCCGCTGCCGGTGTTCAAGGACGCCAAGGACAAGACCAAGGTCGCCGCGCAGAGCGAAATCGTGGCGCTGTCCGACAAGACCTTCCTGATGCTGGCGCGCGACAGCGGAAACGGCCAGGGGGTGAAGGGCGATACTTCGCTGCTGCGCCAGATTTTCGTCGTCGACGTCTCTGGCGCCACCGACATTGCCGGCGGCGCCTTCGATGCCGCCGACAAGCCGCTGGCGCCCAAGGGCGTGCTCGACCCCTCGGTGACGCCGGCCAAGCTGACGCCGTTCATCGACATCAACGACAACAAGGAACTCGGCCGTTTCGGCCTGCATGACGGCAAGCCCAACGACAAGAACAATCTGTCGGAGAAGTGGGAAGCGATGTCGGTGGTCAGCGTGCTCGATCCGGCGCTGCCCGACGACTATTTCCTGTTCGTCGGCAACGATAACGACTTTCTCACCCAGGACGGTTTTCAGGTCGGCGCGCCCTACAAGGCCGAAGACGGCGCCGATGTCGATACCATGTTCCTGGTCTATCAGGTCATGCTTCCGGGCCTCGCCAAGAAGTAGCCGTATACGGAAAGGCGGACGCGCCCGGCGCGTCCGCCTCTAGCCGTTTGTCGGCGATCAACGATGCCGTGAAGGCACCTATTTCAAAATCTCCGCATCCCTTGGCACGCCGGCATCGATCGGCTCGGCGGTCCGGCTCGACACAGCCATGATCTTGCCCGCGGCCGACAGGTTCGGGCGCACATAGACCTGGGCTACGCCGTTGACCCGGCTGTAGAGGTCGATGATGTCCTGGTTCATGAAGCGCACGCAGCCCGACGACGCGTTCTTGCCGATGGAATCCCATTCCGGCGTGCCGTGCAGCCGGTACATCGTGTCCTTGCCGTCGCGGAACAGATAGAGCGCACGCGCGCCGAGCGGGCTCTGCGGTCCCGGCGGCATGCCGTCCTTGTATTTCGCCAGTTCCGGCCGGCGCTGGATCATTTCCGGCGGCGGCGTCCACACCGGCCATTTCTTGCGCGCCTGGATCACGGCGCTGCCGGTCCAGCCAAACCCGGCCTTGCCGAGGCTGACGCCATAGCGCATTGCCTTGCCGCCGTCGCGCACCAGATAGAGAAAATGCTCGGATGTATCGACGACGATCGTGCCGGGTTTTTCGCCGGTCGGATCGTCCACGATCTGGCGCACGAACTTCGGATCGAGCTTGGCCACGGGGATTGCCGGCAATGAAAAGCCCTCATCGACGCGCGCCGAATACATGGTGGCGGCATCGCCCAGAGCCGGTTCGGGCGCCGGGGCGGGCGTTGGCGGCACCACGACATCGGTCGTGGTGCAGGCTGAAAGCGCCATGGAAGCGGCACCCAAAGCGGATATTCCAAGAAACGCGCGCCGGTTCAGGCGCTCGGAAAAAAGCGGATTGTCGGACATGATCCCCCCAGCCTATTCATCATATCCAACAGGATATGCGACCCCACGCGGCGACGACCCATATCCCATTCCGGATGTTTTGAGAACTGATTAGCGTGAAGCCGCCAGGTGGCATGTTCCAATGCCGCATCGACCTTGTCCGTCAAATCGGCGATCATTGCCGGGCGGACTTTGAGATGAACCTTCGCCGAACAGCCCATGGACGAAAAAATACCACCGCGCCGGCGCACCGGCGACCTGACCAGCGGCCCGATTCCGCGCACGCTGCTTTTGTTCGCTCTGCCGGTGCTCGGCTCCAACGTGCTGCAATCGCTCAACGGTTCGATCAACGCCGTCTGGGTCGGCCGCTTCCTCGGTGAATCGGCGCTGACCGCCACCTCCAACGCCAATCTGGTGCTGTTCCTGATTCTCGGCACCGTGTTCGGGATCGGCATGGCCGCGACCATCCTGGTGGCGCAATCGGTCGGCGCCCGCGACCTGCCCGAGGCGCGGCGCATCGTCGGCACCAGCGCCAGCTTCTTCTTCCTCGTCTCGGCTATCTTCGCCGTCTGCGGCTGGATCTGGGTCGACGCCATCCTCAACACACTGGGCACCCCGCCCGATGCGCTGCCGCTGGCGCGCTCCTATCTGCGTATCATCTTCGTCGCCGTGCCGATGATGAATCTTCTGTCCTTCGTCATGACGGTGCTGCGCGGTGCGGGTGATTCGCGCACGCCATTCTTCTTCATGGCGCTCGCCGTCGTGCTCGACATCATCCTCAATCCGCTGCTCATTCGCGGCATCGGCCCCTTCCCAGAGCTCGGCATCGCCGGCTCCGCCACCTCGACGCTGATCGGCCAGACGGTGAGCGTGATCGCCATCCTCGTCGTGCTTTATGCCAGAAAGCATCCGCTGCGGCTCGCCGGCGCCAACCTCGCTCTGCTGCGGCCGGATCCGGCGCTGCTCAGGATCGTCGTCTTCAAGGGCGTGCCGATGGGCCTGCAGATGATCGTCATTTCGGCGGCGGCGCTGACCGTCATGGGCATCGTCAACTCCTACGGCTCGCAGGTCGCCGCCGCCTACGGCATCGCGGCGCAGCTGTGGACCTATATCCAGATGCCTGCACTGGCGATCGGAGCCGCAGTCTCGTCGATGGCGGCCCAGAATGTCGGCGCCGGGCGCTGGGACCGCATCGGTCGCATCGCGGCGTCCGGCGTCGGCTTCAACCTGGTGCTCACCGGCGCCCTGGTGGCGCTGCTGTTCCTCTTCGACAGGCCGGTGCTCGGCCTGTTCCTTAGCCGCGACAGCATCGCAATCGACATTGCAGCCCACATCAACAAGGTGGCGTCCTGGTCGTTCATCCTGTTCGGCGTCACCATCGTGCTGTTCGCCACCGTGCGCGCCACCGGTGCCGTGATGCCGCCGCTGATCATTCTGGTGATTTCCGTGCTGGTCGTGCGTACCGGCTTTGCCTACTTCTTCAGGAGCTACATCGGCGAGGAAGCGCTGTGGTGGAGTTTTCCGGCGGGATCGATCACCTCGCTGGTGCTGGCCGCCGCCTATTATCGCTTCGGCCGCTGGCGCACCATGCACATGATCGAGGACCGGCCGGCCGCCGGCGAGCCGCCCGACACCGGCCTCGGCATCCCGCGCGGACGGGCAAACATGGCGCCCGAGACGCCAAACGGGTGAGGCTCAGCGCACGTATTTGACGCCGAACCCCAGCGCTACGACAGAGAACAGCGTGATCATGCCGGCGAAGGCCAGGCTTGCCGTCGTCGGAGTGGCCCAACTCGACAGCAGCCCAATGCCGATCACCGGCAGCGCATTGCCGCAGAAGCAGCAGATGAAGAACGCCGACACCAATTCGGCGCGACGCTCGGCAGGTGCGATCTGGTTCACCACCTGCAGGCCGCCGCGATAGCCGAGCGCCGCCGCCACGCCGCACACAGCGGTGGCGGCAACCATCAGGGACATCGACGCGAAAAACTGAGCCGCAACCATCAGCCCTACGGCCGGGATCATCAGCGCCAGCGCGGCCAGCATGCCGGCGCGGCTGGACAGTCGGGTCGTGGCCAGAATGGTCGCGGCCGCAACGATCGACAGTTCAAAGAACAGCGCGCCGGCCTCGGCATGGTTGGCCACATGCAGTTGCTGCGCCAGGATGCTCGGCGCCAGGGCTGCATAGAAGCCGACCAGCGCCATGGCGCCGAAACCGGTGACCGCCGGCGCCACGAAGGCAGCGCGGATATCGCTCGGCACCGATAGCCGTGGCCGCAACGAAACGTCGGTCAGCCTGCCCGGCCGGGACACGGTTTCGCGGGTACGCCAGATCAGCAGCGTCACCACCACCAGCAAGGCAAGATAGACCGCAAACGTTAGTCTCAACGGCCAGGGCGCATATTCGGCGAGCAGGCCCGATGCCAGCGCGCCCAGGCCAAGGCCAACGAAGTTGGTGCTGGTGGCGATGATTGCCGCGCGCGATTTGTCCTTACCTTCGATCAATTCGGCAAGCCAGGCCGTGCCGGTTCCCGCGCCGACGCCGATGCCAAGGCCGCTCAATATGCGGGCGACATCGAGCCATGCGACATTCTCGGCCAGCAGGAACACCACCGCGCTGACCACCGCTATGGCCATCGACGCCAGCGCCGCAGGACGGCGGCCAATGCCGTCGGACAAGCGCCCGAACATCAGCAATGCGCCGAGATTGCCGACGACATAGACGGCGTAGACCAGCGTCAGCGTGATCTGCGAGAAACCGAAGGCCTGCTTGTAGATGACGTAAAGCGGCGTCAGCACCGTGCTGCCGGCGAACAGCGCGGCGATCATGGCGGCAACCGCGGCCATCGCGGGCCGGCCATCGAGTCCGTTGTCGCGCGTCGTGGTCTCGGCATAGCTGGTCATGGCAACCTCCGGCCAATCGCCCAACGCCCAATTGCGCCCCAACGTCCATGTAAGGATGGCCGTTCCACGCGCCGAACTTCATCCTGACAACCTTGTCAGGATGGTCTTGCCCGAAGTCCTCGCTTAACGTCTTTCCATCGAGAGGGAGAATCCATGGGAAAAGGTAGAGTCGAGGCATTCACCGATGGGGTGGTCGCCATCATCATCACCATCATGGTGCTGGAGCTGAAAGTGCCGCATGGCGAGGATTTTTCAGCGCTTCTGCCGCTGTGGCCGATCTTTTTCAGCTATGTCTTGTCGTTCATCAATGTCGGCATCTACTGGAACAATCTGCACAACATGTTCCACACCGTCCAAAGGGTCGACGGCCGCGTGCTGTGGGCCAACCTCAACCTTCTGTTCTGGTTGTCGCTGATGCCGGCAACGACGGCCTTCATGGGCGAGAACCATTTCGCGCCGGTCCCCGTCGCCGTCTATGGCATCGACCTGGTGCTGTGCGCGGTCGCCTACACCTTTCTCGCCACCAAGCTGCACCATTTGCACGGCAACGACACCGCCTTCGCCAAGGCGCTGGGCAATGACCGCAAGGGCAAGATCTCGGTGGCCCTCTACGCCGCAGCCGTCCCGCTTGCCTTCGTCAACCAATGGATCGGCGTTGCGATCTTCGTGCTGGTGGCCGCCGTCTGGTTCGTGCCGGACACGCGTTTTTCGCGGGTGCTGGAAAAGTAGCGTAGGACGTCTCTACTTGCGCATCGCCTTCAGCTTTTCGGCAACCGACGCCGCAAGGTCGGCATAGCGCTCCTCCAGCCGCTCGGCCGCCTTGATGATCGAAAAATCATGGCCGAATTTTTCCAGCGCCATGCGCAATTTCTCGACGAACTCGGCCTGTTTTTCGAGTGCCGAAAACAAGGTCTTCACCTGCGCTTCGCTTATGTCCGGATTGGCAAGCATCTGTGGCACCTCGCGGCCCATCTGGTCGCCGGTGGCGGTCTGCTCCTTCAGGATCGCAACCCAGTCGGTCAATCGGCAGTCTCCTGTTCAGCCGCAGCATGCACGGCCGCCGTTGATGCGGTCAACCCGAACACGCGGGACGGCCTTGCACGATGCGCGTCCCGCGCTAAGTTCGGCGCCACCCGAACCCTAGGAAAAAGATCATGACCTCCGACGCCGAAATCCAATCCGCTTTGCCCGCCCTCAACCGAGGCAACGTCGCCGTCGTCACCGGGGGCGCCAGCGGCATCGGGCTTGCCGCCGCCAAAAGGCTGGCGGCTATGGGCATGAGACTGGTGCTGGCCGACATTGGCGGCGCGCGCCTCGATGCGGCCCGCCAGGCAGTCGCCGCGATCACCGGCGAGAATGCCGTGCTTGCCGTCGCCACCGACGTGTCGAAGGCCGACGAACTCGGCCGGCTGGCGGAAAAGACGCATGCCGCTTTCGGCGCCGTATCGCTGCTGATGAACAATGCCGGCGTCGGCAACAATCCGGGAAAACCGTGGGAGAACGGCGACGCCTGGAAGCGGCTGATCGACATCAATTTCTGGGGCGTCGTACATGGCGTCGAGGCCTTTGCGCCGGCCATGCTGGCCTCCGGAGAGCCGGGCCTGATCATCAACACCGGCTCCAAGCAAGGCATCACCACGCCACCCGGCAATCTCGCCTACAACGTCTCCAAATCGGCATTGAAGACGTTCACCGAAGGCCTGGCGCACGCATTGCGCAACGAGCCGGGCGCGAAGGTCGCGGCGCATCTTCTCATTCCCGGCTTCACCTTCACCGGCCTCACCGAAGGAGCGGTCGAAAAACCCGCTGGCGCCTGGACCGGCGAGCAGGTGGTCGACTTCATGCTGGCTTCGCTGGCGCGCGGGGACTTCTACATCCTGTGCCCCGACAATGAGGTGATGCGGCCGACCGATGAAAAGCGCATGGCCTGGGCGATCGGCGACATCATCGAGAACCGGCCTGCTCTCTCGCGCTGGCACCCCGACCATAAGGACGCTTTCGCGGCCTTTATGGGAAACTGACCGTCGAACTCAGCCAAAGCCGAGACTCAGGCGGGGGCGCGTTTTTTCGCGGTGCGCTTTTGCGCGACGGCCTTCTTGCCCGCCAGTTCGGCGAGCTCGTGGTCATGGCGTTTTGCCGCCCGCTCGCATTTGTCTCTGATCTCCTCGACCTCGGATTCGGTCAGGTGCTCGATGCCGATGAAATGATTGTGGCCCTCGCTGACGCGGATCAGTTCGTCGAGCTTGGCCTGAACCGCGGCGCCGTCGCGGTTCTGGGTGTTCTGGATCAGGAACACCATCAGGAAGGTGATGATCGTCGTTCCCGTGTTGATGACGAGCTGCCACGTATCGGAAAAGCCGAAGAATGGCCCGCTTACCGCCCAGACGATAACGATGGCGCAGCAGGCGATGAAAGTCGGCGGCAGGCCCGCCAAGTGCGAAACGGTGTTGGCGATTCTGGTAAACAGCTTTTCGATCATTCACATCCTCGACCGTTCAAAGCGCGACGAGCTGACCAAGGCCGCATTCATCGCTCCAACAATAAACAACCGGCAGCCGCTTCCGGTTCCCTGTCGCAGAGGGCATCGCTGATGCAATTGTATGCACGCCAAAGGCGCAGCGCCGTGAAAAGCCGCCTTATCGGTTTGTTGCCATTAGTCACCATGCAGGCAAAAAACCTGTTCCTTCCGCTTCACGCGGATTTGTCTCCAAGCCCCTTCCGCTGGGCCACCCCCGCATGGCGGAAGGGGTTCGTTGCGTTGCCGCAGACCGGCGGAACTCTTCCCGACACGTGCCGTTCAGAATTTTGGCGCCAGGATTTCGGCCAGCCAGTCGATGAAACCGCGCACGCGCGGCGAGCTCTCAGGAATGCTCTTGCTCCCAGCGATGGAGGAAATCCTCAATCGGCAAGGCCTGCATGTCGGGAACCGCTTTGGCGAGTTTCTCCGGCGGCCAGTCCCACCAGGCGAGGCTTTCGATCCGCGCCGCGATCTCGGAGGGAAAGCGCATGCGCAACGGCTTCGCCGGTACGCCGGCGAGGATTGTGTAGGCCGGTACATTCCGCGTCACCACCGCATTGGCGCCGACGATGGCGCCATTGCCGATGCTGATGCCGGGCATGATGACGGCGCCATGGCCGATCCAGACATCGTTGCCGATGCTGACCGCCTTGGCCTGCCGCCGCGCGCGGAACGCCGCGTCGACGCCCAGCCAGCGGAAATACTCGTTCGGCCGGTAGCTGAGCTTGTGCTGCGTGATCCGCTCGATCGGATGCTCTAGCGCATTGATGCGGCTGTTGGCGGCGATCGAGCAGAATTTTCCGATCGTCGTGTAGATCGCCTCGGCGTGGCGCTCGAAATAGGAGAAATCGCCGACATGGACCTCGCGCAGCACCACCCGTTCGCCGATCGAGGCATAGCGGCCAAGCTTGCACGCTTTCAGCTCCGCGGTCGGATGGATGCGCGGCTCCGGATCTTTCAGGACGAGGTTTTCAGTACGGTCCATGCGGCGGATTTACCCCCGCGCAATTGCAGAAGCAATTGTCGCGTCGCGATCGGACCCGCAGGCGGGTGGATCGTGCGTCGGCTCCGACCGGCTATTTCGGCTTGCCGCCGGTCCACACCACGTTCTGGCCGAACAGCGGCACGGTCGTCACCGACATTTTCGCCGAGCCGTCCTGCACCTGGCGCGAATGCGAGAGATAGATCAGCGTCTCGTTCTTCTTGTCGTAGATGCGGTTCACCACCTGCTTCTTCCAGATCAGGCTGATGCCTTGCTTGAACACCTCTTCGCCGCCCTCGCTCATGTCGATGTCGCCGATGGTGATCGGCCCGGTCTGGCGGCAGGAGATCGAGGAATCAGACGGATCCTCGAACCAGTTGCCCTTGTGCAGCCGGTCGATGACGCTGCGGTCGAAATAGGAAACATGCAGGTCACGCCGTCGATCTTGGGGTCCTTGATCGCCTCGACGATGATGTCGTTGCCGACCCAATCGACGCCGACCTTGCCGACCTCCTCTCCCGCGGCGGCACCGGCGCCAAGGGCAATGCATGCGGCCAGCGCGCCGCCGATCAGTTTCTGCCCAATCCGTCTCTGCCCAGTCCGTCTTTGCAAGGGAGCCTCCTCAGGTTCGGTTTGCCGGTCTCAGGTGGGATAAGGGCCAGCTGTTTGCAAGGTAGCGTCCAGCCCGGTTGCGGCAACGCGGCATCTTTGCCTTGCCCCCTGCGACCGGCTAAGACTGCCGGCAGAGAGGCGCCGATCCGGCGCTCGATGATTTCTGCTACGGACAATTACTGATGATGCGTTCAATTCTGGTCGGCATTCTCGTTCTGATGGCGGCGGGCATCGGCTGGCTCACCTTTGACTTCTATCGCGGCCACTATGGTGGCGAACCGTATGGCGCGCCATTCACGCTGGTCGACCAGAAAGGCGCGCCAATCACCGAAGCCGCCTTCCGGGGAAAACCCAGCATCGTCTTCTTCGGCTTCACCCATTGCCCGGAAGTCTGCCCGACCACTTTGTTCGAAATGGCCGGCTGGCTGAAGACGCTGGGCAACGACGGCAAGAACCTCAACGCCTACTTCGTTACAGTCGATCCAGAGCGCGACACGCCGCCGGTGATGAACACTTACGTCAGCAATTTCTCCGACCGCATCGTCGGCATATCGGGCGATCCCGACAAGGTGCACGCCATGGCGAAGTCCTTCAACATCTATTGGAAGAAGGTCGACACCGGCGACGGCGATTACACGATGGACCACACCGCCTCCGCGCTGCTGCTCAACGCCAAGGGCGAGTTTTCGGGCACCATAGCCTATGGCGAAAGCGCCGATACCGCGATCGCCAAGCTGAAGCGGCTGGCGGCAGGCTAGGCATGATCCCGAAACGTGGATTCCGGTTTTCTCGGACAGAAAAGTGTTGTCCAGAGATCATGCTCAAGCAAGAGAACAGCTGATGGGTCAGACCAGGCTCCACTTCATCGCTGGGAAGATCGAGGCCGACCGCATCTTTGCCGCGCTCGAGCCAGCTTTCGAGGATGAAGGCCTGCCGATCGCCGTGCTCGAAGTCGATGAAGACCGCGACATCTACGAGGTTTCGCTCTACACCGACGGCAATGTCGACGCAGTTGAGGCGCGGCTAAGGGACAGCCTTGCCGGACTGTCCCTGTCGAAGCCGATCGAGCGCGAGGTTCTGCCCGACATCGACTGGGTGGCGCGCTCGCTGGAGGGACTGAAACCGGTGCGCGCCGGACGTTTCTTCGTCCATGGCGCGCATGACCGCCGGAAGCGCCACAGCGGCGAACTCGCCATCGAGATCGAGGCCGGCCTTGCCTTCGGCACCGGCCATCACGGGACCACTGCCGGCTGCCTCGAAATGCTGGAACGGGTCGTGCGCCGCGAACGTCCCAGGAATGCCCTCGACCTCGGCACCGGCAGCGCGGTGCTGGCGATCGCCGTCGCCAAACTGGCGCATATTCCGGTGCTGGCGACCGACATCGATCCGATCGCCGTCAGGGTCGCCGCCGCCAATGCCCGCCTCAACCACGTCAAGGCGCTGGTTGAAACGGTGACGGCGCCCGGCTTCCACCACCCGATCTTCGGCAAGCGCGCGCCTTTCGACCTCATCGTCGCCAACATATTGGCGCGGCCGCTGATGCGGCTGGCGCCTGAGATGGCCAGGCACATCAGCCTCGGCGGCTCGATCGTGCTGTCCGGCATCCTCGAGCGCCAATGCAATGCGGTGATCTCGGCCTATGTCGGCCAGAATTTCCGGCATGTCAGGACCTTGCATCGCGAAGGCTGGGTGACGATCCACCTGAAGCACTGAGACGCAAAGCGCTTTGGACCAATCCGAGCCTGTTGCGATTGGCGAAAATCGATTCCGGTTTTCCGGGTCATGCGCTACGGTCGCGCCCGATACAGGAGGCATACCTTGTTCCAGACCTTCGATTCCGCAGGCGACCCCAGCGTCGGCAAGCCGCGCGTGACGTTGCTGCGGCGATGGCTGGCGGATAATGGCCTCGACGGTTTCCTGGTGCCGCGCGCCGACGAGCACCAGGGCGAATATGTCGCCGATCGCTCGGCGCGGCTGAAATGGTTGACTGGCTTCAGCGGCTCGGCCGGCGTAGCACTTGTGCAGCGTGACCGCGCCTTCATGTTCGTCGATGGCCGCTATACCTTGCAAGTGCGCCACGAGGTCGATCTCGACATTTTTGCGATCGAGAGTCTCGTCGACAACCCGCCGGCCTCCTGGATCAAGGACAATCTCGGCAAGGGCGCCAGGCTTGGCTTCGACCCGTGGCTGCACACAATCGCTGAGGTCAAGGCGCTGAAAACCTCGGCCGAGCAATCCGGCGCGACGCTGGTGCCGCTCGACAGGAACCCGATCGACATCATCTGGAAGGATCAGCCGGCGCCGCCCGTGGCGCCGGTCGAAATCCACCCGATCGGCTTTGCCGGGGAACTGGCGAAGGACAAGCTGGCGCGGCTGGTGGCGGCAATCGGCAAGGAGGGCGCGACGCACGCCGTGCTCACCGACCCCTCCTCGATCGCCTGGGCCTTCAACATCCGTGGCGGTGACGTGCCGCACACGCCGCTGGCGCTCGGCTTCGCGATCCCTGCCGCCGACGGCAAGCACCAGCTGTTCATGGACCAGCGCAAGTTTTCGCGCACGGTCGCCGCCTATCTCACCCAACTCGCCGATCTGCACGAGCCCGGCGAATTCGAGGCGGCGGTCGTTACCCTTGCCAAGGGCGGCGCCAAGATCGCGCTCGACCCGGTGCTGGCGGCGGAGAAGCTGAGAATGCTGGTCGAGGACAATGGCGGCGCATTTGTTTCAGCGGCCGATCCCGCCCGCATTCCGCGCGCCACCAAGAACCAGGCGGAAATCGCCGGCAGCCGCGCCGCGCACCGCCGAGACGGGGCGGCGGTGGCGAAACTGCTGTGCTGGCTGGAACGGCAGAAGCCGGGCACGCTCGACGAAATAACCGTTGTCACCAAGCTGGAGGAGGTGCGCCGGCAGACCGGCGAGGAAACGCAGATGCCGCTGCGCGATGTCTCCTTCGACACCATTTCCGGCAGCGGTCCGAACGGCGCCATCATGCACTACCGCGTCTCGCGCGCCACCAACCGCGAGCTGGCAAACGGCGAGCTGTTCCTGCTCGATTCCGGCGCCCAGTATCAGGACGGCACCACCGACATCACCCGCACGGTGCCGATCGGCCAGCCGACCGAGGAGATGCGCGAGCGCTTTACGCTGGTGCTGAAGGGCATGATCGGCATTTCGACGCTGCGCTTTCCCGCCGGCACGCGCGGCTCGGAAATCGACGCGGTGGCGCGCATGGCGCTGTGGAAGCATGGCTGCGACTTTGCCCATGGCACCGGCCATGGTGTCGGCTCGTATCTGGCCGTGCATGAAGGGCCGCAGCGCATCGCCCGCACCGGCACCGAAAAGCTGCTGGCCGGCATGATGCTCTCCAACGAGCCCGGCTATTACAAGGAAGGCTCCTACGGCATCCGCATCGAGAACCTGATCCTGGTGACACCGGCTGAACAGGTGGAGGGCGGCGACATCGCCATGCACGGTTTCGAGACGCTGACACTGGCGCCGATCGATATCAGGCTGATCCGCACCGACCTGCTGACGCGCGAGGAGTTGCACTGGCTGGATACTTACCATGCCTGGGTGCTGGCCGAGATCGGCCCGATGCTCGACGGCGAGACGCTGGCTTGGCTGGAGAAAGCGACAGCGCCGCTGCCGCACGACGCCAAGATCTGAAATGAGCTTCTTTCTCCCCGTCACTATACGGGGAGGTGAGGAGCGGTCCGCGAAGCGGACG
The DNA here is from genome assembly GCF_040322955.1 of Mesorhizobium sp. M0077. NCBI lineage: Bacteria > Pseudomonadati > Pseudomonadota > Alphaproteobacteria > Hyphomicrobiales > Phyllobacteriaceae > Mesorhizobium > Mesorhizobium sp. M0077. Next base: position 21,746 of record NZ_JAMYUL010000021.1, read on the forward strand.
AAAAGCCAATGCTTGGCTTTTCGAGTGACGAACGCCCGCCAGGGCAATGAGCGGCGGCGCCGACAGTTCGAAACTGTTCCGCGCGCAGGCGCCCTATGCCACAAACTGCCGCGCTAGGATCAGCACCACCGCCCCGGCCAGAAACATCGCCATCAGGCCGCCGCGCAGCGAGACCACAGCGGCGACGACCAGCGCCGCCCATTCCGCCGGTCCGGCGCTAAGTGCGGCGGGCGCCACCAGCGTCGTCAACACTGCGGCCGGCACGGCATTCAAACCCGCCTCGACGCGTGGATGGATGTGGTCGAAGCGCGAGATCACCAGATGGCCGCCGACGCGGGTGAGATAGGTGGCGATCGCGCCGGCAATGATGATCCACAAGTTCGCGCTCATCGTTTTGCCTCCACACCGCTATGGTGCGGCGGCAGGATGACGGCCAGAAGCACGCCTGCAACGGCGCCGATGGAGACGTGCCATGGCGATCCCACAGTTTTGTAGGCAATGATCGACGCCGCGGCGCTGGCGATCACCACCGGCAGCCACAGTGGCCGGTTGCGAAAGCCCATGACCAGCCCGAGGAAATAGATCGGCAGCAGGAAGTCGATGCCGAGCGCATGCGTGTCCGGGATCAGCTTGCCGAACACCGCGCCCAGCGCGCTCTCGATCCCCCAGAACACATAGACCGGCAGGCCAAGCCCCATGTACCAGGCAAAGCCAACGGTCTCGCCGGCTTCGGCCTTACGCTCGGCCACCGCGAATTGCGGATCGGTGAGCACGAAATAGCCCAGCGCTTGGCTGATAACCGGCCAGTGCGCGATTCGCCGGCCGATGCTGGCGGAGTAAAGCACGTGACGGAAGTTTACGGCGAAGATCGACAGCACGATCAGCCATGGCGCGACATGCTGGCCGAACAATTCGATGCCGACCATCTGGCTGGCGCCGCCGAAGATCAGCGCGCTCATCAAGAAAGCTTCGAGAACGGAAAAGCCGTTGTCGACGGCGATGGCGCCGAACAGCAGCCCAAATGGCGCCGCGGCGACAACCACCGGCATCGACAGCCGCACGCCGTCCCAGAAGTCGCTGGCCACGGAATTTTCGCTTAAGGTCTCTGCCGACATGTCACATTCCCATCTCGCGCTGCTATGTAGGAGCCGGCGTTTGAAAAGTCAGACGAATTCGCTTGAGCCAACAAATCAGCGAAACTGATGTTGTAAAAACAAATGAGGGGGTTCGGATGATCGCTTATGACTTCACCGGCAGGCACGCGGTCGTCACCGGCGCTGGTGGCGGTATGGGCGAGGCGATCTCGCTGGCGCTGCTCGATGCCGGCGCCTCGGTCACCGCCATCGACGTCAAGCCGCGTCCGGCGTCGCTTGCCGCCTATGACGACCGGCTCACCTTTGCCCAGGGCGACCTCACCGACGCCGCCTTCGTCGAGCAGACCATCAATGCCGCGGGCCGCAAACGCGGCGGCATCGATTATCTCGCCAATGTCGCAGGCGTGCTCTGGTTCGGTCGCGACAAATCGGCCCTCGAGATGGACCTCGATGTCTGGGATCAGGTCTTCAACATCAATCTGAAATCCTTCGTCCACACCGCGCGGGCGGTGGTTCCGCATATGCGGGCCGGCGGACGCGGCGGCGCCATGGTGCACTTCTCCACCATCCAGTGGTATCGCGGCGATCCGACCCCGCAGGATGCCTACCAGGCATCGAAGGCCGGCGTCTGTGCGCTGTCGAAGTCGCTCGCCATGCAGTTGGCGGGCGATGGCATCCGCTCCAATTCGATCTGCCCGGGAATGGCGTTGACGCCGCTGCAGGCGCGCTGGGACACCGAAGAGAAACGCGCGGCCGTTGCCAATTATGCGCCGCTCGGCCGCATCGGCACGCCGCAGGACATGGCCAATGCCGCGCTATTCCTGCTTTCCGATGCGGCAAGCTACATCACCGGCATCGAACTGGCAGTCGACGGCGGTCTTTTGATGCGGATGTAGCCGTGCAGTGCGCCGGGCTGATTTAGCTCCGCGGTGCCGTGCCCTGGATCGCCCTGCCCCAGTCAAGCAGCGGCTTGGCGCGCAAGGCGAAATCGACAAGCTCGTCGACCAGCGTCGGCGCGTGAATTCCAGCCAGATCGATCATGTGCTGGACATAGAAGTGCCGGTTGCGGATGGCGTCGACAAGATCGGGTTCGTTGACCTGCTCGAAGCCGCGCGGCGTGCGCTTCATGCGGCCCTCGGTTTCAAGTTCGAAGCCGTTTTTCTTCAGCGTTGAGAGCAGTTTTCGGAACTCGGCCGGCCGGGCGACGATCGCCTTGCGCATCGCCAGCAGCAGGGACGGCTCCGGATTCCACCAGGCGACATCGGCAAAGCAGCGGTCGATCCCGACATAGACGAAGAACACGCCCTGCTCCATCTTGGTGCCATCCGGCGACAGCATGGCCGACAAATGCTGGTTGTAGGGCCGCTTGTCCTTGGCGAAGCGCACGTCGCGGTTGATGCGAAACAGTGACTTCTTGCGGTCTCCGCGCAAGCCCAGACCCGCCGCCGCGAAGCGCTCGGTCAGCGTCTCGACCAGATCGCAGAACGGCTCATGCAACTCGCTGTCGTAAAGCGCGCGGTTTTCCTGGAACCATTCGCGGCTCTGGTGGAAGTCGAGCGCCTTGAGGAACGGTATGGCCTTTTGCCCGAACCCTTTGAACGAACCGGCGGTCATGCCTTGCCGACCCGTTGCAGCCATGTGTCCTCGTCGATGACTTCGACGCCGAGTTCGCTGGCCTGCTTCAGTTTGGAGCCAGCGCCCGGCCCGGCCACCAGCAGATCGGTCTTCGCCGACACCGAACCCGCCACCTTGGCGCCGAGCCGTTCGGCCATCGCCTTGGCTTCGGAGCGTGTCATCTTTTCCAGCGTGCCGGTGAAGACGATGGTCTTGCCGGCAACCTCGCTGTCGGTCGACACGGTGACGACATACGGCTTCGGCTTGACCTGTTCGAGCAGTCTGTCGAGCACGTCGTCATTGCGTTCATTGCCGAAGAAATCGCGCAACGCGTCGATCACCGTGTCGCCAATGCCGTTGATGGAGGGGAAGACGCTGTGCGGATCCTCAGCCGCCGCCGTTTCCTTGCCGACGCGGATCAGCTCCTCGATGGTCGAAAACGTCCGGGCAAGCACGGCCGCCGTCGTTTCGCCGATATGGCGGATGCCGAGTGCGAAGATGAAGCGGTCGAGCTCCGGCTCGCGGCGCGAATCGATGGCCGCGAACAGCTTGTCGAGGCCTTCATAATTGCGGTTCTCGACACCGCGCACATTCTTGCGCGCCTTGCCCGATGCCGCCTCGCGCTGCCTAGCCTGCTCCTCGCGCCGCTCGGCCAGCGCCCTGGTGACGGCCGGGCGGCGATCCCTGAGGGTGAAGATATCGGCGGCGGTCTTGACCAGTCCCGAATTGAAGAACAGGTCGATATTCTCGGCGCCCAGCCCCTCGATGTCGAGCGCGCCGCGCGACACGAAATGACGCAGCCGCTCCACGGCCTGCGCGGCGCAGATCAGCTCGCCGGTGCAGCGCCGGCGCGAATCCTCCTTGCCGGTCTTCTCGTTGATTTCGCGCGTCGCCGGCGAGCCGCAGACCGGACAAATGTGCGGGAATTCGTAAGGCACCGCATCAGCCGGCCGCTTGTCGACGACGACGCTGACGATCTGCGGAATGACATCGCCCGCCCGTTGTATGACAACCGTGTCACCGATGCGGACATCGATGCCGTCGCGAATCGGCAAGCCGTTGCTGTCAAAACCCTTGATGTAGTCCTCATTGTGCAGCGTGACGTTTTCGACCACCACGCCGCCGACCGTGACCGGCGCTAGCCGCGCCACCGGCGCCAGCGTACCGGTACGGCCGACCTGGATGTCGATCTTCTGCACCGTCGTCATCGCCTGTTCGGCCGGGAATTTATGCGCAACCGCCCAGCGCGGCTCGCCGGTGACAAAGCCCCAGCGACGCTGCAATTCCAGCTGGTCGACCTTGTAGACGACACCGTCGATGTCGTAGCCGAGCGACGAACGCAGCTCCTCGATCTTGTGGTAGTGCGCGATCAGCTCCTCGACAGACTTCGCCCGCACCATCAATGGGCTGACCTTGAACCCCCATTCGGCGAATTTCTGCACCGAATCATATTGGGTCGGCGCCGGATCCGCTGTCGTATAGCCCCAGGCATAGGCAAAAAATTTAAGATTGCGGCTGGCGGTGACGGACGCATCCTTCTGTCGCAAGGAGCCCGCTGCCGTATTGCGCGGATTGACATAGTCCTGGCCGCCCACCGCCGCCGAGCGGGCCTTCAGTGCCTCGAATTCCGCATAGGTCATGTAGACCTCGCCGCGGATCTCGATGGTCTCGGGCCAGCCCGATCCTTTCAGCTTGGCGGGCATGTCGGCGATGGTCCTGAGATTGGCGGTGATGTCCTCGCCTACAGTGCCGTCGCCGCGCGTAGCACCCTGCACGAACACACCGCGTTCATAGCGCAGCGACGCCGACAGGCCGTCGATCTTCGGCTCGGCCGTAAACGCGATGTCGAGGTCCTTGTCGCGGTCGAAGAAGCGCCGGCCACGCTCGATGAAATCGGTGACGTCCTCGTCTGTGTAGGCCTTGGCGAGGCTGAGCATCGGCACCGCATGGCGCACCTTGGCAAAGCCTTCCGCCGGCGCGGCGCCGACCCGCAGCGAGGGCGAATCCTCGCGCACCAGACCGGGAAACCGCTCCTCGATGGCAAGGTTGCGCCGCCGCAGCGCGTCATATTCCGCGTCCGTAATCGTCGGCGCGTCCTCGGCATGATAGCGCCTGTCATGACCGGCGATCTCCTCGGCCAGCCGCTGGAGCTCATCCGCGGCTTCGCTTTCGCTCAACGATTCGACTGGCTTTTCAGACATGCAGCGGTCCCTGGACAGTGGCGCGACACCATAAATCAGGATTTCGGAAAAAGCATTCCTGAACAGCGGGATGGAGCCATATCCTGACTCAGTCCGAAAGCCTTGCGACGACTACGCTGCAGCAATATTCTCGCGCAGCAGCCGTTCCGCGGCTGCGCGCGCCTCGTCGGTGATGGTAGCGCCGGCCAACATGCGCGCGATCTCTTCCTGGCGCGCCGCCCGGTCCATTTCGGCGATGCCGGTGGCGACCTTGTCCGAGCCGCCGGATTTGGAGATCAGGAAATGCGTCGCAGCACGTGCCGCCACTTGCGGAGCATGCGTGACCGACAGCACCTGCACGCGTTTCGACAGCCTGGCCAGCCTTTGGCCGATCGCATCGGCCACGGCGCCGCCGACGCCGGTGTCGATCTCGTCGAAGACCAATGTCGGCGCCGAGCCACGGTCGGCCAGCGCCACCTTGAGCGCCAGCAGGAAGCGCGACAGCTCGCCGCCGGAGGCGACCTTCATCATCGGCCCAGGCCTGGTGCCGGGATTGGTGCGCACCCAGAACTCGACCTGGTCGATGCCTTCTTCCATGCGGTTCTCGCCATCGCTGGCCAGTTCGACGATGAACTCAGCCCGTTCCAGCTTCAGCGCCGGCAATTCGGCCATCACAGCCTTGGTCAGGCCGACCGCGGCCGCATGGCGAAGCGCGCAGAGCTGGGTTGCGGAAACATCGTAGGCTTCGCGCGCCGCTGAGGCCTGCTTTTCCAAGAGATGCAGGCGCCCCTCGCCGGCATCGAGATCGGCGAGATCGGCGGACATGGTGTCGCGCAGTTGCGCCAGATCGTCGACGGCCACACTGTGCTTGCGTGAGGCTGCACGCAGCGAAAACAGCCGCTCCTCCGCCTTCTCCAGCCGCTGCGGGTCGTATTCGGTGGCGCGCAGTGCCGCCTCGACGCCCGATTGCGCGGCATCCAGCGACAGCATCGCCTCATCCAGCGACTTCACCACATCCTCGAGCAGGCCCGGCGCTTCGCTGGCCTTGCGCTGCAGGCGCCTGAGCAAACTGGCCAGTTGCGGCAGTGGCGAGGACGGGCCTGACAGCACATCCTGCGCATCGTGTATTTCCGAGGCGATCTTTTCGGCCCGCATCATCGTGGCGCGCAATTCGGCCAGTTGCGTCTCTTCGCCGGGCTGCGGATCGAGCTTTGCCAGTTCCGCCACCGAGGCCCTGAGATAATCGGCCTCGCGCGACGCTGCCTCGACCTTGGCGCGGTGCCTGGCGAACTCCTGCTCGCAGCCGCGCCAGTAGCGCCACGCCTCGCCTGTCGCGCGGGCAGCGCCGAGATGACCGCCAAAACTGTCCAGCAATTCGCGATGCGCGCCCGGGTCGACCAGAGCCCGCTCGTCATGCTGGCCGTGGATCTCGACCAGCGCGTGGCCGATGTCCCGCATCAGGGTGACGCTGGACGGCTGGTCGTTGACGAAGACACGGGTGCGGCCATCCGCGGTCTGCAGCCGGCGCAGGATGATGTCGCCGTCATCCTCGATGGCGTTTTCGGCCAGCAGCGCGCGCACCGGGTGGTTGCGCGGCACATCGAAGACGGCAATGACCTGGCCCTGGGCCGCGCCGTGGCGCACCAGCGAGGCGTCGCCGCGCGCGCCAAGCGCCAGCGACAGCGCGTCGAGCAGGATGGATTTGCCGGCGCCGGTTTCACCGGTCAGCACGGAAAGGCCGGGCTGGAAGTCGATATCCAGCTTCTCGATCAGGACGATATCGCGGATCGACAGTCTGGAAAGCATCAGAACCCGGACCTCAAGCAATTCCAGGAAAAGTGCGTAGCGGTTTTCCGTCCGGAATTGCGTACAACAAAAAGTTAGGACGGTTCAGAGCCTCAATCAAACCACTGAACCGCTGTGTGAAGCGGCATGCGACCGATGGAGTCGCAGCGCCGCACTATCTTTTTGTTTGAGCGTCGGATCAATCCGAAAAGCGCGTTCCGCCTCAGTCGATGCTCGGGCGTCAGGCGCCGGTGATCAGCTTGCCGGCCTTGGATATCCACGATCCGGCATTCTCGCGCGGCTCAAGCCCGTTGCTCTGCAACAGCTTGTAGGTATCCTTGTACCATTGGCTGTCGGGATAATTGGTGCCGAGCACCGCAGCGGCGGTTTGCGCTTCCGAGGTCAAGCCCATCGCGTAGTAGCTTTCGGCCAGACGCGCCAGCGCCTCTTCGACATGGCGGGTGTTGGAATAGTTCTCGACCACGTTGCGGAAGCGCTTGACGGCAGCAATGTATTCGCGCCGCTCGAGATAATAGCGGCCGATCTGCATCTCTTTGCCGGCCAGCTGGTCGTTGGCGAAACGGATCTTTTCCTTGGCGTCGTCGACATATTCCGACGTCGGCCAGCGCGTCACCAGATCCTGCATCGTCTGCACGGTCTGGCGTGCTTCCTTCTGATCCTGGGTGACGTCCTTGATCTGCTTGTAGTAGCTCAGCCCGATAATATACTGGGCGTAAGCCGCGTCGTCGGTCGACGGATAGAGCGTGAGATAGCGCTTGGCCGAGCCGATCGCTTCGTCATAACGGCCGGCGCGATAGTCGGCGAAGGCGCCCATCACCATCGATTTGCGGGCGAATTCCGAATAGGGGTGCTGGCGGTCGACGGCGTCGAACTTCTTGCTCGCCTCATCCAGGCGGCCGGCATTGAGATTGGCAAGGCCTTGATTGTAAAGGACGTCGGCCGGTTCGGTCTGGTCGACATAGGTCGACAGGTCGACGTCTTTCTCGGACGACATGCAGGCCGAGAGGAAGAGCGATGGCACAACCACCGAAAGCGCCAGGAAAACAGCCCGATACGGCGCTTTCGATTGACCAACTCGCTTGAAGAACATGATTGGATTGCGCCCTTTCGGCGTTAGTTCAATGCCTTTCGCATGGCGTTCCCTCAAAACTGATCCCCACTTTTGAGCGACATGCGCCTAACAGACGGCAGCAGCCATAAACCATAACTGCCTTGCCCAGCAACGCTATGTCTAGCCAATCGCACATTTTTGTGGCGGCTTGGTGTTGCCCCGAATGCTACGCACTTTCACTGGCCGGTGATGCTTTCGTGCAACACCGGCCAGCGTTCAGAAAGCCAGAAAATCGTTAAGAATCACATCACCCAGGGCGCAAAGACAGGGCCGGTGACGGCGCTCATCTCGGCGGTGCGGCCGCGCTCGCGGCGCGTGGTCTCGACGACCTCGAAGGCCGAACGGTCGGACAGAAGCCGCCGCAAAGCAGCCGCATTCATCCGGTGACCGCCGCGATAGGAGCGGAAGCAACCGATGAAACGGGCGCCGGCCAGCGCCAGATCGCCCATCGCGTCCATCGTCTTGTGGCGAGCGAACTCATTGGGGTAGCGCAGGCCGCCCATGTTGATCACCCGGTTGTCGTCGCCGATCACCAGCGAGTTCTCCAGCGAGGAGCCCAGCGCATAGCCGGCCGCCCACAGCCGCTCGACATCCTTCATGAAGCCGAAGGTGCGGGCGCGCGCGATATCCTGGCGAAAGATGTCGGGGTTGATGTCGGAGGCGAATAGCTGGCGGCCGATCGCCGGGCTTTCGAAATCGATCTCGACCTCGAAGCGCGTGCCGCTATAGGGCCTGAACTCGGCCCAGGACGCGCCATTCTCGATGCGGACGGGCTTGACCACCCTGATGTAGCGGCGCTTGACCGCCAGCGTCTCGATGCCGGCTTGGTCGATGGCTTCCACGAACGCCACCGCACTGCCATCGAGGATCGGAACCTCATGACCGTCGATCTCGATGACGATGTTGTCGATGCCGAGCCCGAAAAGCGTCGCCATCAGATGTTCGACCGTGGCGATATGCTCGCCTGCCGGATCGCCGAGCATGGTGCAGAGATCGGTCGCGCCGACTTCAGCAACCAGCGCGCGGAACTCGCGGCTCTCGCTTCCGTTCGAAAGGTGGAAGAGCACGCCGGTGTCGGCGTCCGCAGGGAGGAAATTGACGGTGACCGGTTTGCCGCTGTGAACGCCGGTACCGGTCAGCGTTGCACGCGATTTCAGTGTCGTCTGATAGTCTTGCAAGACAAACCCCATAGCCCAAACGCCTAAGTCCGCTTTAACCCAAAAGGCGCGGCTCTTTTTTATCGGCAGGCAGGGCCACTTCCCCGAATCCCAGCACACCGAAAGTGCTGCGGCAAAGATAATGGTCTGTCAGGGAGACTCCAAATCACGGTTTCTTACTCTGTGTAACCGCGACAGACCTTGAGCGTCACATCGTAACGCCTTGTTATTTAAACCACTTTAAACGTTAACAGGCAGACAATCTCTCGTCTGCCTGTTAACAAGTGTTACATACCGTTAACGGCTCAGTTGGCCTGGCGGCGCAGGAAAGCCGGTATCTCCAGCTGGTCGTCTTCCTGGGTCGACCTGGTCTGCGGCGTCAACCGGCCCTGATCGTCGAGCTGGCCGCGGCGCGGCGCGTAAAGCTGCGGATCCTGGCTGGCAAGGCGGCGCATTTCCGGCGCCGCCTGGCGTAGTTTCGGTTCGCGCGGCTGTGCCGGCTGCAACCGGGCCGGCTCTTCTTCGCGGCGCGTCAGCCCGTTGGTCAGCCGCTTGAGCAGCCCCATCGGCCCGCTGTTTTCATGGTCGGCCGGACGGCCCTTGGCTTCCACCTCGGCCCGCACCACCGGCGGAAAATCCTCCACCCGCGGCATGCGCTGCGGTGCGGCAGCCACCGGCTGCGGCATTTCCCGCATCGGCGCCGGTTGCATCACCTGCTGCACGACAGGCTGCGGCTGGGCAGGCGGGGCCTGGAAGATCTTGCTCTGCGGGCGGAAATCTTCCGCCTGGGCCATCGGCGCCGGACGAGCCATTGCCGCCGCATTGGCCTCGGCAAGCTGGATCGCCTCGGCCACCGGATCGGCCGCGCGCTGCTCATAGGTCTGCTGCTGGACCGGTGCCGGACGGCCTTCCGCCCCCGGAGCCGCTGGGCGGCTGACCGGCTTCTGCTGCGGCGGCACGGCCCGGATCGAGATCGGCGCCGCGGCAATTTCAGCTGCCGATTTGTCGATGCCGGTGGCGACCACCGAGACACGGATGACGCCTTCGAGTTCCTCGTCGAAGGTGGCGCCGAGGATGATGTTGGCGTCCTGGTCGACTTCCTCGCGGATGCGGGTCGCGGCCTCGTCGACTTCGAACAGGGTCAGGTCGCGGCCGCCGGTGATCGAGATCAGCAGGCCCTTGGCGCCCCTCATCGAGGTCTCGTCGAGCAACGGATTGGCGATCGCCGCCTCGGCGGCGGCCATCGCGCGGCCCTCGCCCGAAGCTTCGCCGGTGCCCATCATCGCCTTGCCCATTTCGCGCATCACCGAACGCACGTCTGCGAAGTCGAGATTGATCAGACCTTCCTTGACCATCAGGTCGGTGATGCAGGCAACACCGGAGTAGAGCACCTGGTCGGCCATGGCGAAGGCGTCGGCAAAGGTGGTCTTGTCATTGGCCAGCCGGAACAGGTTCTGGTTGGGGATGACGATCAGGGTATCGACACATTTCTGCAGCTCCTCGATGCCGAGATCCGCCGTCTTCATGCGGCGCTGGCCTTCGAAATGGAACGGCTTGGTGACGACGCCGACGGTGAGGATACCCCGTTCGCGCGCCGCGCGGGCAACCACGGGAGCCGCACCGGTTCCGGTGCCGCCACCCATACCGGCGGTGACGAAGCACATATGGGTGTTGGAGAGATGATCGATGATCTCATCGATGCACTCTTCCGCCGCCGCACGGCCCACTTCAGGCTGCGAGCCGGCGCCGAGCCCCTCGGTGACATGCGCGCCGAGCTGGATCAGCCGCTCGGCCTTCGACATGGTCAGCGCCTGTGCATCGGTGTTGGCCACGACGAACTCGACACCGCGCAAGCCCGCGGTGATCATGTTGTTGACGGCATTGCCGCCGCCGCCGCCGACACCGAATACGGTGATCCGCGGCTTGAGCTCGGTGATGTCCGGCTTTTGCAGATTGATCGTCATTGTCTCCGTCCTTTGCCTTTCCCGCCGCTTCGCCGCCGCGGCCGCCTATGGGGCTGTCCCCGTCAATTAGAAACTGTCTCTCAACCACTGACTCATGCGATGCAGTTTTCCGCCCGTCCCGGTCATCCTGAGACCGGAAATTCCTTTCGCCGGATGGCTCTCGAAGCTCGCCATCTGCGGGTAGATCAGCAGCCCGACCGCCGTCGAGAAAGCCGGCCCCTTGGCAGCTTCCGGCAGGCCCGCCACGCCGAGCGGGCGTCCGATGCGCACATTGCGTCCCAGAATGCGGCGCGCCGCCTCGGGGAGACCCGCAAGCTGGCTGGCGCCGCCGGTCAGCACGACGCGTTTTCCCACGGCATTGCCGTAGCCCGACTTGTTCAGCCGGTCGCGCAACAGTTCCAGCGTCTCGTCGATGCGGGCGCGGATGACGCGCGTCATCACCGAGCGCGGGATCTGCAGCGGCATCTCGCCGTCTTCGCCGATCGGCTGGATCGAGACCAGGTCGCGATCGTCGGCACTGCCAGGCAGCGCCGAACCATGCATCACCTTCAGCCGCTCCGCGGCGTCGAGCGAGGTCGACAGGCCCTTGGCCATATCGAGCGTCACATGATTGCCGCCGATGGCAATGGCATCGGCGTGGACGAATTTGCCTTCCGAAAACACCGAGATGGTCGTCGTGCCGCCGCCCATGTCGATGCAGGCCGCACCCATTTCCAGTTCGTCGTCGACCAGGGCCGCAAGCCCGCTGGCATAGGGCGTCGCCACCATGCGCTCGACCGAAAGATGCGAGCGGTTGATGCAGAGCTCCAGATTGCGCAGCGGCGCGGCATCGCCCGTCAGCACATGCATATCGACGCCGAGTTGGTCGCCGACCATGCCGCGCGGATCGCGCACGCCGCGCTCGGCGTCCAGCGAAAAGCCGACGGGCAGCGAATGGATCACGTCGCGTTCGGCCTTGAGCGCCTGCTTGGCGCCGGCGGCAAGCACGCGCTTGATGTCGGCTTCGTCGGCCTGATGGCCACCGAGATTGATGGTGGCCGAATAGGTTTCGCTCTTCAGCCGGCCGGCCGTCATGTTGACGATCAGCGAATCCACGGTCAGTCCCGCCATGCGTTCGGCTGCGTCGACGGACAGGCGAATGGCGTGCTCCGCGCGGTCGAGATCGACGACCACGCCCGACTTCACGCCTTGCGATTTCTGGTGGCCGATGCCGATCACCTGGATGCGGTGCGAGCGGCCGCGCAACAGCTTGCCGTCCTCGCGCGGCTTCAGTTTCGCCACCACGCAGCAAACCTTGCTTGAGCCGACATCCAGCACGGTGAGCGTGCCGGAACGCCGCGAAGAGGCATCGCTGTTGCCGCCAAGCCAGCTCATATCTTCGTCCCCGACTTGCGCTTCAGATTTTGCGGCTTTTCATTGAGCGCGGCCTGGCGCTGCGTCGCCGCTTCCGGCGTCAGCTGCACCACCAGGCGATCGGAGATGCGCATGTCGACGGCGGCGATGTCCCGCGTCAGAAGCCCGTTGTCGTGGTCCATCCGAACCAGATCGGCGATCGCCTGATCCTCGCCATCCTCGGGCAGCTTGATCGTGATGCCGTTTTCCAGCTTAAGGTCCCAGCGCCGTTCGCCGATGCGGATATAGCCTTTGACCCGAGCCGCGAGCTCGGGAAATTTGTTGATCTTGGCCACGAAGTCGGGGGCCTTGGCCGGCGCGCCGGTGCCGATGATCAGCGGCAGCAGCGCCTGCTTGCCGCCGGAGAACGGCGCGATCACCGCGCCGGAGCGTTCGATGACCGAAAGCTCCGCGCCCTGCTGCCAGAGCGCGAAGGGCTCGCGCTCCTCGACACGCACTTCCAGCGTATGTGGATAGACCTTGCGCACCGCCGCCACCTCGACCCAGGGCAAGGTATCAATACGTTCACGCGCGGCCTCGGCATCGAAGCCGATCAGTGACGTCCAGCCGTCGAGCTCGAGCCGGTCCAGTATGTCGATCTCCGAAGTCTGGCGGTTGCCGACCACCTTGATCTGGTCGACGGCAAAGCCGGTCCGGGCGGTGATGCTCTGGACGATGTCGTCGGCATGACCGCCGAGAATGGCGCCGTAGAGGCTGCTCGATGCAATGAGCGAAGCCGAAAGGATGGCCGCGGAAAAGCGCGGCGCGACGAAGTCGCCGCCGCCCAGGCGCGCCAGCACGCGCACCGGCCGGCGCAGCACGCGCGGCAGCACGAAATGGTCAAACGACAACGGCATGCCGAACAGCGCCGGCCCGGCGCCGCCCCTGCCCTTGTCCTGTCCCCATTTCAACGCAGACACGAAGCGTCCTCCACCATCCAACTCAACAATTCGCCAAACGAGTGCCCGGCCTGGGCGGCGATTTCAGGCACCAAAGACGTCGGCGTCATGCCCGGCTGAGTGTTGATCTCGAGCCAAACAATCTCGCCGTTTTCGGAGTGACGGTCGTCATAGCGGAAGTCCGATCGGGAGACGCCCCGGCAGCCGATAGCCAGATGTGCCTTGAGTGCCAGTGTCTGTATTTTTTGGTAAATATTTGATGAAATTTTAGCAGGGATTTCGTGTTTTGATCCGCCGGCGACGTATTTTGAATCATAGTCGTAGAAGGAATGGCCGGTCGGAATGATCTCGCAGACGCCGAGCGCCACGTCGCCCATGACGGCGCAGGTCAGCTCGCGCCCATGGATGTAGCGCTCGACCATGACGGTCTCGCCATATTTCCATTCGGACGAGCCGATGACCTGCGGCGGATGCGACTGGCCTTCATGCACGATGACGACGCCGAAGCTTGAGCCTTCATTGACCGGCTTGACCACGTAGGGCGGCTTCATCGGATGCTTGTTCTGGATGGCAAAGCGGCTGGCAACCTTCGATTCAGCCACCGCGATGCCGGCAGCCTTGGCGACCTTCTTGGCTTGCTCCTTGTTCATGGCGAGCGCCGAGGCGAGCACGCCCGAATGGGTGTAGGGAATGGCCAGATATTCGAGGATGCCCTGGATCGTGCCGTCTTCACCGAACGGGCCGTGCAATGCGTTGAAGACGACATCGGGCTTGAGTTCGGTGAGCACGGCGCCGACATCGCGCGCAACATCGACGCGAGTAACCTGGTAGCCTTCATTCTCAAGCGCATCCGCACACGCCTTTCCCGAAGACAGAGACACGGGCCGCTCGGACGAGAATCCGCCCAGGAGGACAGCCACATGCTTGTTCTTCATATCCCGTCATCCCTCTCACGGCGGGCCCGCAACCACGCATTCAGCGACCAGATTGAGTCCGAGTCTCCCGGCAGGTTGCCCCCCAGACGGAAAACGCGGTCGACGCGTCGAACGACTCAAATCAGGAAACGCTTTAAGGCAGAGAATCAGAGAGTTGATTCGCTGGCAAGTGCTTATGATTCCGACAGATTCACTTTCCGCGAAAACGGCCGGAAAAAGCGTGTTGTGAGTCTTTGGAGCAACGGTGGCGCTGTTGTTTCAGACCGTTTGAAGTTCAAGCATCACATGAACTTCAGCTTGCGCTAAAGAAGCTGTCCGAGGAATTCCTGCACGGCATGGCCGGGGCGGAAATTGCCGAGCCGCTTGATTTCCCACTGCAGGCGGATGCCTGAATTTTCAAGCACGCGGGCGCGCACCGTCTCGCCGAGATATTCGAGATCGTATCCGGTCGCTGTTCCGGTGTTGATCATGAAGTTGCAGTGCATCGGCGACATCTGCGCGCCGCCGATCATCAGCCCGCGGCAGCCGGCCTTGTCGATTTCCTTCCAGGCCGAGGTGCCTTCCGGATTCTTGAAGGTCGAGCCGCCGGTCTTCTCGCGGATCGGCTGCACCGTCTCGCGATGCGTCTGGACGGCATCCATAGCCGCCTTGATCGCCGCCTGGTCTTCCAGAACACCTTCGAAAACGGCGGATGTGAAGATCAGCCCGGCAGGTGCGGCCGAGTGACGATAGGCATAGCCCATGTCTTCATTGCTGAGCGTGTGGTGATTGCCCTTGCGGTCGAGCGCCCGCACCTCGACGACACGTTCCCGCGTCTCGACGCCATTGGCGCCGGCATTCATCCTCAGCGCCCCGCCGATGGCGCCGGGAATGCCGTGATAGAAATGAAAGCCGCCAATGCCGGCCTCATAAGCGACGGCCGCGACGCGCTTGTCGGGCGTCGCCGCACCGGCCTTGATGACGGTCGGCGAAACCACCTCGGCCTCGCCAAAACCCTTGGCCGAAAGCCGGATGACGAAACCCGGAATACCGCCGTCGCGCACCAGGAGGTTGGAGCCGACACCGACGATGGTGAGCGGGATGTCCTCCGGCACGGCGCGCAGGAAGGCAGCCAGATCCTCCTCGTCGGCCGGCTGGAACAGGGCGTCCGCCAGACCGCCGGCGCGGAACCAGGTGATCTTGTCCATCTCGGCATTGGGCGTGATGCGGCCGCGCAGGCCGGCAAGCCGGTCGCCAAGTTTGTCGAGCAGGTCTTGGCCGCGCATCATGAGACGGTACCGCCGAGTTCCCCAGGCAGCGCATAGGCCCATTGGGTGATGTTGCCGGCGCCCAGGAAGATGACGAAGTCGCCCGGTTTCGCCAACGCGCGGATGACGGGCGAAATCGCGGCAGGGCTTTCGACGTAGCGCGCATCGCGATGCCCCCCGGAGCGGATGCGCGACACCAGCGCCTCCGAGGTCACGCCGTCGATCGGCTCCTCGCCCGCCGCATAGACCGGCGCCACCATCACCGTGTCGGCATCGTTGAAACAGACCGAAAATTCGTCGAACAGATCGTGCAGCCGGGTGAAGCGATGCGGCTGCGCAATGGCGATGACGCGGCCCTTGGTGGCACTGCGCGCCGCTTTCAACACCGCCGTGATCTCGACCGGGTGGTGGCCGTAATCGTCGAAGATGTCGACGCCGTTCCACGAGCCGGTGTGGGTGAAGCGCCGCTTGACGCCGGCAAAGGACGACAGCCCTTTCTTGATCGCTTCGGCCGACAGGCCGAGTTCATGCGCGACCGCGATTGCGGCGGTGGCGTTGGAGACGTTGTGGCGGCCGGGCATCGGCAGCCGCAGATCAGATATCGTCGTCTGGCCGCCGGTCTTGCGGTCGCGGATCACCACGTCGAATGCCGAGACGGCACCGGCCATGCGGTGGTTGGTGAAACGCACATCGGCCTGTGCGTTCTCGCCATAGGTGATGACGCGGCGGTCCTCGATGCGGCTGACCAGCGCCTGTACTTCCGGATGGTCGGTGCACATCACGCCAAAACCGTAGAACGGCACGTTCTCGACGAATTGCCGGAACGCCTCGCGCACCTTGTCGAAACTGCCATAATGGTCCAGATGCTCGGGATCGATGTTGGTGACGACGGCGATCTCGGCCGGCAGCTTGAGGAAGGTGCCGTCGCTTTCGTCGGCTTCGACCACCATCCACTCGCCATCGCCCATACGGGCATTGGTGCCATAGGCATTGATGATGCCGCCATTGATCACCGTCGGGTCGAGCCCGCCGGCATCGAGCAGCGTCGCCACCATCGACGTGGTTGTGGTCTTGCCATGGGTGCCGCCGATCGCAACCGCCTGGCGGAAGCGCATCAGTTCCGCCAGCATCTCGGCGCGGCGCACGATCGGCAGCAGCTTTTCGCGCGCGGCCTTCAGCTCGGGATTGGATTTCTTGATCGCGGTGGAGACGACCACCACTTCGGCGGCGCCGATATTCTCGGCCTTGTGGCCGACAAAGCATTCGATGCCCTTGTCGCGCAGCCGCTGCACATTGGCGCTGTCGGACTGGTCGGAGCCCTGCACCTTGTAGCCGAGATTGTGCAGAACCTCGGCGATGCCGCTCATGCCGATGCCGCCAATGCCGATGAAATGCACAAGGCCGATGGTCTGCGGCATCTTCATCAATGCGTCCCTTTCCTGAAATCCGAAACGGTTTTTCTGGACGCAATAGCCTCTGTGAGATCAGCGAGCAACCGTGCCGCGTTCGGCCGGCCAGCCGACTTCGCTCCGGCAGCCATGGCCGTCAGCCGCTCGGGATTGTCCATCAGCCCGCCAATGAGAGCCGCGATGCGGTCCGGCGACAGTGACGATTGCGGATGCACCTCGCCGCCGCCCGCCGCGGCAAGGGCGGCTGCGTTCGCCGCCTGGTCGTGATCCAGAGCATAGGGATAAGGCACCAGCAGCGCCGGCCGGCCGATGACGGCGATCTCCGAAACCGTCGAGGCGCCGGAGCGCGAGATCACCAGATGCGCCGCGCCCATGCGCTGTGCCATGTCGGTGAAGAAGGGCGAGACCTCGACATGGACGCCGAGTGCCGCATAGCCAGCCTTCACCCGCGCCACGTCGTCGGCGCGGGCCTGCTGGGTGATCACCAGCCGCTTGCGCTGCGCCTCCGGCAGAAGTGCGATCGCCGCCGGCATGGCGTCGGAAAAAAACTGTGCGCCCTGGCTGCCGCCGAACACCAGGAGCCTGAACGGATCCGCCCCTTGGGATGCCTTATAGGGCGTCTTTGCCGCCTCCAGGATTGGCGGCCTGACCGGATTGCCTGTCGTCACCGTCTTGGCGCCTGTGGCACTTTCATCTTGCGGCAGGAAGCCGCCGGCAATGGCATCGACGCGCCCGGACAGCGCCCGGTTGGCGCGGCCCATCACTGCGTTCTGCTCATGGATCAGCGTCGGCAGCTTGCGCCGCGTCGCGGCATAGAGCGGTGGCAAGGTCGGATAACCGCCAAAGCCGACGACCGCATCAGGCTTGATCCTGGCGATGACGGCGGAGGCCTGGCGCACGCCGCGCCAGATCTTCCAGAACGCGCCAAGCAGCGCGACAGGGTTTTTCGAGCCCATCGTCGCCGACTGGATCGGATGGATGGCGGCGGCCGGGAAATGGCCGGCAAAGCGCTCGGCGCGGTCGTCCGTCGCCAGATGCACGCCCCAGCCGCGCTCGATCAGCTCATGCGCCAGCGCCTCGGCCGGAAACAGATGTCCACCGGTTCCGCCAGCCGCGAGAAGGATCACACCCCGCGCCATATCACTCCGCCGGCAGGGCGCGCTGCGACAGGGCAAAGCCCATCTGCTTGCGCTTTTCCGGTCGCTTGCGCGTCAGCGCCAGCACCATGCCCATCGAGATGGCAATGGCGATCTGCGAGGAGCCGCCATAGGAGATGAAAGGCAGCGTCATGCCCTTGGCCGGCATCAGTTGCAGGTTGACGCACATGTTGATGACCGACTGCAGGCCGAACACGGTGACGAGACCGCCGACGGCGTAGCGGGTGAAATCATCATGTTCCTTCAATGCCGTGCTCAAGCCGCGCAGCACGATGAAGGCGAAGATCGACATGATGAAGAAGCACATGATCAGCCCGAACTCTTCGCCGGCGACCGAAAACACGAAATCGGCATGCGCGTCGGGAATGACCCGCTTGACGGTGCCCTCGCCCGGGCCGACGCCGAACCAGTGGCCGTTGATCAGCGCCTCGCGGCCCATGTCGACCTGGAACGTGTCGCCTTCGCCGGTTAGGAATTTGTCGATGCGCGCGGCGACGTGCGGGAACACCGTATAGGCGGCAAACAGGCCGCCGGCGCCGGTGGCGCCAAGCGCGATGATCCATAGCCAGGGCAGGCCGGCCATGAAGAACATGACGCCCCAGGTGCCGGTCACCAGCATGGTCTGGCCGAGATCGGGCTGCGCCACCAGAAGCGAGATGACCAGGATCAGCAGCAGCATGGCAAACAAATTGCCCGGAATGTCGGGCTGGCGCTTGTGTTCTGCGAACAGCCAGGCGCAGACGATGACGAAGGCGGGTTTCAGGAATTCCGACGGCTGGATCGACATGCCGACAAACGACACCCAGCGCCGTGCGCCCTTCACCTCGACGCCGATGTAGAGCACGGCCACCATCAGCACCAGCATGATGCCCAGGATGATCAGCGCCATGCGCCGGATCTGCCGCGATTCCAGGAAGGACACCGCCAGCATCACGCCGAGGGCCGGCACGGTGAAGATGATCTGCCTGGTGGCAAAGTGGAAACTGTCGAGGCCGATGCGTTCGGCCACCGCCGGGCTTGCCGCAAAGGACAAGACTATGCCAAGCCCCATCAGCGACAGGAACGCCGCCAGGAACCAGCGATCGATCGTCCACCACCAGGTTGCAACCGGGCTTTTGTCGAGACGGCTTTGCATTATCGTGCCCCTCCGATGGGTTTGACACCCTCGATAGCATTCGCAGCTTGCCTGAAGGCTTCGCCGCGAACTTCGAAATTCTTGAACTGGTCGAAACTGGCGCAGGCCGGCGACAGCAGCACCACCGCCTCGCCGCTGTCATCCTTGGCCGCGTCTTTCGCGGCATGGTCGACCGCGGCGGCCAGGGTGCCCGAGATTTCATAGGGCACGGCTTCGCCGAGCGTCGCCGAGAACGCGGGTGCCGCCTCGCCGATCAGATAGGCCTTGGCGATGCGTGGGAAGAAACCGCGCAGCGGCTCGATGCCGCCTTCCTTGGGCAGTCCGCCGGCGATCCAGTAAATGCGCGAAAAACTCGACAGCGCGGGTGCCGCCGCATCGGCATTGGTCGCCTTGGAATCGTTGACAAACAGCACGTGGTCCTTGCGTCCGACCTGCTCCATGCGATGCGCGAGGCCTGGAAAGCTCTCCAGTCCCGCCTGGATCTCGCCCAGGCTCAAGCCGACCCTGAGGCAGGCGGCAACAGCGGCAAGCGCATTCTGCGCATTGTGCTGGCCGCGCAACGAACCGATGCCTTCGAGGAAGGCGACGCGGCTGTAGCGGCCATGGACGGCTTCCATCAGATCGGAACCGTCTGCGAAATAACCGTCGGTCAGCGGCAGCCGCTTGGAGATGCGGATCACCTCGCGGCCCGCCCTCTCCAGCCGGTCAGCGATCTGCGCGCACCAGGAATCGTCAACGCCGACGATCGCCGTCTCGCTGCCGGCAACCAGCCGCTCCTTGATCGAAGCGTAATGCTGCATGGTGCCGTGGCGGTCGAGATGGTCGGGCGTCAGGTTGAGCAGGATGCCGGCCGTCGGGTTGATCGAGGGCGCGAGATCGATCTGGTAGGACGAACACTCGACGACATAGTCCCGGTCAGCCTGCGGTGGATCGAGCGTCATGATGGCCCGGCCGATATTGCCGCCCATCTGCGTGTCGCGCCCTGCCGATTTGAGGATATGCGCGGTCAGCGCCGTGGTCGTCGACTTGCCGTTGGTGCCGGTGATAGCCATGAACGGCGCATCAGGCGCGCGCGCAATCCGCTCGCGGCAGAACAATTCGATATCGCCGATCACCTCGACGCCGGAGCCACGCGCCAACTCCACCGTCCAGTGCGGCTTGGGATGCGTCAGCGGCACGCCGGGCGAGAGCACGAAGGCCGAGAATTTCGACCAGTCGGCGCCGCGCAGATCGGCGGTCGCAATGCCTTGGTCAGCAGCCTTGGCGACGCTATCGGGATTGTCGTCCCAGGCAAGCACGTCGGCGCCGCCCTGGATCAGCGCGCGCGCCGTGGCGATCCCCGAGCCACCGAGCCCGAAGAGCGAAACGCGTTTGCCCGAAAAGGATGCGGCGGGGATCAAGCGGGTTCCTATCTCAGCTTGAGGGTCGACAGGCCGACCAGCGCCAGGATGACGGCGATGATCCAGAAGCGGATCACCACCTGGCTTTCGGTCCAGCCGAGCTTTTCGAAATGATGATGGATCGGCGCCATCAGGAACACGCGCTTGCCGGTCATCTTGAAGTAGCCGACCTGGATGATGACCGACAGGATTTCCACGACAAACAATCCGCCGACGATGACCAGCACGATCTCGTGCTTGGTGGCGACCGCGACCGTGCCGATCAGGCCGCCCATGGCCAGCGAACCGGTGTCGCCCATGAAGATCGCCGCCGGTGGCGCGTTGAACCAGAGGAAGCCGAGGCCGGCGCCGATGACGGCGCCGAGCACGACGGCCAGCTCGCCGGTGCCGGGCACGAAATGGATCTGCAGGTATTCGGCGAACACCGCGTTGCCGGAGAGGTAGGCGATGACGCCGAAGGATGCCGCCGCAATCATGATCGGCACGATCGCCAGCCCGTCGAGGCCATCGGTCAAATTCACCGCATTGCCGGCGCCGACAATGACGAAGCAGGAGAACGGCACGAAGAACCAGCCGAGATTGATGATGAATTCCTTGGCGAAGGGGAAAGTCAGCGACGATGAGAACGGCGCCTGGCCATTATGCATGATCGCCCAGGCGGCAATGCCGGCGATGACGAATTCCAGCGCCAGCCGCGCCTTGCCGGAAAAGCCGAGATGCGACTGCTTGGTTACCTTGAGATAGTCGTCGTAAAAGCCGATCGAGCCGAAGCCCAGCGTCACTAAGAGCACCACCCAAACATAGATGCTGGACAGGTTCGCCCATAGAAGCGACGAGCCGACGATGCCGCACAGGATCATCAGCCCGCCCATGGTCGGCGTGCCGGCCTTCTTGAAATGCGTCTGCGGGCCGTCGGCACGGATCGGCTGGCCCTTGCCTTGCCGCAGCCTCAGCGAATTGATGATGGTCGGCCCGAAGATGAAGACGATCAGCGCCGAGGTGATCAGCGCACCGCCGGTGCGGAAAGTTATGTAGCGGAAGACATTGAAGACCGAGACCTTGTCCGCAAAATCGACGAGCAATGTAAACATGCGATTCCGTCCCCCGGACTAGTTCTGTTTCGTGCCTGCGGCTTCCGCCGGATATTTGCCGAGCAAGGCCTCGACCAGCTTTGAAAAGCCGATGCCTTTCGACGATTTGATCATCACCACGTCGCCTGCCTCCAGCGTCGACAACAGCAGCGGCTTCAATTCCTCGGCGCCGGCGCGGTATTCCGTTTTGATCTCGTCGGGCAGGATGTCTGCCAGCGCCCGCATTTCCGGGCCGCCGAGAAAGACCGTGTGCGTGCCGGTCCCGACGATCAGTTCGGCCAGGGCTGCATGCAGCTTGGCCGAATGGTCGCCGAGTTCGAGCATGTCGCCGAGCACGGCGATGCGCCGGCCCTCGCCCGTGACAGGCGTCGCGTTGAGCAGTGCCATGGCGGCAGCCATCGAGGCCGGATTGGCGTTGTAGCTCTCGTCGATCAGTGTGATCGGTCCCTTGGGATGGCGAAGCACATGGCGCTTCCCACGGCCACGCTCGGCGGAGAGATCGGCCAGCGCTTCCGCCACCTTTGCGATGTCGGCTTCAACGAGATGCGCCGCGCCAAGAACGGCGAGCACATTCTGCACCATGTGGCGGCCGGGCGCGCCGATCCGGGCAACGACATCCTGCCCGCCGATCCTGGCGGTGATGTCGGAATGATCGGCATGCAGCTCGCATTTGGTCAGCTTGTAGGTCGACCGTGCATTCTCACCGAAGCCAAAGACATGTTCGACGCCGGCGGCCCGCGCCATCTTGTCGAGCAGCTTCCATCGCGCATCGTCGCGGTTGAGCAAGGCCGCACCGCCGGGCTCGATGCCTTCAAAAATCTCGGCCTTGGCCTTGGCGATCTCGTCGAGATTTCTAAAGAAGCCAAGATGCGCCGCGGCGATCATCGTGACGATGGCCACATGTGGCCGGACCATCTTGACTAACGGCCGGATCTCGCCGGGATGGTTCATGCCGATCTCGAACACCGCATAGTCGCAATCGCCGGGCATGCGCGCCAGCGTCAGCGGCACGCCCCAATGATTGTTGAAGGACTGCGCCGAAGCATGCACCGTGCCGACGGCCGACAGCACATGACGCAGCGCCTCCTTCGTGGTGGTCTTGCCGGCCGATCCTGTCACCGCGATGATCTTTGCATTGGACCGGGCGCGGGCGGCAACACCGAGTTTCTCCAGTGCTGCCAGCACATCCTGCACGACGATCATCGGCGCCGTCAGCCGCCCAAGCGACGGCAACTTGCCCTCGGCAACGATCAGCACGCCGGCGCCGGCCTTGATCGCCGCGGTCGCGAAGTCATGGCCGTCCATCGCCTCGCCCTTGATGGCGAAGAAGGCGTCGCCCGGCTGCAGGCTGCGGCTGTCGATCGAGATCCCCGAAATTCCCTCCGGCATCGGCCCGAGCGGCCGACCGCCCATGGCGTCGACCAGCGCCTCGGAAGTCCAGAGCACGCTCATGCGGCCCGCTCCCGCAGCGCCGAGCGGACTTCTTCGTGGTCGGAGAACGGAAATGTCTCGGCGCCGATGGTCTGGCCCTCTTCATGGCCCTTGCCGGCAACGATCAGCGTATCGCCCGCTTTGAGCATGGCGACCGCTTCGTGGATCGCCTTGCGGCGGTCGCCGATTTCAATGGCGCCGGGTGCGGCTGCCAGGATCGCGGCACGGATCGTTTCCGGCACTTCCGAGCGCGGATTGTCGTCGGTGACGATGACGACATCGGCCAGCCGCGTGGCGATCTCGCCCATGATCGGCCGCTTGCCCCGGTCGCGGTCGCCGCCGCAGCCGAACACGACGATGACGCGCCCGGTGGTGAATGGGCGCACGGCGGCCAGCACATTTTCCAGCGCATCCGGCTTGTGGGCATAGTCGACATAGACGGGCGCGCCATTGGCGGTGGCGCCGACCAGGTCGAGCCGTCCTGGCGCCCCCTGAAGTTTCTCCAATGCCATTAAAGCTTTGGCGACCGGCGTTCCAGTGGAAATGGCCAGTCCGGCCGAAACCAGGGCGTTGGCGATCTGGAAGTCGCCGGCGAGCGGCAGGTCGATCTCGTAGAGCACGCCGTCAGCTTCGACCTCGGCGCGCTGGCGGTGGCGCTCGTGCTCGACCCGCTTCAGGCGCAGGAAATCGCCATGGCGGCCGACAGTCAGCACATTGAGCCCCGCGGCCTGCGCAGCCTGGATGGTCGGCGCCGACCACGGATCGTCGGCAAAGATGACCGCCGGCGCGCCTTTCGGCAGCAGCGTGTCGAACAGGCGCAATTTGGCGCGATGGTAGTCCTCGACCGTCGGATGATAGTCCATATGGTCGCGGCCGAGATTGGTGAAACCGCCGGCGGCGAGCTTGACGCCATCGAGGCGGCGCTGGTCGAGACCGTGGCTGGAGGCTTCCATCGAGGCATGGGTGACGCCGGCCTCCGCCAATTCCTTGAGCAACTGGTGCAAAGCCACCGGATCGGGCGTGGTCAGCGAACCGTAGTCGTTGCGGCCCGGCGCCACCACGCCGGTGGTGCCAATGGACGCGGCGGCAAAGCCGGCCTGCTCCCAGATCTGCCTGGTGAAGGCGGCGACCGAGGTCTTGCCTGCGGTGCCGGTAACCGCGACCATGGTCTCCGGCTGGCTGCCGAAGAAACGTGCCGCGCTCAGCGCCAGCGCCAGGCGTGCGTCGTCGACACTGAGCACCGGGACGGACAGACCGGAAACGGCGCTGGCCTTGCCCACGACAACCGCCGCTGCGCCGCGCTTTGCCGCATCGGCGGCATAGGCCGAACCATCCGCCTTGCTGCCGGCGAGCGCGAAAAAGACCACGCCGGTCTTGACCGTGCGGGAATCCGACGAAATCCCGGTTACCTCCACATCGCGGGAAGATGTTCCCTCGACAGGCAGGATACCGGCTAAATCTCTCAGGTGCATCGAACCCCGTTTATCTCAACAAAATAGCGCGCAGTTGCCGGCGCGCCCTAAGAATCACTGATAGGAAACCAGCGTTGCGCCATTTTCATGGCTGAAATCTGGCTTCACGCCAAGCATGGCGGCTGCCCGCCTGATGATGTTTCCGGCCATGACACCCGCATTGTTGGCGGCGACGTCGGTCATCCCGGGCTTTTCCGGGTGCGGAGCGTCAGCGATCGTAAACACCAGATATTGCGGATCGTCCATCGGGAAGGCAGCGACGAAGGTGTTGAAATTCAGTTCCTTCGAGTAGCGGCCATTGATGACCTTCTCGGCGGTTCCGGTCTTGCCGCCAACGCGGTAGCCGGGGGCCCTGGCGTTTCTGGCCGAGCCTTTCTCAGCATTGAGCGTGTAGAGGTAGCGCATGCCCTCCACAGTCTTTTCGCTGACCACTCTCTTGGCCACCGACATGGCATCCTGCTCGCTGCGGACCAGGAAAGTCGGCGGGATCAAATAGCCCTGCATCAGCGCCGCGCAGCCGACGGCGGCCTGCAGCGGCGTCGTCGACACGCCATGGCCGAAGGCGATGGTGAAGGAGTTGACCTGTTTCCAGACCTTCGGTTCGGTCGGGCGCGCGACCTCAGGCAGTTCGGTCTGCATCCTGTCCAGAAGGCCAAGGCGATGCAGGAATTCGCGGTGCCCCTCGATGCCGACCATTTCGGCCTCACGCGCCGATCCGATGTTGGAGGAGTAAAGGAACACCTCCGGCAATGACAGCACGCGGTTCTTGCCGTGGAAATCGTGAATGGCCTGATGGCCGACCCGGATCGGATGCGAGGCGTCGAAACGGCTGTTCATGTTCGCCTTGCCGGAATCGAGCGCCATGGCCGAGGTAAAGCTCTTGAAGGTCGAGCCCATCTCGTAGAGGCCGGCCGACATGCGGTTCAGGCGGTCCTTGTCCTGCGCATTGAAGGGATTGTTCGGATCGAAATCCGGCACCGAGGCCATCGCCACCACTTCGCCGGTCTTGATGTTGAGCACGACGGCGCCGGCGCCCATGGCGCGATAGCGCTCGAGGCCGGCGGCAATCTCGTCGCGCACCACATGCTGGACGCGCAGGTCGATCGACAGCTGAACCGGCTTCAGATCCTTGGCGATCGCCAAGCCTGAGGCCTGCAGGTCGCTCAGGCCCTGCTCGTCAATGTACTTCTCCATGCCGGAGATGCCCTGATTGTCGATGTTGGTGAGGCCGACAATGTAGGACGAGGTCACGCCGGCAGGATAGAAGCGGCGCTTTTCGGTGCGAAAGCCGATTCCGGGAATGCCGAGCTGCATGATGTCGGCCTGCTGCTTGGGCGTCAGCTGCCGCTGCAGCCAGACGAAGCCGGCGCCGCTCTTCAGCTTGTGATAGGTCTGCTCGGGGTCGATATCTGGCAGAATGGTCGACAGCTTTTCGATCGCCTCGTCGGCATCGACGATGCGGCGCGGCTCGGCAAACAGCGATGCCGTCTTGATGTCGGTCGCCAGCACCTCGCCGTTGCGGTCGACGATGTCGGGACGCGACGCCGTCACCCGGCTTTGCGGCCCATTCGACATGTCGGGGGACTGGAAACCGAGATAGACCAGCCGCCCGGCGATGGTCGAATAGATGCCGAAGAACACCGCCATCGTCATCACGATGCGGGTCTTGGCCTTGCCGCCGGTCGCCTTGCGAGCGCCTTCGACCACGATGGAGCCGTCCTCGCCGGTCCGTGCGCGGCGCTTCAGCAATTTGCCGACCGACGGAAGTTTGGCGCGCATTGGAAATCCAGCGATCATTGGACGATGGCTCCGGTGACCACGGGATCCTTGTCGGCTGGTCCTTTGCCGGAATTGTCGGCCATGCCGCCAAGCCGTTGCGACGACAGGTCCTCGATGTTGAGCGGTTTTGCCGGCAGGTCGTCGAGCCCGACGATCTGCCGCGCATTGACCGGCTCGAGTGCGAGCTGCGATTTGTAGATTTCAGCCAGCTTCTGCAGGCGCGACGGCTGGGTCAGCAGGCTCCAGTCGGCCTTGAGCAGGTCGATCGTGTCCTCCTCATAGCGGATCTGCGCCTCGATCTTCTGCACCGAAGCCAGCTGTTCCTCGGCCTCGCGCTTGGCCTTGTAGGTCAGGGCCGCGGCCGAGACCATGACGGCGATCAGGACTATGTCGCTGGTTCGAAACACGTATTCACCTCTCTCGCGGCGCCTGGATGCCGGGAAGCTTTGGAAGGCCGAAAATGGTGAGATCACCGGCGCGCGCCGGCGCCTCGGTGCGGATGGCGGTACGCAGCCTGGCCGAGCGCGCCCGCGGATTGGCAGCGACCTCGGCATCGCCTGCCGTCACGCCGCCACCAGCCTTGCGGAAGGTCGCAGTGCGCGCGTGCGCCTCGGGCAAATGACGTGAGCCGGTGGCGACGTCGGCGCGGTCGGCGATGAAGCGCTTGACGATGCGGTCTTCCAGCGAATGGAACGTCACCACCGCAAGCCGCCCGCCGGGCTTCAATACCCGCTCGGATGCCATTAGGGCTTTGGCCAATTCGCCCAGCTCGTCATTGACGAAAATGCGCAGCGCCTGGAAGACGCGGGTGGCCGGATGAATCTTGTCCTTCGGCGCGCGGCCGATATGCGTTTCGATGGCGTCGGCGAGATCGAGCGTGCGCTCGAACGGACGTTTTTCGCGGCGTGACTCGATCATGCGGGCAATGCGGCCGGCATTCCGCTCTTCGCCGAGGAAGCCGAAGATGCGGGCAAGGTCGCCTATCTTGAACGAATTGACGACGTCGGCAGCACTCAAGCCCGCCTGCGCCATGCGCATGTCGAGCGGCCCGTCGGTGCGGAACGAAAAGCCGCGCTCGGGCTGGTCGACCTGCATGGAGGAAATGCCGATGTCGAGGACAACGCCGTCGGCGCTTTCGACCTGCTCGTCCAGCGTCGAAAATGGCGCCTGCACCAGCCTTAGCCTGCCGCCGGATTGCTGTTCCAGGCCGCGCCCGGCGGCAATCGCATCGGGATCGCGATCGATCGCCACCACCGAGGCGCCGCTCGCCAGGATCGCCTTGGTGTAGCCGCCGGCGCCAAACGTGCCGTCGACGATCACATCGCCGGCTTTGGGTGAGAGCGCCTCCAGCACTTCGGCGAGGAGGACCGGAATGTGGCGGACCGGTCCGCCAACGGCGCTGAGATCATCGCCGTGATCCGCCATCATTCCGGCCGCTCCCCAGCCTTGGCCTCGTGAGCCTTCGTCCCCTGCCGAAGCTGCAAAAGCCGAGCGCGCGCCTGCGCCCCATAGGCGGCCAGCCGTCCAGGCTCCCAAACTTGAAAGAAATTGCCACGGCCGACAAAGGCCACTTCGCTCGTGATGCCCGTATGCTCGCGGATGAAATCGCTCATCGTGATGCGGCCATCCTGATCGAGCTTCAGGAACGTCCCGTCGCCATGGCAGAAGAACGACATATCGTCCGCCGTCTGCAAAAAAGGGTCTTCCAGCGCGATGCGCTGCTCGTAGCGGTCGAGCAGATCGAGCCCGCCGACATCCATCGCAGGCACGTCCAGGCCGCGCAGCGCATAGAGTTCGGAATAGCCGCGCTTCTGCACGACCGCGCGGAAATGCGCCGGAACGGAGACCCGCCCCTTCGCATCGATCCTGTTCACCGCGCTTGACAGAAACCGGTCCATGACACGCTGCAGCCGCTTCCGCCGCCGCACCCCTCTCCATGTTTTCGTCCGCGCCGAAGCGCGTCCCCTGCCGAAAATCCGCTTCGATCCCAGCGGCAAAACCCCGCAAACGCACAGCCGCCGCGGCTGCCCGATTGGCGTACGCTTTACCCTGACGCGGAACGAAGGCTTTGGTATCGAAATGGGATATCATGGGGCACTATGGGCGTCAACGGGAACAGGCTTCACAAACGCGCGCGCCACAACCGGTGAGAGCAGCTCTGACAACACTCCCGTCTTTATCTCCCATTAAGCCTAACGAACCGTTTAGAGCGGGCTGGCCCAAGCGGAAGCGGCTTGCCGCGCATCACTGCCGCGAATAGCGTCGTCAGTCTTTTCGCTGAGCAACAAGGTCAGAAATCCATGTCCGAAACAGCCAGGTCTCGCGCGGCCTCCCTTGCCCATCTGCGTCGCGACGGACTTGTCAAAGGCGACCCCATCCCATTGCCGCTGACCATGGCCGCTATTTTCCACAACCCGGGCGACGGCGCCGGCTACAGTCAGTACGGCCGTTACAGCAACGCCACCTGGGATGCGGTCGAGCACATGCTGGCGCATCTGGAAGACGCGCCATGCGTCGGCTTCCCATCCGGAATGGCGGCAATCTCGGCGGTGTTTTTCGGCCTGTTGAAATCCGGCGATCGCGTGCTTTTGCCTTCGGACGGCTACCATGCCACACGCGCGCTGGCCGACCGTTTCCTCAAGCCCTTCGGCGTCGCCTATGATCTGCGGCCGACATCGACCTTTCTCGATGGCGGCTCTGATGGCTACCGCCTTGTCTACGTTGAAACCCCGTCGAATCCGCGATTGGACATTTGCGACATCACAGCCGTCACCGAGGCCGCGCACCAAGCGGGCGCGATCGTCGTCGTCGACAACACCACGATGACGCCGTTCGGCCAGCGTCCGCTCGATCTCGGCGCCGACATTGTCGTTGCTGCCGACACCAAGGCGGCCAACGGGCATTCCGACGTACTGTTCGGCCATGTCGCCAGCCGCAATCCAGATATTATCGCGGCCGTCACCGGCTGGCGCGAGACCGCGGGCGGCATTCCCGGCCCGTTCGAGGCTTGGCTGGTGCATCGCGGCCTGGAGACGCTGGACGTACGCTTCGACCGCATGTGTTCTTCTGCCGAGGTGATAGTGAAGCGCCTGAAAGACCATCGCGCCGTTAGCGGCTTGCGCTACCCCGGGCTGGAGGGCGACCCGTCGCACAACCTCGCCCGGGCGCAGATGGAGCGCTTCGGCTTCCTCATGTCCTTCGAACTCCTCTCCCAGGAAAAGGCCGAGGATTTCATCAACAACTGCACGCTGATGCAGGCGGCAACGTCGTTCGGGGGTGTCCACACCTCCGCCGAGCGGCGGGCCAAGCGAGGAGATTCGGTTCCGCCCGGCTTCGTGCGCCTGTCGGTGGGCTGCGAGCCGGTGGAAGAACTCTGGCAGGCGATCGAGGCATCGCTGGACAAGATCGGCATCTGAGGCGGCGGTTAGGTCACCAAGTCGTCGGCGCCAATATCGCGCCTGCCGTGCAAAACGCGGACGATCTCGATCGCGTCTTCGCCCATGCGATACAGAGTGACATATTCGCCGACGATCAGATGACGAATGCCGGGCGCGATATCATCGCGCGGCGCACCTGAGAACGGGTGCAAGGTGAGCAGTGTCCAGCGCCTCTCCAAAGCGTCCACAAGGCGCATGGCTCCCTTTGGGCTATGTTCCGCAATGTAGTCACCGATGCCTTCGACATCTGATATCGCCTGAGGAAGCAGCCGATATTTCACTCTTCCGAGCCTGCAGCTTCCGACATCCTCTGATATTTGGCTCGCAGCCGGTCCATGAAGGGCTGGCCGTCCACCGCCGGTCCGCTGTCGATCCCCTCCTGAACCAGCCTGCGCAATTCCTCGACCGTGTAGCCGAGAAGATCGCGGCGGTCTTTCCATTGCCGCAGCGCATCACGGATGACTTCGCTGGCCGAGGCATATTCGCCGGCGGCCACGACATCGTCGACCGCCGCCGCCAGTTCCGGCGAAAGCGTGATGCTGCGTTTGTCGACGTGACCCATGATGCGCTCCTGATCAAACCATGACAATCATGGTACGATTAAATCGTACCAGCTTCAAGGATGCGTTTGTCTCGACCCCAGCATGCGTACTTGATTCAATCGCTCAAGCACCTGAATCGCCAGCTGCGCCCGAAGGCGCAGACTGCTGATCCAAAGGATTAATCGCGATATGGGGGAGAAATTGCCAGCTGGCCTGTAAGCCGGGTTTTGTATGGCCCTCGCCCCTTTCGGGGCGAGAACGTGGCGGCCATTCATCTTGGGCGCATGTTGCCATGCGCCTCACGCAACCTACCCGGACGGTGAGCCGGAAACAGCCCTCGAAGGTTTCCCCTCGCACCGTCCCTATTCGGTTTTGCTCCCGGTGGGGTTTACCGTGCCGCTCCTGTTGCCAGTCGCGCGGTGGGCTCTTACCCCACCCTTTCACCCTTGCCCCGATAAATCGTGGCGGTTTGCTTTCTGTGGCACTTTCCCTGGGGTCGCCCCCGCCGGCCATTAACCGGCACCGTGTTTCCATGGAGCCCGGACTTTCCTCACCCGCAGCCTTTCGGCTTTGCGGGTGCGGCCGCCCGGCCAGCTGGCAGAGCGTATAAAGGGGTTCACGTTCCAAAACGCAAATGAAAAAGCAGACTTATGCCGGCGATCCCAATGCCGCCAACTGCACCTTGACCTTGCCGCAATAGGCCGCCGACACCGGGTTCATCCGCGTCGCGGCATGGCCGGCATTGTATTTCAGGATCGTGCCGCAGGTGGTGCCGCCGCCGAGATTGCGCGCCATGGCAAGGTACTTCATGCCGTATTTGATGTTGGTGTCGGGATCGAACAGACCCTTGGCGGAGCCGCTATACCCCATCATCCGCGCCGTTGCCGGCTTGATCTGCATCAGGCCGATTTCACCCGCGCTGCCGACGATGTTCGGCCGGTAGTTGCTCTCGATCTTGATGACCGCCTGGGCCAGCGACACCGGCACGCCTTCGGCCGCAGCATAGCGGGCAATGATTGCCGAATACTGGCCGCCAAGCGCGGCTGCCGCAGTCGACTCCGCAGCGGTGCTTGGGCGGATCGATGCGGTCGTCGTCAGGTCGACGCTCTTCCTGTTGCGCTTAAAATGCCTCTTGGCCGTGGCTTTTCTGGCCTTCACCACGGCTGCTTTGCGCACTTTCGCGGTGGTTGCCCTTTTTGCTTTCGGGTTTGCCTTCGTCATGGTGGCCTTGGCGGGTGCGGCGATGAAGCCCTGGTCTGCCCTCTGGCTCACTGGTGCGGCATCGGCCGTGCTGAAGGTAAAAGTCATTACGCCGGCAGCAATAGCTGCCGTTACAACGGTCAATTTCTGCATGTGGTCCCGTTCTGTTTGGCCGCGCGAAGATCTTCACGCAGCAACGCCTAATCAATATCGGAGCATCCGGGGGGCTGGAGGTCCGATAACTTGCACGAACCGCCTTTGAGGGCGGAATTTGTGTCGAACAAGGCGAGGCAATTCACTTTCAGTGACAGGCTGTAACTTGAATATCAGAAAAAGATTATTTAGAGGCAACTGACGTAAGGGAAGTCAGCAGGCTTTGCAGCGTGCTAGACGTAGAGCCGTCGGCGACACCATCCACCAGGCGCGGTCGGAAATGCCGCTGAAAAGCTTCGACGACGATTTCGGTCTGGTGGTCGAAGACACCTGATATCTCGACGCCATAGCCATAGAGCGCCAGCATCGACTGCAGTGTCTCGACCTCGGCGCCGGTATCGCCGGCTTTCAGCGCCGCGCCGCGCCGGACCGGCGCCGCAGGCACGAGATGGCCGACCCCGGCCGCAAACAGCGCCTTCCAGGGGAATTTCTCGCCCGGGTCGATCTTGCGCCCCGGCGCGATGTCGGAATGGGCAAGCACCCTTTGCGCCGTAATGGAATGGCGTTCGATGATACCAAGGCAAAGCCCGATCACCGCTTCCACCTGCCGCTTGGGAAAGGCCGAATAGCCGAGCGAATGGCCGGGATTGACGATTTCGATGCCGACCGAACAGGAGTTGATGTCGCGACGACCGAACCAGGAACTTGCACCGGCATGCCAGGCGCGGTCGCTTTCGCGCACCATCTGGATGATGCGGCCATCCTCATGGACGAGGTAGTGCGACGAGACTTCGCTTGCGGGGTCGCACAACCAGGCTTCCGCGGCAGCACCAGTCGCCATGCCGGTATAGTGCAGCACGATCATATCGGGCCTGAGCGTTTCGCGCCGCGGGCCGAAATTCGGCGATACCCTGACCTCCGCGCTTGGCTCGTCGGGCGAGAAGCCGGTCATGCGTGCCTGAGGCCCCGCTCGATCATTTCATAGGCCGCGTTGATAGCCGCGACCCTGGTCGTTGCAATCTTGATGAATTCCTGCGGCAGGCCGCGCGCGATCAGGCGGTCCGGATGATTGTCGGAGACCAGCTTGCGGTACCGCTTCCTGACCTCCTCGAACGGCTTGCCGCGCTCAATGCCGAGCACGATATAGGGATCGCCGGCCCCGAGATTGACGTGCCTGGCCAGGATGGCTTCGTAGTGCACCTCGTCGATGCGAAAAATCTCGGCAATACGGTGCAGGAAAACGCCTTCGCGCTCATGCACCAGCCCGTCCGCCTTGGCGATGTGGAACAGACCGTCGAGTATGTCTTCCAGCATGACGCAGTTCGAATGGCCCGAGCCGCACATCTGCGCCATACTCTCGGCATAGGTCTCGAACCCGGCGACGTCGCGCTTGGCCAGATCGTAAAGCCGCGCCACATTGCGGGTCTGTTCTCGCGGCACCTCAAATATTTCCTGGAACGCGCGAACCTCGTCCTGGGTGACGATGCCATCGGCCTTGGCCATCTTGGCTGACAGCGCAATCATTGCCACAGAGAAGGCGACGCGCCGGCGCAGATCGGCGTCACCGGAGAAAACCGTGCGCACGGCCTCGACCACATCGGCTACACCGGACGTGGCTGAAGATGAAACGCGGTTGATGAAGTCGCCGAGGCGATCCCAAATTGACATGAGCGCTTATTAGGGCCGCCGGCCATCGCTATCAAGCCAAGACAGCGCCGCAGAGTGGATCGATTTACGCAAGCAACGACGCGCCAGATCCCAAACCGTAGGAAAGAGCCGGTTCAAGGCCCTTGAGCCCCGAATCGACCTAAACGCAGGAAGGCCGGCGCGAAGCCGGCCTCCTCTCTCGTCACGTCAAAGTGACCGGGACTGCTGCTACTGCGCGGGGGCAGGAGCAGGTGTTGCCGGAGCCGGTTCTGCAGGCTTCGGTGCATCCGGCGTCGCCGGCTTCATGGGCTCGGCGGCTGGCGGATTGGTGCTCTGGGTGGTGGTGTTATCCGTACCGCTGTCGCTGCAGGCGGCAACGCCGAACAGGGCCAGGGCGGAAACGGAAGCAAGAATGAGCTTTTTCATGACATCTCTCCTTCAACACACGCTCACGTTGCGGTGAACGGTCGAAGGCAAAATGCATCAAACGGCCATGAGTTTCGTAACGTTGCGTTTCCTGATGTAACATCCGCGCACTACCGATTGCGGGCCGGGCGATGCCGAACTAACAGTCTGGACCCAAATGCAATGCCGGAGTTCTGCGTGGACAAGAAATGGGATTTTTGGATCGACCGCGGCGGCACCTTCACCGACGTGATCGGACGTGATCCGCAAGGGGGTTTGCATCCCAGGAAATTCCTGTCGGAAAATCCCGAAGCCTATCCCGACGCGGCCATAGCCGGCATCCGCGAGCTTCTGGGGCTGAAATCCGGCACCGCTATTCCTCCGGGCCTGGTCGGTGACGTCAAGATGGGTACCACCGTTGCCACCAATGCGCTGCTGGAGCGCAAGGGCGACCGTGTGCTTTTGCTCATCACCAAGGGCTTTCGCGACGCGCTGAAGATCGCCTATCAGGCGCGGCCGGACATCTTCGCCAAGGAGATCATCCTTCCGGAACAGCTCTACGAGCGGGTCATCGAGATCGACGAGCGTGTGCGCGCCAATGGCGAGGTCGAGCGCCTGCTCGACATCGCCGCCTGCCGCCCCGCCATCGAACAGGCGAAGGCTGACGGCATCGATGCGGTGGCCATCGTCTTCATGCATGCCTGGAAATATCCCGACCACGAGAAGGCGGTGGCGAAAGTCTGCCGCAAGATCGGGTTCAGCCAAGTCTCGGTCAGCCATGAGGTCTCCCCGCTGATCAAGCTGGTCGGCCGCGGCGACACCACCGTGGTCGATGCCTATCTGTCGCCGATCCTGTCGCGCTATGTGCAAAGGGTGGCGGGAGAACTGGGCGCGACGCCAATCTCCCCATTTGTGGGGGGTGAGGAGCGGTCGGCCAAAGGCCGAGAAAAAGCCAATGATTTGGCTTTTTCAGCGACGAACGCCCGGAGCCATAGCGAAGGGCAGTCCGCAAAGCCGACAGGGGGGGTTCTCTCAGGAGGCACCACCAGAGCGTCGAGCACTGCCGCGGCGACCCCACCCGGCGGCTTCGCCGCCACCCTCCCCTCGAGGGGGAGGGAAAACCCTCGCCTGATGTTCATGATGTCGTCGGGCGGGCTCACCGCCGCCGACATGTTTCAGGGCAAGGACGCGCTGCTGTCCGGCCCGGCCGGCGGTGTCGTCGGCATGGTCGAAACGGCGAAACTCGCCGGTTTCGAGAAAGTCATCGGCTTCGACATGGGCGGCACCTCCACCGATGTCGCCCATTTTGACGGCGAGTATGAGCGCGCCTTCGACACCGAGCTCGCCGGCGTGCGCATCCGTGCGCCGATGATGCGCATCCATACCGTCGCCGCCGGCGGCGGCTCGATCCTGCATTACGAAGCCGGCCGTTTCCGCGCCGGGCCGGATTCCGCCGGCGCCAATCCTGGCCCCGCCGCCTACCGGCGCGGCGGCCCGCTGGCCGTCACCGACGCCAATGTCATGCTGGGCAAGCTGCAGCCCGATTTCTTCCCGGCGATTTTCGGACCCGGCCAGGACCAGCCGCTGGACGTCGCCGCCGTGCATAAAAAATTCGCGGCGCTCGCCGCCGAAATCGGCGATGGCCGCACGCCGGAAGCCGTCGCCGAAGGGTTCGTTACCATCGCGGTGGAAAACATGGCCAATGCTATCAAGAAGATCTCCGTGCAGCGCGGCTACGATGTCACCGAATATCTCTTGAACTGTTTTGGCGGCGCCGGCGGCCAGCATGCCTGCCTGGTTGCCGACGCGCTCGGCATGGAGGCGGTACTGATCCACCCCTTCTCCGGTCTGCTCTCAGCCTATGGTATCGGCCTGTCGTCGGTTTTCGCGTCGCGCCAGCAGGCGCTCCTGAAGCCGCTTGCCGAAGAATCCAGGACCCAGATCGGCAGCCTCATCGGCACGTTGAAAAAAGCCGTCATCGCCGAATTGGCAGCGCAAGGCATCGCCGAGGACAAGATTGCGGCAAAGCCGGTGCTGCACATCCGCTATGACGGCACCGACACCACGCTGCCGGTGAATTTCGAAGGCGACTCGATCTTCCAGGCCAGGCGCGATTTCGAAATCGCCCACAAGGCGCAGTTCGGGTTCGTCTATGATGACAAGCCGATGATCGTCGAGACCGTTGGCGTGGAAGGCGCCGAGATCGTCGAGACCACGGCCGAAGCCGTTGCGCCCGCCGGACCGGCAAGGGTTGAAGCGGGTGCGTCGGGAACGCGGCGCATCTACACCGAGGGCCGCTGGCATGAGGCCGGCATCCATCGCCGCGAAAACCTGCGCCCATCCAACCTGATCGCAGGCCCCGCTTTGATCATCGAGCCGAACCAGACCATCGTCGTCGAGCCGGGCTGGCGGGCCGAAATCACCAACCTCAATCACGTCGTCATCCGCCGCACCGAACGGAAAGTTCGCACGGCTGCCCTCGGTACCGAAGCCGATCCGGTGATGCTGGAGGTCTTCAACAACCTCTTCATGTCGATCGCCGAACAGATGGGCGTTACGCTGCAGAACACCGCCTATTCCGTCAACATCAAGGAAAGGCTGGATTTCTCCTGCGCCGTCTTCGACCGCCACGGCGCGCTGGTCGCCAACGCGCCGCACATGCCGGTGCATCTCGGCTCAATGGACCGCTCGGTCGAAACCATCATCCGGCTGAACTCCGGCGACATCCACCCCGGCGACGTCTTTGCGCTGAACGCACCTTACAATGGCGGCACGCATCTGCCCGACATCACCGTGGTGACGCCGGTCTTTTCCCTCCCCCTTGAGGGGAGGGTGGCCGCGCAGCGGCCGGGTGGGGTCCTCTCAGAAGGCACCGCAAGGGCGTCGAGCACTGCCGCAGCGACCCCCTCCGGCGGCTCCGCCGCCACCTCCCCTTCAAGGGGGGAGGAAATCCTGTTCTGGGCGGCCTCACGCGGCCATCATGCCGACATTGGCGGCACGGCACCTGGCTCGATGACACCACTTGCCACCACGGTCGACGAGGAAGGCGTGCTGTTCGACAATTTCCGCGTCGTCGATCGCGGAAAATTCCGCGAGGCGGAGCTGCAAACGCTGCTCACCGACCACCCCTACCCCGCCCGCAACCCGCACCAGAACATCGCCGACCTAAAGGCGCAGATCGCCGCCAATGAAAAGGGCGTGGCGGAACTGCGCAAAATGGTCTCCCATTTCGGCCTCGATGTCGTCGAGGCCTATATGGGCCATGTCCAGGACAATGCCGCCGAAAGCGTGCGCCGCGTGCTGGAAAGGCTGCCTGACAGCTCGCAGTATGAATACCCGACCGACACCGGCCAGGTGATCAAGGTGAAGATCACGGTCGACCGGCAAAAGAGCGAAGCGACCGTCGACTTCACCGGCACCTCGCCTGTCATGAAGAACAATTTCAACGCGCCCGAGCCCGTCGCCCGCGCCGCCGTGCTCTATGCCTTCCGCGTCATGGTCGAGGACATGATCCCGATGAATGCCGGGTGCCTCAGGCCCATCAACATCATCATCCCCGACGGCTCGATGCTGAAGCCGGCCTACCCCGCAGCAGTCGTCGCCGGCAATGTCGAGACCTCGCAGCATGTCACCAACGCGCTGTTCGGAGCCATGGGCGCCATGGCCAATGCGCAAGGCACGATGAACAACCTGACCTTCGGCAACAAGCAGTACCAGTATTACGAGACGATCTGCTCCGGTTCGCCGGCCGGACAGATGAACTCCGGCCGCGGCTTTGCCGGCACATCCGGCGTCCACACCCACATGACCAATTCGCGCCTGACCGACCCGGAGGTGCTGGAATTGCGCTTTCCCGTGCTGCTCGAGGATTTTCACATTCGCGAAGGCTCCGGCGGCAAAGGCAAATGGGATGCCGGTGACGGCACCAGGCGGACGATCCGTTTCCTCGAAAAGATGGAATGCGCCATCCTGTCCTCGCACCGCAACCGCCCGCCGCAAGGCCTTGATGGCGGCGGTGACGGCGAGGTCGGCTCGACCAAGGTCCGCCGCCAGGACGGCAGCGTCGAGACGCTGAAGGCCTGCGACCAGACCGTGCTCGACGCCGGCGACGCCGTCATCCTGACGACGCCGACACCCGGGGGATTTGGCAAGGCCTGAACTCGCGTCAACAGGCTGTCACCCGCCTGTCATGCCCCTGAGTTACCCGCTTGCGGCAAAGCAAATGGGGAATCACTTTGCCATGACGGACGTCTCCTCGGATCTCGTTTTTCGCCGCGGCAAGGAAGTTGGAAAAGCCGTCTACCAGAACCGCCCGCTGTCGAAGGCCGGCATCTCGGAGCGGCTGTTCGCCCTCTTGTTTTCCGGTCTCGTCTATCCGCAGATCTGGGAAGACCCTGAAGTCGACATGGAGGCCATGCAGCTTGGCCAGGGTCACCGCGTCGTCACCATAGCGTCGGGCGGCTGCAACATCCTCGCCTACCTCACCCGCTCGCCTGAACGCGTCGATGCGGTCGACCTCAACGCCGCCCACATCGCCTTGAACCGGATGAAGCTGGAGGCGGTGCGGCATCTGCCCTCGCAGGGCGATCTGTTCCGTTTCTTCGGCGCCGCCGGCACCAGCCACAATTCGCAAGCCTATGACCGCTTCATCGCGCCGCATCTGGACCCGGTCAGCCGCCACTATTGGGAGCGTCGCAGCTGGCCCGGCCGCCGGCGCATCACCGTCTTCGACCGCAATTTCTACCAGACCGGCCTGCTCGGCCTGTTCATCGCCATGGGCCACCGCATCGCCAAATTCTTCGGCGTCGATCCCGCCGGTATCATGGCGTCGAAGAGCCTCGCCGACCAGCGCCGCTTCTTCAACGAAGAGCTGGCGCCGGTCTTCGACAAGAAGCTGTTGCGCTGGGCTACCTCGCGCAAGGCTTCGCTGTTCGGCCTCGGCATTCCGCCGGCGCAGTACGATTCGCTGATCACCTCGGGCGATGGTTCGATGGCCAGCGTGCTGAAGGCCCGGCTGGAAAAGCTCGCTTGCGATTTTCCACTGAAGAACAACTACTTCGCTTGGCAAGCCTTCGCCCGTCGCTATCCCAATCCGGGTGAGGCCGCCCTGCCCGCCTATCTAGAAGAGGCCAACTACAAGGCGATCCGCAACAATGTCGATCGCGTCGGCATCCACCACGCCAATCTGATCGAATTTCTGGCCGGCAAGGACGCAAGCACCGTCGATCGTTTCGTCCTGCTCGACGCGCAGGACTGGATGACGAACGACCAGCTCAATGCCCTTTGGTCGGAGATCACCCGCACCGCCTCGATCGGCGCCCGAGTCATCTTCCGTACCGCCGCCGAGCCCAGCCTGCTGCCGGGCCGCGTCTCGATCTCGCTGCTCGACCAGTGGACCTACGAGGACGAGGCCTCGCGCGACTGTTCGGCCCGCGACCGCTCGGCCATCTATGGCGGCTTCCACCTCTATGTGAAGCGCGCGGCATGAGCGCGAGCGAGCCGCCGGCCGACCATGCCGAACTGATGGACGGCGTCTACCGCTGGCAGCGCCACATCTACGACCTGACCCGCAAATATTACCTGCTCGGCCGCGACCAGATGATATCCCGGCTGGATGTGCCGGCGAATGGCAGAGTGCTCGAACTTGGCTGCGGCACCGGCCGCAACATCGCGCTTGCCGCCCGCCGCTATCCCGACGCCCGCCTCTACGGCCTCGACATCTCGGCTGAGATGCTGGAGACCGCCGGCAAGGCGATCGGCCGCGACGGCCTGTCCGGCCGCGTCGTGCTGGCGCGCGGCGACGCCACCGATTTCGACGCCAAGACGCTGTTCGGCATCGAGCGCTTCGACCGCATCTTCGTGTCCTATTCGCTGTCGATGATCCCCGGCTGGGAAAAGACGGTTTCAGCAGCCCTTGCGGCACTCGCACCCGGCGGCTCGCTGCATGTCGTCGATTTCGGCCAGCAGGAAGACTTGCCCAACTGGTTCCGGACATTGCTGCGCGGCTGGCTCAAGAAATTCCATGTCACGCCACGTGAATCATTGCGCGAAGTCTTGGAATCGGAATCTCGGCGAACCGGCGCAAGCTTCTGTTTCCGCGCGCTTTATCGCGGCTATGCCTGGCTGGCGGTCGTCAAGATCGCGCACTCTTACCTCCCCCTCGATGGGGGAGGCCGCGCCGAAGGCGCGGGTGGCCAGGCACCCCGCCCCGGCGCTACGCGCCGACCCTCCCCATCAAGGGGAGGGTAAAGGGAGCTAGCGCAGTGCCTTCATCAGCGCGCCGACCATCACCTGCGGCCGGTAGCCGAGCTTGGCCGGCGTCAACCCCAGCCGCACCACCACCAGTTGCTCCGACGGGATGATGGCGACCGTCTGGCCGTCATGGCCCTCCATCCAGTAGGTATCGTTGGGCAGGCCGGCGGCGACGCCGGCGCCGGGATTTCCTTCGTCCCCCGGGGCTTCGATCCAAAGTTGCCCCTTGCCGTAGACTTTCGAGGCCGGTGCCGGTTCGCGCATCCAGTCGACGAAACCGGCCGGCAGGATCTGGTTGCCGTTCCAGACGCCGCCCTGCAGCAGGAATTGGCCGAACCGCGCCCAGTCATGCCCCGTGGCATAGAGGTAGGATGAGCCGACAAAGGTACCCTCCTCGTCGGTTTCGAGCACCGCGCTTTGCATGCCGAGCGGCCCGAACAGCGCTGCCCTTGGCCACATCAGCGCCTTGTCCTTGTCGCCGATAGCATCCTGCCACAGCCGCGACAGCATCACCGCCGTGCCGCTCGAATAGGAAAAGACCTTGCCGACGTCGCCGGTCAGCGGCTTGGCCTCGGCGAAGCCCGCCATATCCGGTTCGAGGTAGAGCATGCGCGTCACATCGGCAACGTCGCCATAATCCTCGTTGAACTCGAGTCCGCTCGACATCGCCATCATATCGGCAAGGCTGATGGCGGCGCGGCCGTCCGCCTTCCATGAGCCGAACAGGCCCTGATTGGTCACCGCCATCTTGCCGTCCTTGACCAGCGTGCCGACGAGCGCGGCGTTGACTGTCTTGGTCATCGACCAGCCCAGCAGCGGCGTTTTCGCCGAAAAGCCGTCGCCATAACGCTCCGCAACAATGCGGCCATTTTTGACCACCACCACGGCGCGCATGCCGATGCCGGTCATCGCCGCACCGTCGAGGATCTTGTTGATTTCGGGATTTTGCGAGGCATCGACTCGATCTCCCTCGGGCCACAGATCGCCCTTGGTGGCCGCCGACGCCTCGGCAGGGATTGACGTGCGCCGTGCCTTGCCGTCGTCGCCATCAGGAACCGAGGCGCAACCCAGGCCGGCGCGCGCAACAGCAACGCTCTTGCCGAGGAAGCCAAGCAGCCCGGCCGAGACGGTCCCCCTGTTCTTGTCGACCGACACCTTCATCAGCCTGAGAAGCGGATGGCCGGGCGCCTGCACGTCGATGGCAAGCACCTCATTGGGATCACGGCCGGCGATAAAAACATTCGAGCAGACAATCTTGGCGGAATAGCCGGAACCGACGCGGATCAGTTCGGGCGGCGCGACGTAGAGCCAGGTAAACAGGGCGGCTATGGCCAACACGACCAGGCCGAGCAGCCATTTGATGATCTTCACGGCGATCCGCATCTTTCCGTCCCTGCTTTTCCGCTGCCCGTGGCTTGCGGCCCGATTTATGTCATCGATTTGCCGCCATTGCTTCCGCAAAATCGGTGTTCTTGTCGAGCGCCGTCAACCTGTTATCAACCATGATCGGCGATCACTGGTGCATGTCGCCCAAAAGTGCGCAGCGGTTTTGGAACAACGACATGCACGAAAATAGCGTATCAGGCGATGCTGTGGGGCGATCGCCTGAGGGGCACCTGCAACGACAACCCAACAGCGACCGGCTGATTCCGGCTCGGGAAATGCGATGCGCCGTTTCGCGGCCCTCATCACGTTGACGCTGCTGGCCGCCTGCTCGACCGCCGGCGATCTCGTGCCCTCGATGTCGCCATCCAGCAGCCCGACGGTTGCCGTGCGCGCACCGCGTTTCGAAGACTCCAAGCCGCATGAATGGGATAGCGGCGCGCCTTGGAACTATGCCGTTCACGGCACCGACGTCTCCAAATACCAGACCTCGGTCGACTGGCCGACGGCCAAGGCCAGCGGCATCTCCTTCGCCTTCATCAAGGCGACCGAGGGCGGCGACCGTTTCGACGAGTATTTCAACGAGCATTGGTCGCGCACCAAGGCCAATGGCATTCCGCGCGCGGCCTACCATTTCTTCTATTTCTGCACGCCTGCCGCCACCCAGGCGCGCTGGTTCATCCAGAACGTGCCCGTCGACCGCTCGGCCATGCCGCCGGTGCTCGACATGGAGTGGAACCCGCAATCGCCGACCTGCCGGCTGCGCCCGGATTCAGCGACGGTGCGGGCCGAAATGACCACCTTTCTCGAGATGATCGAGCGGCACTATGGCAAGAAGCCGATCATCTACACCTCGGTCGACTTCTTCGACGATAACGACCTTGCGACCTTCCGCGGCTATCCCTACTGGCTGCGCTCGGTGGCCGGCCACCCCCGCCAGAAGTACGGCAGCCACCCTTTCACCTTCTGGCAATACACCGGAACCGGTATCGTGCCCGGCATGAACGGCAAGTCCGATATCAACGTCTTCAACGGCACTGAGGCAGCCTGGAAAAAGTGGCTGCGGCAGAACACCCGTTGACACCGGCTCTACCGCCTGCTTTTCGACGTCCCATGCGCACCTACCTGCAGCCACTGGGATATTTACGCCGGAAACAGTCGAAGAGCCGCCTGCGCTCCGGGCTGCTCGCGGCCCTGCTGCTCGGCGCTACGGCGATGCCGGCGGCGGCGCAGGAATGCGGCGGCGACTTCGAAACCTGGAAGCAAGGCGTGGCGGCGGAAGCCAAGGCAGCCGGTGTCGGCGCTGTCGGCCTTAACGCGCTGGAGGCCGCCACCATCGACGACAAGGTGCTCGCGCGTGACCGCGCCCAGGGCGTCTTCGCCC
The DNA here is from genome assembly GCF_040322955.1 of Mesorhizobium sp. M0077. NCBI lineage: Bacteria > Pseudomonadati > Pseudomonadota > Alphaproteobacteria > Hyphomicrobiales > Phyllobacteriaceae > Mesorhizobium > Mesorhizobium sp. M0077. The sequence continues at coordinate 64,422 of NZ_JAMYUL010000021.1, forward strand.
AGACCTTCATTCAGTTCTCCAACCGCATGATCTCGGCCTACCGGCTGAAGCAGGGCGCGGCCAATCTGAAGAAATACGCCGAAATCTTTGCGCGCGCCGACCAGCAGTTCGGTGTCCAGGCGCCGATCATCACCGCCTTCTGGGGGCTGGAGACCGATTTCGGCGCCGTACAGGGCGATTTCCACACGCTGAGCGCCTTGGTGACGCTGTCGCATGACTGCCGCCGCCCGCAGCTGTTTCGGCCGCAACTGCTGCCGCTGTTGACGCTGATCGATCGCGGCGTCGTTCCGGCCGACGTCACCGGCGCCTGGGCCGGCGAGATCGGCCAGACGCAGATCCTGCCTTCCGACTATCTCGCGCGCGGCGTCGACGGCGACGGCGACGGCATCGTCGACCTCAGGCGCAGCGTACCCGACGTGATCATGACCACGGCCAACAAGGTGCTGTCGCGCGGCTGGAAACGCGACCAGCCGTGGATCGAGGAAGTGCGCGTGCCCGAGGACATGCCCTGGGAGCAGACCGGCCGCACCAACAAGCTGCCGCTGTCTCAATGGGCCGCGTGGGGCGTCACCAATCCCGATGGCACGCCGCTGATCGACAATGGCCTGAAGGCCGGCCTGGCGCTGCCGATGGGCCGCAAAGGTCCGGCCTTCCTCGCCTACGACAATTTCGACGTCTATCTCGAATGGAACCAGTCCTTCACCTACGCGCTGACCGCCGCCAACTTCGCCAGCCGGCTGGCCGGGGCAAAGCAGTTCGACCCGCGCAATCCCGAAACCGGGCTCAATGGCGACCAGATGAAGGAATTGCAGACCAAGCTCGAAGCCAGGGGCTATGACGTCGGCACCGTCGACGGCATTCTGGGCACCAACACCCGCGAAGCCATCCGCAAGGAACAGATGCGGCTCGGCATGCCGGTCGACGGCTGGCCGACGCCGGAGCTTTTGGGGAAACTGTGAGTAGAATCTGCCCAAGCTGGGTTCCTTATTCCCTACTCCTTGCCCGGACGAAGTCGATAAATGCCCGCAAAGCCGGGGGGACGTGCCTCGAACTCGGGTGATACAGGAAGAAGCCTGGAAAGCTGGGCGACCAGGGCTCTAGAAATCTCATCAGCCTGCCCGCATCGATCCAGGACTGGACCTGATAGTCGATCATGTAGGCAACGCCTGCTCCACCCAGCGCCGCGTTCAGCATCAGCTCGGTGTCGTTAACAGTCAGGCTGCCCTCGACGGCGATTTCCAGAGACCGTTTGCCGCGCGCGAACTCCCATCGATAGAGGTTGCCGCCACCAGGCCACTGGAATGTTATGCATTGGTGCTGATGCAACTCCTGCGGATGGCGCGGTATGGCCCGATTTTCGAGATAGACGGGAGCGGCCACCGCCGCCATCTGCAAATCCCCGCTCAGTTTCACTGCCACCATGTCCTTCTCCAGCCGCTCGCCAAGCCTGATTCCGGCATCGAACCGTCCTCGAACAATGTCGGTCAGCGTATCGTCGACGATGACGGTCAGCGCGATATCAGGATAGGCGCGTTGGAAGTCGCCAAGGATCGGGCCGATGAACCGCACCGCGGCAACACGCGGCACGTTTATTCGTAGCGAACCCGCCGGCCGATCACGCGCGGCTTGAATGTCCGCTACGGCGCCCTCCAGCTCTTCGAACGCAACGGCAAGGCGCGCAAACAGCGTCTCGCCGGCACCAGTGGGTGAAACACTACGCGTCGTGCGATTCAGCAACCTGATGCCGATGCGAGCCTCCAGTTGCCGAATCGACTGGCTGAGCGCCGGCGGGGAAACACGCAGCCGGGCGGCGGCGCGGACGAAACTACGCTCTTCCACGATTGCGGCGAATGCCTTGAGCTCGGCGAATTCAGAACCGCGCATTGTGTATCCCTAGATTAACAAGCTAGTCAGATAATAGGCCATTATCTGATCAGTTGCATGGCCCTATTTCTCGACTAGCGGACCCGTCGGATGAAACCGGCACGGGCCTGAATGATTGAAGGAAACGTATCATGCCCAAGTCCTTGCAAGGCAAAACCGCACTCGTCACCGGCAGTTCGCGCGGCATTGGGCGAGCCATCGCCGAAGGACTCGCCTCCAAGGGCGCTGCCGTCGTCGTCAACTATGTCGGCAACCACGAAGCCGCTGACGAGGTCGTGGCCGCCATCGCCGGCAGGAGAGGAAAGGCGATCGCCGTCCAGGCCGACATATCAAGCGTCTCGGATATTCATCGCCTGTTTGACGAGGCTGAGAGTGAGTTCGGCGCGATCGACATCGTGGTTGCCAATGTCGGCGTCGCCGTCATCAAGCCTCTGACGGAGGCAACCGAAGCCGATTTCGACCATGTCTTCGGCACCAATGCCAAGGGCACCTTCTTCGTGCTTCAGGAAGCAGCGCGCCGTGTGCGAAACGGTGGCCGCATCATCGCGGTCTCCACCGGCGGCACCAAGATGTTCTTCACGCAAACGGCGCTCTATCTCGGCAGCAAGGGCGCCGTCGAACAATTCGTCCGTGTGCTCTCGCGTGAACTCGGACCGCGCGGCATCACCGTGAATGCGCTGTCGCCTGGCTTCACCGACACGGACCTGCTTCCCGAGCGCGATCGCGCCGTGGCGGCCGGCATGTCTCCATTTGGCAGGATCGGCGCGCCCCGCGACGTTGCCGATGTCGCGGTCTTCCTGGCCAGCGACGAGGCCCGCTGGCTGACCGGCGAGAATATCCAGGCCGGTGGAGGCGTCGCCTAATCCGCCATTGTCTCCAGGCTGGCGAATCCCTGCGGCGCATCGCCTTCATCGAAGGGTGTCGTCACCTCGACGAAGGTATCGGGATAAAAGCCGTTGAAGCGGGTTCTCAGCGACAGCGAATAGGCACCGATATGGCCGATCTCGATCCAGTCGCCGGTGTCGACGGTTTCCGGCAGCCAGAACGGCCGCGACAGGATGTCGACGGAATCGCAGGTCGCGCCGCAGACCTTGAACGGCACGATGTTCTTCTCCTCGCCATTGCGCGAGCGGATCGCCGGATCGGGGATGAAGCGGGCCGGCAGTGTGATCTTGCCGGTCCAAGAATCCGACAGCGACGCCCAGATGCCGTCATTGATGTAGAGCCGCTTGCCCTTGCGCAGCAGCACCCGCACGATCAGCGACAGGCAGCGCGCCACGATCACCCGGCCGGGCTCGGCCACCAACGGGATCTGGTCGAACTGGTATTCCCTGAGGTCGCCCGACAGCCGCGACATGATCTGGCCGAGCGACGGCATCTCGATCTGCTTGCGATTGGGGTCATGGCCGTACTCGGCGGGAAAGCCGCCGCCGACATCGAGCCCCGCAATGTCGAAGGTCAGCCGGTTGCGCACCCAATCGGCGGAGGCCAGCGCCCGTTCATAGGTGTCGGGATCCTCGATCTGGCTGCCGACATGGAAGCACAGGCCGACCTTGTAGCCGGTGCGGTTGAGCCGCTCGGCGAGTTCCACCGCATAGGCCGGCCCGGCGCCGAATTTCTTCGACAGTTCATAGGCCGCCGAACCCTTGGTCTGGATTCGCACGAACACGCTGATGGAGCCCGGATCGATGTCAAGCGCCCGCACCACCCGCGTCAGCTTGGTGATCTCGTCCTCATGGTCGAGCGAAATGACGCGGATGGCGTATTTTTCCAGCGCAAGCTTGATGTCCGACTGCGCCTTGACCGGATGCATGTAGAGCATCTCGGCGTCGGGTGAGACGGCGCGCACTGCGGCGAACTCGCCGGGCGAGGCCACATCGAAGGCGGTGACGCCGGCTTCGACCAGCGCCTTCAGCACGATCTGCTCGCCATTGGTCTTGACTGCGTAGGCTGTCTTGCCGGGAAACATGCCCATGAACTGTTTGGCATCCGCCTTCAGCACCTGCGGGCGAAAGCAGTAGACCGGATCGTCCGGCCGAAGCGCCAGCGCCGCCTCGCGGGCATTCTCGAATCGCTGCATGGACGAATCCCCTGACTTCTCGGCTGCGCACAATTAATCCAAGCTAGCGGCCAAAGAAAACAATTCTGTGTCTGGCGGGCACTGACCCAGCGGCGCACCCTCTGGCAGCACTGTTGCCAGCAATCAGGTTTCGGGTGGCTCTTGTCGCCGGACCCGATATGCCTTCTGCCTGAGTGGCTGGCATTGATGCCGCGGGGAAGGACGTTCACGATGGCAATAGCCACGACAGCCGTGCAGCGCGGACCGATGACGCTGAGGGACTGGGGACAGCTTCTGCTGCTCGGCGCCATCTGGGGCGGCTCGTTCTTCTTTGCCCGCATCGCCGTTGCCGAAATGCACCCGCTGGTGCTGGTGCTGTTTCGCGTTGCCATTGCGGCCATTGCACTGCAGCTCTATCTCGGCATTCGCGGTCCGTCCTTCCGCCTCGCCTTCCCGCATGCCGGCCTGTTTTTCCTTTTGGCGCTCGCCAACAATGTCGTCCCGTTCTCGCTGATCTTTGCCGGCCAGACCGCGCTTGGCGCCGGCGTCGCCTCGGTGCTCAATGCGACGACGCCGTTCTGGACGCTGATCCTCGCCAACGCGCTGACAGCGGACGAAAAGCTCTCCTGGAACAAGCTTGCCGGCATCGGGCTCGGCATCGCCGGCACCGCTGTCATGATCGGCCCCGGCCTGCTGGCCGGGCTCGGCGGCCCGGTCTGGGCGAAATTCGCGCTGATCGGCGCCTCGCTGTCATACGCCGTCGCGCTGATGATTGCCCGCCGCTTCAAGGGCGTGCCCTCGCCGGTCATCGCCACCGGACAATTGACGGCGTCGACCATCATCATGATCCCGGTGGTGCTGCTCACCTATGGCCCGGCCGGCCTGTTCTCGGCCTCGCCGCCGGTCTGGACGGCGGTGCTGGCGCTGGCGCTGCTCTCCACCGCCTTCGCCTACATCCTCTATTTCAACCTCGTCGCCTCGGCCGGCGCCACCAACGCCTCGCTGGTCACGCTCATCGTCCCGGCCAGCGCCATCCTGCTCGGCCTCCTGTTCCTCGGCGAGCGGCTCGCTCTGTTCGAGTTCTGCGGCATGGCACTGATCGCGCTTGGCCTGTTGACGATCGACGGGCGGTTGTTTGGTCGGCGCTAATGCCTGTCGACCAAAAGTGCGCAGCGGTTTTGGGACAACGACGCGCTTTAGGTCTGGTAGCGCTGCCATGCCTCGCTTTCGCCACGGCCGCGTCACAATTTATTCACAGGCTGCCAGCGGCTTTTGCCGAAGAGTTTCAACGCTTAACGACAGGTGGCAGGTCGCAAATTCCACAATCGCGTCGCATTGCAGCATATTTTCCGCTTGCCTGTGGCACAAATGCCCCTAGACTCCACCCATAGCTCTTGAAGAGGAGACTATGACATGGGACTTACGAGGCCAATCAACGCATTGATGATCTGTGCTGCATTTGCCTTCATTGGCGCCCTTATCATAGGTGTTCTTCCGTAACCGCCGGAGCGGAAGAACAGCAGCAATAGCCCACAAATTCGAAAGGCCGGGTGTTTCGCCCGGCCTTTGCATTTCAGATTTCATACCACGATGAAGCTCAGGCGGCGGCGGATCCAGCTGCCTCTGTTTCGTGGGAGCGGATGCCGATCATATGGCAGATGGCAAACACCAGGTCGGCCCGGTTCATGGTGTAGAAATGGAAGTCGCTGACGCCGCGCTCGACGAGATCGAGCACCTGCTCGGCCGCCACGGCAGACGCCACGAGCGCATGCGTCTGCGGATCGTTGTGCAGCCCTTCGAAACGCTCGACCAGCCATGCCGGCACCAGCGCGCCGCAGCGCGCCGAGAAATTGGCGACCTGGGTGAAATTGTGCACCGGCAGGATGCCAGGCACGATCGGGATGTAGATGCCGGCACGGCGCGCCTTCTCGACATAACGCTCGTAGAGATCGTTGTCGAAGAAGAACTGGGTGATCGCCCGCGTCGCGCCATTGTCGGCCTTGCGCTTCAGCATGTCGAAGTCGGTGGCGAAGTCGGGGCTTTCCGGATGCTTTTCGGGATAGGCCGAGACCGAGATGTCGAAATCGCCGGCGTCCTTCAGCGCTCCGACAAGTTCGGCGCCATTGGCATAGCCATCGGGATGCGGCCGGTAGGCCGTACCGACACCCGCCGCCGGATCGCCGCGCAACGCAACGAAGCGCTTCACGCCCATATCGGCGAATTCGCGGACCACGGCATCGACCTCATGGCGGGCGGCGTCGACGCAGGTCATGTGCGCCGCCGGCGTCAGCGCCGTCTCGTTCAGGATGCGCTTGACCGTGCGCGCCGTGCGCTCCCGCGTCGAGCCGCCGGCGCCATAGGTCACCGAGACGAATCTCGGCTTCAGCGGCTCCAGCCTGGTGACGGTGTCCCAGAGCCTGGCTTCCATCTCGTCGGTCTTCGGCGGGAAGAACTCGAAGGAGACGCGGACCTTGTCGCCAATGTCGGGACGGCGGGAAAAGCGGAACTGGTTCATCAGGCGATTTCCCCCATAGGGTACGCTTTGGTGGGTTGGGTGTCATTTGAAGGCTCGGCGATCAGCATGCGGCGGTCGCGGCCGAGCCACAGCTTGACGGTGAGCCTGGCTTCGTTGCCGCCGCGCGGCTCGAATTCCTGGGCATCCTCGAGATCGAGCCCGGCATCGGCAAACCATTCGGAGATCTGGCGGTCGGAAAAGCCCAGCCTGACATGCGCATGCTGGTCGCGCAGGAATTCCAGTGCATGCGGCGCGAAATCGACGATCACCAGCCGGCCCGACGGGCGCAGCAGCCTTGCCGCCTCGCGGATGGCGCGGGCGGGATCGTCCAGATAGTGCAGCACCTGATGGATGGTGACGAGGTCGAAGGCGTCGCGCTCGACCGGCGGCGCGAAAATGTCGCCTTGGCGGACCTGGGCATTGGCGATGCCTGCCTTGTCGAGATTGGCCCGCGCCACCGTCAGCATTTCGCGCGACATGTCGATGCCGACACCGCGCCGGTAGAGCGGCGAAAATATCTCCAGCAGCCGCCCGGTACCGGTGCCGAGGTCTAGCATCGACTGGAATGGCCGCTTGCCGACCAGCTTGAGGAGTGCGGCTTCCACCGCGCGGTCCGGCACATGCAGCGAGCGGATGTGATCCCAACTGGCGGCGTTCTCGGAGAAATACTCGGCGGCACGGTCCTGGCGCTTGCGCTTGACCGATGCCAACCGCTCGAGATCGCGCTCGACCTGTGGATCGGCGCCGCGAATGCCAGAGACCAGCCCCATGACGAAGTCGCGCGCGGAATCCGTATCCGACAGCCGGAAGAAGGCCCACGAGCCCTCCTGGTAGCGGCCGATCAACCCGGCCTCCAGCAGCAGCTTCAAATGCCGCGACACCCGCGGTTGCGACTGGCTGAGGATCTCGGTGAGGTCGGACACGGTGAGATCGCCGCGCGACAGCAGCGCCAGGATGCGGAGCCGGCTCGATTCGGCCGCAGCCTTCAACGTATCAACCATCGTATCGAGCGAAACATGCATCGGCGCGCTCTCGTTGAAAAAGATATAAACATATGTTTATGTCAGCTTTGACGACATGGCAAGGCCTATGTCGCTTCCTGACAAGAAAATGCCGCACACATGATCCCCGCCTGAGAGAACCGCTTTTCCCTGACGATCGGCTGGAAACTTGTGCTAGGGCGAAAGCCATGTTCGAGAAGCGCGACGGCGAAAAGCTCCTGCAAACTGACCCGGCTGACATGCCGGCGGATGGCCATATCGTGTTCATCGGCCGCATCGCCTCGCCATGGACATCCAGGCAAACCTGCCCAAAGAACATGCGCGCGGCGCGCGAGACCGGACAGGCGGCCACGGTTCTCATCGACCCTGCCTATCGCGACGGCCTGCTTGCGCTGGAGCGGGCCAGCCACATCGTCATCCTGTCCTGGCTGCATCACGCGCCGCGGGCACTGATTGTCCAGAGACCCCGCCATGCGGCTGAGCCGAAAGGCGTTTTCTCGCTGCGCTCCCCTGCCCGGCCGAACCCAGTCGGGCTGCATATCGCCGGCCTGATCGCCGTCGACATCGACCACGGCCGCATCGCCATCGACGCCATCGATGTGCTCGACGGCACCCCGGTGATCGACATCAAGCCCTATTTCGCCTCGACCGACGCCTTTCCCGAGGCGACCATTGCCGGGCGTGACGAAAAATGAGCGCGCCCACCGGCCGCCGCCGCGCCATCGCCAAGGCGCTGACCGCACTGCTGCCCCTGGCGCCCTATGCCGATATGGAGAAAATCCGCACCGAGGCCGGCGCCGTGCACATGAAGACGCTGCCGCCGGGCATCGCGGTCTGGCTGGCGACGATCGCCCATATCAGGCACGGCCATACCGACTATGAAAAGCTGCTGGCCGAGGGCTATGACCGCGACTCGGCGCGGTTCTTCGTCATCGAGCAAACAAACATGGTGCTGACCCGTTGGCGCGCCACGCGCCTGCTCGATGCAGAGGACCAAGAGGAATAACTTCAGCTACCGTCGCTTCAATACGGCAACCGCATTGTAGGGCTGGCCGTCCGCCTGGCCAACTCAGGTCCAGGACAGGTTCCCTTTGAAGAACCGCACTGTGACGCTTCCGCCGTCGATGCACTTGTCCTGGCCGTAGCTGATGTTTTCTCGGTATTCCGCCGAACTGTCGTCCCGGGAAATCTGGGTCAGGGATCCGCCACAGCCGAGCGACGGATAGTCGATCGACGCGGCGCCATCGCCGACGGTCATGGCGATCGCCCAATCGGCACCGGCAGCACCGGCCGGACTTTGATGACCGCTGCCGGTCCAGACGCCGTTGAGCCCCGCCGCGTTGACCACGCAAGGCACGTTCTGAAAGATCGGCGTCAGTTCGCTGCCCGTCTTCTCGCAACGATAGGTCTGGCCGTTCTGGCACAGCGCCTCGCCCTCGCGAGCGCATTGCGCGAAGGCATCGCCAGTGACGAAGACGAGGAAAATTGCAAAGCTGATGGTCCGAAAAGATCTGCCCATTTTGCCCCTCCCGGCCGGATATTTTCAAGCCGGACCATAGGGCATATCGAATGTGCTACCTAGGACAAACAGCGATGGTTGGGTGGCCCTATGCCGTCTGCAGGGGACCATTAGCTTGACTCTGCCGTATCAAGCCGAAGGGACCAATCGCCATGAACCGAAGCTCAGCAGCGGGTAGCATCGTGCCATTGCCTTCCATGTCCGACCGCCACATCGATCCGCATTCCTATCCCGACGGCATCGCCTTCCTCGACGGCCAGTATCTGCCGATGTCGCAGGCCAAGATCTCGGTGCTGGATTGGGGCTTTCTGCATTCCGACGCCACCTACGACACCGTGCATGTCTGGGACGGGAGCTTCTTCCGACTCGACCTGCATCTCGACCGCTTCTTCGCCGGCTTGCAAAAACTGCGCATGACGATCCCGTCCGACCGCGATGGTGTGGCCGAGATTCTGCACAATTGCGTGGCGCTGTCAGGCCATCGCGCCGCCTATGTCGAAATGCTGTGCACACGCGGCGCCTCGCCGACCTTCAGCCGCGATCCGCGCCAGGCGGTCAACCGCTTCATGGCCTTCGCAGTTCCCTTCGGCTCGGTCGCCAATGCCGAGCAGTTGCGGCGCGGCCTGCATGTCGCCATTAGCGACAAGGTGCGCATTCCGCCGGTCTCGATCGATCCGGCGATCAAGAACTACCACTGGCTCGACCTCGTGCGCGGCCTCTACGACGCTTATGACCGTGGGGCCGAAACCGCATTGATTCTCGACTTCAACGGCAATGTCGCCGAAGGCCCCGGCTTCAACGTGTTCTGCGTCAAGGACGGCAGGCTGTCGACGCCAGCCACCGGCGTGCTGCCCGGCATCACCAGGCGCACCGTCTTCGACCTCTGCGCCGAGGCAGCGCTTCCCACCACGGCCGTCGACGTCAGCGTTGCCGCGCTGAAGGCTGCCGACGAAGTCTTCATCACTTCCACCGCCGGCGGCATCATGCCGGTGACAGTGATCGACGGCGCTGCTGTCGCCGACGGCAAGATAGGCGGGATCACAAAGCGCTTGATGGCGCTCTACTGGCAAAAGCATGACGACCCGGCCTGGTCGAGCCCGGTGCGCTATCCCTGACCGGCGAAGGTCCTGCTCCACACGATGTCGTGACCAAAAGATTCCCCCTCGCCTCTGGAAAATCGCTCGACGCACCGTATATCGCGGAAGCGGAGAAGCCTCCGCTTCCCAGTTCACGGCCCGCATGGGCAAGGATTCCACGTCATGACAAGCAAGGTTTGGTTCATCACCGGATCGTCGAAAGGCTTTGGCCGAGTCTGGGCCGAGGCCGCACTCGCTCGCGGCGACCGTGTCGCCGCAACCGCGCGCGATGCCGGCACGCTCGCCGATCTCGTCGCGAAATACGGCGATAATGTCGCCGCGATCAAGCTCGACGTCACCGACAAGAAGGCTGTCGAAGCGGCCATCGCCGAGGCGCACAAGCGCTTTGGCCGGCTCGACGTCGTCATCAACAATGCGGGCTATGGCCATTTCGGCGCCATCGAGGAAGTCAGCGAACAGGAAGCCCGCGACCAGATCGAAACCAATGTGTTCGGCGCGCTCTGGGTCACCCAGGCCGCTTTGCCGATCATGCGGGCGCAGGGCTCCGGCCACATCATCCAGATCTCGTCGATCGGCGGCGTCAACGCCTTTGCGTCGCTCGGCCTTTACCATGCCTCGAAATGGGCGCTCGAAGCCTTCAGCCAGTCGCTCAGCATCGAGGTCGCCGAATTCGGCATCCATGTGACGCTTGTCGAACCGGGCGGCTTCTCCACCGATTGGTCCGGCGCCTCGGCAAGGTCTCCAAAGCGATCGAGGCTTACGCGCCGGCCCGCGCCAAGATGGCGGAACGCCGCGCCAACTCGGTCGCCGGCGACCCCGAGGCCACCGGACCGGCGATGCTTGAAATCGTCGACGCGGCCGAGCCGCCGCTGCGCGTCTTCTTCGGCGATGGCGGCCTGCCGATGATCAAGCAGGAATACGCCAACCGCATCGCGCTGTGGGAAAAGTGGGACCACGTTTCCGTCGAGGCGCAGGGCGCCAAGAAGAACCGCAAGGCGGCCTGAGCGCGTCTTGAAATCCGGCTGCGTCGCCCCGGCGGCGCAGCCCGTGCCCTAGCCCGGTACTAGGATCGATAAATCCACTGCTCGGGCACGCGCACCGAGATCTCTTCCCCTGTTGTCATACGACCCGGTTTCTCGACCCAGGCAACGAGGCCGCGCAGCCGTTTCGCCGCCTTCGGGAAGGCCAGCGCGCCGGCCTCCCGATCGGCCATCCCGGCGTTTTCGGCGATCGAACGTCCAGCAAGCCGGCAAGGCCCGTTCTGCGCATCGACCTTGATCGTCACGCCACCTCTAAAGAACAGCAGCGTGCCTGACGGCAGCATCGAGAGATGCGGCACGCCTTCGATCAGCAGATTGGCGCCGATCCATTCCGGCTTGATCTCGGCCAGCCCCATCCGCTCGGCAATGACGGCGATTTCATCCGCTGCTACGATTGATATCTGCCGCTCGTTGCGGATTTCGGTGCCGCGCGGATACCAGGGTTCGCGACCGCCCGAACGACGGGTGGCGCCGGCGTGGAAGTCGCCGTCGATGCCTTCGAAACCGAGCTGCAATGCTTCCACCGGGCGCGTCTGGAAGTGATTCGACGGGGCGACGTACAAATCGGCCACTTTGGCGGACAGCTTCCTGGCGGGGATGATGTCGACCGGCTTCTCAGACTCCGGGAAGAGGTCCAGCATGGCTTCGTTCCTTCTGCAGGATGACGTCGCAAATAGCCGTAGCCGTGGGCTCGGGTCCAGTCGAAAGCGATGATGATTCGATCAAACCGGCTGATGGCGTCCATCGGCATCGTCATGAAGGCAAGGCTGGAGGAACGCTTTCTGCGCGGAAAACTCGGCAACGCCTATGACGATTATGCCCGCAGCGTACCGATGCTGGTGCCGTTCATGCCGGCCTGATTACAGCATCCGCAAAAGCGCGCCGCCGATCGAATAGCCGGCGCCGAAGGCGCACAGCACGCCGAAATCGCCGGGCTTCATGTCGGCGTGGTTTTCCGACAGCGCGATGATGGCGCCGGCGCCGGCGGTGTTGCCGAGCCGCTCCAGCACCATCGGCGCGCGGTCGTGGTCAACCTCGTGGCCGAAGGCCAGTTTCAGGATCATGGCGTTCATGCGCGCATTGGCCTGATGCAGCCAGAAGCGCCTGATGGCTTGCGGCGTCAGCCCGTGTTCGGCGAGGAATTCGACAATGAATTTGTGGCCGGCGACGGTGACTTCCTTGAACACCTTGTTGCCGACCTGTTTGATCAGATTGCCTTCGAGGTTGATCATGTAAGGATCGTCCTGGGCGGTGCGGGTGTGATAGCCCAGATTGGTGCGGATATTGTTCGACATCTGCGTCCAGGTGCGCGTGTCCAGCACCTCGAAACGCCCCGGCCGCCTCTCGCCCTCGCCCACCCCCTCGACCACCATCGCCACCGATGCATCGCCGAAGATGAAATGCGTCTGCCGATCGCGGAAATTGAGATGGCCGGTGATGATCTCCGGCGTGACCACCAGCACGCGCTTGTGCGCACCCGCCCGCACGAGATTGGCCGCAATGTGCAAGGCGGCCGCGGCCGATGAACAACCAAGCCCCATGTCGAAGCCGGCGCCTTTGGTGCCCAGCGCCTCCTGCATTTCGATGGCGATCGCCGGATAGGGCCGTTGCTGGTGCGAGGCCGAGCAGATCACCAGGTCGATGTCGGACGGCTTCAGGCCGGCATGGTCGAGCGCCTTCCGGGCCGCGGCCACTCCAAACTCGGCCTGCAGCGACAGTGCATCATCGGGCCGCGCCGGAATGCGCGGCGCCATGCGGGTCGGATCGAGAATGCCTTCGCGCTCGATCACATGCCGGGTCTGGACGCCCGAGGCATGGACGATGAAGGCGCTGTCGGATTTCTGCAGCAGCGTCTCATCCGTGCCTTGCCGGCGCGCATTCTCCGTGTCGACCCAGGCGTTGAAACTGGCGACCAGTTCTTCATTGGTGATCTTGGCTTCAGGGATTTCAACGCCGATGCCGCTGATGATGACGCGATGCATATCCAGTCCGTCCATGCGCAGGCATTGTCGTTCTCATGTGAACGACGAAGGGGCGCGACACAACACTTTTCTCACCCCGCCGGTTTACGCCGGCTTAAGCCACAGGCTGTGGGCGGATATCCTCGGGTGCAGAGTGCTAGCCGGCCCGCTTGGCGACGATGAAGATACGCGGAAAGCGCAGCAGCACCTTGCCGTTTGCGGTCTTCGGATAGGCCTCGGTGATCTTGGCGGTGTAATTGTCGAGGAATATCTTGCGCTCGCCGGCGTCGAGCGGATCGAGAAACGGCTTCAGCCCCGTCGACTTCACCCATTCGACGATCGCCTCGGCGTCGGTCAGCGGATGATTGTAGGCCGTATGCCAGATATCCACCCGGATGGAGAGCGGCGACAAGAGATCATAATAGAACGACACCGCCGGCAGCGGTCCGCGCGCAGCACCAGCCATCTTGGCGGCGAACGGCATTTCGGCGGCCGTCTCGCGCATCAGCCGATGCGACGGCTCAAGCAGATTGTCGGGCATCTGGACGGCGAGCGCGCCACCCGGCGCAAGAAAGCCCATCAGCCGCTGGAAGACTGCCGGATGGGTCGGCAGCCACTGGAACACCGCATTGGCGAAGATGACATTGACCGGCTCGGCCGGCCGCCATGTCGAGGCATCGGCGAGGTCGAAATTGACGCTGGGCAGGCGCGCCCTCGCCTTCTCGATCATGTCGGGCGAGGTGTCGAAACCGCTCACCTCGGCATCCGGCCAGCGCTCGACCAGCAGCTCGGTCGAATTACCCGGCCCACAGCCGATGTCGACGACCCGGCGCGGGAAATCCACCGGCACCTGCGCAACAAGATCGCGCGCCGGCCGTGTGCGCTCATCCTCGAATTTCAGATATTGGGCGGCTGACCAGTCGGTCATTCAAGCTTTCCTCGTATCAGTTGAGAAATTCGCCGCCCCGGTTGCTCCCCTACCGTGTCAGCCTCTTATACGTCATCCTGTGCGGGTTGACGGCCTCGGGGCCGAGCCGGCGGATCTTGTCCTGCTCGTAGTCCTCGAAATTGCCCTCGAACCATTCGACATGGCTGTCGCCCTCGAAGGCGAGGATGTGGGTGGCCAGGCGGTCGAGGAACATACGATCGTGCGAGATGATGACCGCGCAGCCACCAAAATTTTCCAGCGCGTCTTCGAGCGCCGCCAGCGTTTCGGTGTCGAGATCGTTGGTCGGTTCGTCGAGCAGCAGCACATTGCCGCCGGTCTTCAGCATTTTTGCCAGATGCACGCGGTTGCGCTGGCCGCCGGAGAGGTTGCCGACCTTCTGCTGCTGGTCGCCGCCACGGAAGTTGAACGATGCGCAATAGGCGCGGGTGTTGGCTTCGAACTTGCCGAGCTTGACCACTTCGGCGCCGCCCGAGATTTCTTCCCAGACGGTCTTCGACGGATCGAGCGCATCGCGGCTCTGATCGACATAGCCGAGCTTCACCGTTTCGCCGATGCGGACAGAGCCGGCATCCGGCGTTTCCTGGCCGGTGATCATACGGAACAGCGTCGTCTTGCCGGCGCCGTTCGGGCCGATGACACCGACAATGCCGCCTGGCGGCAGCTTGAATTCCAGACCCTCGATCAACAGCGTGTCGCCAAAGCCCTTAGACAGGCCTTCCGCCTCGATCACCACATTGCCGAGCCGTTCGCCATGCGGAATGACGATCTGCGTATCGCTCGGACGCCGCTTGTCGGCTGCATCCAGCAGGTCCTGGAACGCCTGGATACGCGCCTTGGACTTGGTCTGGCGGGCCTTCGGGCTAGACTGGATCCACTCGCGTTCGCGGCCGATGGCGCGCTGGCGGGCGTCGTCCTCGCGGCCTTCCTGCTTGAGGCGCTTGGCCTTGGCTTCGAGGTATTTGGTGTAGTTGCCCTCATAGGGAATGCCGCGGCCGCGATCGAGCTCGAGGATCCATCCCGTGACATTGTCGAGGAAGTAGCGATCGTGGGTGATGATCATCACGGCGCCCGGATAGGCGCGCAGATGCTTTTCGAGCCACGCCGTGGTTTCGGCGTCGAGATGGTTGGTCGGTTCGTCGAGCAGCAAGAGGTCGGGCTGACGCAGCAGCAGCTGGCAGAGCGCGACGCGGCGGCGCTCACCGCCCGAAAGCTTGGTGACCTCGGAATCCTTGGGCGGGCAGCCCAGCGCTTCCATCGCCATCTCGACCTGCTGTTCGAGATCCCACAAATTGAGCCGGTCCATCTCGTCCTGGAGCTTGGCGGACTCATCGGCCGTCTCGTCGGAGTAGTTCATCATCAATTCGTTGTAGCGCTCGATGATGGCGGTCTTGGCGGCGACACCTTCCATGATGTTCTCGAACACGGTCTTGTCCGGGTCGAGTGCCGGCTCCTGCGCCAGGTAGCCGACGGTGGCGCCTTCGGCGAGCCAGGCTTCGCCGTTCCACTCCTTGTCGAGCCCGGCCATGATCTTGAGAATCGTCGACTTGCCCGAGCCGTTGGGGCCGAGGATGCCGATCTTGGCGTCGGGATAGAAGGAGAGATGGACATTCTCAAGCACCTTCTTGGTGCCATAGGCCTTGTTGAGGCCGGCCATGTGATAGATGAACTGGCGTGCCACGCGCGCTTTCCTTGATGATTGACCGAAATGTCGGATTGAATGGAGGTTGGCCGCTATGTAGGCGATGCCGGGCCGAACGGCAATCGCTTTTGCCATTTCAAGCCGGGTGTACACCGCACGTTAAGTTTTCCGCCGGTTGTAGGGAGCGTTGAAATCCCCGGTTAACCCTTCAGCGTCAAAACAGGATCGATCGCTGGCCTGTCGCGATCGAAAGTAAAGATCGGACCGAAGGTAGTGCTGAACAGTTTCCTGCTCCTTGCCGAAGCGGTCGTCTACTTCAGCGTGATGGTCACGCTGTTCCGCTTCAGGGATCGCATCGGCCTCGGCGTCTTCGTCTGCGCGCTGGGCGCCATGCATTTCCTCGAAACCTATCTCGCCAGCGTCTTCTATGTCGCCCTGCCCTTCGGCATGGTCTCGCCAGGCTCGGCGGTGCTGTTTTCCGGCAAGCTGGTGATGCTGCTTCTGCTCTACATGAAGGAAGATGCGGCCACGGTGCGCCAGCCGATCTATGGCCTTTTGCTCGGCAACGCCTTGATGATCGGGCTGGTCCTGATCCTGCGCCTGCACGATATTTCAGCCCTTTCCGACGGCAAGCTTCCCGATATCGGTTTCATCGACCAGTTGGGCTGGCTGATGGTGTGGGGCACGACGCTGCTCTTCATCGACGCCATCCTGATCATCCTGCTTTACGAAAAGCTCGGGCGTTATCTGCGCAAGGCGCCGTTCTCCCGCATCCTGATTTGCGTCGCCTGCGTGCTCACCTTCGACCAGGCCGGATTTTTCACCGCCCTGCATTTCGTCGCAGGCGCACCGATCGCCGTCTTCTTCGGCGGCTGGTTCGCCAAGATGGGTGCCGCTTTTGCTTACAGCGCCATGCTTGTCGCCTACCTCAGATGGTTCGAAACGCGGCGGGTTACCGCACCGCGCGGATTGTCCGACGTCTTCGATACCTTGACCTACCGCGAGCGCTACGAAGCCCTGGTCGAACATGTCGGCCGCGACGGCCTCACCGGCCTGTTGCACAGGGGACGCTTTGACAGCGACGGCGAACGTCTGGTTGCTGTCAGCCTGCGCACGGCCCAGCCGCTCAGCCTGCTGATCGTCGACGTCGACCATTTCAAGTCGATCAACGATCGCTTCGGCCATGCCGAGGGCGACAGGGTGCTGAGATCGATCGCCCAGGTACTGACCCAGGCGGCCGGCGCGCACGATCAGGTTTTCAGGATCGGCGGCGAGGAGTTCGCCATCCTTTGCTCGCAGCCGCATGCGGTCGCCAGGTTGCTCGGAGAAAACCTCCGCCAGGCCGTCAAGGCGTGCGTAAACCGGTTCGACATCAGCGTCAGCGCCGGCATCGCCACTGTCGACGAGACCGTAGCCTCGCTTGCCGATCTCTTCGCCCTTGCCGACGAGCGTCTCTACAGGGCCAAATCCACCGGGCGTGACCGCGTCGTCGGCGAAGCGCATGACGATGCCGAAGACCTCAGTGCCTGGACATTGTCCACACGTGGCGTCAGCGGATAAGGTTGTCAGCTCCGCTTGCGCTGCTGCAACGCGCCGACCGCAACTGAAACGGCTATCAGCGCGATGGCCAGCCATTTCAGCGTGGTGATGATCGGACTGGCGTCGATGTCATAAGCGATGAACAACAGAATCCCGGGCACCAGCAGGCCGCACATGACCAGCATGATGCGGTTGATCTGCCAAGACACTTTTGCTGCCAGCGCTTCGTCACCGGCTTCGCCGACAAGACCGGCGCGCATCTCCCGGGAGATGGCCAACGCGCTCGACAGGCGCATGGAGATCGGCAAGCCGAGCCCGATTATGAGGAAGGCACACGCCGCCAGCAGAGCCGAGAATTTGAGCGCGCTGGTCTCGGCCGGCACCGGAAACAAAAGTGTCGCCAGCGGCAGGAAGACACAGACGATGCCGAGCGCGGCAATGGCGATGAAGATCGCGGCATTGACCCAAGTGAACAGCTGGTAGCGGCCTGCCCCGATCGGCGCGGCAAGCACGCGCATGCGCGCCCACTCGGCATCGGTATAGGAAAAGCCCGGCCATTCCATGCGGCCGTCTTTTATGGCTGTCATTCCCCTGGCCCAGAAAGCCAGCCGCGCCAGCCCGCCTGATGTCATGCCACTCATCGCCACCCCCGCCGAATGAATCACAGCCAAACCATATCACCGCGTCACTGCCAAGCGACAGACGGATATCCTACTGGAACCCGGCCGCATCGACCGAACCCTTCGGACAGCCCGCCTTGGTCGTCGGCGCCGAGGCGAGCATGAGAGTGCCCAGCGAACTGTCCGGACCGATCGGGCCGGTCAGGCCGAGCGTCAGCTCGCCGATCAGCCGCCTGCCGCTCGACGGATCGACCAGGCAGGAGACACGCACCCGCGCGCCCGCCCCGGCGCCGAAGGCGCTGTCGAAGGTGCTGCGGATCTGGTCCGAAGTCAGCTGCTTGCCGACGTTCCTGGTGAAGAGCTCGCGCACCGGCGAGGCATTCACCGCCCGCATCAGGTTCAGCGCCTCGGCAAAATACTCCTGCTGGCTCTTGCCGTAGCAGGTGCCGTGCTTGATCCATTCATGCCGTTCGAGCTTGGAGGCGGTGCCAGGCATCACCTGGTCGAGTTCGGCGCGCGTATTGGCATCGAGGTTGACCGGCGGCAGGTCGGCCCAATGGGCCGGATTATCATTGGCCTTGTCGCTCGCCGGCACCTGGCAATAGAAATTGCCGTTCGGTTGCGGCCACAGACCATGCAAAGTGAAATGCGACGCGTCGAAACCGCCCGCCGTCTGCGCCTGGCATTCGGGCTTGCTTGCCTTGGTTTCGCAGAAGGCCGGCTGCCAGCTCAGCGCAAAGACATATTCGGGTTTTCCCGAAGCCGCAGGCTTGCCCTGATCGGCGGGCGCGGCCGGCAGGGCGGCTGCGCTGCCGCCGGTGACATGACCGCAGCTGATCTTGACCCAGCGACGCTCAGGATCGGCGCCCGGCACGCGGATGAGGTAATGCGTCGGCGCATCCTTGTTGCCGGCCAGGAGGTCGTAGCTCTGTCCAGCCGTTGTCGCGATATTGCCGGGGTTCTTGCCGCTCTTGATTGCCTGCGTTGCTGGACAGGCAGCATCGGCCACGAAGGAGCCGCTCATCTTCACATCGGCGCGCGCTAGGCCGACACCGGCCAGCGCCACCAACACCGCACCCCATATCGCCGATATCCGCATTCCAGCACTCCTAGCGTTTCATAGCGCAAGCTAGAAACGTGTGACATGTCAGAATTACGATTTCTTTCGTCCGCCGCAAAAAACAATCGCTCGGTCGATCAGACCCCGCCCTCCTCGACCCGCTTCGTCAACATACGCAGCAGATCAAGCGCGGTCTCAAGCACGCGAGGCTCGATGCCCTCGCTGATGCGGTTGGCCCAGACATGCTGGCGCGTGCCGATATCCCTGATCGCGGCCCGGCCGGCATCGGTCATCGCCAGGAGCTTGGCGCGGCGGTGCGCCGGGTTGTCCGCATAGGCGGCGAGCCCTTCGGCGGCCAGAATGTCGGCAAGGCGCTGCACGCTCTGGCGGGCAAGCCCCATGTCGCGGGCAATGTCGGCCACCGATTTCGGCTCCTTCAGCACCGCGCCCAGAACCTGCCAGCGCGCCGCCGTCAACCCGGCAGGCTCCGCCAGCCGGTCGGCCGCGTCGAGAAACCCGCCATTCAGCCGGAACACGGCAAGCACCAGTTCGGTGAGCACATCTCCGGCTTCGGTCCTGCTTGTCATTTCTGGCCGGCCTCGATGGTGGAAACGAAAGTGTTGACGGCTTCAGCCACCGCCTCCGGCTTGTCAAGCATCACCCAATGGCCGGAACCGGCGACGGTTCTGTGGCCAATTCCGCTGCGCAGCCGAAACAGGGCCGCCGCATTGTCATTGGCCTCCGTGGCCAGCACGAAGATCGGCCCATGATAGACGTCGAGCGTCGGCTCGGGATTCCATTCCGCCAGCGCCTTGCCGACGCCTGCCCGAGCCGCCGGATCGACCACCGCCGCATCGGCGATGACCTGTTTGCGGACATCTTCATTGGAGCCGGCGATCGAGGTGTAATAAGCGCTTAGCACATCGCCGCCGTTTGGCCCTGCCAGATCGCGCACGAACCCGTCGCGGATCTCTTTGGGCAGGGCGCGCGGATCGGTCGCCGGATCGACCAGCAGGATGCCGGCAACACGGTCGGCATTGCCGGCGGCATAGGCGAGCGCGGCCCCACTGCCGCCGCTATGTGCAACGAGGACAAACCGCTTCAGGCCGAACGCATCGGCCACCGCACCAATATCGTCGGCACGGCCGTCATAGCCGTAGTCGGCATCAGTTGCAGGCGCCGATGCGCCGTGGCCGCGAAAATCGAAGGCGACCGCCTCACGGCCACCTGCGGTGAGCTGCATCACCCGGTTCCACTGTGTGGCGCGGCTGCAATCGCCATGCGCGAACAGGATCGGCAGGCCGCCGCCGGATTTGATGTCGTAGCCGGCAAGCTGGCCCTGCGGGCCGGCAATGGTTGAGGTCTTCATGGTCATCTCCCTGGTTTTGCTGGATGCAATGCCGGGCAGGAGCATTGCGGATGACAGGCTCGCCAGCAGAAACGCGCGGCGCGAAACGGTCGAAAAGGTTTTCATGCTCATGCTCGCTATCTTGACAGTATGCTGTCATGTAATCAAATTGACAGCATACTGTCAATAGCCCTCCCCTTGACGCCGGTCACGCCGTCGCCCAACAGTCGCGACGGGAGCGAGAGATGGCATTTGACGAGCAGACGACGCTGGCCTCACCGACCGGAGCCACGCTCAACCTCTATGTGAAGCACGCGGGGGGCTCTCCACGCGCGGTAGTCCAGGTCAATCACGGCCTGGCCGAACATGCGGCGCGCTATGCCCGCTTCGCCGATTACCTCAGCACCGGCGGCTTTCATGTCTACGTCCACGACCATCGCGGCCATGGCGCGACCAAGGCGCCCGATGCCCCGCTCGGCAGGTTCGCCGGCACAAGCGGCCCGGCCAAGGTGATCTCCGATGTCGACGCAGTCCACGATTTGATTGCGAAGGAGCAGCCCGGCCTGCCGGTCATCCTGTTCGGCCATTCGATGGGTGCGTCGGTGGCGCTCAACTACCTGCTGGCGCACTCGCCGCGCGTCCACGCCGCGGCGATCTGGAACGGCAATTTCTCACAAGGCCTGCTTGGTCAGCTTGCACTCGCCATCCTCGCTTATGAGCGCTTCAGGCTCGGCTCCGATGTTCCCTCACGCGTCTTGCCCAAACTGACCTTCCAGGCCTGGGGCAAGGCGGTGCCCAACCACAAGACGCCGTTCGACTGGCTGTCGCGCGACGAGGCTGAAGTGGCCAAGTACATTGCCGACCCGCTGTGCGGCTGGGATGCCTCGATCTCGATGTGGCGCGATGTCGTGGAGATGGCGCAGAAAGGCGGCAAGGATGCGGGCTTTGCCGGCATCAGGCGCGACCTGCCCGTCAGCATCGTCGGCGGCGAGAAGGATCCGGCCTCCGACTATGGCAAAGGCATCGATCATCTCACCAAGCGGATGCGCGCGATGGGCTTTTCGAATCTGGTTTCAAAGGTTTACGCCGACACCCGCCACGAAAGCCTGAACGAGGTGAACCGCGACACCGTTATGGACGATTTCGCTGCCTGGGCCGATAGCGTGCTCAAACAGTGACATCGCTGGCCCACTGCAAGCCTCGTGACAGCGGCATCCCGGATTGATAGAGGCTGCGGTTCCCACCCGTTTTTGGTGATTTATGGCTGAACCTCCGCTGAAAGGCGTCCGCGTCGTCGAACTCGCCCGCATCCTGGCCGGCCCGTGGGCAGGACAATTGCTGGCCGATCTCGGCGCCGATGTCATCAAGGTCGAGAGCCCCGATGGCGGCGACGATACCCGCAAATGGGGTCCGCCCTTCGTCATGAGCCATGATGGCGAGAACCTGTCGGCCGCCTATTACCACTCCTGCAATCGCGGCAAGCGCTCCATCGCGGTCGATTTCTCGACGCCCGAAGGGGCCGAGACGGTGCGCCGGCTGGTTGCCACGGCCGACGTTCTGATCGAGAACTTCAAGCTCGGCGGCCTGAAGAAATACGGGCTCGATTACGAGAGCCTGAAGGCGATCAATCCAAAGCTCGTCTACTGCTCGATCACCGGCTTCGGCCAGGACGGGCCTTACGCCCCACGCGCCGGCTATGATTTCATCATCCAGGCCATGGCCGGCATGATGTCGATCACCGGCGAGGTCGGGCGCGAGCCGCAAAAAGCTGGCGTCGCCATATCGGACATCTTCACCGGCCTCTATTCGGTGATCGCCATCCAGGCAGCGCTTCGCCATGCCGAAAAGACCGGCGAAGGCCAGCATATCGACATGGCCCTGTTCGACACCCAGATCTCGGCGCTCGGCAACCAGAACCTCAACTATCTCGTCTCCGGCAAGGCGCCGGTACAGATGGGCAATGCGCATATGAACATTGCGCCCTATGAGGTTGTCCCGGTCAGGGACGGCCATATCATCCTGGCGGTCGGCAATGACGGCCAGTTCGCCAAATTCTGCGCCGCCGTCGGTCTCGACCATCTCTCAGCGAATCCCGATTTCGCCACCAATCCGGCCCGCGTCGCCAACCGGGTGAAATTGCGCGAGCACATGATCGAGACGCTGAAGAACTGGGACCGAGACCCGTTGCTGGCCAAGCTCGAAGCGGCAAGCGTGCCGGCGAGCCCGATCAACAATATCGGCCAGATGTTTGCCGACCCGCAGACGATCGCACGCGGCATGCGCCTCGACCTGGACGATGGCCATGGCAATCGTCTGCCCTCGGTGCGCGCGCCGATGGTGATGTCGGGCACGCCGCTCGTCTATGAGCGTCCCTCGCCGCGCCTTGGCGAACACACGCAAGAAATCCTTGCCGAACTGGAGAAGTCTGGACGATGAAGACCGGTGGACAACTGATTGTCGACGCACTCGAGGCGAACGGCACCGACCGCATCTTCTGCGTGCCCGGCGAATCCTATCTCGCGGTGCTCGACGCATTGCATGACTCGCCCATCCGCACCATTGTCTGCCGACAGGAAGGCGGCGCCGCCATGATGGCCGACTGCCAGGGGCGGCTGACCGGCAAGCCCGGCATCTGCTTCGTCACCCGCGGCCCCGGCGCCACCAATGCGTCGGCCGGCATTCACATTGCCATGCAGGATTCGATACCCGTCATCCTGTTCATCGGCCAGGTCGCCAGCCACGCCAAGGAGCGGGAGGCTTTCCAGGAGGTCGACTACAAGCGCTTCTTCGGCGACATCGCCAAATGGGTGGTGGAGATCGACGATGCCGCGCGCATCCCCGAACTCGTCACCCGCGCCTTTGCTCTCGCGACATCGGGCCGCCCCGGCCCCGTCGTCGTCTCGCTGCCGGAGGACATGCTGACCAGTCTTGTCGACGCGCCCGCGGCCTTGCCGCACACGCCGGTCGAAACCCGGCCCGGCGAAGCCGAACTCGATGCTTTGGAAAAGCTTCTGGCCAAGGCCAAGCGTCCCTTCGTCATCCTCGGCGGCACACGCTGGGACGAGGAAGCGGTGGCTCGCATGCGCACCATTGCCGAGGCCTGGTCGCTGCCGGTCGGCTGCTCCTTCCGCCGCCAGATGCTGTTCGACCATCTGCACCCGAACTATGCCGGTGATGTCGGCATCGGCATCAACCCGAAGCTGGCCACCGCCATCAAGCAGGCCGACCTGGTGCTGCTGATCGGCGGCCGCATGGGCGAGATGCCGTCCTCCGACTACACGTTGCTGAAAAGCCCCTATCCCGACCAGACGCTGGTCCATGTCCATGCCGACGCCGGTGAACTCGGCCGCGTCTACCGGCCGACGCTGGCGATCAACGCCTCGCCATCGGCCTTCGTCGAAGCCTTCGCCAAGCGCAAGCCAGCCTCCGCGCCAGCCTGGGCGGATGAGACGCCAAAGCACCATGCCGCCTACCTCGACTGGTCGACGCCGCCTGAGACCGGCCCCGGCCCGGTCCAGATGGGACCGATCATGAATTACCTGGAAAAGGTTCTGCCCGAGGACGCCATTTTCACCAACGGCGCCGGCAATTACGCCACCTGGGTGCACCGCTTCCACCGCTTTCGCCGCTTCGCCACGCAGGGCGCGCCGACCTCCGGTTCGATGGGTTATGGCACGCCGGCCGCGGTCGCCGCCAAGGCGCTCCATCCCGACCGCACCGTGATCGCCTTTGCCGGCGACGGCTGCTTCCTGATGAACGGACAGGAATTCGCCACCGCCGTGCAATACGACCTGCCGATCATCGTCATCGTCGTCAACAACGGCATCTACGGCACCATCCGCATGCACCAGGAGCGCGACTATCCCGGCCGCGTCGTCGCCACCGATCTGAAGAACCCTGACTTTGCCGCTCTTGCCCGCGCCTATGGCGGCCACGGCGAGACGGTCGAGAACACGGCAGATTTTGCCCCTGCCTTCGAGCGTGCCCGCGCCAGCGGCAAGCCGGCGATCGTCGAAATCAGGCTCGACCCCGAGGCGATCACGCCGACGCGGACGATGACGCAGATCCGCGACAAGGCCTAAGAACTTCGTAGCGAAAGCCGAGTTCGTCACACCCCTCTGTCCTGCCGGACATCTCCCCCGCAAGGGGGGAGATCAGAAGTCACATCGGCCTTTGCCAATCACCACGTTGAAGATGAGGGCCGGCGGTCAAGCTGTGTAGTGTGCTGAGAGTTCTGCAAATTCGCTGAGAGAGGGCGGTCATGGCAGGCTGGTGATGTTCAACGTCACCGATTCCCTGGAAGGAACGCCACCATGACCA